>JAATFX010000070.1 GCA_015654925.1 Enterobacterales bacterium | reverse complement strand
GAAGCAAGTCTTAAAGCCGGGTTATGAGGAACCAAGATGTCTGAATCACAATCACAGGAAGGTGCCCCCCAGGCGCTGGATTTAAATAACGAATTGACCGCCCGCCGCGAAAAGCTGGCGCAGCTGCGCGAGTCGGGTAATGCGTTCCCGAACGATTTTCGGCGCGACACCACCTCCGACAAGCTCCATGCCGCCTATGACGGTAAGTCCGCCGAAGAGCTTGAGGCCCTGGGGGTGGAAGTCAGCGTCGCCGGCCGCATGATGACCCGTCGTATCATGGGTAAAGCCTCGTTCGCCAATCTCCAGGACGTGGGCGGCAATATCCAGCTTTATGTCGCCCGCGACGAGCTGGCGGAAGGCGTTTACAACGAACAGTTCAAAAAATGGGATCTGGGGGATATTCTCGGCGCCCGCGGCCGGGTTTTCAAAACCCGCACCGGCGAATTATCGATCCATTGCACCGAGATTCGTCTGCTGACCAAAGCCATGCGCCCGCTGCCGGATAAATTCCACGGCCTGGCCGATCAGGAAACCCGCTACCGCCAGCGTTATCTGGATCTTATCGCCAACGGCGAATCCCGCCACACTTTCAAAGTGCGCTCGCAGATCATGGTGGAAATCCGCCGCTTTATGGTGGACAAAGGCTTTATGGAAGTGGAAACCCCGATGATGCAAAGCATCCCCGGGGGCGCCGCCGCCCGTCCGTTCGTGACCCACCATAATGCGCTGGATATCGATATGTTCCTGCGCATCGCGCCGGAGCTTTATCTCAAGCGCCTGGTGGTCGGCGGTTTCGAGCGGGTATTTGAAATCAACCGCAACTTTCGCAACGAAGGTATTTCGCCGCGCCATAACCCTGAGTTCACCATGATGGAACTCTATATGGCCTATGCGGATTATCGCGACCTGATCGTGCTGGTGGAAGACCTGTTCCGCACCCTGACCGAACGGGTGCTGGGCAGCAGCGTGGTGCAGTATGGCGATCAGACCTTTGATTTCGGCAAGCCGTTTACCCAGCTCACCATGCGCCAGGCCATCTGCCATTACCGTCCGGAAACCGCGGCCGGCGACCTGGACGACCTGGCCAAGGCCAGCGCCATCGCCGAATCTCTGGGCATCAAGATCGAGAAAAGCTGGGGACTGGGCCGTATCCAGACCGAGATTTTTGAAGAGACCGCGGAAAGCCATCTGATCCAGCCGACCTTTATCACCGAATATCCGGCCGAGGTATCGCCGCTGGCGCGCCGCAACGATAAAAACCCGTTCTTCACCGACCGTTTCGAGTTCTTTATCGGTGGGCGAGAAATCGGCAACGGCTTCTCCGAGCTGAACGATGCGCAAGACCAGGCGGCGCGTTTTGCCGAACAGGTCCAGGCCAAGGACGCCGGCGACGACGAAGCCATGTTCTATGACGAAGACTACGTGATTGCGCTGGAGCACGGCATGCCGCCGACCGCCGGCCTTGGCGTAGGCATCGACCGCATGATTATGCTGTTTACCAACAGCCATACCATTCGCGATGTGATCCTGTTCCCGGCGCTGCGCCCGCAGAAATAAGCCAGAGACAGCAATAAACCTGCCCGCCCGGCGTCAACCCCGGCGGGCTTTTTTATATCGGTGGATAATTGCTTAAAACTCACGCAGTTAATCACCGCACCGCTTGCCAGCCACCGGCAGAAGGTTATAATGCCTCTCGCACTTTCCCCATCAACCCAGTGCGGGCGTAGTGCGGGTGTAGTTCAATGGTAGAACGGCAGCTTCCCAAGCTGCATACGAGGGTTCGATTCCCTTCACCCGCTCCAAAAAGTCAATATCAATCAATCCATTGCTCCCCCAGCGCCCAAGCATAGGATGCATGCTTCTCCCCCTCAGGCTTCGCCATCACACTACACCAGATAAACCGCCGCATTAAGTCCATGGCGACGGGGCAGCATAGCGAAACGCTGGCTTTTTGCACCTTCCAAGGATTGGATTGCGCTTATTGTTTGTTTCCCATCACTACAAAAAAGATAATCTTGTGGCTCAATACCATAAGGTAAACTATGACGCCGCACGGGTACCAAAACCCGGATTGTTAATCTGTTTTTGGACGGCGGCGATAAAAATAAAAGATTATTTCCGGAAACGGATTGTCCAGACGGGGTGACGCGTGGCGGTACTGTTTTATCAATTGACGATTATTATAACTTTGATCCTGACGCGGTTTATCGCGCCCAAGCGGTTGATGGCGGCAAGCCTCATCTGGACGGCACTTACGCTCGTAAATTTATTCTGGCCCCCGCTGATCATTGTCCAGTTATTGGTTATCTGGGTTATGTTTTATTTGATCAAGCCGCCTGAGCCAGCCGCCCCTAAACCCGCAGCCGGCGGGAGTTTTAAGCCCCCAGCGGTATCCACGGTAATTCTTGCGCCGCCGCCTGCGCCTGCGGTTGCCAGACCGCCGCTACTCCGTGTCAGCCCGCCACCCATAGCGAACCGAACCGTCCCGGCGATGGCCGATAAAAAAAACATCGAGCAGCCGAAGCCGCCTGAAACACCGGGGATACTGAGTTCGGTCGCGCTGTTTTTAAATGAACTGGACGATCGGGTTTCGTTCCAGCGGGCAGTTCAGACTGCGACGTCGCCGTTATTGCTCGCGTGTGAAACAGAACGGCTGTACATCGAAAAATCGCTGGAGGACGCCCAGCGCCGGCTGGAACGTGAAAGCGTATTGTCCGCTGATGACGAAATGCAAAAGATATACGCGTCCCATCATGCAAGGCTCGAAAAACTGCTGCATGACAGCGGCAGGGTCAAACCGCCGGCCGCAATCAAATGTACTGATTTCCGCTTATTCCCGGTTCATGCGGATCGGAGCATCAACCAGGCCATTGAGGATAAACTTAACGCGGCGATGGATGACTATGGCATATTTCTGGGGGAAGTCCTTATGCGCCTGAAAACCCCCGGACTGAAAGCCATTTTCGAGCAGAGCATCAGCGATATAGGCGGCGGGGATCTTCTCGGCCGTATCTTTTGTTTCGGGCGGCCCGGCACCGATTGGCGCGGTATCGCCGAGATCGGATTATGGCGGGAGTTCATGGACGAAACCGCGCCGCGACCGCAAGCGGCAGCAGAAATAAGTTCCCCGGGCGGCGCTCTTTTTACCAATGGCCGAAGGCGGCGGACGTCCGTTACCGCCAGGGTTATGACTAACTTCCTCACCCCGCCGCAATCCGCGGATCAAATGTTACGCGCTGCGATCGGAAAAGCCGCTTTGGGCAAGAAAATACCGTTGCTGGCTCATTTCACACGCGCCAGTAATTTGAAATCGATTCTCGAACATGGGCTGTGCCCGATAGATAAAGCGCGGGCGACTGGCCTTAACCCGCACCTTAACGATCCGCTGCGCCTTGATGGCTACCCCGGCGCGGTTTCACTGTCTATAGCTTTTCCAAACTACAAGATGTTTTACAAATACCGGATGTTAAATCCCGGCGAGTATTGGGTGGTCCTGCTTCTTGATCCCGCCATCCTGTGGGAGAAAAAATGCGGGTTCTGCCGGCATAACGCGGCAGACCGCAGGATATTGGGACGTTCGTTGGCGACGCTTACGACTATCGACGCTTTTCACGACATGTTCACCCCTGCGCAAGGCGGCCCGTCCCGGGAGGAACAGCAACTCAATGACTACGACCCTACCGACCCCCAGGGCGAAGTTCTGGTTTTCGATACTATCGAAGCAAAATTCATTGAGGGGTTCGCGTTTGAAAGCGCCGAGGCGCAAGCTGCGTGCGCCGAGACGATCGGTTCACGAAAATGGAAAGTGTATCCACCGGGCGCCGGGCCATTTGGTTCCCGTCGTTATAGCGGGACCTGGAGAATTTAAGCCTATGGCGCAACGACCGGTATTTATCGCAAACCCGAAAGGGGAATTGCTTGTACGCACTGAGAATGTCGTCTTTGATTGGTTCCCCGGGCTGTCCGTTTCACGTAAACAGCTGTCAATCGCATCATTACACCAAGCTGCTCGTCAGGGCCTCGGTGTTGATAACATTCTCGAGGTTTCCAGCAAATCAACGGAAAAATTGGGTACGCAGCTCAGCGCTTTCAACCTTATGCTGAAGACGCAGGATTATCCGCACGGAATTAGCGTTGAGTGCGCATTTCAGGGAAGTAAGGTCTTTGAAAACGGCGGCCCCTATATTGATCTTTATGCCGGCACCTCATCAGAAGCCAAACGGGACGTTCGCCTGCGCAATTCTGGTCGGCTGGTAAAGTTTCATTTCGACGATCAGGACTGGCCGCCGGTTCCTCGAACCGCGTTCTACGACTGGCTTTATATCACCGCGCTGATGCAGAATCCGTCTCTGGTGGATAATCTGGCCGGCTATGGGGCGTTTACTGATATTGAATTTAATCCGGTGAAGTCGATTAACTGCCAGGCCTATGCCATTGCGCTGTATGTCGCGCTCGCTCAACGCGGTGGGTTGAACCAGGTACAAGTCGGCCAAGGGGCGTTCCTTAAGCTCGTCGGCAATCGGCCTGACGACGGCAATGGGCCGGATAGTCCAAGCCAGGCGTCCCTTTTCTGATCCCCCGCTTACCCCATAGTCATATTAGCCGGCTGCCGGCGACATTATCGAAGACTTTCACGGCGTAGCCAGCCATGGCGCGCGATTGACGATAATGTGGGCCTTCCTGTCCGTCAGCTGGCGCGTAAGATAGAAGCCCTGCGGTTTGCGACAAATTGACTCAGCTTCTTCAGTATGGCTAATATAAATATGATAATTACCTCACTTTTACCGGCGTGCCTGGAGCCGCGGTGCAATTTAATGCCATGGTATAACCAAATGATTATTATTGGTTTTTTGTGGCTTTTTTATGCCGAAATTACATTATGTAAAGATTTGTTGGTGCATTTTGCATTCTGTGACTAATATTACTTAAGCTAATGTTAGGTTGCTATTAAATACTGCCATTAGCGACAGGGCGCATATTTTTGTTTTGGTTTTACTGCGTTTTACGATGACAAGTCTGGCGATAAATGGAGATTACAACATGATCGAAAATTCAACCACTGGAACAGGAACATACAGTGAAACATTGGTTGAACCGGTGAATGGTATTCCGCTGAAACGTATTTCATGGAGCGCTATTTTTGCCGGTGTCATTATTTCAATGGTGGTCTATTTACTGCTGGCCATATTGGGTACCGCCGTAGGTGCCAGCACCATCGATCCGCTAAAAGAACAGAATCCCCTTGATGGCTTAGGAACAGGCGCGGCCATCTGGACCGGCGTCAGCATGTTGATATCCATCGCGGCGGGCGCTTATGCCAGCGGTCGTCTGGCCCAGCGCGAAGGGGCCCTGCACGGCCTGTTGATGTTCGGCGTCAATACCCTGATTTGCGCCTGGTTCCTGCTGGTGGTGGTCAATCACGTCATGAGCGGAGCAATGAGCGTTATGGGATCGGGGTTACAAATAGTAGGCAATGGAGTATCCGCCGCGGCGCCCTCGGTAACGCAAACGGTTAAAGATAAACTGGCGGAAAATAATATTAATCTCGACAGCCTGCAAAATGAACTGGAAACCACATTGCGCCAGACGGGTAAGCCAGAATTGCAGCCGGAGAATCTGCAAAATAAAGCGCAGAACGAGGCAAATAACGCGCAAAACCAGGCGGCCGATACCGCAAATCATCCGCAGACGGCTGATACCGATGTCGTTAATTTTATTAAAAACCTGATCCAGCGTAATGAAGATACCTTCCAGGCCGCCGACCGTGATGCGTTGAAAAACATCATTAAAGCGCGAACCGGTAAGAGCGATCAGGAAGCCGAGCAGATTGTCAGCCAAACGGAAAAAAGCTATCAGCAAGCCCGCGTTCAATATGAACAACTGAAACAGCAGGCGGAGCAAAAAGCCCGGGAAGCCAGTGAAAAAGCTGCGGCCGCGACCGCTAAAGCCAGCTGGTTCACTTTCTTTATGTTGATTGTCGAAGCCATCCTGGCCGGCGTAATGGGCATGCTGGGTCGCCGTACGCAACCCCGTCAAGTCCTTACTCATCAGCGTCCGCTGTAACAGCTATAGCGTCATTACAAAGCGGGTGGGATAGCGATATCCCACCCTTTTATCAGCGCTGATGATGACGAACCCTAGGTGTGTGAGGGTGAAATGGGGGAGGGTCGAGAAGTTGAAACGGCACCACAAACGCGTCTTCGGCGGGCATGGTCGCCTCCACCATTTCACCTTGCACGATATGCGAGCGGTATCGCGTCAAGCTCAGCGCGCTGCTGGACGCCGGGAAAGGGGGGTGAAACCGGTATGGCGGCGGCTTTACCTAACATTATCGGCATAAAGCAGCGGTTGTTCTGTTTAGGGGCGAGAGAAGCGGGATAGATTAAGGTCTACTCCACCTTGGATGGCTGCGGATAAGTTTCGCATCAACGCCGGGCGCACGTAGCAAAGGGCGGGCGATATTACCCGTCCATTCTTAAATGCGGTTTAAATCGCGTATCGTGCGTTCATTCTCAACGTTGCCGGTATTCACGGTGCTGTTGCGCTCCAGCAACACCACTTCGCAGGTAGGTTCCGCTTTTGGGCAATGTTCAACGCCGTGCGGCACGATCATATACTCGCCGGGTTCAAGCACCACGTCGCCGCCGTTTTCCGCGCGCAACTGCATACGCAAACGTCCGCGAGTGACTAAAAACAGTTCATCTTCATTATCATGGTGATGCCAGTTGAACTCCCCCTCCAATTTTGCCAATTTGATCTGGAATTCATTGATATCCCCGCCAATGCGCGGACTCCATGTTTCAGTAAAGGTGGCAAAGGCCGCGGTTAAATTGACTTTGTTCAGTTTCGGCATAACGGTGTCTCCAGGTTGTTTTTCCCGTTCAGTTTGACTAAATGGCTGAAATCCGGCAACGCATTTCGGCAACGAGGCGGCGGCGCGCCGTGTGCCGGGGCGTGCCCGGCCATCAGCCTATCGGGAATATCATCCCGGCGGAGGGGGCGATGGAGATAACGAAGTCAAGAAATGCGCGGGTTTTCGCCGGCAAATAATGGCGGGAAGGGTAGACGGCAAATAAGGGAAAGCGGTCATCCCGCCAGTCGGGGAATAAGTCAATGAAGCGGCCCTTCGCCAGCATCGCTTCCGCTCCTAGTTCCATTATCTGGGCCACGCCATATCCGGCCAGGCAGACGCTAAGCATCGTTTGCACGTCATTAACCGTCAATCGTCCCCGGGTATTGATCGCCACCCTTTCACCCTGGCGGTAAAACTCCCACACAAAGGGCCGCCCGGTTTCCGGATTACGGAACTCAATACAAACATGTCCTGCCAGCTCCTGCGGGGTTTGCGGCCGGCCGTGCCGCTTAATATATGACGGCGCCGCAACGGTAACGATCCGGGTTTCTAATAGTTTGCGGGCGACTAAGTTGGACATGCGGGGCTCATCGAAACGAATGGCCAGATCAAACCCGTCGGCAACCATATCTCCCAGCCGATCCCGCGTCGCTAATTCAAGCTGTAGTTGCGGGTGATCGTCGATAAATGTTCCCAGACGGGGACCCAAAATAAGACTTGAGAAGAAAGGATCGACATTAACGCGCAGGCGGCCGCGTATCATCGTCGTGCTTCCCGATGCCGTGGCGGCAGCTTCTTCCAAGCCCCTTAATAGGGGAATGACTTGTTCATAAAACCGGCGTCCTTCATCCGTAAGCGCGACCGACCGGGTGGTGCGATCCAGTAAACGAATACCTAACCGGGCTTCAAGGCGGGCTATAGAACGACTGATGCCTGACTGTGACATATTTAATGTTTCCGCGGCCCTGGCGAAACTGCCGGTATCGACGATGGCCGCCAACACGCCCATGCCATTGAGTATTTTTTCATCGAAACTCATCATTAATGCCTAAACGTCATTAGTTAAATGATTTTCAGGTTATCGCAAAACAGGACCGGGGAGCACAAAATTATCACCAGAACGGCAATCGCGGCATGCCCGGAAGTCAATCCTATTGCCATTGTGGGAATCACGGCTTGGTATGTCCGTCATATGTAAATATCCACTGATAACCTGACAATGAGGAGAAAACCATGGCACGAGTATTTATTACCGGATCGTCCGACGGTCTGGGGTTAATGGCGGCCCGGTTATTGGCGGCGGAAGGTCACCAGGTGGTGTTACATGCCAGAAATGCTGCCCGGGCTGAAGAAACGCGCCAAGCGCTGCCATCCGCACTCGCGGTCCTTATCGGCGATTTATCCAGTATTGCCGAGACGCGCGCGCTGGCAGAACGCGTCAACCAATTGGGGGCTTTTGACGCGGTGATCCATAATGCGGGCATCGGCTATCGTGAACCAAAGCGTATTGAGACGGTAGATGGCCTGCCGCAGCTTTTTGCCGTGAATACGTTGGCCCCCTATATCCTCACCGCGCTGATGGTAAAACCCAAACGTTTAATCTACCTCAGCTCGTTGCTGCATCGACGCACCGAGGGTGTTCTGGATGATTTACTCTGGCAGAAAAGGTCTTGGGATGGCACGCAGGCCTATTCCGAGACAAAATTCCATGATGTATTATTGGCTTTCGCCATGGCTCGTTATTGGCCGGGTATCTATTCCAATGCCTTGGAACCAGGTTGGGTCGCCACCAAGATGGGGGGGCCGGATGCCAATGATGATTTGGATGCGGCGTATCGCACCCAGGTCTGGCTTGCGGTGAGCGATGATCCTTTAGCCACCGGTTCCGGAGGCTATTTCTATCATCAACGCCCGCGGGAGGTTCATCCCGCCGCGCACCAGATTGAGCTGCAAGATGCCTTGATTAATACTTGTGCCGGTCTTTCGGGAATTAACATCACACATTAAATAAGCGACGCTGCCGGTTTATTGTGTAATTAAGGTTACAGCGGATCGGAATATAGCATTTTATTGAAGGTTAATTAACTAGGGCGAAATATAAGCCCAATGCATCAAATAATAATATTTGACACATTGGCTCCTTATAACCATGACTAAAGCTATTTGCTTTGATTATCCCCTGCGATGAAGGGGATACCATACATTTCACCGCCAGTCTTTATATTTTAGCATAGGAATAAAAATGCCCAATAATGCCTCGCCAGCGGCGCGCAAGCATGAGCTAGCGCCAGCGATCGTATCGCAACATCTCGATAAAATTGAAACCTCACCCGCGGGTGCTTCGCTTAAGACCTGGATTGCGATCCTGGCCCTGGCTATCGGCTGTTTTACTTTTGTCAGTTCCGAAATGCTGCCGATTGGGCTGCTCGGGCCTATCGCCGCGGGGATACATCTGTCATTAGGCATGACCGGCCTCCTGGTCACCGGATTTGCGCTTTTTGTCGCGATCGCCGCCGGGCCGTTGACGGTACTGACCGCCAGGTTTGACCGCAAATGGATTATGGTCGGCTTGATGGTCGTTTGCCTGGTGGGAAACGCGCTGGCTGCCGTCGCCACCACCTTTACCTTATTGCTGTTAGCCAGAATCATCGTCGCCATGGCCATCGGCGTGTTTTGGTCCATCGCAACCGCAATGGCGATACGCCTGGTTCCGCAGCATCAGGCCGTTAGGGCTACTTCCCTGGTATTGGGCGGGCTGGCGGTGGCTGCCGTGCTCGGGGTTCCTTTAGGCACGCTTATCGGCCAATATTTTGGCTGGCATGCCGCATTTGGCGCGCTATCCTTGCTCAGTTTGGTCGTCTGCGTAGCGGCTTTAATCGTATTACCCCCATTGCCGTCGCAGAGCGCGGGTAATTTACGCGCCATCATTGATGCCTTTTACCATGGACAGATCCGGTTTATTTTCTTTACCACCGCGCTGGTGATGACCGGTAACTTCCTGGCGTATACCTATATTACGCCATACTTACAGGATGTTTCCGGTATTCCCGCGTCCTGGATTAGCTCGTTGCTGCTGTTATATGGAGCTGCCGGAGTATTAGGGAATTTCTCTATCGGCAGCTTAATGGCCCGGTCATTACGCGGCGCATTGATTCTCACGTTAACCGTACTGACCCTGAGTATGATAATGCTTTGGGGCGTTGCGCAGTATAAATTTGCCGTTATTGCACTGCTGGTCCCCTGGGGTATGAGTTATGCGGCCTTGCCGGTTCTCCTGCAAACCTGGGTATTCCGAGCCGCGGGTGAAACGGGAGACGTCGAAGCCGCGTTGTCATTATTTGTGGTTGCCTTCAATGGCGCAATCGCCATCGGCGCTTTAGCCGGGGGGGTGGCGCTGGATATATTTGGCGCCCATGTCGTCGTGCTGTTGGCCGCTGTTATTATCGCGCTATCGTTATTGCTGGTACTACGTTCATCCCACGGCCGCCACCGCTGATGCCGGGCGGTAAACTCCTGGCTATCCGGACAATCGCGCGGCGTATCTTCAAGGAGTCGTTGAAGCTATAACAAGCCGGCGCCGGCTAATCTTTCGATTGCATTATCAACATAATGGTCTCCTATTTACCGTAGAACCGGCGGCGCCGTAAGGATTACCGCGCCGCAAGACATTTTCTATCGATATGGAGAGAATATGGATTTAGAACTTGCAGGCAAAACCTTCATCGTCACCGGCGGCACCGATGGCCTGGGGTTCGCCGCCGTTAAGTGCCTGGCGGCGGAAGGGGCCAATGTCTTGGCTACCGGGCGTACCGAAGAAAAATTCCTGCGCGCGCGGCAAGCTTCCGCAGTCTCCGGTAAGCTGTTATTTGTGCGCTATCATTTAGTATTATCCATGGCTTAATAAGGAGTGGACCCAATGGTTCAACATCTCAAAATCGACTTTGTGTCCGATGTCGCCTGCCCTTGGTGCATTATTGGCTTACGCGGTCTGCAAGAAGCATTGGCACGGACCACCGATCAAGTACAGGCGGAAATCGTTTTTCAACCCTTCGAGTTGAACCCCGATATGCCGGCGGAGGGCCAGGATATGGCTGAGCATGTTGCCGAGAAATATGGCTCTACCGCGGAACAATCCGCCGCCAATCGCGCCATGATCCGGTCGCGGGCGGCCAGTGTCGGTTTCGAGTTTACTCTGGCGGAACATGGCCGCGTCTATAACACCTTCGATGCTCACCGGCTCCTGCACTGGGCCGGGACCCAGGGACGGCAACAGCCGTTGAAACTGGCGCTATTCAAAGCGAATTTTACCGATGGCGCCAATGTGTCGGACCCCGACGTGCTGGCTGCTGCTGCCGTTTCCGCCGGGCTGGATGAGACGGCGGCGCGGGACGTGCTGGCGTCGGGGCGCTACGCCGCAGAGGTGCGCGAGGCGGAGCAGCTGTGGCTGTCCCGCGGCATCAATTCCGTACCCGCCATCGTGATCAATGAAAAATGGCTGATATCGGGCGGTCAGCCCGCCGACGCCTTTGAAAGCGCGCTGCGCGATATCGCAGCCGAATTGGCGGATGCGGGCCGGCAAGCGTAGCGCTGATGGCGCCGGCGGCAACCGGCGCCCTGCCTGATTTCGGCCAAGACCCGGGTCTTTGTCGATTATGTGGTCGACGCCTTCCAGGGCCAGGGGTTGGCCGAACGTTTTGCCGGTAGTTTAGGGCGTTGAACCGGCGGCTTTCAGGCCATTTGAAAGCGTTCGAAGCGGGTCAGCGCGTCTTCGATGGCCTCCTTCAATCCTGACCGCTCCCGTGCGGCCCAGGTCCATTGCTGCATCACGAGCCTGCCCGCGCGGCGATCGGCCTTGAGATCGAGGACGGCCGCGATCTCGTCACCCACCAGCACCGGCAGCGCGAAGTAGCCCAGGACGCGCTTGGCGGCGGGCACGTAGGCTTCGAACCGGTGTTCGTAGCCGAAAAACAGATTCAGCCGCTTGCGCTGGATAACCAGGGGATCGAAGGGGGATAAAATATGCACCCGCGGGTCGACGGGCGCGAGGGGCGCGATGGCATCCAGCGTTGCCGGCCTCACCCAATGCTGGACGGCGTGATGATTTTCGATATGCACCGGCACCAGGCGCTTGCGGCGCACGCCGGTTTCAATCAAACCGGCGATGGCCGCTTTCATCTTCAGGTTGCCAAAGCAAATCGAGTCAAGGCTCACCATGCCCTGCGCCCGGATGGCGCGGTCGAGGAGATACTGGGCGAATTGCGCCTCGGTGGCGCATCTCGGACGGCGTCGCCAGCCGAAATGGCGCTGCGTCAGCTCATAGCTCTTAAGCATGCCCGAGCGTTTGCTGATAGCCAGATCGCCGGTGAAAAAACCCAGGCGCAGCGCTTGCCTCGACGGCTTGCGGCTGCCCCAGGGATGGGTCTTCTCCACCAGCTGTTCGTCAATATCGCGAATCGACAGCGGGCCGTCCGCGCGGATGCGTTTTAACAGCGCCGCATACGCCGCGGGGTCTACCGCCGCGAACGAACCTTGCGGCGCGGCGCGGTGGCGCGCCATCGCCGGCATGAAAAAACGATAGTCTTCCGTGGGGACGTAGGCCAGCGCGTGGGTCCAATATTCGAATACCGATTTATCCGCCGACTGCGCCTGCTCCAGATCGGAACGCGCGTAGTTCGGCAGGCGGGTAAACAAGATATGATGATGGCTGCGCTCAATGACATTGATCGTGTCAATCTGCACGTAACCCAGATGGTTTATCGCATTCTTTACCGCCTCCGGCCCGTCGCCAAAAGGGGATTCCCGGTCAAGGCATTGCGCCTGTAGCCAGATCCGACGGGCTAACGCGGGGGCGATGGGCAATGATGGGCTATTCAATTCCGTTCTCCTGCTGCTAAGCCATAATAATGGGGATGACGCGTTCGTGTGGCAAATAATTTTGCCTTTCACCGTCCAAAAATAGACCGGCCTCCCAAAACAGGAATTTATAACATTACTTCGTTGCCTATGGATAGTTGTTGATTATATGTTGATTCTTTGTATGTTAAATGCAATTAGGAATATAACTATGCTTATAAAGATCGGCGTGTCCATGGTTGCAATGGCAATATTAACCTCTGCTCCGGCTATTGCGCAGCAACCCGCAGGTTACCCGGCGGACTATCAGAAGCTGGTGGATGGCGCGAAAAAAGAAGGCAAAGTGGTGATTTATTCCACCACCGATACCAAAGCGGCGGGTCCGTTAATTCAGGGCTTTGAGCAAACCTATCCCGGCATTAAAGTCGAATATAACGATATGAACAGTACCGAACTGTACAACCGTTATATCAGCGAACAGGCGGCGGGCGGCACCAGCGGCGACGTGGTGTGGAGTTCCTCGATGGACACCGCGCTGAAACTGGCCGTCGATTATGCCGAAGAATATGTCTCTCCCGAACAGGGGCAGTTGCCGAAATGGGCGGTATGGAAAGATAAAGCCTATGGCACGACTTACGAACCGGTGGTCTTCATCTATAACAAGCGGCTGATCCCGCAGGGCGATGTGCCGGACTCGCACGCCGCGCTGGCCAAACTGATTGCCAGCCAGACAGACAAATTTAAAAAGAAAGTCACCACCTATGACATCGAAAAGTCCGGTCTGGGTTTCATGCTTTCCGTGCAGGACTACAAAGCGGACCCGAACTATTTCGCCACCCTGGCCGATGTTGCCAAAGGCGGTTTGACCGTACAGTCCTCCACCGGCACCATGATGGAAAGGGTATCGTCGGGCGAAAACCTGATTGGCTTTAACATCCTCGGGTCCTACGCGGAAGCCCGCGCCAAAACCGACCCTTCATTGGGCATCTCCTATCCGAAGGATTACACCCTGGTCCTGTCCCGGGTGGCCTTTATCAGCAAAGACACCAAAAACGCCAATGCGGCCAAACTGTGGCTTGACTATATCCTGTCCGAAAAAGGCCAGGCCATTCTTGCCAACCAGGCCGATATTCCGTCGATCCGTAATGATATCGAAGGTAAAAATGATATCGACGGCATGACCAAAATGCTAGGCAACGCGCTCAAACCGATCTCGGTCGATGAAACCCTGCTGGAATATTTACAGCAGAAAAAGCGGCTGGATTATATCAAGCAATGGCGCGCCGCCGCCCCAAAATAATGCCATGACCCGGATACGCGCCAGCCCTATGGCGCGTATCGCTTTGTTGTAGCCCGATCGCGCCGTGCCAGGTTCTTAACCAAAGGGATTACACATGAAAGCAATGCGCAGAAAGTGGCAGAGTCTGCCGCGCAGCTTAGTGGTGCTGATAACCGCGTTAGTTATCTATATACCGCTGTCATTTATCGTAATTCAAAGCTTTCTTTCAGCCCCCTTTTTCTCGCCATCCAAAGAATGGAGCCTTGAATCTTTTGGTTTTATTTTTACCGATCCAGATTTTTATACGGCGCTGAAAAGCGGCTTTATCCTGGCGTTCGGACTGGTGGTGATAGCGATTCCGCTGGGGGGGATTCTGGCCTTCCTGATGGTGCGCACCGACTTGCCCGGCCGACGCCTGATCGAACCGCTGATCCTGGTGCCGGTTTTCGTGTCGCCGATGGTGCTCGCTTTTGGTTATGTGGTGGCCACCGGGCCGGCGGGATTCTTCTCGCTGTGGATGGAGTTGGTGTTCGGCTTCGTGCCGTGGAATATTTACGCCATGTCCAGCATTGTGGTGATTGCCGGACTGACCCATGTTCCGCACGCTTACCTCTATATCTCCTCGGCGCTGCGCAGCGTCGGATCGGATGTGGAAGAGGCCGCGCGCATCGCCGGCGCCTCGCCCTTGCAAGTGATGACCGCCGTCAGCTTGCCGATGGTGCGTCCGTCGATTCTCTATGCCAGCGTTCTGCTGTTCTTCCTCGGGCTGGAAGTATTTGGCCTGATGCTGGTCCTAGGCGACCCGGAGGGTAACCTGGTGCTGGCGACCTACCTTTACCAGCTCACCAATAAGCTCGGCACGCCGTCATATCATCTGATGGCGGCGGTGGCGGTGGTGCTGATATGCATCACGATTCCGCTGGTGATGCTGCAACGCCGCCTGATGAGAACCGCCAACCGCTTCGTTACCCTTAAAGGCAAGGCTTCCCAGGCCAGGGCGTTGCCGCTGGGTAAATGGCGCTGGGTGGCGGGCGCAGTGGTGGTTTTTTGGCTGACGGTCACCATCGGGGTGCCGCTGATCGGGGTGGTGTTGCGGGCCTTTGTTTCCAACTGGGGCGTCGGTGTTTCCATTTGGGACGAACTGTCGCTAAACACCTTCCGCACTATCTGGCAGCAGCCGAACCTGCTGCGGGCCATCGTCAACTCCATGGCCATCGGCGTGATCGGCGGCGCGTTGGCGGTGGCGTGCTATCTGTTTATCGGTATCGCCATGCACCGCAAACCGGATAATGTGACCCGTTTCCTGGACTACAGCGTGCTGGTGCCCCGCGCGGTGCCGGGTCTGCTGGCCGGTCTGGCATTTTTGTGGGTATTCCTGTTCCTGCCGATGTGGCTCGACAATGCGCTGAAATCCGGCTGGCTGTCGGGGCTGCCGGTGTCCCAATGGCTGCGCGATAACCTGGTGGTCTGGCTGCGTTCACTGCGCAGCACCATTTTCAGCGTATGGCTGGCCTATACCGTGGTGTGGATGGCGTACGGCCTGCGGCTGATTTCCTCGACCTTGCTGCAAGTCGCCCCCGAGCTGGAAGAGGCCGCGCGCAGCACCGGCGCGACGCGCGGGCAAATTACCCGCCATGTCACTATCCCTTTATCGCGCTACGGCCTGATCGGTTCCTGGTTGCTGATGTTCCTGATCTTCGAGCGGGAATATTCCACCGGGGTCTATCTGCTGTCGCCGGGCACCGAAACCATCGGTTCGATGCTGGTGTCGCTTTGGGCCGCGGGGGCGATTGATATCGTTGCCGCGCTTTCCTTTATCAACATCCTGCTGGTTGTAGTGGGTCTGGGTATCGCCCTGCGTTTCGGAGTAAAAATACATGATTGAGCTATCAGTGGAAAACCTGCATTTGACCTATGGCGACAATCCGGTGTTAAAGGGCGTGTCCATGCAGCTCAGGCGCGGTGAAGTGGTGTCGCTGCTCGGGCCTTCGGGCAGCGGTAAAACCACCTTGCTGCGGGCGGTCGCAGGCCTTGAGAAACCGACGCAGGGCAAAATCGTGATCGGACGCAATACGGTGTATGACGGCAGCCCGCGCAGCGAAATACCCGCCGAAGAGCGCAATCTCGGCCTGGTCTTCCAGTCCTACGCCCTGTGGCCGCACAAAACCGTATTTGACAACGTGGCCTATCCGCTGCAATTGCGCAAAGTGCCGTCCGCTGAAATCACCCAGCGGGTGCAGGCGGTGCTGGACCAACTGGGGCTGGGGCATCTGGGCAAGCGCCATCCCCACCAGCTTTCCGGCGGCCAGCAACAGCGCGTGGCTATCGGACGGGCGCTAGTCTACAACCCGCCGGTTATTTTGCTGGATGAGCCGCTGTCCAACCTGGACGCCAAGCTGCGCGAAGAGGCGCGGGTGTTTTTGCGCGAATTGATCATCAAACTCGGCCTGTCGGCGCTGATGGTCACGCACGACCAGAACGAAGCGATGGCGATTTCCGATCGCATCCTGCTGCTCAATAACGGCAAAATCGAGCAGCAGGGCACGCCGCAAGAAATGTACGGTACTCCTTCCACGTTGTTTACCGCCGAATTTATGGGCAGCAATAACCGTCTGCACGGTAAAATCGTGGAAGTGCTGGACGGGCAAGCGCGCATCGAGGGCCTGGGCTGGGCGCTGTGGGGCCAGGCGGGGGAGGGCGTGAAGGCCGGGGAGGAAGGAACCGCGGTAATCCGCGTCGAACGGGTGCGTCTGGAGTCGAAAGCGCAAGATAATTCCCTTGAGCTGCAATTGCTTACCAGCATGTTTCTCGGCGATCGCTGGGAATATTTATTCCGTACCGCCGGCGACGATTTTGTGGTGCGCGCCTATGGCGCCGAGGCGCGGGACCAGCAGCTTTACCGCCTGTCGCTCCCGGCTAAGGATGTATGGATTTTCCCCCGGGTCTGAGCGCGGGTTAACCCCCCCATGTGAGCCGGCTACGCTTTGCGTCGGCCGGCTCATTGCCGGGCGCTGTTATGGAAATATCTGCCATAATTTTCTTGCTATCGATGATCCAAATAAGCGTTATTTGAAAGTTCGCTGAATTGATGATGGTATCATTGCTATAGATTAGAAGACTAATGATTGTATTTTTTGTATATCCATACAACCACGATAGCCGTTTTTTGTCGGTTTTTTTAAACGCGCATACCTGCTATTTTTAATATCAATTAGCAGAAGGTGTAACAAGGTAAATAATGATATTCCCTGAATTGTTAAAGTTACTCTCTGCTGAGACTCATCTGGATATTAATGAAGCAATACATAGCGGCGGCTGCACCATTCGCTTTGACAATAATATTGATATTACCTTTGAGTATCACGATGTCCACGTCTATTTATTTTCGCCGGTAATGCGGATAACCCAAGTGTTGCCCGATGATTTTTTTGCTTCTTTACTGCAAATTCATTTATTTGGCGTTGCCACCAGCCGCTGTTGGTTTGGTTATGATGCCGGCGGGCAACGAGTCTTATTATTTTGTCTGTTTGACCTGGATAGTATTGAGCCGGATAAGGCAATGGAACGTATTGAGACGCTAGTTGAGCAGGTACAATACTGGCAAGAAAATTTACCTAAAATCGGACAATTATCCAGCATTAACCAAGGAGCATTTTCGGCCACCCAGCATTTTCAATCGCGGAGATAATAATGAATAGCGTTTCGTTGCCAAAATTTGGCGTCAGTATTGCCGCCTATAGTATATTGGATAAAAGTAACCTACTAAATGGCTTGGCAAAACGGACCACCGGCGGCTCGGTCACACGTAATGTCCTGGCCAAAAAAATCATTACGGATACGGTCTCGCTGGCGCAGAATTTGGTGGTGTCCAACCGGATGCTCGGTAAACGCAGCGCTAGTATCGTTAATCAGGGACGCAGCGTATTGTTCGGCAATACGCGCCGGCAGGTCGAAGATGGCGTGGCTCCCCTGGTCGAGTTAATCCTGCAATCCAAGGGCCAGGGCGAATTTGCACAGAAAATGGCTTCCGGCATTGCTCGGTATCTGGGCCCTTTATTGCTGCAAGATCATGCTTTGGAACGCGTGCTGGTGGCGTTGAAACAACAAGACGGCGGAGAGAATGTCTTAAAACTCGCCCTGGATAATGCGTTATCCGGTTTTTTTGGCGGCAAGATAGTGTCAGCGACTTTTATGTCGGCATTAAAACGCGCCATATTAAATCGGCCTGAATATCAGCCAACGTCCCCATTGCACCATATGGCCGCCTGGAAGTTACACCAATCCTTGACTTCAGACCCTGGCTCATTGCCGCCACCGCCTTTCGGGCTACAGACCATAGAAGCCATCGCCGGGAAAATGCCAGGCCTGGTCACATCGGTTTGCCAGCAATTGGATAATCTGCAAAACTTATTGCAGTTGCCGCTGAGCGAAAAAGAGCTTTCTACCGTATATACTGAATGTTGGCCGAGTGATTTAGCGGTTGCAGAAAATATTACCTCGAAAGACTTCGCCAGAATTGTCATGATGGCCCACGCTACCGATCAAAACGCTATCCTTGATATGAATGTCGCCAAGTTACCCGCCGGCGTGCGCGAACCACTGCGACAGCAGTGTAAAAATATCAGAACATTCATATCCCGGTTGCCCGCGCCAGAAATTAAAGTGGCGCAGAACTGGTCTGGCGGTATTGAGTCCATATCGGCCAATCATGCGATGAACCATCCGCCATCATCAACATTTGTGGATTTTATGCATACCGATTTTCGCGTGCCGGTTCACCATCCCGCAGAAATTGCTTCTTATTTTGCTGATGGCGCATTCATTAACGCCTTTAAAGCGGGCATCGATCTAAAAGTGGATAACGCCCACCAAAGCTATGGCCGCTGGATTCTGGGGATGGGCAATCAAGTTATTTCATATGCGAATAACATTTTTGGCAGCCAGCATGGGCTAACCAATGCGCAACTGCGTCAGTTAGCGCAATTATCGGAAATCGTCGATAATAATGCGATGAGCCTGATGGCCCTGAGCCGGTATCTGATCCCGGAAAGTATTACTCAATCCGTGCAGGAACAGGTGCTTGGTCACTTTACCTATCGGCGGCCGGACATGGTTCTTGCCAATGATATATGGATGAAAATCGAAAAGCCCGAAGTCGGCTTTGTGATAAGCAAACAAAATGGGGTAGATATTGATATTACCTTAAAATGGCCGGTATCCGCGTATGGCAAGACTCCCCAGGCATTGAAAACCCTGGGACGTAACCAAGGGAATATATCATCTACGGTAAAAATACATATGCTTTTTAATGGGAAAGGTCTTGAGAAACAGGAGATGAATGTTTCGGATACCCATATCTCTTTAAGAGAGGAGCTACAGGTTGACGCATCAAAGGATACCGGCACGGGTTCTCAGATAACCTTTCTTAATCGGGGCGTTTTAAAAACGGCATTTGAAATGGCCTCGACATGTTAACCCGGCTAATCGCCATGACGTGTTAATGTTCATCAATAAACCTCTGCCGAATGCTAAAGTTAGTATTATAATGTTGTCATACCCCGTAACCTCTAGGTAGCGCCAACGGGGGGTTTTTGGTGCCTACTGGTTAATGATTGAAACAAGGTGAGATATTTTGAGCGCGACATACAAAGTGGCTTATGAACATAATGATGGGACCACGGCCCATGCCGAAGAATTGTTTTTAACCAGCGACAGCCAGCTTACCGTTTTAAGCCCCGAGGTATCTGAGGCGGTGAGTGAAGACACTGCAAGGTTTCATAAGGCCGGGTCCGCCGGTTTCCGCATCATTTCCGTGGTCGCGGTGCCTTAAGCCGCGGTCCGGGTCGGCCCTGCGGCGTTTTCCTCCGGGCTTATCCATGTGCCGGACAGGGTGATCCGCGTGGACATGCGTCCCCGACACAGGAAACGGCTGAACGTGACATGGTTTGCGAAAAGATAGCGCCATATCATTGTCTAAGGGTTATTTCTCGGCTACAGTTGCGCTTTCTATCGTTGGGCACCTCAAGATGAATGATACTCGCCATCTGAACGCTCTGTTTGTGATTACTTTGCTGCTGTTTGCGCTGTCGAGGCTATTTGCCGACGCGGACGGGTGGCGCATGCCCGCGCTGCATAATATGACCAGCCCGCGGCAGATAAAACTCGATCAAATGGCGCAGCAGGCCATCAAGCACGCCGGTTATCGCTGCCCGTCACCGAGCCGGCTACGTATGGACTGGGACGGGGATCTGCTGGTGAGCTGCGGCGACAACAGCGTTCTCTATCAATTGAAAGGCGTGCTAAACAGCAAAAAATTGAAAGTTGAAGTGGTGAACGACGATTAAACGGCGCTGATATCCCACCAGGCAGGCATTATTTAATACCGCCTTACCGCTGATAAAACGGGTAGGTAAAAAACAATAAATGCAGCAGGTTTAGCGCAAAATGAAATAGCGTGGCCACCCACAGCCGGCCGCTCCATAACCAGCCCAGTCCGTAAATAACCCCCGCCAAACCCGCGAAGATCGCCAGCAGCGCGCCGCCGCCGATATGCGCGGCGCCAAAAATGGCGGCGGTGATAAATAATGAGGCATAATTGCCCAGCCAACCCGATAAGCGCTGCTGTAAATATCCGCGAAACAGCGCTTCTTCGGCCAGGGAAACAAAAAACAGATTTGCCAGAATAAAAGTCCATAACCACGGCGGATTATGCGGTTCAATGGCCAGTCCCCCCGCCCCCACGGCTAGCAAAAGTAGCAAGGGTACGCTGATTATCAGCAACAGCCAGTGCCAGCGGGGCTGGGTTGACGAGCGCCGATAATAAAATAGCGTCGGCAGGGCGGCTAACAGTAAAAACGGAATGATTGCTTTATCAAAATTAAAATATAGCGTTAACGGCGCGCTATGGGCCCCGGCCGCCACGCCGTCCAATATCTTGGGATTGCTGAACCCCGGCGCCTTATGCAGGAACAGGGCCAGCGACGCCAGCACCAGCGCCGCTTCACGAACCACCGCCAAGGTTTGCTTATTCAACGGTGCGCGGGCGGTCCGCGCGATGACGGCGCAGGCTATGAGAAAACCAATGGCATAAAGGGTTAATACCCCCTGGAAATAGGCCCACGCCACGGCGGCGGATAATAAAAAAATTGCCGGATACCGCCGGAAGGGCAAAAAAGCCAGCGCGGCGGCAAGTAACACCCACATAATAACCCCCGTTTAACGTCCCTGTTAACGTTATGCGATCTAATAACGTTATTGTTTTGTGCTCAGTGTTTTACCATAGATTGAACGCGCTGGAAAAGTGAAATAATAATTTATTACGCCGGATGAAAATCAATCGGTACGGCGGCCCGAATTCAGGGAGTAAATATTAATAGCGGCGGTTAAGATTAGACGGATAATGATTTTATCAATAATCAGTAAATTATATTTTATGCCTATTAATATCGCATGTCATTATAGCTAGCCCATAGCACGCCCGCGGACTTTCAGAATTTAATTGATTTTATCTTATATTTTCAAGTGCCGGGCAATTATCAGCGCCTTTGCCTGGCTTCCTATCCTTTGTGGCACCGGCCGTTCAAAATACTTCATAGCGCTTAAAATTGTGATCTGCGTCACGCAAAGTCATGTTATGCTGGCAGTGATTTCTCTGCGAATAACGATGACGATGAGGTATGGATATGATTACCAGTCTGCGTGTGGCGAGCGCGCTGCAGATGATTTTAAATATTGGCCTGGTATTCCTGGGCCTGATTCTGATCGTGTTTTTAGGCAAGGAAACTCTTCACTTAGCTTGGGCGATGCTGAATACCGACGATCGGGCATCCTCGTTTTTACTGATTGAAGGTATCGTAAATTATTTTCTTTATTTTGAGTTTATCGCGCTGATTGTGAAATATTTCCAGTCCGGTTACCACTTTCCGCTGCGCTACTTTGTCTATATCGGCATTACCGCCATTATCCGCCTGATTATTATCGATCATAAAAACCCGCAGGATACCCTCTTTTACTCGGCGGCGATCCTGATTCTGGTGATTACGCTGTGGCTGGCCAATAGCAATCGTCTTAAACGCGAGTAACCCGGGCGCGAAGCAGCCGCCGTTCAACGGCGGCGGACAGGCTACCGATCATCCGTCTTGATTGCGGCGCAGTATTGCGCCGTCAGCCCTGGGCTATCAGCCGCTCCCCTGACGCATTCGACGGCTCAGCGAGGGGAATGCCGGCGCGGTCAAAATAATACGTGCAGGTAAGGGGCCAAGGTAAAATACAGCAACAGGCCGCCGCCGCCGATATTGATGATTTTGGTCAGTAGGGCAAAATTGACTTTGGCCGCGGCGACAATAAGCAAATAACCGGCCACCACCAGCCAGACCGCCATGATGGCAATGTGAATCGACGCCAGAATGCCAAAATTCCACAGGGTCATTTGCGCCGCGGGCAAAAATTGCGGCGCCACGGCAAGGTATAATAAAATCGCCTTGGCGTTGAGCACATTCGCCACGTACGCTTCCTTGATGCCGATGGCTTTGGCCCCGGTTTGCCCCGCCGCGGGCGCCCGGCGCAGGCCGGCGTTAATTAATTTTATCGCCAGGTAGGTTAAATAAAGCGTGCCGAAAAGCTTTATGCCGGTAAGCCAAACGCCATAATGGGTGACCAGGGTGGTGATGCCCAGCCCGGCTAAAAAGGCGTGGGTATAGATGCCCAGCGCCGTGCCGATAATCACCGTCAGCAGCCCGCGGGCGCCCTGGTTGACGGCATTGGTCATCCCCAGGGTAAAGCTGGCCCCGGGTGAGAGCGCTATGGGGAATATCGCCAGTAAAAAACCCGCAAGATCCATAAAGTAGCCCTCTCCCGTTAATTAATTGCCCAGATAGTATTTTCGGTATTCCGTCGGCGTGGTGTTAAGCTGCCGCAAAAAGGTGCGGCGCAGGATATCGACGCTGGAAAAACCGCATTCGGCAGCGATTTCTTTAGGCGCCGCCGGGCTTGATTCCAGTAAATAACGGGCCTTGGCCACTCTTTCCTGTTCCAGCCACTCCGCCGGCGTGGTGTTCAGTTCCTGCTGGAAAATACGCGTAAAATGGCGAACGCTAAGATTCATGTGTCCGGCGAGGGTTTTGACATTTTTTATCGCGTCGAGATGGGCGATCGCCCAGCGCTGAAGATCCTGCAGCGACGAACGGCCCGCCAGCGACGTTCTGCCCCGGCGGCTGAAATGGAGCTGGCCCACCGGGCGTTTAAAGAACATCACTAAATTGGCGGCAATCTCCAGCGCCACGTCCCGGCCGAGATCCTCTTCCACCATCTTAAGGGCCAAATCGAGGCCGGAGGTCACCCCCGCCGCGGTGCGCAGCGGCCCGTCGCACACATAAAGCTCATCGGGGTTCACCACTACCCGCGGGTAACGATTCGCCAGTTCTTCGGCCACCGCCCAGTGGGTAGTGACCCGGTAGCCGTCCAACAACCCGCAGCCGGCCAGGAGCAGCGCCCCGGTGCAGATGGAGCCATAACGCCGGCTGCGCCGGCACCAGGCCTGCAGCGCGGCCGTGACCGCCGGCGCCGGCGCGATGACCCCGGCATTGGGGGCCCCCGCCACCAGAAAGGTATCGCACGACGCGAGCGGCTCCTGCAACGCGAGATCCGGCAGGATTTTAACGCCGGATGACGAGATGATGGTCTCATGGTTTAGCCCCATTACCCGTAATCGGTAGATTTCGCGCCCCAGCAGCGTATTGGCTTCGGCAAATACATCCAGGGGGCCGGAAACATCCAGCAGCTGTACGCCCGGCCAGGCCAGGCAGACGATAAGTTTGCTCATTTGATAGCCCCATGTCCGATTAGCGCGTTTTGGCTTAAATCGTCGTAATGAGACGATTGATGACAGCCAGCATGAGCGATTATCTTAGCCGGGTCAATCCACCGGAGATCACTATCATGGCTTTTACTATTCACGGCATCCGCATCCCCGATACCAAAATGGCGCGGGAAGCGACGGAACTGGTACGCGACACCGAGTCTTCCTTACTGTTTCATCACTCCAGCCGCACCTATTATTGGGGCGCGCTGGCGGGACAACAGCGGGGACTGAACGTCGATGGGGAATTACTGTATATCGGCTGTATGTTCCACGATATGGGGCTGACCCAGGAGCATTGCAGCTGCGATAAACGGTTTGAAGTGGATGGCGCCAATGCGGCCAGGGATTTTTTAACCCGCTACGGGATCGGCCAGGAGGATATCGATAAGGTCTGGACCGCCATCGCCCTGCATACCACGCCGGGGATTCCGGAATTCATGGCGCCGGAAATCGCCCTGGTGACCGCCGGCGTGGAAATGGACGTGCTGGGGATTAATTATACCGCCTATCCGGATGACATACGGCAACGGGTCGTGGCTGAACATCCCCGGACCCCGGCGTTTAAAGAAGATATCATCCAGGCGTTCTATGACGGCATCAAGCACAAGCCCGAGACTACCTTTGGCAACGTCAAAGCCAATGTCATCGCCGATAAGGAACCTGATTTTATTGCCGGCAATTTCTGTTCCATGATCCGCGCGTCGCGCTGGCAAGGATAAGCCGCGGCTTACGCGCGCCGTCAGCGGATGATCTTATCCAGGAAGGCCAGGCTTTGCCGCCAGGAATCGGCCGCGGCGTACGCATTGGCGGCGGGGGTGCCGCCGGCGGCCATGGTGATACCCGACACCGCATGGGGCTTATTGATAAGCGTGGCGGGAACATACGGGGTGGCGATGCCGTGCCCGGCCAACGGGTAATCGAGATGGCCGACGCTATATTCATAGCCGCGATCCTCAAGCTGGCGTTTTATCCACCGGCAGTAGTCGGTGGACGGCCAGAACCCATCGTCCCCGCCGGAAATCAGCAGCACCGGACAGCGCATATTTTCCACCGGGATGCGGGCGGCGGCCACCGCCGCCGCATTTTCCTGGGCGCGGGCGAATACCACGGCCTGGCGCCGCGGTTCGGGCGACGTATCCACCCTGCGCCAAACGTCCGGCAACTCGTTATTCCGCCAGACCGTCGGCACCGGGTTGCCCCGGTAGGTCCAGCAAGGCGCAAAGCGGCTTTCGCCCGGCTGGCCCGCCAGCAATACCCCATGGGTAACCGCGCTGGGCACATAGGCGATTACCGCCGAGACCCGGTCGGGAAACGTGGCGGCCAGCAGCAGCGATAATTCCCCGCCGCGCGATTGGCCGCTGAGCGCGACAAAGCCGTGGCGGGGTTGCAGCCGGCGGCGCACCCAGTCCAGGGCGTTGGCGAAATATTCCAGCGGCGTGGCCGAAATATACGCCGGCAGGCCGGGCGCGGCGAAATATCCCAGCGCCAGGGCCGCATAGCCATGCGACGCCAGCAGCGCCGCCCGCTGATGGTTAATGCCGCCGCCGGACCCATTAAGATAGATCACCGCCGGATGCGGCCCCGGCCCGGCGGGGGTGTACAGCCCGCCGACCACGCCGTCCTCTTCAATGCGGCGATAAGCCACGCCGTCGGCGAGCAACTGCTGCACCAAAGGCGCCTCGGCCGTCTCCTCCACGCCATCGGCGGCGCGGACGCTGGCGCGGATCTGCACCGTTATCGGAGCCAGGGCGGCGGGATCGGCGGCGACGCCGGGGGGCGCTACCTGCCGCTGCGACCAAAGTAAACCCTGGCCGTCGATGCCCTGGTAATCACCGGCGAGCGGGGCGTCGCGCAGCAAATCCACGCTGCCGTCGTCCGCCGCGGCAAAGCGCGCATGGCTGCGCCACACCGCGCCATCGGCGGTGTGGGATTGAGCGTTGATCTCCACCAGGGCGCCGGGCTGCAAACCGGCTACGCGAATCTGGCGCGGTTGGTCCACCGGCGCGACGGAGGGTGTAACGGCAAGGGTCAAAGCCATGATCAGTTCTCCTCGATTTTTGCGGCGCGGGCCTGTTGCCGTACGGCCTGTTGGTCGAAATGGTTGATCCCGGGGACCAGCGCATTGGTGAAAATCTTATCCACGGGCACGCTGGCGACGTCCAGCTCGCCCGCGTCATGCATTAGCGTCACGTAGCGGGCGATGGCGTCCAGATCGTATTCCCCCGGCACCAGGGGTTGCCCGTCAGGGGCATATAGCGTGCGTTTTAGCCGGCGTTCCAGCAGGAACACGGCCTCTTTCAACTTGGCCTGATAGACATCGGCGGCCGGCTTGAGCTCGGGCTGCGCCTGCCAGAACGTCTGGACGCAATAGGCGGGATTGGCTTCGCAGGCCAGGGTCGCCTTGGTTATGGCGCGGGCGAAACCGGTGAGCATGGCGGGACGCTCGCGCAGGGTATCGACATGGGCCACAAAACCGTTGCCGACCATGGAGGCGAACTCGGGCGGGTAGGAGAGCCGGCGTATTTTGGTGCCGCTTTGCTCCAGCATATCATGCCAGCTTTGGTTAAAGTTGAGCGCATCCACCCGGCCTTCTTTCAGCGCCAGAAATCCCGCGCCCAGCGCGCCGGTGGCCACGACCTGCACGTCTTTATCGGGATTGAGGCCCTGTTTGGCGAGCACGGCGCGGGTTTGGGGAATCGACGCCCAGGTCAACGCGCCGACGCCGATTTTTTTACCTTTCAGATCGGCGAGGGTTTTTATGGGGGAACTATCGAGCACGGCCAATTCCATCCCCCCGGAGGGCCGGGCGTTATAGAAAAACCGCACCGGCAGCGGCTGTTTGCCGGGGGCATAAGAGGACAGCACCGGCTCGGGCAGCGGGAACCCGATATCGATTTTTTTGGTGTAAACCTGCGGCAGCAGGGCGCCCGCGCCCTGGAATACAATGGTTTTCACCGCCAGGTTTTCCGCTTTAAAATAACCGAGTTTATCGGCGGCGCTATAAATGCTGCCGTCCACCACCGTCTGGGGGATATTCAGGCCGACGACAATATTGTCCACCGCCTGGGCCGCGAAGGTCATGGATAAACCGACCAGGGCGCAGAATAGGGAAATGCTCTTCTTCATGGATTGCTGTGCCTCATTAAGCTGTATCTCGTTAAATAATGTTTTTTTAACCGCCGCCGCTGTACCCGAACCGGACTGATGTCACCGCACCGTGCGCGTATCGTCGGCGCGGGGGACTTCCCAAAACACCACCCGCAGATGCAGCCAGCGAATACTTTGCGAACCGATTACGCCGATGATCGCCAGCAGGAATACGCCGGCAAACATGGTGCTGACATTTAAATTCGCCGCGGCGGCGCCGATCATATAACCCAGGCCGGCTTCCGATGAGACCAGTTCCCCCACCACGGCGCCAATCAGGGCCAGGGCGATGCCGATTTGCAGGCCGGCGAAAATATCCCCCGCCACCGATGGCAGTTTGACCTGGCGAAAGATATACCAGCGCGACGCGGAAAAGGCCCGGCAGGCATCGATCAGATCGGCATCAACCCGTTTAAAACCCACCAACGTATTAATAAATAAAGGGAAAAAACATAACAGCACTACCAGCACCACCTTGGAAGCAATGCCGAAGCCGAACCAGACCAGGATCAGCGGCGCCAGCGCGACTTTAGGGGTGGACTGAACGGCCACCAGCAGGGGATAAACGAATTTTTCGAAAGTCCTGGATTCCGCCAGCACGGCGCCGGCGATCAGGGCGAAAGTGCTGCCCAGCGCATATCCCATCAGCGTGGCCGATAAGGTGTAGCCGATATGCTTCCAGATAATCCCCTGGCGAAATAGATCAACCAGGGTGGCCCAGACGCTGGTGGGGGCCGGCACAATATATTCAGGGATGTTCAGCGACACCACGGCCAACTGCCACAGGGCCAGCAGCACGGCCAGGGTAATCAGCGGATACAGTATCGAAAGCACGCGGTTCATAGGGTTTGCTCCACAAAATGCCGGCGCAGATGCCGGCAGGCTTCGCTGAATACCGGGGAATCAAGGGTTGCCAGCGACCGCGGCCGGGCCAGGGGAATGGGGTAGTCTTCAATGATTTTGCCCGGACGCGCCGACATTACCAGCACCCGATCCGAGAGAAACACCGCCTCCGGAATACTGTGGGTAATAAACAGCACCGACTTGCGATCCCGTAGCCAGATACGCTGCAGTTCGAAGGTGAGTTTTTCCCGGGTCATGGCGTCAAGGGCGGCAAAAGGCTCATCCATTAACAATAATTCCGGATCGCCCAGCAGCATGCGCGCCAGACCCACCCGTTGCTGCATGCCGCCGGACAATTCGTTGGGATAGTTATCGGCGAATTCACTCAACCCCATCAGGTCCAGCAGCCCGGCGGCCCGGTCGCGGGCGGCCCGCATATCCAGTTTCAGCGTATGCGCCGGGACCAGGATATTTTGCAGCACCGTTTTCCATGGCATCAGGGTCGGTTTTTGAAACGCCACGCCGATAGCGCGATTGGGGACCGTGGACGGGATGCCGGCTATGGCGATGCGGCCCGCCGAGGGTTGCAGCAGTCCGGCGGCGATTTTGAGCAAAGTGGATTTGCCGCAGCCCGACGGCCCGAGCAGCGTCACGAATTCTCCCTGGCCAATACGCAGCGAAACCTGATGCAACGCCTCGATAATCCCCCGGCGCGTGCGGTAAGTGACCGAAATATTGTCCGCGGTCAGCGTATCGGGCGGCACGGCGAGGGATGGCGCCGGCCCGTTGACCGATGCCGGCAAGGAGGAGGAAACAGCAGCCATATGGAAATCCTTAACACATTCTGTGAGCAGCTCAGAGCGTCGGTCTGGGGTGGTTTGATGAGGTCCAGTATGTGAGGAAAATCGCCTATTCTCTAATAAATAAACCGGGATTGGATATGAGGAAAACGTATCAACTGGGCGGCTCAGCCGAGCTCTTTCAATATCTGGATAAAGGCCCTCAGCCCCGCGGGCACGTGGCGGTTGCCGGGGTAGTAAAGATATAGCCCCGGGATCGTCGGGCACCACTCTTCCAATACGCAAACCAGCGCGCCGCTATCCCTGTAGGGCCGCGCCACCGAATCGGGCACGTAGGCGATGCCCAGGCCGCGTGCGGCGGATAACGCCATCAGCGCCAGGTGATCCAGGGTCAGGTTGCCGGGCACGTCGACGGTCAGCTCCTGCCCGTTGCGGGCAAATTCCCAGCGGTAAAATTTGCCGCTGGGCATACGTATGCGGATGCAGGCGTGCATGTGCAGATCGTCAGGGGTTTGCGGCGTCTTGCGTCCGGCCAGGTAGCCGGGCGAGGCGACCGCCAGAAAACGCATGCCGGCGCCGAAGCGCACGGCAATCATATCCTGCGGTACGGATTCCCCCAGCCGGATGCCCGCGTCGAATCCTCCCGCGACAATATCCACCAGCTTGCCCTCGGTGCTCAGATCCACGGACATCTCGGGATAACGCGCCAGGAACGCCGGAATAACCGATTCGAGCAATAGCCGGGCCGGCTCCTCGCCCGCATTGATCCGCAGCACCCCGCTGGGGCGATCGCGGAAAACATTCACCTCTTCGAGCGCTAAATCCAGATCGCGCAACAGCGGGCGCAGGCGCGATATCAGGCGTTCCCCCGCTTCGGTGGGGGCAACGCTGCGCGTGGTGCGGTGCAGCAGCCGCACCCCCATATTTTGCTCCAGCACCCGCATCATATGACTGAGCGTGGACGGAGAAAGCCCCAGTTCGTCCGCCGCCTTGCGAAAGCTGCGGTGGGCGGCGATGGCGGCCAGGGCTTTTAAATCGATCAAATCGGGTTTGGTCATTGCTGGTTAATTTTCACTAGTTCATCCAACATTATGCGGATAGTAGCATGGATAAGATGGAAATATACTGGCCGCCATCGCCGTCGTGACGGCATGGTTAATCGAGGAAATGCATATGTCTAAAACCTGGTTTATTACCGGCACGTCTTCCGGCCTGGGACGGGAATTAACGGAAAAACTCTTGGCCCGGGGCGATCGGGTGGCGGCCACCCTGCGCAAGACCGACGCCCTCGCCGATTTGCAGGCGCAATATGGCAATCGCCTGTGGATCGCCCCGCTGGATGTCACCCAAATGGGGACGATACGCGCCGTGGTCGATCGGGCTTTTGCGCATTGGGGGCGCATCGATGTGGTGGTGAGCAATGCGGGTTATGCGTTGTTCGGCGCGGGGGAGGAGGCCGGCGACGATCAGGTCCGCCGGCAAATCGATACCAATCTTACCGGTTCGATCCAGGTAATCCGTGCGGTTTTGCCCCATTTGCGCCGCCAGGGCGGGGGACGTATTTTGCAGGTATCGTCGGAGGGCGGCCAAATCGCTTACCCCAATTTTAGCCTGTATCACGCCACCAAATGGGGTATCGAAGGATTCGTCGAGGCGGTGGCGCAGGAAGTGGCCCCCTTTAAGATCGAGTTCACCCTGGTCGAACCCGGTCCCGCGCGCACCGGTTTTGCCGGGGGACTGGTACGCCCGCCGTCCATGGCGGAGTATGAATCTACGCCGGCGGGGGACGTACGCCGCGCCGTGGACAGCGGTTTATTCGCCATCAAGGGCGACCCGGTGAAAATGGTGCGCGAAATTATCGCCAGTACGGATCGCAGCCCCGCGCCCAGACGTCTTGCCCTGGGCAATGAGGCCTATGACCATATCCACGCCGCATTGACCCAAAGGCTGGCGGAGCTGGAGTCCCAGGAAGCCATCGCGCGCTCCACCGAGGCGGATGACTAATCCGCACGCCGCCAACGGCCCGTGAAATCACCTGCGGGCCGTAATGCCTTTATCGACCCGGCTTACTGCGATCCTTTTCACGTTTCGCGGATAAAACCGTTTATTTTATCGCAGTTATGATCCAGCCCTTGAAGTTAAATTAATTCGATTGTTAATAACCCATATAAATATATAACTATTTATAGCGAAAATAGAGTTATAACGACAATGGGGCTATCCCCATATCCAGGGACATAAAGCAATGAGTGAAAAAATTCAGCTTCAAGAGCCGCAGGATAAAAATTTCATTAGCCTGAGAGAACCTTGGGAAGTGGAGTATTGGACCCAAACGCTGGGCGTAACCAAACAAAAACTTTCCGCCGCCATCCGGGCCGTGGGCAATGGCGCCAAAGAGGTCAAAGAGCACTGCGGCAAGTAGGAAATGCTTTGCTGGCTAACTTAATTCATTAACCTCATTACACCCAGCATCCTTTGCGTTAAACTTCGCCAGTGGATTTTTCCCCACCCATGTTTAACGATTCAGGATAAATAATGAAGACCATTCTTGCTGCTGGCGCCGCTGCCAGCCTGATATTCGCCGCCACCTGCGCCCAAGCCGTCAGCGTCACCGGCGATATCGCCGAACATTACACTAATGTAGGGATCGGGTTCGGCACCACCACCCCCGGTCTCGCACTGAGCGGCAACTGGGCCCATAACGACGATAACGGCGATGCGGCCGGCCTGGGGCTGGGTTACAATATTCCGCTGGGCCCGTTTATGGCCACCGTGGGCGGCAAAGGCATGTATATGGGGCCGAAAGATGGCGATGAAGGTTATGCCATCGCCCTGGGCGGCGGCTTGCAACTGCCGGTGGGGCATCTGTTCAGCCTGTATGGCGAATACTACTATTCACCCGATTCCCTCTCCAGCGGCGTGGAAAATTATACCGAAGCCAATGCCGGCCTGCGCCTGACCGCCATACCGCTGGTCACCGTCAGCGTCGGCTACCGCTATATGGCCATGGATGGTAAAGACGGCAATCGCGACAATATCCTGGCCGACGGCCCGTATATCGGCGGCGCCGTTAACTTCTAACCGGCGTTGCCGCCGTGCTTGCCCGCCTTGGGCAGAAAAGCACGGCGGCGTGGGGTACCACCTTCCATCGGCGGTTTATTTATTAAACCGCGACATTTGCGCAATAATATCGCGCAGGCGTTCGCCCTGCATCAGGTGCCGGCTGCTGGGCCGCAGGTCCGGCGTGAAGGTTTCGAAGATCCCGCCCGGATAGACCACGTCTATTTGATCCGGCGACACCACCGCGTAATTATAATAGCTGCCGACAATCATATCGTCGGAGTGCGGCGCATCCGGGGTGAGCATATTACGGCCTACGCTGTAGGCGCGCATCGGCGTTTTAACGCCGGCAATCTGTTCCATCAGCGTCGGCACCACGTCAAAATGGCTGGTGCGCCGGGTAATATCACCGCCCGGGTTGCCGGGCACTTTCATAAACATCGGCACGTGAATTTGCACATCGCTGAAATTGCTGCCGTGTCCCCAGTAGTTCTTTTTATGATCGTTGAACTCTTCCCCATGGTCGGAGGTAATGACCACCAAGGTATTTTTATCCAGCCCCGCCTGCGCCAGTTTTGTTAATATTTCGCCGATTAAACCGTCGTCGTAATAAAGCGCATCCCGATAACGATTGTGATATTCGGTGGGGTCGAAATCATTATTAAGTTTAATATGATCCACGCGTGCCCAATACGGCTTAAACGGCGTTGCCGCATCGGGTAGTAAATCGTAACCATGGGCGGCGTCATAAAACAGGAAACCGAAAAACGGTTTTTTGCCGTCGCGCTGGTCGATGAACCGCTTAAAGTCATCGGTAATTTGCCGATCGCGCAGCGCGGGGGAAACGGCGCTGTTGCTGATAGTCAAATTGGGGATATGGGAAAACACCGTTCTATCGAACGGCGGATGGTTAAGATCCGCCGAACCGTGAATGGCGAATTCATAACCTTCATCGGCCAGGGTCTGCATCAGCACCGGGCGTTGCCCGCTGTTGCGCACCGCCAGCCAGTAGGTATCCGGCAGGCTATAGAACAGGCTGAAAATACCGGGCTCCGTGGCATTGCCGCCGCTGCGGTGTTGCCGGAAGCGCAGCGCCTGCTGCGCAAAGCGGCTCACATTGGGGGTAACCGCGGCATTGGCATCGTCATAGCGCCAGGCGTCGATCAGGATAAACAGCACGTTGGGCTGCTGCGCCGGTTTAGCGAATGTGATGGGCTGCAGCGGGTAATTTAATGTGCCCGCGGGCTCCGCCTGCAGATTATTTTCTTTATTCAGCGCCAGGGCAGGGTCCACCAGCCCCCAGGCCACCAGCCGGGATTTGGCCGTCAGCGGATAATACAGCGGAAAATCATGGGTATAACTCGGGATACGGGTTTTATAATTGGCGTCGTCCCAGGCATGCATACCCTGGCTTATCAGGATGCTGACCGCCAGCAGGCTATAGGCGGGCCCCCTGAGGCGGGCGAGCGCCGGCACCCCCTGCGCCAGATGATTGAACAGCAGTTGCAGGCCCAGCAGCAGCAGACCCAGACAGATGCCCACCAGCCAGGTGAACCAGGACAGATCCACCACGTCGCGCCCTTCAAACAGCATTTCGAGCACGACGCCGTTGATATGAAAACGGTACTGGGCGAAGACCAGCGTATCAATCACCAGCAGCGCGGCGGCGCAGAACCCCACGATGACGCCCAGGCCGCGGAATAGCTTGCCGGGTAAAAAACATAGCAAGCCGTGGATGACCAGGCCCAGCAGGCAGAAAGCGCCAAATAAACCGTATTGGGTGGTCAGCAAATAGCTAATGGAGCGGATGTCGTCGCGGGGAATGGCAATCCACTGCCAATAACGGAAACTAATGGCGGTGAGTAAAAAAATGTTGAGCAGCCAGAATACCGTGGCCCACTTTAGATTGGGTCTGATTGAACTGAAGGCATTCACTTTAAGCTTCATCGTCATAAATCCTGTATTGCGCTTTTATTGCAAAACCAGCAACGCGGTGTAAGGCGGTGAGATTTAACACCCATATTGTATTTATTCGCTTATCAAATTTGGTAAAAAACTGTAACGCTTCGCCGCGCTGGTTTGCCGCCATGACGGCGATAACCAATTAATTCAATTTAAGTATAGAGACTGGCCGCGCCGGCGCGCGGTTATCCGCACGTCTGGCCGGCGGGTATCACTCGGACGGATGGCTGGGGTCATGGGCAACCGGCGGGAAAAACGCGTGGTTTATCGGCATCTGTACCGGCGGACGTAGCGTGGAGAGGGGACGTGGGGGAGAACATATCATGCCCCGCCGTGCCGGCCGGGGCGGAGTCCGCTTATTTAGGCTTGGCGCCTTTGATCGGGCGGCCGGACCAATAACCCGCCAGCAGCGAGCCGGACAAATTGTGCCACACCGAGAACAGCGCGCCGGGCAGTGCGGCCAGGGGCGAGAAGTAAATCTTGCCCAGGGTGGCCGCCAGACCGGAGTTTTGCATGCCCACTTCCATGGCCAGCGTGCGGCAGGTGGTTTCGTCAAAGCCAAACAGCTTGCCGCCCCAGTAACCGCTCAGCAGGCCGATGCCGTTATGCAGGATCACCGCGACGATCACCACCAGCCCCACCGAACCGATAAATCCCTGGCTGCCGGCCACCACCGCGCTGATGATCGCCAGTATGCAGATCATGGAGAATGCGGGTAAAAACGGCTCCACGCGCTTTACGGCGCGGGTAAACAGATGATGCAGTACCAGACCGGCAAAAATCGGGATGACCACGATCTGCAAAATGCTCAGCAACATGCCCGCCACATCAACCTTGATCTGCGCATCCACGTACAAACGGGTCAGCAGCGGCGTGGCGAATACCCCGACCAGGGTGGATACGGCCGAGATGGTTACCGACAGCGCCACATCGCCCTTGGCCAGATAAATCATTACATTGGACGCGGTGCCGCTGGCGACGCTGCCCACCAGGATCATGCCCGCCGAGAGATCGGGCGGCATATGGAACAGTTTGGCCAGCACCCAGGCGGCCAGCGGCATTACCAGATAATGCAGAAAGGTGGCAGCCACTACCGGCGCCGGGCGGGACAGTACCCGTTTGAAGTCGCCGGCCGTAAGCGTTACGCCCATGGCGAACATAATCAGCATCAAAAGGATGCTGACATAGGGGCCGACGGGGGTAAAGGTCGTAGGGGTATAGTAGGCCGCGACGGACAGCAATACGGCCCACAGCGGAAACAGGCGGGTAATCTTGGCTAACATGGAAAAGGTGTCCTTATTGTCTTTTATAATATTGAATATCGTGCGGCGACCGGCACCGGCCGCTTTTTTGCCATAGCGGCTTTATTTGTACCGATAATTATTACGGGTGGCAATATATTACTGACCATCCAACGGGACGTTCCCACGCCCCGCCCAGGCAGGCGAATGCTGTCCTGGGGGAAGAAGTGGGCTAGGCTTTAGGCTATTGCCCAGGGGTGGACAGGCGCTGTCCACGTTTTTTTGATTGCACAGGACGATTCCATGACTTCCAATACCATTCCCGCCTCCATGCAGGCGATTGCCATCCGCCAGCCCGGCGGCCCAGAAGAACTGGTCGCGGTTGAACGGCCGGTTCCTGCGCCGGCCGCCGGTTATTTGCTGATTAAAGTCGCTGCCGCGGGGGTCAACCGCCCCGACGTGTTGCAGCGTAAAGGTTCTTACCCGCCACCCGCCGGCGCATCCGATTTGCCCGGCCTGGAAATCGCGGGGGAGGTGGTGGCCATGGGCGCAGGCGTTGGCCGCTATGCCATCGGCGATAACGTTTGCGCCCTGATTGCCGGCGGAGGATATGCGGAGTACTGCGTGGTGCATGAAACCAATGCGCTGCCGGTGCCGCGGGGGCTCTCGCTGCTGGAAGCCGCGGCCCTGCCAGAGACGTTTTTTACCGTCTGGACCAATGTGTTCCAGCGCGGCAAGTTGACGGCCGGCGAGATCGTGCTGGTACACGGCGGCACCTCGGGCATCGGCACGGCCAGCATTATGCTGGCCAAAGCCTTCGGCGCCACCGTCTTGACCACCGTGGGTTCGGATGAAAAGTGCGCGGCGGCGCTGAAATTGGGGGCCGATGCGGCGATCAATTACCGTGAGCAGGATTTTGTGGAAGAGACCAAGCGGCTGACCGACGGGCACGGCGCGGATGTGATCGTCGATTTAATCGCCGGGGAATATGTGGCGCGCAACTATGCGGCGGCGGCGGTGGATGGTCGGATCGTGCAAATCGGCGTGCAGAACGGGCCGGCGAAGGAGCTGAATCTGATGAACATGCTGGCGAAACGTTTGACGCATACCGGTTCGACCCTGCGCCCAAGGCCGGTGGAGGACAAGGCCGCCATTGCCGCGGATTTGGAGCAGCACGTTTGGCCGCTGCTGGCCGGGGGGAAAATCCGTCCGCTGATCGAGCGCGCTTTTCCTTTGGCGCAGGCCGCCGACGCCCATGCCCTGATGGAGGGCAGCACGCATATCGGTAAAATTATGCTGGTGACCCGGGCCTATGCCCATTTGCTGGGCGCCTGATGCGTCCTGCCCGCCGCCGGCAGCGCGCCGGTGGCGGGCAGGGTTTGATTACCGGCGCATCAAACGGTGCGAAGCGCGCGCCGGGCGGTTACGCTCAGCGGCTAAAACCGATATCGTCATCGACCACCGCCACGGGGCCGACCGGCACCCGCCCCACGCTTGCCAGATCAAGCTTGTGAAACGTAATTTTATCGCGCCATACCTTGCGCAGAAAATCTTCGAATACCTGGATGGTGAGCTGTTCGCCCGGGCAGCGGCGGTAGCTAAAGCCAAAGGGGGCAAACCCCGCGTAGTCGCACACCGGTTTCGGCTTGCCGTCCACCACGCCGAATACGGTACCGAATCCGCTATTGGTGATACTCACCTTGCGCCCGTCATTGACGTCCATGGCGGTAATATGGAACGGGCAGCGCGCCAGCCCTATTTCCCGCGCTTTTTCCTCGTTGATCTGGGCGCTGGTGGGGACGTCCCGGTAGCGATCGGGATCAAAGCGCTCCGGTTCCTGCCAATGTATCGGGCTGAAACTGGTGGTGGTATGGGGCGTCATAATAAAACTGTGGCGTTCGAACGCCAGGCCGAAACGCCGGTGGGGCGACTCGCCGTAGGCGGAGGTTTGGGAATCCGCCACCGCCGAAATACTGCCGCTGTTGGGGGAAATGGTGCGAAACAGTTCCATAACCAGTAATTCCAGCGGCGTATAGGCGGCATCGCCCGCATTATCATAATCCCCGCTCATGATGTTGTGGAAAATACCGCGGACCTCCGGGTCCCCTTGCCGCTCGCACAGGCGCGACATAATGCCGAATATCGAGTTGCCCCATTGGCTGAAGGCGACAAAATTATGGAAGCACTCAAATACGATATCTTTTTGGCTGAAGTGCTTGCCGTCGCCGGCGTTTTTCAGCCAGTACCAGGCCATGGTTTTTTCGGGGTGGGGCGTACGGCCGCTTTGAATATCCCCGACCCGATCGTCAATCCACTGTTTAAGAAAATCCAGATGCCGACGTACCGTCATATAATTATCATAGACGATAGGTTCCAGCGGGTTACGATAGGCCAGGACGGTATTAAACGCTTCTCCGATTTCCCGCACCTGCGGCGGAATAGCGTCACCCGTCACCCCCAGATGTAAATCCCAGTAAATATCGAAATAATAATCGAGATAGTGGCGCATAAAGGGCCGGTTGGCGAATTTGTCATCCATTAAGCGATCGAAAAAAGCCACCACTTTTTCCTGGTACATGGGCTGGTAGAGATCGGGAGTCACGGCGGAAAAATAAATGCGTTTACGCAGGTTGTCCGCGCCGCGATTCTCCAGGCCCTGCAGGAATACGGTACTGCCCTCTTCCGGGGTGGGACGCCACTCTTTATATATCAGTCCCCATAAATCATGGGGCAGGGCATTTTCTTTACTGAGATTAACGTCAATCAGCGGCAGCATCGGCCTTTCGCCCTCATAAAAACTGGCGAGAAAAAAAGGAATAACCGAATTTTCAACATAGGCGCGATCGAAGCGGGCCGGGATCGTTTCACGAAACCGCGCCAGCGCTGCGGCAATATGATCCGGCAGGACATAGCCGCCATTCGCCTGGCTACCCGCTGCATTCGCGACCTCAACCGCCGAGGAGCCTGCGGCCAAACCCAGTGCGGCGGCCCCTTTTAAAAATTGTCGTCTTTGCATATCGGTACTCCACAAAAGAAAAAGTTTTTCCGTCCTCGGATGTTATTTGAGGGATAAATAAAAATTATTAATTTATATTATGCTTTAACCCCGGTTATGGGATCAAATAGCCGGTTGGTATTTTATTTAACTTAAGAAAAAATGATAAAATAATAACGTTTAAATAATATGATTAATTACCACGCCTAATAAAAACGCGGGCAATAAAATAATGCTGCTTATTGAGTCTACAGTAATTAATGGCGTGGCCAAATTGCCAAAAAAAACATTCCGGGCTGGCTCGCTTATTATCGACCGCCACGGCCCCAGAGCATGGCCGATGCCGCGCTGCCGCCATTTTTTGCCCGTTTTTTTCGCGCGCCGGCGATTATTTCGCGCCCTTGCTGCGCCGGGGGCCGCTATGGAGTATGCCGTTATTGCCGCCGATGGGGCCCGGCTCAGACCGCACCCCGGGCTGGCGCCGTCTTCAGCCAAACGCCGGCCGCTCCGCATTCATCATCGGCGGTGATGATTTTACCCGGCGGCGGCATCTTTACTTATTGCCTGCGGCCCTTCATTATCGCTAATGGTTACCGATCACTTAGGGTATGGGCGCGGGATGGACTGGAAACTGAAAACGTGGATCGCGGCCTGCGGGGCTACTGCCGTACTATGCTGCGCCACGGGCTTCGCGGCGGATATCGCCGCCGCCAAGGCCAATCCCATCGAGGGTGCGGTACTGAATACGGCAGGCTCTCCTCCCGTAGGTACGGTCATCAGCGAAACGGTGCCGGAAGATGAGCAAATCAAAACCGATTGCGCCAAAATCGATACTTACGCGCAGGCGGGCAATAACGCTTATCAGCAAGGCCATATGGCCCGCGCCGTGGATGAGTTCACCGCCCAGGCGGCCTGGAGCGAATTTTGCCGCCTGCCGCGCGAAGCGACGGCCACCGCCTATAATAACGTCGCCCTGGCGCTGATCCGCTCGGGAGAACCCCTGCAGGCCCGGGCCTGGCTCTCCCTGGTGCCCGATGACGGTAAAAGCCGCGCCAACCTGGCGCTGATCCAGCCGGTGCTCGACCGCCTGCAACCCGCGCTGGCCGCCACGCCGATGGGTAATTACTGGCGTTATGCCGGCAAAGGGGTGTGGAGTTCGGTATCGGTGATGCCTGAAGGCGATAACTGGCGGATTACCTTTGCCGGCTATTACATGCCGGGCATGGGGTTGTACTACGGCCCTAATATGGGCAATTTCTCGGTAGTGCAATCGCTGGCGGGGGGCCAGGCGGTTTATCGGCAGGACGAGCAGGAACAAGGCTCCGCCTGCCAGGTGAATCTGAACTTTACTGCGGATCGCGTGCATCTGGATACCGTGGCCGGCGACTGTGGATTCGGCATGAATGTCCGGGCCAGCGGGGATTTTCTCCGGGTCTCGATTTATTAAGCACGCAACGTGATTGGCGATATAAACGCGGCGTGTTATTTTTACAAGACTATAACAATATCGTTCCACGCTGTGCGATCGCGACTTTGACTGCTCCTTGCTATAGGACGCTTGCCATAGCTATAGATAGCCGCTTTCCCTACCAAACGCTTTCTTTTCCAGATAAAACAATACCGGCCCGCGGGCGGGATTACGTATGGGAGTTGGTTATGCCTGTTGCTCTTCTGGCCCTGGCGCTGAGCGCATTCGCCATTGGCACCACGGAATTCGTCATTATGGGATTACTGCCGCAGGTGGCCGCCAGCCTGGCGGTAACGCTGCCGGCCGCCGGGTGGTTAATCAGCGGTTACGCCATCGGGGTGGCGGTGGGCGCCCCGATCATGGCGGTGCTGACCGCCAGGATGCCCCGCAAAACCTGCCTGGCGCTGCTGATGGTGATTTTTATCGTCGGGAATGCCATGTGCGCCTGGGCTTATGATTATGGTCTGTTGATGCTGGCGCGGGTGGTTACGGCCTTGAGCCACGGCGCGTTTTTCGGCATTGGCGCGGTGGTGGCCGCCGGCCTGGTGCCGGCCCATCGGCGCGCGTCGGCGGTGGCGCTGATGTTTACCGGCTTGACTCTGGCTAATGTGCTGGGAGTGCCCCTGGGCACCTGGCTGGGGCAGATTTATGGCTGGCGCGCCACCTTCTGGTGCGTTGCCGGCTTGGGCATCATAAGTTTTGTCGCCTTGCTGGCCAGCCTGCCGCCCCAGCGCGACGTCGCGCCTCCCGATTTGGCCCGGGAGTTCGCCGCGCTGCGCAACGGCAGTTTATTGTTGTCGCTGCTGATGACGGTATGTTTTGCCGCCGCGATGTTTACGTTGTTCAGTTATATTGCGCCGCTGCTGCTCCAGGTGACCGGCGTTGGCGATCGCGGGGTCAGCTGGACGCTATTTTTAATCGGCGGCGGGTTAACCTTGGGTAACCTTATCGGCGGGCGGCTGGCGGACTGGCGCATTTGCGCCAGCTTGATGCTGAGCTTTGCCCTGATCGCGGTATTCTCAGTGCTGTTTTACTGGACCAGCCGCGCGCTGCTGCCGGCGGAGATCACGTTGTTTTTTTGGGCGCTGGCCACGTTCAGCACCGTTCCGGCGCTGCAAATCAATGTGGTCGCCCACGGTGACGATGCGCCCAATCTGGTCTCCACGCTGAATATATCCGCTTTTAATATCGGCAATGCGCTGGGGGCCTGGGCCGGCGGCTGGGTCATTAATGCCGGTTTGGGCCTGACCGCCATTCCGCTGACGGCGGCGCTGATGGCGGTGGCCGGACTGCTGGTTTGCCTGCTGACTTTCTATCGCGCGCCCGGCCGGCCGCTGACGGCCTAGTCGCTGTCCTGGCGAGGCGGCTGCGTTATGGCCCGGGCCAGGTTGGTCGGTACGGCGGCGGCGAACTCATGCAGATAATCGATAAAGTGGCTGACCAGCGCCGAGGCCGGACGGTGCAGCGGCCGAATCAGGCTTACCGTGAACGGCACCGGCTGGCTGAAGGTTTTCAATACCACTCCGCCGGCGGCGGCATAATCCAGCGCCGTCAGCGGGTTGACGATGGCAATGCCCACCCCGGCGCGCACCATGGCGCAGACCGATGCGGCGCTGTGGGTTTCCACGGCCATGTCGCGCTCCACTCCCGCCCGGCTAAACAGCCGATCCAGCAACTGGCGGTAGACGTCGGTGGCGGACAGGCTGATATAACGCTGATGGTGAAAATCCTCCGGCGTAAGCTCTTGACGCTGCGCCAGGGGATGTCCCGCGGGCAATACGCAGACTTCGTTGAGGGTCAGCAGGGTTTCTCGCTCGGTGCCCGCCGGCGTGAACGTATTTTCCGTCAGGCCGATATCGTGGCGCTGGGCGGACAGCCACTCCTCCAGCAGCGGCGACTCCTGCGGCACTATGCTCAAACTTACCGCCGGGTAGCGCTGAAAAAACTCCCGGCATACCTGCGGCAGCAGGGATTGGGAAAATACCGGCAGGCAGGCCACCGATAGCTGCGCCTGCTGGAATTCGCGAATGGCATGGGCGGCGCTGAGAATGCGATCCAGGCCATAAAAAGAACGCTGCACCTCTTCAAACAGCCGCAGCCCTTCGCCGGTCGGCTTGAGCCGGCCTTTAATCCGCTCGAATAAGACGATCTGCAGCAGGTGCTCGAAGCGCGCCAGCTCGCGGCTTACCGTGGGCTGCGAGGTATTGAGCAGGGCCGCGGCCTCGGTCAGGCTGCCCGTGGTCATCACCGCCTGAAAAATATCGATATGTCGTAATGAAATGGCCGCCATGGGCAAAGTCCGCTATCGCAAAGCCATATCATAGATGAATAGATGACGGCAAAATAGATATTTTATTGATGGCTGTGTTTGTTGAATAATGGCAAATAACGACCCCCATTTGCCGCTAAAATCGACGAGGAAGCTATGCCACACAGCCTGTACGACACCCGGAGCGCATTAAACGCCCACAATCTGCGCCAACTGGCGCGGCAATATGGTGGGCCGGTATGGGTGTACGAGGCCGAAGTGATTATCGAGCGCATCCGCCAGTTGCGTAAATTCGATGCGATCCGCTTTGCGCAAAAGGCCTGCTCCAATATCCATATCCTGCGCCTGATGCGCGAGCAGGGGGTCAAAGTGGATTCCGTGTCCCTCGGCGAAATCGAGCGCGCGCTGGCGGCGGGCTACCAGCCCGGCGGCTCTGCCGGCGATATTGTTTTCACCGCCGATGTGTTTGACCTGCCGACCCTGCGGCGAGTGGTGGAACTGTCCATTCCGGTGAATGCCGGATCGGTGGATATGCTGACCCAGCTCGGGCAGCTCTCGCCCGGCCATGAGGTGTGGCTGCGCATTAATCCCGGTTTCGGCCACGGCCATAGCCAAAAAACCAATACCGGCGGCGAAAACAGCAAGCACGGCATCTGGCATGCCGATTTGCCGTTGGCGCTGGCCGAGCTGCGGCGCTATGGATTGAAGCTTACCGGCCTGCATATGCATATCGGCTCGGGGGTGGATTACGACCATTTGCAGCAGGTATGCCAGGCCATGGTGCGGCAGGTTATCGATTCCGGCCAGGATGTGCATGCCATCTCCGCCGGCGGCGGCCTGTCGGTGCCGTATCAGTTTGGCGAAGAGCCCATCAATACCGAACACTATTTTGGCCTGTGGGACGCCGCGCGCCAAGCGATTAGCCGGCATCTGGGCCATCCGGTGGCGCTGGAGATCGAACCGGGGCGGTTTCTGGTGGCCGAATCCGGCGTACTGGTGGCCCGGGTACAGGCGGTCAAGGATATGGGCAGCCGCCATTTTGTGCTGGTGGACGCCGGTTTTAACGATCTGATGCGTCCGGCGATGTACGGCAGCTACCATCATATTTCGGTGATTGCCGCCGGCGACGACGGGGATCGCGGCGCCGCCACCCTGGATACCGTGGTGGGCGGGCCGCTATGCGAATCGGGGGATGTTTTTACCCAATTGGCCGGCGGAGGGATAGCGCCGCGTCCGCTGCCCGCCGCCCGGGTTGGCGATTATCTGGTCTTTCATGATACGGGCGCTTACGGCGCCTCCATGTCGTCCAATTACAACACCCGTCCGCTACTGCCCGAAGTCTTGTTTGAACAGGGCCGGCCGCGGCAGATTCGCCGCCGCCAGACCCTGGACGAATTGCTGGCGCTGGAGCAGGTGGACGGCACGCTGCCGGGAGATCGTCCCGCGGGAATATAATCGTGCGGTTAATTACCGGGGCAGCGGCAGCGGACGCCGCTGCCCATGCTGGTTCAGCCCTGCGCGGCGTGGCCCGGACTCAGGCCTTGGTCTGCGCCGCCAGCGCCTGGCGGGTTTCCTGCGCCATCGGGCGGTAGGCGATATAATAAACCAGGGCGACAAAAATGGCGCCGCCGGCGGCGTTGCCGAGAAATACGCCCGGGAAATTGCCCCAATATTGCGCCCACGTCGCCTGGCCGGCAAAAATCGCCGCGGGGATCACGAACATATTGGCCACCACGTGCTGGAAACCTAAATCCACAAACGCCATGATGGGGAACCAGATGCCCAGGATTTTGCTCGCCACGTCTTTGCCGCTATAGGCCAGCCATACCGCCAGACTGACCAGCCAGTTACAGCCGATGCCGGAAATAAAAGCGTGCAGGAAATCAGCGGAGATTTTTGCCTGGGCGGTGGCGACGGTTTTGGCCAGGAAGGCGCCTTCGGTCAGGCCAAGCACGTGGCCGAAAAACCAGGCAATAATAATACTGCCGGCAAAATTGGCGACGGTTATCCAAAACCAATTGCGTATCAGCGACATAAAAGAGATCTGCCGCGCCAGCCAGGCGATGGGCAACGTCATCATATTACCCGTCAGCAGTTCGCCGCCGGCAATTAGGGTCAGCACCAGGCCTACCGGGAATACCGACGCGCCTAAAAAGACGCCGAACGATCCCCAATCGGCCGGCAGGCTGGCGGTCACATGGATATCAAGCATAAACCCGATTGCGATATACGCGCCGGCCAGGCAGCCTAGCACCAGTAAATAGGGCAGCGGGGCGCGGCTTTTGGTCACGCCGGTTTGCACGGCAATTGCTGCAACTTCTTTAGGTGAATGAAACGACATGGTGATTTTTATGTTAATGGAAAGTGGTGGGTTGCATAATATCCCTACCCTGAACCCGCGCCAACGGTAAAATTAAAAAATAATGTTAAAAAATAAAACATCGTTAAGTTGCGGCCCGTTACTTATGTGGGAGATAAAAGAAATGGCAGGTATTTGGTTTTTATCGGCGCCTCTTTTGGCGAGGCGGTCCGAATGATGGCGCGGGTGATTGTTCCGCTGGCCGATTGCCCCGAACATCGGCACCAGGTGACCGATTGGCTATGGCAGGCCTTTGGCCACGGCGCCAGCCGGGAATTTTATGCCGCGATTGTCGACAGCAGCCTGCGCCGCGAAGGGCTTCCCATTACCTTTATCGCCCTCGACGATGGGCAGCCGGCGGGCACCGTCGGCCTGTGGCGCTGCGATCTATTGACCCGCCAGGATCTGACGCCGTGGCTGGCGGCGCTGTATGTGGATGAAAGACAGCGGGGCAAGGGCCTGGGACGGGAGCTGCAGCGGTTTACCATCGATTTCAGCCGCCGGGCCGGCTTTGCCAATCTCTATTTATACGCCACGTTCAGCGGTTATTATGAACGTTACGGCTGGGAGCCTATGGGGGACGGCATCGAATATCCCGCCCTGCCGGTGCATTTGTACCGGTTACCCGCCGGCTGAGCGCTCACGACTGCGGCGGGGCGACCGAATGACGCCGTACCAGGGTAGGGCTGAACGTATTGGTCACCTCCGGCAGCGGATCGCCGTTGGCCAGCGCCAGCGCCAACTGCGCCGCCTGGGTGGCCATCGCCACCACCGGATACCGGATGGTGGTCAGCCGCGGACGCAGGTAACGGGAGATCAGGACATCGTCAAAACCCACCAGCGAAATATCCTCGGGCACCTCGATGCCGTTGTCGCTTAATACCGCCATGGCCCCGGCGGCCATGGAATCGTTGTAACAGGCGATGGCGGTGAAGTTGCGCCCGCGCCCCAACAGATCGGTAATGGCTTGCTCTCCGCCCACTTCGTCGGGTTCCCCATAGGCGATCAGCTTATCGTCAACCTCGATATGATGATCGCGCAGGCCGTCCAGGTAACCCTGCAACCGATCGGTACTGTCCGATATGGGATGGCTTGAGCAGATAAAGGCAATGCGCCGGTGGCCCTGTTGAATCAGGTGGCGGGTCGCCAGCCAGGCGCCGTAGCGATCGTCAAGGGCAACGCAGCGATTGGCATAGTCGGGTAAAATGCGGTTAATCAATACCATGCCCGGGATATGTGCCATCAGCGCGTTCAGTTCCGCTTCCGGGATCATCTGCGCATGCACCACCAGCGCCGCGCAGCGATGGCGAATCAATTGTTCGATGGCCTGCCGTTCTTTATCGAGGATATGATAACCGTTGCCAATCAGCAAAAAGTTGCCGGTGCGGTAAGCCACCTGTTCCACGGCCTTAACCATGGCGCCGAAAAATGGGTCGGATACGTCGGATACGATAAGTCCCAGCGTTTCGGTGGATTGCTGGGCCAGCGCTCGGGCGTTGGCGTTGGGGTGATATTGCAGCTCTTCCATGGCGCCGAGCACCGCCTGGCGCGATGTAACGCTGGCTTTGGGTTAATTATTGATAACGCGCGAGACTGTGGCGACAGATACACCCGCCAGTTTAGCTACATCCTTAATGGTGGCCATATCGCTTTTAAGCTCTCTTAGGGTAATCGTTTACATTCATAAGTTTTACGGAAAAGCCCCCCCGATGCAAGGCGCTGGCGCACAGGTTTGGTGATCGAGCCGCTATTATTGGAAATTAGCGGTTGAATGCCATGAATTGCCGGACGGAATTAATCATGGGGTAAATTTTACAGTTGGTTTCATTTCGAGCGGTAATCTTGCGATTATGCGGTAGTTTAATCAAGTAACGGTCTATAGAGTATGTATTCCCAGAGGTATTGATTGGTGAGAAATCAACATACTTTTTGTGTTGAAACCATTTCAGTTGCACCAACCTACGCGGATGCGTAGGTTTTTTTTGCCTGCCTTTTACTATTGCCCTCATCGACGCATTTATCCCATGTTAAGCTAACGTTACTGTTAAGCAGTTGAGCTTGATGACAAATCCCATTGGCCGTCCTTTTGTCACTGGCGCCTGCGGCGGCACCGCTCGCTGGCTGCGCTCAATTCGCAGCGGCGGCGCTGGTTTAGCCGGTCACCTGTAAAACCGTCTGGGGGCTTCATTATGGATAAAGCAAATGTGGTCAATGAGTTTGGTCAGCCCGTCGGCGCGGCGCTGCCGGACTGGCGGCCGCGCGCCATGGCGCAAAAAGTGGCGTTGACGGGCCGGTTTTGCCGCCTGGAGCCGTTGGCGCTGGTTCACAGCCCGGCGCTGTTCGACGCCTGGCATAGTATTGATGACGGACGCGACTGGACCTACTTATCCGCTAACCGGCCCGCGACGCCGCGGGAATGCGACGCGTTGATCGCCGCCAATGCGTCATCCGCCGATACGCTGCATTTCGCCGTGGTGGATTTGTCCACCGGCAAGGCGGTCGGTTCGGTGGCTTTAATGCGCATCGACCCGGTCAATGGCGTACTGGAAATAGGCTGGGTCAATTGGTCGCCATTGATGAAACGCTCCGCCTGCGGTACCGAGGCGATTTTCCTGCTGTTGGGATATACCTTCGATACCCTGAAGTACCGGCGCTGCGAATGGAAATGCCACAGCTTGAACCTGGCGTCCAACCGGGCGGCCAAACGGCTGGGGTTCCAATTCGAGGGCACCTTTCGCCAGGCTATCGTCGCCAAAGGCCGCAACCGGGATACCTGCTGGTATTCCATCGTCGATGGCGAATGGGCGGCCGTCGGGCAGGCGTTGAGCGAGTGGCTGGCGCCGGGCAATTTTACCGGCCAGGGTCGGCAGATCAGGCCGCTGGCGGCATTTGGCCAGGGAAAACCGGCATAATGCAGCGGCGGGCATATCCCGGCCATTGCACCTGTTGCCAGCGACCATAAATATTCTACAAGGAGATGGCATGCTTTTTTCAGTCTTGCGCCAACTGTTCCGGCTACTTTACCGGGTGGAAGTCATCGGCGATCCCGAGGTCTTGCGCCAACCGAAAGTCATGATTACCCCCAACCACGTCTCCTTTCTCGATGGTATCCTGCTGGCGATTTTCCTGCCGGTAAAACCGGTGTTCGCCATTTATTCAACTATTACCGACGCCTGGTATATGCGCGCGGTGAAACGCTACGTGGATATCCTGCCCATGGACCCCACCAAGCCGCTCAGCATCAAGCAATTAATCAAATATATCGGCCACGGCCGGCCGGTGGTGGTATTTCCCGAAGGGCGGATTACCGTTACCGGTTCGCTAATGAAAATCTATGACGGCGCGGCGTTTGTCGCGTCCCGCTCCGGCGCCACCGTGGTGCCCGTCTGGCTTGATGGGCCGGAACTGACGCCGTTTAGCCGCATGGGCGGCATTATTAAGCGCCACTGGTTCCCGAAAATCACCATTCATCTGCAAAAGCCGGTCAGCCTGCCGATGCCCCTGGCCCCGCGCGCGCGCGATCGCCGCCGTATCGCCGGTGAAAACCTGCACCGCATCATGATGAATGCCCGCATGGCGTCCAGACCGCGGCAAACCCTTTATCAGGCGCTATTGGCGGCGGCATGGCGCTACGGCGCCTCCAAGCCCTGCATCGAGGATATCGCTTTTAGCGCGGACAGCTATCGCGGATTGTTGAAAAAAACCCTGGGCGTGAGCCGTATCCTGGAGCGTTTCACCGCCCCGGGAGAACACGTGGGATTGCTGCTGCCCAATGCCACCATCTCCGCCGCAGTTATTCTGGGGGCGGGACTGCGCGGGCGGATTCCGGCGTTGCTCAATTACACCGCCGGCGCAAACGGCATCAGCAACGCCGTCAAGGCCGCCGGCATAAAGACCATCGTCAGTTCGCGCCAGTTCCTGGATAAAGCCAAACTGACCGCGCTGCCGATTGAAGTCGGCGGGGTGGACTGGGTTTTTCTGGAGGATCTCAAGGACACGGTAACGCTGGCGGATAAGCTGTGGATTATCCGCCATCTGTGTTTTCCGGCCCGCGCGGAGCTGGCGCAGCGGCCCGACGACAGCGCGCTGGTGCTGTTTACGTCCGGTTCGGAAGGCACGCCCAAAGGCGTAGTGCACTCCCATGACAGTATCCTGGCCAATATCGAACAAATCCGCGCGGTGGCGGATTTTACCCCACGGGACAAATTTCTTTCCGCGCTGCCGCTGTTTCATGCGTTCGGCCTGACCGTCGGGTTATTTGCGCCGTTGTTGACCGGGGCGCGGGTGCTGCTTTATCCCAGCCCGCTGCACTACCGGGTCATTCCGGAGCTGGTTTACGATCAGAACTGCACCGTCTTGTTCGGTACCTCCACCTTCCTCGCGCAATATGGGCGGATGGCCCATCAATATGATTTCGCCCGGGTGCGTTATGTGGTGGCCGGCGCGGAAAAGCTCTCGGAAAATACCCGCGTGCTCTGGCAGGACAAATTCGGCATCCGCATTCTGGAAGGCTACGGCGTGACCGAATGCGCGCCGGTGGTGGCCATTAATGTCCCCATGGCGGCGAAAGTGCATACCGTCGGCCTGATCCTGCCGGGCATGCAGGCGCGGCTGATACCGGTGCAGGGCATCGAACGGGGCGGGCAGTTGCAATTGCGCGGACCGAATATCATGAAGGGTTACCTGCGGGTCGAGCATCCCGGCGTACTGGAAACCCCGGCCGCCGATAACGGGGCGGGGGTAAAAGAAGCGGGCTGGTATGACACCGGGGATATCGTCACTCTCGACGACCAGGGCTTTTGCGCGATCCAGGGACGGGTCAAACGCTTTGCCAAGCTGGCCGGAGAAATGGTTTCGCTGGAAAGCGTGGAACAGCTGGCGACCAAAGTATCCCCCGACGCCCGGCACGGCGCCGCAGCCAAAAGCGATAACGCCAAGGGGGAAGGCCTGGTGCTTTTCACCACCGACGCCGGACTGACCCGCGACCGGCTGTTGCAGCAGGCGCGCCAGGACGGCATTCCGGAGATCTCGGTGCCGCGCGATATCCGCCATGTTGAAGAACTTCCCCTATTGGGCAGCGGCAAGCCCGATTTCGTCGCGCTGAAAAAAATGGCTGATACCCCGGAGAACCAGGAATGAACCAAACCCAAACCGCCCCGGCGAACCTATTGTCCCGGCCCATGATGGCGGTTATGTGCGCCCAGTTCTTTTCGGCTTTTGGGGATAATGCGCTGCTTTTCGCCACCCTGGCGCTGATCAAGCAGCAGGACTATCCGGCCTGGAGCCAGCCGGTGCTGCAAATGCTGTTCGTGGGCGCCTATATCGTGCTGGCGCCCTTTGTCGGGCAATTCGCCGATAATTTCGCCAAAGGCCGGGTCATGATGGCGGCCAATAGCCTGAAGCTGGCGGGCGCGCTGATTATCTGTTTCGGCTTTAATCCCTTTCTCGGGTATTGCCTGGTGGGCGTCGGCGCCGCCGCCTACTCGCCGGCCAAATACGGCATCCTGGGGGAATTAACCCACGGCGGGCAATTGGTAAAGGCCAACGGCCTGATTGAAGCCTCCACCATTGCCGCCATTCTGATCGGTTCGGTGGCCGGCGGCGTACTGGCGGACTGGCACGTGGGCATGGCGCTGGCGGTGTGCGCCCTGACCTTCGGCGTGGCGGTGGTGGCCAATGTGTTCATTCCGCAGTTGCCGGCCGCCAGACGCGCCGACTCCTGGAATCCGGTGCGCATGGTTGGCGGCTTTGCGTCCGCCTGCCGCCTGCTCTGGCGCAATGGCGAAACCCGTTTTTCGATTATCGGCACCAGCCTGTTCTGGGGGGCGGGGGTGACGCTGCGCTTCCTGTTGGTGCTATGGGTGCCGGTGGCGCTGGGTATCATGGATAACGCCACCCCGACCACGCTCAACGCCATGGTGGCGGTGGGTATCGTGTTCGGCGCGGGCGCGGCTGCCAAGCTGGTGCGGCTGGAAACGGCGCGGCGCTGCATGCCGGCCGGTATCCTGCTGGGCCTGGTGGTGGTGGCGTTGAGCCTGCAACACCATCTGTTGCCGTCCTATATGCTGCTGGCGCTGATTGGCATCCTCGGCGGCTTTTTTATCGTGCCGCTGAACGCTCTGCTGCAACAGCGCGGCAAAGAGAGCGTGGGGGCGGGCAATGCCATCTCGGTGCAGAACTTTGGCGAGAACATCGCCATGCTGCTGATGCTCGGGCTTTATTCGCTGGTGGTAAAATTGGGCGCCACCGCCGTCGTCATCGGCATAGGTTTCGGCGTACTGTTTTCAGCGGCGATTGTGCTGCTGTGGTGGACCACCCGGAGCAGGGCCACCAGGTCCTGACGCTGCGATCCTTATCCGGCCGCCATGGCCGGACCGGACGGGCTAACAAGCGCGGAACGGGGATCAGGGGGCCGGGATGGTAAAGCGCTGATGGATTTTTTCCAGCTCGCCGATAATCTCTTCGTTCAGGGTGAGATCCAGGCTGTCCAGGTTGGTTTGCAGTTGTTCCAGGGATGTCGCCCCAAGCAGGGTGGAAGCCACAAACGGCTGCTGGCGCACAAATGCCAGCGCCATCTGCGCCGGGTCCAGCCCATAACGCTCGGCCAGCGCCACATATTCGGCGATCGCCTGCTGGGTGTGGGGCGCGCTGTAGCGGGTAAACCGGCTAAACAGCGTATTGCGGGCGCCGGCGGGACGGGCGCCGTTCAGATACTTGCCGGTCAGCGTACCGAACGCCAGGCTGGAGTAAGCCAGCAGTTCCAATCCCTCGAATTGGCTGATTTCGGCCATGCCCACTTCAAAACTGCGGTTTAGCAGGCTGTAGGGATTTTGCACCGTGACGATACGCGGCAGATCGTGTTTTTCGGCCAGTTGCAAATAGCGCATGGCGCCCCAAGGCGTCTCGTTGGAAATGCCCAGATAGCGGATCTTGCCGGCGCGTACCTGCTCGGTAAGGGCCTCCAGCGTTTCCAGGATGGTCACCACCAGCTTTTCGTCGGTGTACTGGTAATTAAGCTTCCCGAAACAGTTGGTGGCGCGCTGCGGCCAATGGACCTGATAGAGATCGAGATAATCGGTATTCAGACGTTGCAGGCTGGCTTCGAGCGCTATGCGGATATTTTTGCGATCGAGAATTTGCTGCGGCCGGATGCCCGCGTCGTTGCCGCGGGAGGGCCCCGCCACTTTACTGGCCAAGATGATTTTTTCGCGCTGGCCGTGCCGCTTGAGCCAATTACCGATATAGGTTTCCGTCAGCCCCTGGGTCTCGGGCCGCGGCGGCACCGGATACATTTCAGCCGTGTCGATAAGATTCACCCCGGCGGCAACGGCGTGATCCAGTTGCGCATGGGCCTCGGCCTCACTGTTTTGTTCGCCAAAGGTCATGGTGCCCAAACCCAAGACGCTGACTTCAAGAGAACTATGGGGAATACGGTGATAATGCATTGAGGCTGGTTCCTTAGTGTCTGAAAAGATCAGGCGTTGTCAAGCGCCGCCTGATCTGACTATAACCAAGCCAGGCCGCGGGGAAAAGCGCAAAATGGGCGGGTGAAGTATGTTTTGTTAATCTGGCCGATGAATAATCAGCGTTCGATCATCTGCGATACATCGTTACCGTTAATCTGCATTTCATTGCCGCGCTCGTCGGTGTAACGAATCAAACCGGTGGTTTTATCCAGTTCGGGTTTGCCTTGCGTCAAGATCATCCGGCCGTCTTTGGTCGCCATGACATAATCGCTGGCGCAGCCCGACAACATGCCGGCCAATGCCACCGCCGAGATCAGCATTAGGTATTTTTTCATCAGTCTCATCCGTCTTAAGCCTTGGGGTCTGACCGCCGGGCGCGACCGACTTTCTTATTTCTGATCAGATTCAGCGCCTCGACACCCATTGAAAAGAACATCGCGAAATAAATGTAGCCCTTGGGCACGTGAACATCAACGCTTTCCAGGATCAAAGTAAACCCGATTAAAATCAGGAACGTCAGCGCCAGCATTTTTACGGAAGGATGGCGGGCGACGAATTCGCCGATCGGCCGCGCGGCGAACATCATTACGCCTACCGCAATCACCACTGCCGCCATCATGATAAACAAATGATTCGATAAGCCGACGGCGGTAATCACCGAGTCCAGGCTGAAAATCACGTCCAGCAGCATGATCTGCGTAATGGCGCCGATAAAGGAACTCACGTTGCTGTTTTGCTCGGCTTCGCCCCCTTCTAGGGTTTGGTGGATTTCCCCGCAGGATTTCCAGATCAAAAAAATCCCTCCCAATAGCAGAATTAAGTCTCGGATCGATATTTCGTTATCGAAAACGGTAAACAGCGGGTAGGTTAAACGTATCACCCATGAAATGGACGCCAGCAGGCAAAGCCGCATGACCATGGCGCCGAACAATCCCAGACGGCGCGCTTTGGCCCGTTGCGCCGGGGGCAGCTTGGCGACGACCAGGGAAAGAAAGATGATATTATCGATACCAAGGACGATTTCCAGAATAGTTAGTGTTCCCAATGCCAACCATGCATCGGGAGCCACAATCCAATCAAACATTATGATCAATTACCTAAATGTAAACGAAGCTTAAACGAATATTATAAACAGGTAAAAAGGCCGGCAGGCAAGGAAAATGCGACTTAAATCACGTAATGCCTGGCAAGCATCGGCCCGGTAAAGGTCTTTTTCAGGTAGAACCCGCGCGGCAATGTCATGATCGGCTGGCCAAATTCGCCGGTGGCTTTGGTCAGCGCCCGGCTGTTGGCGGCCTTCGGCCGCAGTTGCAGCACCTCGCCGTGGCGCGCGGTAATACGTTCCACTTGCCCCAGCACGATTAAATCCATCAGTTCCTCCCAGTCGCAGCGTAACAGATGCTCCTCCTCCGGGCTGGGACTCCATAACAACGGCGTGCCGATGCGGCGCCGGGTCAGCGGAATATCCCGCGTCCCCTCTACCGGTATCCATAATACGCGGGCTAATTTATATCGTACATGGCTGGTTTCCCAGGTGACGCCGCTGTTGCCGGTCAGCGGCGCGACGCAGACAAAGGTGGTTTCCAGCGGCCGGCCGGCGCCGTCCACCGGGATGGTCTTCAGTTCCACGCCGATGGCGGCGAAATCTTGTTCCGGCTTGCTGCCGGCGCTGGCGCCGAGATAACGCTCCAGCAGCACGCCGATCCAGCCTTTATCCCGTTTCAGATTAGCCGGCAGCACCAGGCCCGCATGCGCCGCCAGTTCACCCATATTGTACCCTGCCAGGGCCGTTGCGCGGGCCAACAGCTCCGCTTCGTCCCCCGGCGGGGTAACGGGCTTGGCGATCGGGGGCAGGCTCATAATTGATTCTCCCCATGCTGTTTAAAAACTGACCTTTGGAGGCCGGTCAAAAAGGATTATTGATTTTTTAATTATCAGGCCATAATAATAGCATGATTTCACAATCTTTTTTGTCGGCTACGCTTTTTTTCCGGCCCGGCCGCGGCGGGTTGTGCACCAGTCGTAGCCGACAATGAACAGGATCTTACACCATGTTATCCACAGATCTATGGGATAACCTTGATAAATGGGTACCACTGTCTCTATTTACAGCCTTGACGCTCCCTGTTTTTGCTGGTTTGTCCATAATATGATGCTCTTTTTGCCACAAATTGTGGATAAAGTCATCATTGCGTGAAATTTGACCTCTGGGAAGCCCAGCGTACGCGCGGCGGATCTTCCACGATCCTTTTGTGCCAGGACTTGGTTATTAGCGGATTGAAAAAGTTGGCTTTTTTTTATGTATAGTTTTGCTGCGCGCCTCGTTGGCCAAAAGTTTTACCCATTTAATCCAGCGTTCTGCACACATCTATCCACAGAAAAAGTGAATAAAATCGGCGCTGGACGCGCATGGCTGTTAATAACCTCGTGCGCCACGTCATGCCGACGCCGGCCCGCGCAGTCAGGCATTCTTGTAAAGCAGTGGTTTACCGTATTGAGTGAGTGTGAAACAATCAGGGCATCTTTGCATTTTATGTAATCGAGGTAGTCCGGTGATCGATGATGATGGCTACCGCCCGAATGTTGGTATTGTGATCTGTAATCGTGATGGGCAGGTTGTGTGGGCCAGGAGATACGGGCAGCACTCATGGCAGTTTCCCCAGGGCGGGATTAACGCCGGCGAGACGCCCGAGCAGGCCATGTACCGTGAACTGTATGAAGAGGTCGGACTGAGCCGGAAGGATGTGCGCATCCTGGCCGCCACCCGCAACTGGTTACGGTATAAGCTGCCAAAACGGTTGGTTCGCTGGGACACTAAACCGGTCTGCATCGGCCAGAAGCAAAAATGGTTTCTGCTGCAGCTCATGTGTCAGGATGCCGATATCAATATGCAGTGCGGGGGCACCCCTGAGTTTGATGGCTGGCGTTGGGTCAGTTTTTGGTACCCGGTGCGCCAGGTGGTTTCTTTTAAGCGGGACGTTTACCGCCGGGTTATGAAAGAGTTTTCTACCGTAGTCATGCCGTTGCAGGAATCGACCGCGCAACGGACTCTCCCTGCCTACAGACGGAAGAGGGGTTAAGCCACGCAGAACATGCTTACGCGTTTGCGCGAAATCGTAGAAAAGGTCGCAGCTGCGCCGCGTTTATCGGATACGCTGGAAATTCTGGTTAATGAAACCTGTCTGGCGATGGATACCGAGGTCTGCTCGGTGTATCTGGCCGACAACGATCGCCGCTGCTATTACCTGATGGCCACGCGCGGTTTGAAAAAACCGCGCGGGCGTACCGTCACGCTGGCGTTCGACCAGGGCATAGTCGGGCTGGTGGGACGCCTGGCGGAGCCTATCAACCTGGCCGACGCCCATAATCACCCCAGCTTCCAGTATATTCCCGCGGTAAAAGAAGAGCGGTTCCGCTCGTTCCTCGGCGTGCCCATCATCCATCGCCGCCAACTGCTGGGCGTGCTGGTGGTGCAGCAACGCGAGCACCGCCAGTTCGACGAAAGCGAAGAATCTTTCATGGTGACGCTGGCCACGCAAATGGCCGGTATTTTATCCCAGTCCCAGCTTAACGCGCTGTTCGGCCAATACCGGCAGACGCGCATCCGCGCCCTGGCGGCTGCGCCGGGCGTGGCCATCGCCCAAGGCTGGGTGGACAACAGCCAGCCTTCCCTGGACCAGGTGTTTAAAGCTTCCTCCCTGGACAGCGCGCGCGAACGCGAGCGGCTGACCTTCGCCCTGGGCGAGGCGGCGGCTGAATTCCGGCGCTTTAGCAAGCGTTTTTCCGCCAATGCCCAAAAAGACAGCGCGGCTATTTTCGACCTTTATTCCCATCTGTTGAACGACGCCAGGCTCAAGCGCGAGCTGTTTGCGGAAATCGACGCCGGCTCCATTGCCGAATGGGCGGTAAAACAGGTGATCGAACAGTTTGCCGAACAGTTCGCCCAGCTCAACGACAGCTATATGCGCGAGCGATCCGGTGATTTGCGCGCCCTCGGCCAGCGGCTGCTGTTCCATCTGGATGACAATATCCAGGGCGAGACGCCCTGGCCTTCGCGTTTCATACTGGTGGCCGATGAGCTGAGCGCGACGCTGTTGGCGGAGATGCCGCAGGATAAAATGGTCGGCGTGGTGGTCAGGGACGGGGCCGCCAATTCCCATGCCGCCATCCTGGTGCGCGCCATGGGCATCCCCACCGTGATGGGAGCCGATATTCAACCGGCGCTGCTTAACCAGCGCCTGCTGGTGGTTGACGGTTACCGCGGCGAACTGCTGGTTGATCCCGAACCGGTGCTGGTACAGGAATATCAGCGGCTAATCAGCGAGGAAAAGCAGCTCAGCCGCCTGGCGGAGGATGACGTCGAGCAGCCGGCCACCATGAAGGGCGGCGAGCGCATACAGGTGATGCTTAACGCCGGGCTCAGCGCCGAGCATGAACAGCGCCTGGGGAATCGGGTGGACGGCGTCGGCCTCTATCGCACCGAAATTCCTTTTATGCTGCAAAGCGGCTTCCCTTCCGAGGATGAGCAGGTTGCGCAATACCAGGGCATGCTGCAATTGTTCCCGGCTAAATCGGTCACCCTGCGCACCCTGGATGTCGGATCGGATAAACAGCTGCCGTATATGGCGCCGATCAATGAGGAGAACCCCTGCCTCGGCTGGCGCGGTATCCGCATTACCCTCGATCAGCCGGAGATTTTCTTGATTCAGGTGCGCGCCATGCTGCGCGCCAACGCCGCCACCGGCAACCTCAGCATTCTGCTGCCGATGATCACCAGCATCGATGAAATCGACGAAGCGCGCCGCCTTATCGATCGGGCCGGGCGCGAAGTGGAAGAAATGCTGGGCTACCCGCTGCCCGCGCTGCGTATCGGCGTGATGATCGAAGTGCCGGCCATGGTATTTATGCTGCCGCTGCTGATTAACCGGGTGGATTTTGTGTCGGTGGGGTCGAACGATCTGACCCAATACCTGCTGGCGGTCGATCGCAACAATACCCGGGTGGCGGCCATGTACGACAGCCTGCATCCGGCCATGCTGCAAGTATTGCTGAAGATCGTCACCGACTGCCGCTACCTGGGCCTGGACTGCAGCCTGTGCGGCGAGATGGCCGGCGACCCCATGGGGGCGCTGCTGTTAACCGGCATGGGCTACCGCACCCTCAGTATGAACGGGCGCAGCGTGGCCAGAATCAAATACCTGCTGCGCAATGTCGAACTTGAGGATGCGGGCGCATTGGTGGAACGGGTGCTCAGCGCGCAAAATGCCATTGATGTCCGCCACCAGGTGGCGGCGTTTTTGGAACGCCGCGGGCTGGGCGGCCTGATCCGCGGCGGCCGCTGACGGGCGGGCGGCGTAAAAAAACTTACACTATTGGCCGCTAAATTTACCGTTGCCCACCGCCAAAAATACGGCGCTATGCTATGATACGCCGGCGTCGGACGAACCAAGCCCACTGCATGCCAACGCTTTTTTCGTTATCGAATAGCCTGCCGCCCCGCCAGACCGACGGGGTGAAAATGACATAAATCGTGGTGATGAATGACAACGAATTATCTGGCCTTTCCTCAGTTTGATCCGGTTATATTCTCAATAGGTCCGGTCTCGCTCCATTGGTACGGCCTGATGTACCTGGTCGGTTTTGTTTTCGCTATGTGGCTGGCGGTGCGCCGCGCCAACCGGCCCGGCAGCGGCTGGACCAAAGATGAAGTGGAGAACCTGCTGTACGCGGGTTTCCTGGGGGTGTTTTTAGGCGGGCGCATCGGTTACGTATTGTTCTATAACCTGCCCGTGTTCCTCGACAACCCGCTGTATTTATTCAAGGTCTGGGATGGCGGCATGTCATTCCACGGCGGCCTGATCGGGGTCATCATCGTGATGTTCTGGTTTGCCTACCGGACCAAGCGCCATTTCTTCCATGTGGCGGATTTTATCGCGCCGATGATCCCCTTTGGCCTGGGCGCCGGCCGCTTGGGCAACTTTATCAACGGCGAGCTCTGGGGGCGCGTTACCACCGATACGCCCTGGGCCATGCTGTTCCCCGGTTCCCGCAGCGAGGATTTGGCCCTGCTGCCGACGCACCCGCAATGGCAGGAGCTATTTAATCAATATGGCATGCTGCCGCGCCACCCCTCGCAGATTTATGAACTGCTGCTCGAAGGCGTGGTGCTGTTTATTATCCTCAATGTGTTTATTCGCAAGCCGCGCCCCCTGGGCAGCGTATCGGGCCTGTTCCTGATGGGTTACGGCGCGTTTCGTATTATCGTTGAGTTTTTCCGGCAGCCCGACGCCCAGCTCGGATTATTCGACGGCATGGTCAGCATGGGGCAAATTCTCTCGGTGCCGATGATCATCGCCGGTTTGATTATGTTTATCTGGGCCTACCGTCGTCGCCCGCAGCAACAACTGTCCTGAGGTCACATGAAACAGTATTTGGATTTGATGCGCCTGGTGCGTAACGAAGGCACGCCGAAAGCGGATCGCACCGGTACCGGCACATTGTCAATCTTCGGCCACCAGATGCGCTTCGATTTGCAGCAGGGGTTTCCTTTGGTCACCACCAAACGCTGCCATCTCCGGTCGATCGTTTACGAGCTGCTGTGGTTTCTCAACGGCGATACCAACGTCGGTTACCTCCATGACCACAACGTGTCCATTTGGGACGAGTGGGCTGACGAGAGCGGCAGCCTCGGTCCGGTCTACGGCAAACAGTGGCGCGCCTGGGGCGCGGCGGACGGCCGTCAAATCGATCAACTGAGCCGGGTGGTTGATCAATTGCGCCAGGACCCGGACTCCCGGCGCATTATCGTCTCCGCCTGGAATGTGGGTGAACTGGATCAAATGGCGCTGTCGCCTTGTCACGCGCTGTTCCAGTTTTATGTCGCCAACGGCACATTATCCTGCCAGCTGTATCAGCGTTCGTGCGATATTTTCCTCGGCCTGCCGTTTAATATCGCCAGCTACGCGCTGTTGATGCACATGGTGGCGCAGCAGTGCGATCTCCATGTGGGGGATTTTGTCTGGACCGGCGGGGATACCCACCTGTACAGCAATCATCTGGAACAGGCCGATTTGCAACTGACCCGCGAACCGCGCGCGCTGCCACAGCTGATCGTTAAACGTAAACCGGCCTCGCTGTTCGATTACCGGTTCGAGGATTTCGATATCCAGGGCTACGATCCGCATCCGCCGATCAAAGCCCCGGTCGCTATCTGAATCCCATAGGCTCCCCGGCGCGGCTTGAGCCGCCGGGGAGCCTGAATTGCTATATCCCTCGCATTTTTTTGCCCCCTTGCATTACCCCATTTAATCTTTTGCGCGGCGCCTGGCAGTTCGCGCTGCCGGCGCTGGCGCCAGCAGACTCTCGCCGTTACCCTGCGGATTATGAAAAACCTGAATCAACGGGGATTTACCCTGATGGAAATGCTGCTGGTACTGGCGCTGATGGCGGCCGTTGCCCTGTCTGGAGGCGTCGCCTGGCAGCATTACCGGCACAAGGCCCAGCTGGATCACAGCGCCCGCCAGATCGCGGATTTTTTGCTGCGTTTACAACTGCGCGCCGGCTGGGGCAATCATACCTGCCGTATTGCCGTGAAGCCGGGACTCGGCTGGTCACTGACCGCGCGCTTTGACGACGGCGACGAACCCGCGGCGCCCATGGCACGCTTGACCAGCCCGTTTGCTGATATCCGGCTGGAGATGTCCGCGCCCGGATATCTCACCCTGGCCGGTTTGCGCAATACCGCCACCGCGGCGCATCTGGTCATCGCCAATCCGGCGGGCAGGCTCAAGATCATTCTGTCCGGCAAGGGCCGGGTGCGGATATGCAGCGAACTGGGCCGGTGGGCGGACATGGCGCCGTGCTAAAGCCTGGGCAGGGCGGGTTCAGCCTGGTGGAGGCCCTTTGCGCCCTGGCGATAACCAGCATGGTGCTGCTGGGCAGCCTGCATTTTTTTCCCGTATTGCACCGTCAATGCCATGGGGCAATGTTGCAAATGCAGTTAACCCGGCAACTGGAGCAAAGCGTGTTATCGATAGAAAAAGATTTGCGGCGCGCGGGTTACTGTTCGCCGCCGTGTCCGGGACCGGCGGTATTTATCGCCCGGCGGCATGGGGAAACGCCCGGTTCCTGCGTGATACTGCGTTATGCCTTTTATCCGGCGGATGCCAGAAAATCGGGCTGCCGCCTGATTAACGATACGTTTGGTTATCGGCTGCACCGCGGCGCGTTGGAGACGCAGCGCGGCGTCGGACACTGCGATGGCCCGGGATGGGCAAAGATGCATGATACCCAGCGGTGGGCCATTACACAGTTTCAGTGCGAACCCCTGGGCGATCGCGCCTGGCGGGTGACCCTGGCCGGCGCGGCCCGCGGCCATCCCGCCATTACCTATCGCCTCAGCCGCGTGATTGCCGGGCGCAACGGTTAACCGTGGGCGCGCAGAGGGGCGGCGGCACCCTGGCGGCGTTATTGGCCGTGCTGGTTATCAGTTTGATGGTCATGGCGGCATGGCAGCGGCAGTTGGATCTGTCGTTGGCGCTGCTTAACGACGAGCAGCGCTACCTTGCCGCGTTTCACCAGGCGGAATCCGCGCTGGCATGGGGCGCGCGGCAATATTGGCATGCAGAACACGCGCAGTGCCGGCAGCCGGAGGGCGAGACGTTCCGCGCCTGCCTGCTGGCCGATCGCCGGGCGGGCCGATGGATATTACGCGGCGAAAGCGGCGCCGGCGACGTTATCGCCGGGCCGCTGCGCCTCTACCGGCAGGTGGAATTGCGGCCAACCGCAGCGCCCGCGGCGGGGGACGGCGGCGCTTTAGCAACAATACGCTGCGGCGGGGATAAGCCGTGCTTTGGCTTGTCGCCCCGCCCCGGGGGCTGGCTGGATTATTTGCCACGATAACGATGCCACAGCAAAGCTGACGGGATAAATAAGGAGCAACAAGGAGCAATAATGCGTCAACATAATCGCCAGTCGGGCGCGGGTTTGCCGGAAGCGATGATGGCGGTTCTGCTGTTTTCAACGGTGGCCCTGGCGCTGCTGCACTATCAGCAACGCCTTGAGCACCGCCGGGAAGATCTGCGCCAATACCGGCAGGCGCTGGCGGCGGCCCATCAGGCGCTGGAATGCTATCGCACGCCGGGCCTGGCGGATCGGGTGGAACTGCCCGCACGCTGGCGGCTGACATTGACGGAACACCCCCGCGGGACAGGCTGCGTGCGGGTGAGCGCCGCGGTCTGCCGCGCTCATGAGCGGCGGGTCGAGCTTAACCGGTGGTTTTGCCCATAACCGCGCGGGCGGGCGCGGCGTCATGAAACGGCATAGCGGGTGATGAACGCTTGTTTTCAGCGGAAATCCCGTTACAGTGTCGGCATGAATACCCGTGCTATGGCGTGACTATATCCGGTATATCAGGCACCATCCCAAAGAGACCTGTCCGGCAAGGTCCTGTTGCCAAGGTCATGGTTGCCAAGGTCATGGTGGCGAGGTAAAGAGGGGACTGCATGTTTACGGTTTACCATTCAAACCAGCTGGATCTGCTGAAGGCGTTGGCTGCCGCCCTGATCGAGGGGAGGCCGCTGCGCAATCCTTTCCAACCGGAAGTGATCCTGGTGCAAAGCACCGGCATGGCCCAATGGATGCAAATGGAGCTGGCCGCGCGTTTTGGGATCGCCGCCAATATCGAGTTTCCGCTGCCCGCCAGTTTTATCTGGCAAATGTTTACCCGCGTGCTGCCGGATATTCCAGAGGAAAGCGCCTTTTCCAAGGATGCCATGACCTGGAAACTGATGACGCTGCTACCCCGGCTATGCGAACAGCCGGGCTTTGAGACGATTTGCCAATATCTGCAAGGGGATGACGACCAGCGCAAATGTTTTCAGTTCGCCGCCCGGGTGGCCGACCTCTTTGATCAATATCTGGTATTCCGTCCGGACTGGCTGGAGAGTTGGCAGCGGGGCGAACGGCTGCCGGAACTGGGGGACGCGCAGGAATGGCAGGCCCCCCTCTGGCTGGCCCTGGTGGCATTTACCGAGCAGGCCGGCCAATCGCCATGGCACCGCGCCAATCTTTATCAACGTTTTATCCAGACGCTCGAACAAGCGCAGGCATGTCCCGCGGGTTTGCCGGAGCGCGTGTTCATCTGCGGCATATCCGCGCTGCCGCCCACGTATTTACAGGCGCTGCAGGCCCTGGGCCGGCATATCGATGTCCATCTGTTGTTTACCAATCCCTGTCGCTATTACTGGGGCGATATCAGGGACTACGCTTTTCTGGCCAAACTGCAAAGCCGTAAGCGCAGCCATTACCAGGAGGCGCGGGAAAACCCGCTCTTTCGCCGGCCCGAAGACGCCGCCGCCCTATTTGATGACGAGGGGGAACAGCAGATCGGCAATCCCCTCCTGGCATCATGGGGAAAACTGGGCCGCGATAATCTGTTTCTGCTGGCACAGCTTGACGGGGTGCGGGAAGTAGACGCCTTTGTCGACCCGGGCGACGATACCCTGCTCGCGACGCTGCAACGCGACATTCTGGAGCTGGAGGATCATGCCATCGTCGGCATGAGCCGCGAGACCCTGGAAAACAGCTTGGCAAAACGCCTGCTGCAACCGGCGGATCGTTCCCTGAGCCTGCACGTTTGCCACAGCCCCCAGCGGGAAGTCGAGGTGTTGCACGATCAATTGCTGGCCATGATGAGCGAAGACCCCGCCCTGGCGCCGCGGGAAATTATCGTCATGGTGGCGGATATCGATCGTTATGCGCCCGCCATCCAGGCGGTGTTTGGCAATATCAGCGCCGGTCGTTATCTGCCGTTCGCCATTTCCGACCGGCGGGCCAGGCACATTCATCCGGCGCTGCCGGCGTTTCTTACGCTGCTGGAGCTGCCGCAAAGCCGTTTTGCCGCTGAACAGGTGCTGGCGCTGCTGGAAGTGCCGGCGGTGGCGGCCCGGTTTTCCATTGATGAAGCCGGCCAGAAGCTGCTCAGGCAATGGGTGGCCGAGTCGGGTATCCGCTGGGGACTGGACGACGAGAATATCCGCGAGCTGATGCTGCCCGCCACCGGCCAGCACACCTGGCAATTCGGCCTGACGCGCATGCTGCTGGGCTACGCGATGGACAGCCACGGCGGCGACTGGCAGGGCATTCTGCCCTATGACGAGTCCAGCGGGCTGATCGCCGGGCTGGTCGGGCATCTGGCCGACTTATTAATGCAGCTGCGGCGCTGGCGGGATATCCTGAGGGAACCGCGCGCCCTTGCCGACTGGCTGCCCTGCTGCCGCGAACTGGTGGCCGACTTTTTCCTGCCTGATAGCGAGGCCGAAGCCGCGTTGGCCCTGCTGGAAACCCAATGGCAGCAAATACTGCAATTTGGCCTGCAGGCATCCTTTGACGAGCCGGTGTCGGTGATGTTGCTGCGCGACGAGCTGTCCGCGCGTTTGGATCAAGAGCGGATCAGCCAGCGCTTTCTGGCGGGCACGATCAATTTTTGTACCCTGATGCCCATGCGTTCGATCCCATTCAAAGTGGTCTGCCTGCTGGGCATGAACGACGGGGTCTACCCGCGCACCTTGCCGCCGATGGGGTTTGACCTGATGGCCAGCCAGGCCAGGCGCGGCGATCGCAGCCGCCGCGATGACGATCGCTATTTGTTCCTGGAGGCCCTGCTTTCGGCGCAGCAACGGTTTTATATCAGTTTTATCGGCCGTTCCATCCAGGATAATACCCTGCGTTATCCTTCGGTGCTGGTCAGCGAATTAATGGAGTACGTCGCGCAAAGCTTTTATCTGCCCGGCGATGGGCATCTTGATGTGGATGCCAGCGCCGCCAGGGTCAGCGCGCATATCTACCAATGGCACAGCCGGATGCCGTTCGCGGCGCAAAATTTTGTCGACGGTTCCGAACAGCAAAGTTTCGCCGCGGAGTGGCTGCCCGCCGCCAGCGCCGGCGGCAAAGCGCATCCCGAGTTTATCCGTCCCCTTGACGCCGAACAGATTACCGTTCTGGCGTTTGATTCCCTGCGGCGTTTTTACAACCATCCGGTGCGCGCTTATTTCCAACAGCGCCTGGGGGTCTATTTTCATTTGGAAGAGACCGAACTGGTCGCCGACGAACCTTTTGTCATCGAAGGCCTGACCCGGTATCAACTCAACGACCAGTTGCTTAATACCCTGATCGCCGAGGAAGACCCCGACCAGCTGTACCGCAAAGTTCGCGCCGCGGGATATCTGCCCTATGGCGCCTTTGGCGAACTCTATTGGGCCAAGCAGCGCGATGAAATGGCGCAACTGGCCGAGACGGTGCGCCAGCAGCGGCAAGGTGACACGCAAAGCATCGAGATCGACCTGACGTTCGGCGATATCGAACTCAACGGCTGGCTGCCCCAGGTGCAAACGGACGGCCTGCTCCGCTGGCGGCCGGGGGTGCTGTCCATGAAGGATGGATTGGCGCTCTGGCTGGAGCATTTGGTATGGTGCGCCATGGGGGGGACGGGTGAAAGCCGGATGTATGGCGTCAAGGGGGAATGGCGTTTTGCCGCGGTATCCGTGGATCAGGCGAAAACATGGCTGCTGGCGCTGGTAACGGGCTATTGTCAGGGCATGAATACCCCTTTGTTATTATTAAACCGGGCGGGCGGCGCGTGGCTGAGCCAGTGTTACGATCGCAATAGCGGCGACATCGACTGGGACGCAACCTGCCAGGCGCAGGGGCGCGATAAACTCCTGCAGGCCTGGCAGGGCGATGGCTTTACCCCGGGGGAAGGCCAGGACCCTTATTTGCAGCGGCTGATGCGGCAACTTGATGAAGACCGAATCCAGGCAATCATGCTGGCGGCGCAGACCTATTTGCTGCCGCCGTTTAGCCGCAACCTGGCGGAAACGGAAAAGCCGCGGCGGGAAAAAAAGACCTCCCAGGCTGACAGAACTGAAAAAAAATTGTCTTAGATTGGGTTGTCTCCCCGTTATCGCGCCGTGGGTAAAAAAGCGGGTTTCTATGTCGGTGAGTTTTGATGTAGGTTAACTGCGGTATAAAAAAGCCGGATTATTAGCGAAGCGGCCAAGGCCGGCCGTTTAGGGTTTTGTTGGAGAGCGGAATGCGAAGATTGGTTATTGGGTTGTTCAGTTGTGCCTTGTTGTGTTTTTTTAGCATTGCGCCGGTTGAAGCCGCCCCCGGCTGGCAACCGATAAAAGAGACCATTCGCAAGAGCAGTAAAGACGTAAGGCAATATCAGGCCGTCCGGCTGGCCAATGATATGACGGTGCTGCTGGTCAGCGATCCGCAGGCGGTTAAATCGCTTTCCGCCATTGCGGTGCCGGTGGGATCGCTGGAAAATCCGGATAATCAGCTGGGGCTGGCCCATTACCTTGAACATATGATCCTGATGGGTTCCAAAAAATATCCGCAACCGGGAAACCTGGCTGAGTTTCTCAAAAAACACGGTGGCGACCACAATGCCAGCACCGCCTCCTATCGCACCGCGTTTTACCTCGAAGTGGAAAATAACGCCCTGCTGCCGGCCATCGACCGGCTGGCGGACGCCATTGCCAGCCCGCTGCTCGATCCCGGCAATGCCGATAAGGAGCGCCATGCGGTCAATGCCGAATTGACCATGGCCCGCGCCAATGACGGTTTGCGCATGGCGCAGATCCGCGCCGAAACCATGAACCCGGCCCATCCCGGCTCCCGTTTCTCCGGCGGCAATCTCGACACGCTGCGCGATAAGCCGGGCAGCAATCTGCACCAGGCGCTCAAGGCTTTTTATCACCGCTACTATTCGGCCAACCTGATGGTGGCGGTGATCTACAGTAATCAACCCCTGCCGCGGCTGGCCGAGATAGCGGCGCAAACTTATGGCCGCGTCGCCAACCGCCGCGCCACCGTGCCGGAAATTACCGTACCCGCGGTCACTGAAAAACAAACCGGTATCCTGATTCACTATCAGCCTGTGCAACCGCAAAAGATGCTGCGCATTGAATTTCCCATCGCCAATAACAGCCAGGCGTTTCGCAGCAAAAGCGATACCTATATCAGTTATCTCATCGGTAACCGCAGCCCGAATACTTTAGCGGACTGGTTGCAAAAACAGGGACTGGCGGATGCGATTGACGCCGGCGCCGACCCCATAGTCGATCGCAACGGCGGGGTATTCGCCATTGCCACCTCCCTGAGCGATAAAGGGCTTAAGCGGCGGGACGAAGTGGTGGCGGCCATTTTCAGCTACCTGAAAATGCTGCGCGAACAGGGAATTCAGCGCCAGTATTTTGATGAAATCTCCCATGTGCTTGATCAGGATTTTCGTTATCCGGTGATTACCCGTAACATGGATTATATCGAATGGCTGGTGGATTCAATGCTGCGGGTCCCGGTGCCCCATGTCCTCGACTACCCTTATCTGGCGGATCGCTACGATCCCCAAGCTATTGCCGATCGGCTCGACGCCATGACGCCGGAACACGCCCGCGTCTGGTTTATCAGCCCCGACGAGCCCCATGATAAAAGCGCCTATTTTGTCAACGCTCCTTACCAAGTGGATAAAATTACGCCGGATCGCCTGGTACTATGGCGGCAGACCCAGGACCACATCACCCTGGCGCTGCCGGCGCTCAACCCCTACATCGCCAACGATTTCTCATTGATCAAGCCCGCGCCCGCGCCGGAGCATCCGCAGTTGATCGTCGATGAGCCGGGCCTGAGGCTACGCTATATGACCAGCCGCTATTTCGCCGATGAGCCCCGGGCGGACATTACCCTGAATTTCCGTAACGCCGATATCATGTCTTCCGCCCGCAACCAGGTGCTCTATGCGCTCAATGACTATATCGCCAGCCAGGATCTCGCCGAGCTGAGCAATCAGGCCTACGTGGGCGGCATCAGTTTTTCCACCTATGTCAGCGACGGATTGACCATCAAGGCCACCGGTTATACCCAGCGCCTGCCGCAGCTGGCCGTCAGCCTGGTGAACCGTTATGCCACCTTTATTCCCACGGTGGATCAGTTGATCCAGGCCAAAAGCTGGTATCGCGAACAGCTTGACGGCACCGAAAAAGAAAAACCCTACGCGCAGGCCATGATTCCGGTCAAGGTGTTGTCCGCGCTGCCGTATGCGGAGCGGGACGAGCGCCGGGCGCTGATCAACGGCCTGACGTTGCAGGATCTGATTGCTTATCGCGAGACCCTGTTCAAACCCGCCTCTCTTGATATGCTGGTGGTGGGCAACCTGACCGCGCAGCAGGCCATCGACTTGTCCGCCGAGCTGAAAAAGCAGATTGGCTGGACCGGCACGCAATGGCTGCGCGCCGAGAAAGTGCAAATTCAGCAGCCGCAGCGGGCCATCATACAAAAAAGCGGCGGCAGTACGGACGCGGCCCTGTCGGCGGTATATGTGCCTACCGGCTATGATCGGGTGCAGGGCATGGCGAACAGTTATCTGCTCTCGCAAATCATCGAGTCGTGGTTTTACCAGCAATTAAGAACCCGCGAACAGCTGGGCTACGCCATCTTCACCATGCCGGTCTTTGTCGGGCAGCAGGGCGGGATCGAGTTCGTGCTGCAAAGCGGCACGCGCCAGCCGGCCTATCTTTACCAGCGCTACCAGGCGTTTTTCGGCGCCACCGAGCAGCGCCTGCGCGCCATGGCTCCGGCGGAGTTTGAGCAATACAAACAGGGCCTCATCAGCCAATTGCTACAGCAGCCGCAGACCCTGAGCGAGGAAGTCGGGCAATATACCGATGATATCGAGCGCGATAACCCGGCATTCGATACCCGTGATAAAGTGGTGGCGCAATTGCGGGAGCTGACGTTAGCGCAACTGGCCGATTTCTTCCATCAGGCGGTCATCGAACAGCGGGGACTATCGCTGCTGTCGCAAATCGGCGGGGAGGGCCATGACCCGGTGGAGTATGCCGCCCCGGAGGGCTGGACGCTTTATCCCAATGCCTCGGCGTTGCAAAAAACCTTGCCCGTGCTCGCACACCAGGACCAGTAAAGGAAAAAACGCCTCTTGACCGCGCAGACCCTTAATCCGTATACGCTGCCGCTGCAAAGCGCGAGTCTTATCGAAGCTTCGGCGGGCACCGGAAAAACCTATACCCTGGCGGCGCTGTATTTGCGGCTGCTGCTCGGATTGGGCCGGCAGGCGGCTTATCCCGGCCCGCTCAGCGTGGAAGAGATTCTGGTGGTCACCTTCACCGAAGCGGCCACCGGCGAGCTGCGCGGGCGCATCCGCGAGAATATCCACCGCTTGCGCCTGGCCTGCGTTCGCCGCGCCAGCGATAATGAACTATTCCAGGAGCTGCTGGCGCAAATCCCTGACTGCGACCAGGCCGCGCGTTTACTGCTGGCGGCCGAACGGCAGATGGATGAAGCGGCAATTTATACCATTCACGGTTTCTGCCAGCGGATGCTGAGCCAGAATACCGTGGAGTCCGGCATGATGTTCCAGCAAACCCTGGTGGAAGACGAGTCGGCGCTGCGGCGCCAGGTTTGCGCCGATTTCTGGCGGCGTTACTGCTATCCTCTGCCTTATGCTATTGCCCGGGCGGTGAATAAAGAGTGGGACGGCCCGGAAAAACTACTGGCGGAATTACTGCCCTATATGCAGGGCGAAGCGCCGGTGGTGCGTAACCCGCCGGATAAAACGGAATCCATTCTCCAGCGCCATGAGCGCATTATCGCCCGCATCGATGGCCTTAAACAGCAATGGCGGCAGTGCGCCGGCCAGTTAGCCGCCCTGGTGGGCGACTCCGGCGTTGATAAGCGCTCGTATAGCGGCAAATACCTGCCTCTTTGGCTGGATAAGATTTCGGCGTGGTCCATCACGGCCACCGAAGATTATGAGGTGCCTAAAGAGCTGGAGCGGTTCCGCCAGTCGGTCCTCAGGGACAAAACCACCAAGGGCGCTCCTCCCGAACATTCGTTGTTCGAAGAAATAGACCGGTTTTATCAGCAGCCGTTAACCCTGCGCGAGCTGATATTCGTGCTGGCGCTCGATGAGGTGCGCCTGGCGCTCGAACAGGAAAAGCGCCGGCGCGGCGAAATGGGCTTTGACGATCTGCTCAGCCGCTTCGACCGGGCGCTGCAGGGGCAGGGCGGCGAGGCGCTGGCGCTCATGGTGCGCAACCGCTATCCGGTGGCGATGATCGATGAATTCCAGGATACCGACCCGCAGCAATACCGGATTTTCCGCCGGCTTTACGGCGGGCAGCCCACCTGCGGGCTGGTATTGATTGGCGACCCGAAACAGGCTATTTACGCTTTTCGCGGCGCTGATATTTTTACCTATATGCGCGCCAGAAGCGAAATTAGCGCCCACTTTACTCTTGATACCAATTGGCGCTCGTCGCCGGCCATGATCGGCGCGGTAAACCGGCTGTTCCAGTCGCTGCCCCGACCATTTATCTTTGAACAAATCCCTTTTCTGCCTGTTGGCGCCGCCCCGCGCAACGCCGGCCTGGCGCTGGAAGTCAATCAGCGCGTTTTGCCGGCCATGGAATTCTGGCTGCAGCCCGGAGAAGGGGTCGGGGTCAGTGAGTACCAGCATCTGATGGCCCGCCAGTGCGCGGCCGCCATTAACAATCTGCTGGGCGCGGGCCAAGAGGGGCAGGCCTGGCTCTCCGGTCCGCAGGGGCGGCAGGCTCTGCGGGCTTCAGATATTACCGTGCTGGTGCGTAACCGCAATGAGGCCGCGCTGATACGCGATGCGCTCAGCGCGCTGGCGATCCCGGCGGTGTACCTGTCAAACCGCGACAGCGTCTATGAAACCCCCGAAGCGCGGGAGCTGCTCTGGCTGCTGCAGGCCATCCTGATCCCGGGCCAGGATAACGCGCTGCGCTGCGCGCTGGCGACCAGCCTGATGGGCTTGGACGCGCGGGATATCGAGAATATCAATAATGACGAGCGGGCCTGGGATGCGCTGGTGGATGAATTCGCCGGCTATCGCCAGCAGTGGCAACAGCGCGGCGTGCTGCCGATGCTGCGCCAGCTCATGACCTACCGCCAGATGGCGGAAAACCTGCTGGCCAGCCCCAGCGGCGAGCGCCGCTTGACCGACTTGCTGCACCTGGCCGAGCTGTTGCAGGAGGCGTCGGCGCAGTTGGATAATGAACATGCGTTGGTGCGCTGGCTGGCCTTGCAAATAGAGATGCCCGATACCCAGGCCGATAATCAGCAGCTCCGGCTGGAAAGCGACCGCCATTTGGTGCAAATCACCACGGTGCATAAATCCAAAGGGCTGGAGTTTCCCTTGGTGTTCCTGCCGTTTGCCGCCGATTTTCGCCAGCAAAAGCGGCCGCTGTTCCACGATCGGCAGGATTTCCAGGCCTGGCTGGATCTCTCGGCGGCGTCCGACAGCCTGGCGCTGGCGGACGAAGAGCGCCTGGCGGAAGACCTGCGCCTGCTGTATGTGGCGCTGACGCGCTCGATATACCATTGCGGCATCGGCATCGCCCCGCTGTTTCGCGGCGGGCGCGCCAAAGCCGGCGACACCGATCTGCATCACGGCGCGCTGGGTTATTTAATCCAGCAGGGCCAACCGGGCGACGCCGCTTTCCTGCGATCCCGGCTGGAATTGCTGGCCGGTGCGGATATCGCGTTGACCCCTATCGGCCGGCCCGTGGCGCAGCCCCGCCGGCCCGATGAAACCGGCCGGCAAGATCTGGCCGTCCGGCCTTACCGGCGGCGTTCGCAGGATAACTGGCGCGTTACCAGCTATTCCGGCCTGCAGCAGCACGGCGGCGCGTCGCCGCTGCTGGACTTGCAGCCCCGCCTGGATACGGATGCGGCCGGCGAACGCGGGCAGGGGGCCGACGCCGCCCTCACGCCCCATACCTTTGCCCGCGGCGCGTCGCCGGGCACGTTCCTGCATTCCCTGTTTGAATCCCTGGATTTTAGCCAGCCCCTGGATGAGGCGTGGCTAAGCGGGCAATTGCTGCAAAACGGCATTGATGACGTCTGGCTGCCGGTTATCGGACAATGGATGGAGCTGGTCTTGCACGCCCCACTCAACGAGCAGGGCATTACGCTGGCAGGCCTCGACGCGGGTAAAAAACAGGCGGAGCTGCAATTTTACCTGCCCATCGACGCCGCCGTTACCGCCGGCGCGCTCGACGGGTTATGCAAACAATTCGATCCGCTGTCGGCGCGCTGCCCGCCGCTGAATTTTCCGCAGGTCAGGGGCATGCTCAAAGGCTTTATCGACCTGGTATTCTGCTGGCAAGGCCGCTATTACCTGCTGGATTATAAGTCCAACTGGCTGGGCGAGAACAATGCGGCCTATACGCCCGAGGCCATGGCGCGGGCCATGGCGGAGCATCGCTACGATTTGCAATACCAGCTGTATGCGCTGGCGCTGCACCGCTATTTGCGCCATCGTTTAGCGGATTACGATTACCAGCGTCATTTCGGCGGGGTATTTTATCTCTTCCTGCGCGGCCTGGCTGCGGACAACCCCGGCAACGGCGTCTTTTACTGCCGCCCAGATCCCGCCCTGATCGACGGGCTGGATAACTTATTCCGCACCGGGACCGCGCTCACCATCGAGGATAAGGCAAGCTGATGGAGGAACTTTTCGCCCAGGCGCTACAGCTGCGCCTTCTGCGCCCGCTGGACATCCAATTTGCCCGTATGCTGGCCGCCCCCCATGAGGCCGCGATGCTGCTGGCCTGCGCCTGCCTGAGCGCCGACGCCGGCGCCGGCCATGTCTGCCTGCCGCTGGAATTATTGGCGCCCGCAGAGCTGTTCAACGGCCGCCACCGCCCCTTGGCCGACGCGGCCTGGGAGCTGGCCGGCAAACCGTCCGCCGACGATTGGCAGCGGATATTGATCGCCTCGCCGGCGGTCAGCGACGGGTCGCGTCCCACGCCGCTGGTGCTGGATAACCGGCGGTTGTATTTGCAGCGGATGTGGCAAAACGAATGCCGGGTCGCCGGTTTTTTCAACGCTACCCGCCCCCGGCCGGTGGCCGACGAAGCCGCTATCAATCAGGTGCTCAACCGCTTTTTCCCGCCCGCCGGGGATGAAGTGGACTGGCAAAAAGTCGCGGCGGCGGTGGCGATTACCCACCCGGTGGCCCTGGTGTCCGGCGGCCCCGGTACCGGCAAAACCACGACGGTGGCCAAACTGCTGGCCGCCCTGGTGGTGCTGTCCGGGGAAGGAAGCCTGCGTATCCAGCTGGCGGCGCCCACCGGTAAAGCCGCGGCGCGCCTGAGTGAATCCCTGGGCATCGCGCTGCAGGGGCTGGGCCTGGACGCTCGGCAGCGCAAGCTGTTCCCCCGGGAGGCGGTCACGCTGCACCGGCTGTTGGGCGCCCAGCCCAACAGCCAACGCATGCGTTATCACCAGGATAATCCGCTGCATGTGGATATTCTGATTATCGACGAGGCGTCGATGGTCGACCTGCCGATGATGGCCAATGTCATCGCGGCGCTGCCGCCGCGGGCGCAGGTGATCTTCCTGGGCGATCGCTGCCAATTGGCCTCGGTCGAGGCCGGGGCGGTATTGGGCGATATCTGCTTTTTTGCCGAGAACGGCTATAGCCCGGCGCGCAACCGGCAGTTGCAGCGGCTTACCGGCTGCGTCATCCCGGCGGGGGACGGCCAGACGGGATATGTGACCGGCGATAGCCTGTGCCTGCTGCGCAAAAGCTATCGTTTTGACGACCGCTCCGGCATCGGCCGGTTGGCCAACACCGTGAACGCCGGCGACAACCGCGGCGCGCTGGCCATGCTCAATGCGGGCCGGGAAGCGGATGTGGGATATGCGCCGGTCAGGGATGGCGATGACTACCTGCGGCTGCTTGAAGGGTGCCTGGCGGGTTATCGGGATTATTTGCTGCGGGTAAAGGCGGGCGACGAACCGGGCGCGATCCTCAAAGCCTTTAATCAATACCGCCTGTTATGCGCCCTGCGTGAAGGGCCGTTCGGGGTATCCGGCCTGAATGCCCGGATCGAACAGGCGCTGGCCAAGGCCGCAATGATCGCGCGCCCGGCCGACACCGCCGCCAGGGGATACGCGGGCCGGCCGGTGATGATCACCCGCAATGCCCCCTCTCTCGGCCTGTATAACGGCGATATCGGCATCATGCTATATAACCATCTGGACGAGCTGCGGGTACATTTTCCCTTGCCTGACGGCACCATCAAGGCCGTTCCCCTGAGCCGCCTGCCGGAACATGAAACGGCCTTTGCCATGACGGTGCATAAATCCCAGGGATCGGAGTTCATTCACACCGCGCTGGTGCTGCCCAACCAGCTATTGCCGGTACTGACCCGCGAACTGGTCTATACGGCGATTACCCGGGCCCGCGAGCGGCTGTCGATTTATGCCAACGATGATGTGCTAAGCCATGCCATCGCTACCCCCATCCAGCGGCGCAGCGGCCTGATAGACCGGCTGCGCGGCCAGGGCGGTGGCGGGTAGCCCGGTTTATTGGCCGGTCAGGTCCGCCACCAGAATTTTGGAGCGGCGGTGATAGTTGTACAGCGCCTGTTTTTGCTGCGGCAGCACTTCCACTTCGGCGGGAGTAAAACCGCGCTCCTGGAACCAATGAATACTGCGGGTGGTTAATACAAACAGCTTTTTCAGCCCCATCTGGCGCGCCTGCTGGGTAATGCGCTGCAATAGCATCTCGCCGCGCGAGGAGCTGCGATAATCGGGATGCACCGCCACGCAGGCCATTTCTCCCAGCCCCTCGTCGGGGAAGGGATAAAGCGCGGCGCAGGCGATGGTCAAGTTATCCCGCTCGATAATAGTGAACTTATCGATTTCCATTTCCAACTGCTCGCGGGAGCGCCGCACCAGAATGCCCTGTTGCTCCAACGGGCGAATCAGTTCCAGGATACCGCCGATATCGTTAATGGTGGCCCTGCGCACCTGTTCGGCGCTTTCCATGACGATTTGGGTGCCGATGCCTTCCCGCGAAAATAACTCCTGCACCAGCGCGCCGTCATCCTGGTAGCTGATCAAATGGCAGCGGCGCACGCCGCGGCGGCAAGCCTTAACCGCCCCGCGTAAAAAACGCACCGTCCCGGAGTGGTAGTCCCCCTGGCTTTCCAGCGCATCGATGCGCAACTGGGCATCGTTGGGGAACAATTCCGAGATGATTTCCCCATCGTCGTCGATAACCCCCTGGGACGAACAAAAACCGATGATCTTTTCCGCCTTCAGCTTTATCGCCAACTGGGTGGCCACCTCTTCGGAGGTCAGATTAAAACTTTCACCGGTAACCGACACCGCCACCGGCCCGAGCAGGACGATGGCCCCGCTGTCGAGCTGGCGGTGAATGGCTTCATCGTCGATACGCCGAATCCGCCCGCTGTGGCAATAATCCACCCCGTCATCCACTCCCAGCGGCTGGGCGATAATAAAATTACCGCTTACCACATTAATATGCGCTCCCTGCAAGGGGGTGTTATTCAGGCTCATGGATAAGCGCGCGGTGATATCCAGCTGTAGCAAGCCCGCGGCCTGCTTGACCAGCTCCAGCGTCGGCGCATCGGTGACGCGGGTATTCTTGTGGTAAATCGGATCGAGACGATGCACCGCCAGATTGGCGTCGATTTGCGGCCGGGCGCCGTAAACCAGCACCAGGCGGATGCCCAGGCTGTGAAGGAGGCCGATATCATTAACGATGTTGGCAAAATTTTCATGCTCGATGGCTTCACCGCCCAACATGACGACAAACGTTTTGCCTCGATGCGCATTGATATAGGGAACTGAGTGACGAAAGCCCTGGACCAGTTCAGTACTACGTTCCTTCACGGCATATCCTCTGTGAATGGTTATTCTGATTTTGTGTATTTTTATTCTATTACGGCGGGTATGGCAAGTGGCAATTGCTGTCCTTTTTTATTGTAAAGAATCGAAAATAAACCCTGATGACATAAGCATAAAGCCTTTTGGGGATGACAGAAACCGGCTGATTGGTTAAAGTTTTCCGCATGTCGAAAAATGACTGGTTTTTCATTAGATTAGAATTAACCCCGGAGCCCCATGTCAGATCCACAGCATAATAGCGGCCGCCGCCGGCTGCTGCGGGGCGCGGCGGCCGTCTGGTTGTTAAGCCTTAGCCCGGCGGGGCTGGCCGCCGCCCCGCTGATTGTGGCGGTGCGCATCTGGCCCGCCGCCAGCTATACCCGCATCACGGTAGAAGCCCGGTCGCCGCTGCATTATCGCCAGTTTATGCTCACCGGCCCCGATCGCCTGGTGGTGGATATCCAGGGCGCGCAGCTTGACGGGATGCTCAAGGGCATCGGCCGGCTGGTCAGCGAGCAGGACCCGTATATCAGCCGGATGCGGGCCGGCCAGTTCGATCGCGATACCGCGCGGCTGGTGATCGAACTCAGGCAACCCATTGAACCCCTGTTTCTGGATTTGCCGCCGATAGCCGGTTTTAAACATCGCCTGGTCATGGATCTCTACCCGCGGGCCGGCAGCCGTTCCGCGGTGCAGGACGACCCGCTGCTGGCCCTGCTGGAAGATTATAACCAGGGGGATCTGGCGCGCAGCCTGCCGCCGGCGTCCCAGGCGCCCCGGGCCGGCAAAGCCGGCCGCGACCGGCCGATCGTGATTATGCTCGACCCCGGACACGGCGGCGAGGACCCCGGCGCCATCGGTAAACATCACACTCGCGAAAAAGATGTGGTGCTGAAAATCGCACGGCATCTGCGCACGCTGATCCGCCGCGAACCCAATATGAAAGTCTTTATGACCCGTAATGAGGATGTGTTTATCCCTCTTAAGGTCAGGGTGGCCAAAGCGCGCAAACAGCGGGCGGATCTGTTTATCTCCATTCATGCCGATGCGTTTACCAACCGCGCGGCCAGGGGGGCATCGGTATTTTCCCTGTCCACCAAAGGGGCCACCAGCGCCGCGGCCCGGTTTCTGGCCGAGACCCAAAATGCCGCCGATGATATCGGCGGGGTGAGCAAGAGCGGCGACCGCTACCTCGACCATACTATTTTTGATTTGATGCAGACCGCGACCATTAACGATAGCCTGAAATTTGGCCAGCAGGTATTACATCGCCTGGGGAAAATTGCTCATCTGCATAAAAAAAGCGTGGATCAGGCCGGTTTTGCGGTATTAAAAGCCCCCGACATCCCATCCATCCTGGTGGAAACCGCCTTTATCAGCAATGTTGAGGAAGAGCGCCGCTTGCGCACGGTCCGCTTCCAGCAGCAGGTGGCGGAATCTATCCTGGCCGGGATCAAAGCTTATTTCGCCTCGGGTGGGGTAGTGGCGGGCCGCTGAGGGGGAAGGGGGCAAAAAAAACGCATAAAAAAACCCACATCAGAGTGGGTCGATTGCTGCGGCTGGAAAGCCGCTAAAAGAAGTGGTTGCGGGGGCCGGATTTGAACCGACGACCTTCGGGTTATGAGCCCGACGAGCTACCAGGCTGCTCCACCCCGCGTCCGATATATTACATCTGTGAGCAGTCAGATGCTTGCTTCTTTTATTATTTCTTTTACTGCTTACTGCTGTTTGGTCTTGACATTCATTCAAAATGCTATGAATGCTTAATTGGTTGCGGGGGCCGGATTTGAACCGACGACCTTCGGGTTATGAGCCCGACGAGCTACCAGGCTGCTCCACCCCGCGTCCGTGGAAGCGCACTATACTCTGGACAGCGTTTGTTGCAACCCCTTTTTGCGATTAATCGCCCAGTATCATGATTTTTGTTTAAAGAGGCGGGTTTTTGCTTGTTTTATAACCATATTTTCCGATTCTTTTTATAATAATCGATTTATCTATTGATCCGCCTTTGCTATCGTTCGCCGTTGATACGTAGGCATATGGAACCGGCATGAGAACACTATGAACAAACAATGGGTAAACTATCTTTTCATTGGCCTGATTTTCGCCATTCTGGCCGGTTGTTCGTCCCGCCCCACCGATCGCGGGCAGCAGTATAAAGATGGTCGCCTCACGCAGCCGTTCGGGCTGGTCAATGAGCCTAACGCCAAAGGCCGGCCGGTCAACGCCAAGGATTACGCCGATCAGGTCACGGAAACGCAATACGCCGCGTCGGGCCTGTATAACCGCAACAATACCAATTTCGATGCCGTCAAACGCTGGGCGCTGGCGGGAGCCGATACCCGGCAACTGGCGCAGTTCGGCATCAAGGCCTATCAGATGGAAGGGGTGGATAACTTCGGCAACGTGCAGTTCACCGGTTATTACACGCCGGTCATCCAGGCCCGCTATACGCCGCAGGGCGAGTTTCAATATCCCTTGTACCGCATGCCGCCCCGTGGCAAAAACCGCCAGCTACCCGATCGCGCGGCTATCTATGCCGGCGCCCTGGAAGGGCGCAATCTCGCCATCGCCTACAGTAATTCGCTGATGGACAATTTTATGATGGAAGTCCAGGGCAGCGGCTACGTGGATTACGGCGACGGCCGGCCGATGATGTTCTTTGGGTACGGCGGCAAAAACGGGCACGCGTATCGCAGCATCGGCAAGATTTTGATCGATCGCGGCGAAGTGGCGCGCGAAGATATGTCGATGCAGGCGATACGCCAGTGGGCCTCCCGGCACAGCGAAGCGCAGGTGCGCGAGCTGCTGGAGCAAAACCCCTCTTATGTATTCTTTAAACCGGTGCCTTTTGCCCCGGTAAAAGGCGCCAGCGCCGTGCCGCTGGTGGCCAAGGCTTCGGTGGCCTCGGATCGTTCGCTGGTGCCGGCCGGCACCACCCTGCTGGCGGAAGTCCCGCTGCTGGATAATAACGGCAAATTTACCGGTAAATATGAAATGCGCTTAATGGTGGCGCTGGATGTCGGCGGGGCGATCAAGGGCCAGCATTTTGATATGTACCAGGGTATCGGCGCCGAAGCCGGCCATGCGGCGGGTTACTATAACCATTATGGCCGGGTATGGGTGCTCAAAAGCGCGCAGGACGGCGGCCAGCTATTTACGGGCAACCGCACCGTTACCCCTGGACAAGTACAGGTCACCTACGATAATTAGCGGCCGGGGGACCGATGCCGGAGCCCGGACGGGACGGCGGCGCCGGTATCGCCCCGCCGGCGCGTGCGCACGGCATGACACGCCCGCCCGCCGTTTTAGGTTTAGGCTTTAGGGATTGCCGGCGCTGCGCAGGATGGGTTTACGTGCGCTGGGTTTAGATGAGGTGGTAACATGAGTGGTCATTATTCACAGGGGTATTTGCAGCGTTTCGGCGGTACCGCCCGGCTATATGGCCTGCAGGCGCTGGACGTATTTTCCCGCGCCCATATCTGCGTTATCGGTATCGGCGGCGTAGGCTCGTGGGCGGCGGAAGCGCTGGCGCGTACCGGCATCGGCGCCATTACGCTGATTGATATGGATGATGTGTGCGTCACCAATACCAATCGCCAGATTCATGCCCTGCGCGAACAGGTGGGCCGGCCCAAAACCGAGGTGATGGCCGCGCGCATTGACTCAATCAATCCCGAATGCCTGGTGACCTGCGTCGATGATTTTATTACCCCCGATAACGTGGCCGCTCTGCTGGATCGCGGTTTTGACTATGTGATCGATGCGATCGACAGCGTACGGCCCAAGGCGGCGCTGCTCTCTTATTGCCGGCGCTATAAAATTCCGGTGGTGACCATCGGCGGGGCGGGCGGGCAAATCGATCCTACCCGCATCGCGGTGGCGGATTTGGCAAAAACCATTCAGGACCCGCTGGCGGCAAAATTACGCGAGCGGCTCAAGCATGATTTTAACGTGGTGAAAAACAGTAAAGGCAAGCTCGGCATCGATTGCGTATACTCCACCGAACCGCTGGTCTATCCCCAGCCGGATGGCACGGTGTGCGCGTCGCCTTCCACCGCCGAAGGGCCAAAACGCATGGACTGCGCGTCGGGATTTGGCGCGGCCACCATGGTGACCGCCAGTTTCGGGTTTATCGCGGTGTCCCACGCGCTGAAAAAAATGCTGGCCAGGGCGGCGCGGCAGGCGTCAGCGGCCGCCGGGATAGCCGTCGACAATGGCGCGCACCCGGCCGGCAATCGCCGCCAGCCCGCTGGCGCGGCTGACGCTTAACGCGTCCCGCAGTCCCAGGGCGTCGAAAGGCGCCAGAGGGTCCTGGCCGGATAATTGTTCCGGCGTTTTACCTTCCACTCCCGTCAGTACCACCGCCAGCAGGCCTTTAACGATGCGCCCGTCGCTGTCGGCGTAAAAATGCAGCCTGCCGTCGGGCAACCGCTGATGGCCGAGCCAGACGCGGTTTTCGCAACCGGTCAATACGGCTTCGGGGGTTTTCAGCGCCTCCGACAGCGCCGGTAGGGCTTTGGCCAATAAAATAATCTGCCGCAGGCGATCTTCCCACTGCCGGCAATCGGCAAAACGCCGCGCCAGCTCCGCGCTATCGATCTCGCGGCCAAATGGATGGCCGCCAATTATCATTTCTGTCATAAACGAGTCCGGTTCAGGTATTAGTCCCGCAGCAGGGATAAAGCCGTTTCCACCGCCAGCACCAATCGGTCGACATCTTGCCGGGTATTATACGGCGCAAACGATGCGCGCAGGGTGCCGGATATCCCCAACGCCGCCATCAGCGGCTGGGCGCAATGCTGCCCGGCGCGCAGGGCGATCCCCGCCTGGGCCAGAACAATGGCGATATCCTGGTGATGCACGCCGGCAAACTCAAACGATAACAGCGGCGATCCCGCGCAGCGGAAGGCGCGAAATCCCGGCAGCTGCGACAGGCGTTGTTCCGCCAGGTCGGCGAGAGCCACGCAGTGGCGCTCCGCGCCGCGCCGATCCTGCTGCCCCAGCCAGTGCAGGGCGGCGCCCAGGCCGATGGCCCCGGCGATATTGGGGGTGCCGGCTTCAAACCTCAGGGGAACCGCTTGCGGCGTAAAGCCGCTAAACGAAGCCTCGGTCAGCATTTTGCCGCCGCCCTGCCAGGGCGGCATGGCCGCCAGCAGCTCGGGTTTGCCATACAGCACCCCGATGCCGGTCGGTCCATAGAGTTTGTGACCGGAAAAAGCGTAAAAATCGATATCCGCCCCCTGCACGTCCGGCTGCTGGTGTACCGCGCCTTGGGCGCCGTCGAGCACCAGCACCGCCTGCGAACCGCGGCGGATGGCGGTAATCGCGGCCGCCAGGTCAGGACAACCGCCGGTGACATTGGACATCTGGCTCAGCGCCACGATGCGGGTACGCTCATTAAGCAGCGCGGCCAATTGCCGCTGGTCAGGCTGCAGGCGTTCGCCCAGCGGCAATTTTACCACCCGCGCGCCGGTTTGCCGGGCCACCATCAGCCAGGGGATCAGGTTGGCATGGTGCTCCGCTTCGCTGACCAGGATCTCGTCATCCGGACGCAGCAGCGGACGCGCATAACTTTGCGCCACCAGGTTAATCGATTCGGTCGTTCCCCGGGTCCAGACAATACTGTCGGCCGACGGGGCATTGAGCCAGGCGGCCACATCCGCGCGCGCCTGTTCATAACGCGCGGTAAGCGAAACCGCCGCCGCATAGTGGCTGCGATGGACATTGCCGCTTTCATGGCGATAATACAAGTCGGTGGCCTGGATGACCGCGTCGGGTTTTAAAGCGGTGGCGGCGCTGTCCAGATATACCACATCATCGCTTAACGCTGGAAAATGGCGCCGGAACGCGACGAAATCAAATTCAGTCATGGATTGCCCTCACACACCCTGTTAAGCCCTGATATAGAACCGCTGCCAAAATTACGGAATCCTCCTATTATCGCCGTCTGGGCGCCATTAGCGACAGGATTTAATCCCGTTTTGTGGAAAAATAACCAATGCTTGTTATGCTAAATAATATACGGTGAGCCAAAAGATTTGCTTACCTGGAAGTTTGATTTGCGTTTTTTTATTCTGCAAGGAGTTTAATGATGAAGAAGACAGCTGCGGTAATATCCGCTTTTCTATTTGCGCTGACTTTAAGCGCCTGTTCAAGCAATTACGTATTGCACACCAACGACGGACGGACCATCGTTACGTCCGGCAAACCGAAAGTTGATGATGAAACCGGCATGATTGGTTATAAAGACGCCAACGGTACTGAGCAGCAAATTAACCGTTCCGATGTGAAAGAAATGATGGAAGCTCAATAAATCAGCGGTGCGTAAGATCGTATTCCCGCCATTATTCCATTATTTTAACCACATAAAAAAGCACCGCTTAACGCGGTGCTACATATTCATTTTTTGGACAGACAGAATAATGTTCAGAAAGACTGAAAATAAATAAATAGCAGACAGTTTCCGAGGAAATCAGTGCCGGAAAAGTCGGGTGCCAGGAAGTACAGGCCTTGAAATCAGGCCAAAATTTACAAACACAACATCACACCACCAGCCAAAAGCATTTTTGAATCCACGCAAGCCTTGTAATAACCCTGGTCGGATCGACCCAAGCCATTAAAATCAAGGCTAAATTCAAAGCTTCACCGAAAATTAAACTCAAACCTGCTTTTCGTTCCGGCCAGCAAGTGCGCATAACTATAGGTATTTGCTGGTGCATCCACAACGGACAAATTATAATGTCTCGGATAAAAAAAACTAATAGGTTAAGCATTCGTGCTCATCTTGCTCTCTTGTGCTCTAGAAAAGTGTCTCGCCCATGTCTAAACGCTTACCGCCGCTGAATGCCCTGCGGGTATTCGATGCGGCCGCCCGTCATCTTAGCTTTACCAAAGCGGCTGAAGAGCTGTTTGTTACCCAGGCGGCCGTCAGCCATCAAATAAAATCCCTTGAGGATTTCCTGGGGCTGAAACTGTTTCGCCGGCGCAACCGGTCGCTGCTGCTGACCGAGGACGGGCAGAGCTACTACCTGGACATCAAAGAGATTTTCTCGGCCCTGGCCGATGCCACGCGCCGGCTGCAATCGCGCAGCGCCAAGGGCGCCCTGACCGTTAGCCTGCTGCCCAGTTTCGCCATTCAATGGCTGGTGCCGCGCCTGTCGAGCTTCAATGCCGCCTGGCCCGGCGTCGACGTGCTGATCCAGGCCGTGGATCGCGAGGAAGACAAGCTGGCGGACGATGTGGATGTCGGCATCTTTTATGGCCGGGGCAATTGGCCCGGACTGCGTGTGGAAAAACTGTATGCGGAATATCTGTTGCCGGTATGCGCGCCGGCGCTGCTCAGCGGCGCGCACCCGCTGAAAGCGCCGGAAGATTTAGCCAACCATACCCTGCTGCATGATGCTTCGCGCCGGGATTGGCAGGCCTATATCCGCCAGTTGGGGCTTAACCATATCAATGTCCAGCAAGGACCCATTTTCAGCCACAGCGCCATGGTATTGCAGGCGGCGATCCATGGGCAGGGCGTGGCCCTGGCCAATAACGTCATGGCGCAGACGGAAATCGAAGCGGGCAGGCTGGCCTGTCCGTTTAATGACGTGCTGGTAAGTAAAAATGCTTTTTATCTGGTTTGTCATGACAGCCAGGCGGAAGTGGGTAAAATAGCCGCCTTTCGTCAATGGATCATCGCCCGCGCGGCCAGCGAGCAAGAAAAATTCCGTTTCCGTTATAATAATGGTCATACGGTCGAATCTGAATAACGATCCCAAAAATAATGTAATAATCAGGATTAACAAGATGCGTAGTCGCGCAATGTTGGTTTTTTCCGCCGTCAGCGGCCTGGTATTTGTCGCCCTCGGCGCCTTTGGTGCCCATATCCTGAGCCAGACCCTGGGCGAACTGGAGCTGGCCTGGCTAAAAACCGGCCTGGAATATCAGGCGTTTCATACCCTGGCCATTATGGTGTTGGGGGTTGCCATGCAGCGTAACGCCAGCATCTGGTTTTACTGGAGCGGCGCGCTGCTGGCGCTGGGCATTGTGCTGTTTAGCGGCAGTCTTTATTGCCTCGCCCTGTCGCAGCTGCGCCTGTGGGTGTATATCACGCCCATCGGCGGCGCCTGTTTTTTAGCCGGATGGATTTTAATGTTAATTGGCGCATTGCGTCTGAAAAAGAAGGCCGATCGCCGTGAATAAAGTGATTTTGTATTGCCGACCTGGATTTGAGAAAGAGTGCGCCTCGGAAATTACCGAAAAAGCCGGCGCGCTGGAAATTTTTGGTTTTGTCCGGGTAAAAGACAACAGCGGCTATGTCATATTTGAATGCTATCAGCATGACGAAGCGGATAAATTGATCCGCGAACTGCCTTTCCGTGATTTGATTTTTGCCCGCCAAATGCTGCTGACCGGGGAGTTGCTGCGCGATCTGCCGGTGGACGACCGCATTACCCCCATCGTCGGCATGTTGACCGGGGCGGTACAGGGCGCGGGAGATCTGCGCGTCGAAGTACCGGATACCAATGAAAGCAAAGAACTGATGAAGTTCTGCCGTAAATTTACCGTCCCGCTGCGCGGGGCGCTGCGCGCGCAAAAAATACTGGCCAACCGGGAAGAAGCGTTCCGTCCGGTCATCCACGTGTTTTTTATCGCCCCCGGCTGCTGTTATGTGGGGTACTCCTACAGCAATAATAATTCGCCGTTTTACATGGGCATCCCCCGCCTGAAATTTCCTTCGGACGCTCCCAGCCGCTCCACGCTGAAACTGGAAGAGGCTTTCCACGTCTTCATCCCCCGCGATGAATGGGATGAACGGCTGGGCAGCGGCATGTATGCCGTCGATCTGGGCGCCTGCCCCGGCGGGTGGACCTATCAGCTGGTGAAACGCAGCATGATGGTGCATGCGGTGGATAACGGCACCATGGACGAGAGCCTGATGGCCACCGGCCAGGTCATCCACCATCGCGCCGACGGCTTTAAATTTGAGCCTCCGCGCAATAATGTGTATTGGCTGGTATGCGATATGGTGGAGAAACCGGCACGGGTGGCGCAGCTGGCCGCCGACTGGGTGGTCAACGGCTGGTGCCGCGAAGCCATCATCAATCTAAAGCTGCCGATGAAAAAACGGTACGAAGAAGTGAACCAGAACCTGGCGCTGCTGCGCGATGCCCTGCATGAGAACGGCGTTCATTCCGAAGTGCATGCCAAACAGCTCTACCACGATCGCGAAGAGGTGACGGTGCATATCCGCCGGTTCTGGAGCGCGGTGCCCGGCCGGCGCGACGAACGCTAATATTCCCGCGGGGCGGGCGTTTCAGCCCGCGCCCGGAAGCCGCAGCTGCTGCAAATTGCCGTCAAGCCTGATGCCGGTGTCCAGCGTTGCCACCTGCCGGCAGATAAACGCCATTTCGCGGTGTTGCTCCAGCTTTTTGCGCCATTTTTCCGCTACGCCGTCCAGATGCCCGTAGAGGGCGGTTAACGAACCGGCGTCGCCAATCAATTGCGCGGCGGTTTTGGGGCCGATACCGGCCACGCCTGGAATTTTACTGCCGCTGATGCCCGCCAGCCCCCAATAATCGGTTAACTGCCCCGGTTGTACGCCAAAGGTGGCGGTGATAAACGGCATATCCAGCCAGCGCTTCTGGAAATAATCGCGGATCTGGATTGACGGCGAGAGCAGTTGGCAATAGCCCTTATCGGTGGACACCAGCGTAACCCGGTGTCCGGCTGCGGCCACTTTGTGCGCCAGCGTGGCCGCGATATCATCCGCTTCATAACCCTGCGCCTGCCAGCAGCGCACGCCGAGCTGTTCAAAAGCCTGTTTAATCACCGGCAGCAGGGCGCATAAATCTTCGGGCATCGGCGAGCGCCCGCTTTTATAGGACGGCAGCCGCTGATGCCGCCAGCTCTCATGGCGTTCTTCATCATCAAATACCGCCACCGCATGGGTCGGCGCGCTATGCAGTATCAGCTGATGCAGCGCACCGGCGCAGGCGGCGGCGCAGGACGCCCCCTGCACCGCATGGATGCGGCGTATCAGATTTAACGCATCGACAATCAATAAATGAACCGACATGGGCTACCGTCCTGATAATTCATTGCCGCGGGCGGTCAGGGCGCCGGCGGCAGTGGGGCGTGTCCCGCCTTAAATACAAATCTCGTAGCAAGGAATATAAGCGCTGCCGGGCAACTTCATGCGGTGCTGCGCGACAAATCCCTGCAACAGCAGATCCATACGTTTCATAATGGCCGGGTCGCCATGAAGCTTATAGGGGCCATATTGCTCGATAAGATGAATGCCGTTCTCTTTGACATTGCCGGAAACGATGCCGGAAAAAGCCCGCCGCAGCGCGGAAGCCAGCTGTTCGGCGGGCTGATCGCGATGCAGGTTCAGGTTAGCCATGTTTTCATGGGTCGGGTCGAAGGGATGCTGCAAATCGGGCGCGATGCGCAGCGACCAATTAAAGCTGTAGGCGTCGCCGGTATTGCGGCGGTTCTCTTTGACTTCCGGCATGGCGTATTTCATGCGGCGCGCTACTTCGGCGGCATCGTCGATGATAATGGTGTAATAGCGGCGCGCCTGCTCGCCAAGGGTGCTGACGATGAATTCATCCAGCACCCGGAAATAGTCGGCGCTGATGCCCGGACCCGTGAGAATCAGGGGCAATACCTGATTTTTGTTTTCCGGGTTCATCATGATGCCCAGCAAATAGAGCAGCTCTTCGGCGGTGCCCACGCCGCCGGGGAAAATAATGATCCCGTGGCCGATGCGCACAAAGGCTTCCAGCCGCTTTTCGATATCCGGCATGATAATCAGTTCATTCACCAGCGGATTCGGCGGCTCGGCGGCGATAATCGATGGCTCGGTCATGCCGATAAACCGACCTTCTTTATAACGCTGCTGGGCATGGCCCACCGCCGCGCCTTTCATGGGGGCTTCCATGGCGCCCGGCCCGCAGCCGGTGCAGATATTCAGTTCCCGCAGTCCCAGCTCGCTGCCGACCTTGCGCGCATAAAGATATTCGGTTTCGCTGATGGAGTGCCCGCCCCAGCAAACGATCATGTTCGGCGCTTCGCTCACGTGCAGGCCGCGGGCGTTGCGCATAATGGAAAATACCAGGTTGGTGATGTGGACCGAATTTTCCAGATTCAGGTCCTGGTGATGACCGGCGGTGGCGATTTGACCGTTGACGAACAGAATATCGCGCAGCACCGCGAACAGGTTGGCCTGCAAAGAACGAATGATGCGGCCGTCGACAAACGCCTCTTCCGGGGGGTTTACCAGTTCAAGCTTCACGCCGCGCTCGCGGCGCAGCACGTTAATATCGAAATCCTGATAGCGGGCCAGCAGCTCTTTGCTGCTGTCGGTCTGGCTCCCTGAGTTCAATACCGCCAGCGAACAGTTGCGAAATAGCCGGTAAAGGTCGCTGCTGGCGGTGCGCTTAAGCATATCGACTTCAAGTTGCGACAATAAATCCATAGATCCAAGGGGGCTGATATGCGTGATCAAAATAACTCCTTGTTGTGCCATGCGGCACAAAATAATAATCCGAACGCGATGTTTTACGGCTTGGTGCTATTTTACCCCGCCGGCGCCCTCAGGCGCCCGGGCACGCCGCGTAAGCCGTTCTTTATGGCGTCAACAGTAATGATGTTAGCGCCGTTTTACCAATTGATACCGCCCGCAATGGCGGTTTCTGCGCGCTGGCGCGCATTACTGCCGCGCCAGGCGGCCTTTTGCCGGCGCAAATGGCGTATTGCTGCGCCAGGGATTGATATCCAGCCCGCCGCGGCGGGTGTAACGCGCGTATACCGACAACCGCTGCGGCCGGCAAAAACGCATCACGTCGGTATAGATGCGCTCGACGCACTGCTCGTGAAACTCGTTGTGATGGCGAAACGACACCAGGTAGCGCAGCAGCGCCTCGCGATTGATGCGCGGGCCGCTATAGGCGATTTGCACGGAACCCCAATCCGGCTGATGGGTAATCAGGCAGTTGGATTTAAGTATATGGCTGACCAGCGTTTCGCTGACGGCGGCCGTGCCGCTGACGGCATTTTCCAGCCAATGGGTGCTGAAAGTATAATCGTCGATGGCGATATCCTGGTCATCGATGCATAGGCCGGCAAAATCCGCGATGGGTTGATTGGCGATCTGGTTAAGCTTGAACAGCTCGACCTCTACCGTCCCTCCCGCGCAGTGGGACAAATCGCGCGCCAGTATCTCGCGCACCGCGGCCCAGTCGGCAAAATGGGTTTGGTTAAAGCTGTTAAGATAAAGTTTGAAGCTTTTTGATTCAATCAGGTTGCGGCTGGCGGCATCCAGGCTGATTTCGCCCACCGCCACCTGGGGCAGGCCCTTTTCATTGAGCCATGACAATTCGTAAAGCGTCCAGATATCGGCGCCGTGAAAGGGCGGGGCGTCGGATGGGATGCCCAGCGGATCGCGGTTGAGCGCGCGCGGCACCGCCTGCAACAGCGAGGCATCATAGCTATCGCGATAGGCGGTGGGTTTGCCCAGGGTCAGGTGCCCCAGGCTCTGGTGGTTATCATAGGCGGACATAATGGTTTACCCTGAATTCTCACTGTTACAATGGGCTTAGTGTAACGTAGAGAACCCTAAGATGAGAGAGATTATGGATTACCAAGTGTCACAGGCATTGCAGGATTTTACCCAGCGGTACCTCCGGCATTGGCAGGCGCTCACCGGCCGTCCGCCCGCCAGCGAGGCGCTGTTCGGCGTGCCGTCCCCCTGCGTGGTGGACGAGGACGATCGGCGGGTGTACTGGCGGCCATGCCAACCGGTGGAAGAACTGACTCTCGCGGGCGTGGAGCGGGCGCTGGATTTGCAATTGCGGCCGGCCGCCTGGGCGTTTTATTGTTGCCAGTTGGCCGGCGATATGTATGCTCGTTTCGACGGGCAGCCGCTGGAATTGTTGCAAATCTGGAGCGAACCGGACGGTGTGCGGATTCAGGAGAATTTGATCGGCCATCTGCTGATGCAAAAGCGGCTTAAGCTCGCACCCACCGTCTTTATCGCCACTACCGACTCGGAGTTAACCCTGGTTTCTTTGTCCAATCTTACCGGCGAAGTCCTGCTCGAAGAGATTGGCCGTAAGAAACGTACGGTGCTGGCGGCTAGCCTTCAGGATTTCATCGCCAGGCTCGATCCCAGCGTAACGTGAAAAACACAGGCATATTCGTTTGAAAATTTGTAAGAGATCTCTTACATTGCTTGTAAGACATCGCTAGTAATTAATGTTTATTTTTGGCTAATAATCGCAATTAAACTAAATTAATCAATAAATTAATTAGCAGCATTAACAGTGCGAACGGGAACAATTTGTTACACGGTGCGGAACTCTCTTGTATAAGTTCTTAGTTTAAGCGATCTTACCATTCAGTTTACGGCGCCCCGGCGTCATGCCGGAGCCACAAAGCGCCATGACGACAGACATGGACAGGTTCAGGATGAGCTGTAACAAGGACGGCTTCATGATGAGGCCCGGACGATTCAGGATGATGAGCGGGACACCTCCAGGATGGAGAATGTGAGCGGGTCAGGGATTCACCAGCGAGGCGGGATCGCCTGAAGGAAATACGTTGGATAACGTAGGCGGCTTTCAAGGATGGGAATTGCCGACAAGGAGCGTTGCTCAGTTATCATGAACAGACTATCGTGAATATAACGCTCATCAAGGATGATTGCAGGGAGCACAACAATAGCGGGATTGCTATAAACGAACCGGGGGTACTGTTTCGACAGTACCCCCTTTTCTTTGCCCGTCATTAGCGCCAAGCGGGGTTCAGTGCTATGCTTTGCCGTTTTGTGAACACGGCGCAGCAGGCCGCAGCTTGGAGCATACGATGGATTTCAACCAACAGATTCGTCAACGGCTGTTTGATATTGAACAGGCGATGCGGAGTTTATCGATATGGCAGCCGCAGCCGCCGGCACGCGATGCCTTTGACAGCCCCGAACCCTTTTGTATCGATACCATGCAGCCGGAGCAATGGCTACAGTGGGTCCTGCTGCCGCGAATGCACGCCTTGCTGGACAAGCGCGCGCCGTTGCCGCGGCGTTTCGCCATTACGCCCTACTTTGAAGAGGCCATGCCTCAAGCCACGCAATTGCTCAGGCTGTTGCAGCAGCTTGACGACACGCTTAACACCGATCCCGACTCGCAGGCGCAAATAATCCAGTATGATTGAAATATGTTACCAGGACGAATATTTAGTGGCGGTGAATAAGCCGGCCGGCTGGTTGGTTCACCGCAGCTGGCTGGATCGTCGTGAAAAAATAGTGGTGATGCAAACGGTGCGCGACATGCTGGGACAGCACGTTTTCACCGTCCACCGGCTGGACCGCCCCACGTCCGGCCTGCTGCTGCTGGCGCTCTCAAGCGAAGTTGCGCATACCCTGTCCGGGCAGTTCGAGCAGCATCAGGTCAATAAAACCTATCATGCGGTGGCGCGGGGTTATATGGAAGGCGACGGCACCATTGATTATGCCCTGACGCAGGAACTGGACAAAATTGCCGATAAATTCGCCCAGCCCGATAAAGCGCCCCAGCCGGCAATCAGCCGCTATCGCGCGCTGGCCCAAGTGGAAATGCCGGTGGCCATCGGCCGCTACCCGACGTCGCGCTACAGTTTGATGGAGCTCTCGCCGCAGACCGGGCGCAAACATCAATTGCGCCGCCATATGTCCCATTTGCACCATCCGCTGATTGGCGATTCGACCCACGGCGATCTGCGCCAGAATCGCGGGTTCGCCCGCGCGTTCGCCTGTCCCCGCCTGATGCTGCACGCCAGCCGCCTGGAGTTAACCCATCCGGTGACCGGCAAGCCGTTGCAAATCAACGCGAGCTGGGATCAGACCTGGCAAAACCTGATGGCGCAATTCGGCTGGACCGGCATTCTCCCTGAATATGAAAGGGTTGAGTTTCCCGGAACATCAGGTCAGGATATGGCATCGTCCACGCTTAATGAATGAAAGGGAGTCAAACCAATGGCCCAAGTGGGTATTTTTGTCGGGACCGTTTACGGTAACGCCTTATTGATCGCCGAGGAAGCGGAAATCCTATTGGTCGAAGCGGGTCACGAGGTGAAGCTGTTTGACGAGGGCTCGCTGGAGTCCTGGCAGTATTATCGCCATCATTTTGCGCTGATTATCACGTCCACCACCGGCCAGGGCAATCTACCCGACTCCATCGCCCCGCTTTATCAGGAAGTGAAAGATAAAGTAGGGTATCAACCCGAGCTGCACTATGGCCTGATCGCCCTGGGCGACAGCAGCTACGACCATTTTTGCGGGGCGGGGCATACGTTCGATGACCTGCTGCAAGAACAGGGCGCCGTGCGGGTCGGGGAATTGTTGGAAGTCGATGCGTTGCAGCATCCCGAGCCGGAATTGGTCACCGGGCCATGGGTGAAAAAATGGGCCGAGCTGATCAAGGCCTGAGCCATCAAGGATGGGCATCGCCTGGCGCCGCCGGCGCCAGCAGCGCCGTGCGGTACAGGTGGCGCCGCATCACGTCCAGCAGGCCAGGCAGATTTTTTCGTTCGATACAGTCGAGCATTTCAACATGCTCCGCGGCGCTGGTGCGGCGATGTTCGTCCGAGGCGTAGGGATGACGGCTGTACGGGCGCACCAACTCCCGCATCTCATCGATCATGTTCGCCAGCACCGGATTGCCGCACAGGGCGAAGAAAGCCCGATGGAAATCATCATTGGCGCTTTGCGCCTCGGCCAGGGATGCGGTGTCGATGGCGCGGTTGAAGCGTTCGGCCAGGTCATGCAGCCGCCTGAGATCGTCGATGGTGGCGCGGTAATAGACCTTGGGCGCTGCGCCCAGTTCGAGCACCAGCCGCGCTTCGCGGTGATTGGCGTCTTTTTCCGGGTCGGCCGGCGACAGGCGGTAGCCGTAATTCTCCACATGTTCCAGCGCCCCGATTGCCGCCAGCGCGGCCAGCGCCTTGCGTACTTCAAACCGGCTGACCTCATAGCGCGCTTCCAGCTCATGCAATCGCAGCCATTGCCCATGCCTGAACTCGCCCATCAGCAGGTCGGCACGCATTTTTTTTGTTAGCGCGTTTTCCATTACTTCATTCCTTGTCAATTCGGCACCATCGCATTTGCCGGAAACAGCGTCGCGGCCAAAGGCGAAAAATAGAGATTCACGCGCCCTTCGGACAGCGGGAATTTACCAAAGGCCTGGAGATTTTTACCGCCGAATTCGCACTCATAGCTGAAACGTTCGCCTACATAAATGCTGCGCTTAAGCCCGACGCTCAGGCTATTGCCGCTGGGCTCGTTTTCCGGGGTTAACTTCTCGGGCCGTACGGCCAGGATAATCCGATCCCCCGGTTTAAAGCCACCGGGATCGCGAATCCGCGCCGTTTGTTGTTCCGGCAGGGAAAGGTGCAGTTCCTGGCCGGCTTCGCCGCTGACGGTGCCGGGAATAAAATTCGCCGAGCCGACGAATTCCGCTACAAACGGCGTGGCCGGCCGTTCGTAGATATCCTGCGGCGTGCCGACCTGTTCGATGTGGCCATTTTTCATGACCACGATGCGATCGCTTAAGGACAGCGCCTCGGTCTGATCGTGGGTAACATACAAGGTGGTGATACCCAGGCGCAGCTGAATTTCCTTGAGCCAGACGCGCGCCTGTTCGCGCAGCAGCGCATCCAGGTTGGAGAGCGGCTCATCGAGCAGCAGCATGGAGGGCTGGTAAACCAGCGCCCTGGCCAATCCGACGCGCTGCTGCTGCCCGCCGGACAGCTGGCCGGGATAGCGCGTCCCCAGGCCGGTCAGCCCCACCAGTTCCAGCGTCTGGGCGATCCGGTGTTTTTGTTCGGCCGCCGGTATATTGCGCACGCGCAGCGGAAACGCCAGGTTGTTCTCCACGGTCATATGCGGCCATAAAGCATAGGATTGGAATACCACGCCGAATCCGCGCGCTTCCGGCTCGACGAACACTTTTTTCTCCGCGGAGGCCAGGAGGCGGCCCTGAAACGAAATCTCCCCGGACGACGGCGCTTCCAAACCGGCAATCATCGCCAGCGTCGTGGATTTGCCGCAGCCGCTCGATCCGAGCAGGGTGATAAATTCCCCTTTGTTGATGGCCAGATCAAACGTCTTGATAACCGGGACGTTGCCATAATATTTGGCGATGGACGACAATTGAAGTTCAACCATAAATACGTACTCCCATGAGCCGGCGTGCGGCCAGTACGATTGCCAGGGTGAAAATGATCTGCACCGTCGCCAGCGCGCAGGCGAGGCCGGTATCGCCGTCGCCGGCCAGCAGCAGGATGGATGAGCCTATGACTTCGGTGCTGGGCGAGAACAGGAACATAGCGATAGTGTAGGACTTGAGGCTGGCGACAAACATCAGGATAAACGCGCCGGCCATGGCGGGTTTTAGCAAGGGCACGACGATACGGCGGCAGGTATATAACCAGTCGGCGCCGCTGACCCGGCCGGCTTTGTCCAGCTCGCGGCTAATTTGCAGGGCAGCCGGGGCGATCACCCCCACGCCCAGCGGGATCATGCTCATCAAATAGGCCACTACCAATATCCAGATGGTACTGCGTATCCAGCCGAAGGGTGGAAACAGGACCGCGGCGTAAAATACCCCCAGGCCGACAATCAAGCCCGGCAGCGCCCGGGGCAATACCGCCAGTCCGTCGGTCAGCCAGGCGAAGCGAAAGCCCGACCGCTGGCTGACCAGCACCAGCGCCAGACAGAAAAAGGCGCCAATGCCGGCGCACAGCAGGCCCACTTCAATCGTATTGACGATGGCGTCGAAAAAACGCGGCTCGTCGAATATGCGCCGCACGTTGGCGGTAGTCAGTACCTTGGCTATGGGTACCAGCGGCGTCAGGATTGCGGTAAACGCCCGCAGGATGATCCCGGCCACCGGCACAATCATCGTCACCAGCATATACACCAATAGCAGCGCCGCCAGGGGCCAGCGCCAGCGCCCGAGCGACAGACGCTTGACGCGCCCGGCCTTGCCCTGGACCGTCATAAATTTAAACGCATTGCGCAGCAGCCGCCATTGCAAATAAAGCGATACCGCCACCAGCACCATCAGCAGGAAAGCGGCATTGGCCACCAGCCCGTGATTGGGCTGCGGATTATCGATGCCTTTGTCATAGAGGAAGGTGGACAGCGTGGCGATACCGGACGTCTTGCCCAGCAGCCTGGGAATGGCCAGCATCTCCAGGCCGGCGACAAAATTGATTACCGCGGAATACACCAGGGCCGGCACCATCATCGGCAGCGTAATATAAAGTAGCACCCGCAGCCGTCCGGCTCCGGTGGTGCGCGCCGCATCCTCCAGGGTCGAACCGGCATTGCCGGCCGCGCCGTACAGGCAGTAGATATATACCAGCGGGGCCTGGGCGATGCCGGCGATTAATGACATGCCGGTCAGGGAATACAGCTCCCATTGGGGCAGGCCCATCATCTGCGCCCAGGTGGTGATGAAACCGCCCGGCGCGTACATGGTCAGCCAGCCGATGCCGAGGATCAGATGGGACAGGTACAGCGGTAGCATAAACAAATCGCCCAGTACGCCGCGCAGCGGTAAATCGGTGCGGCCGATAAGGATTGCCGCCGCGCTGCCGATGGCCATGGCTATCGCGGTGGACACCGCCGCGAAAATCAAGGTATTCCAGGCCGCGGCCCAGATTTCCCCGGAGTGCAGAAACGCGGCGATATTGGCAAAAGTGAAGTGCCATTGGCTGTCGTACAGAGGCGCCGAGGCGAACGCCTGGATCAGAATCGGCAATAGCGGCGTCAGCACCAGAATGGCCAGTAAAATGGTAACCAGCCACTGAACCCCGCTGGCGCGCAGCCAGGTCCGGGATGCGTTTGGGGGAGTAGCGGCGTGGCCGGCGGGCCGCGCCGTGGTCGGAATGGTCATCAAAGCCTCCGGGACGCCCGGGCATGCGGCCCGGGAAGTGAACATAGGGCGCTGCGGGGAGGGCTATTTTTGCCCTATGGCCTTGGTCCAGCGCTGGGCGAAAGCATCGAAGCCGGTCAGCATTTCGCGGTCATAGTTGATCATGATGATATTTGTCTCGCCAATCTTTTGCGCAAGTTGTTCCAGCGAGCCAAACCGCAGTTTATCGGCGGGCAGACCGCTGCGATACGGCATGAATCCTGCCTGGGATACCGCCACCTGCCCATCGGCCGACAGCAGATATTCCAGCATCAGTTTCGCCGAGTTGAGGTTTTTCGCCTTGGCGGTAATCGCCATGCCGCGCATAAAGACCGGCGTGCCGTCAGTGATGTATTTCCAGGTAATCACCTGATCGAGCCCGGCATCCATTTTGGGCATGACTACCGGGCCGGACAGGAAATAGACCGCCGTGTTTTCGCCCCGGGTCAGTTTTTCGATCATAGCGCCGCTTCCGTCGCCGGCTTTTACGCTGGGGCCAATGGCATCCAGCCACTGCCAGGCTTTGTCGCCATGGTGGCGAACAAAAGCCCAGTTTATCGATCCGCCGAAGCCGTCGGCCCCGTAACTGCCGATTTTGCCTTTAAATAACTCGGGGTGGTCGACGACCGCTTTGGCAAATCCCGCAAAGGTATCGGGTTGTTGGTCGGCGCTCAGCAGCAGTTTGTTGTAGCCCAGCACCATCGGGTCGGTGGAAAAGGTGTAAACGCCGGGAAAGGGTTTGCTCCAGTCCGGCAGCGCGGCGTCTTCGCTGGTGGCGTAATCGGCGGCCAGCTTTTTATCAGCGAAACGTATCCAGTCGCTGATCGAGCCGGTGACGATAAAATCGGCGGAATTCACGCCGGTTCCGGTCTCGGCCTCATAGCGGCTGATAGGCTCGCTGGCGCCGAGATTGAGGGTCTCGACCTTAATCCAGGGGTAGAGCTGGTTAAAGCCTTTAATAATGGGGTTCCAGTTATCCGTACCCATATTGGAGTAAATCAATAACCGTTGTTCGGACTTGGACGCGGCGACGATATCGGCGGCGGGCGCGGCCCGGGCGGCGGCGCCAGGCAGGCTTAATACCGCGGCGACGGCCAGGCTGGCAAGCTTGGGTAACCAATGGGTGATCATCACGAACTCTCCTCTTTTTTCGCCTAAGCTTGCGCTCCGGGTACGGTTGTCGCCCCTTTTGTTAATGATATGTGCAAATTTTCCAGACCGTCAAGGGCTGTAAAATGCCCATTCAGGCTATTTAAGTGATATAAGTCAAAAATTAGCATTTTATCCGGCTTAGATGTTATTGGCAGGTAAATTTTTTGCGCAAATATTGCCGGGAATATTGTTTTTCGGCCAGGAGGGCCGTAAATTAATTGGTGATGGTCATAAAACAGCTATACATTCGCCCGGCCGCGGGCTGGTAACTATCGCCACTTCCTGATGAAAATGGGTCCGCCATGAAGACAAGCTTGCCGCAGAATACCGATCGATTGTTGCCGTTGTCGTCCTATGATCGGGGGTTCGCCGTTCATTCGGCGAGCATGGCCGATCCCCGGTTCAGCTATTCGCTTTATGTCCCCGACAGCGCGCTGGAGGCTGATTCCAAGCCGACGCTTATCGTTTCGGTCCACGGCACCGGCCGTGATTTTGTCCCCACTTTGCATGCCCTGGCGCCGTTCGCGCGCCGGCACAACTGCGTGGTGCTGTGCCCGCTGTTTCCCGCCGGCGTGCGCGGGGATCGCAACCTGCATGGTTATAAATATCTGCTGGAGGGGGATATTCGTTATGACCGGGTGCTACTGGATATGATCGACGAGGTGGCGGGGCGCTATGGGGCGAATTTCAGCCGGTTCGCCCTATGCGGCTTTTCCGGCGGCGGGCATTTTGTGCATCGCTTTCTGCTGTTGCATCCGCAACTGTTGCTGGCGTGTTCCATCGGTGCCCCCGGTTCAGTCACGTTAATCGATGACCGCCGGCAGTGGTGGGTCGGTACCGGGGATATCGAGTCGACGTTTGCCGTCAAACTCGATCTGGACGCCCTGCGCCGGGTGCCGGTGCATATGGCCGTCGGATCGGAGGATACCGATACTGCGGAAATTACTCATCAGCCCGGCGGCCGGTATTGGATGGCCGGCGCCAATGATGCCGGCAAAACCCGCCCGGAACGGCTGGCCGCGTTGAAGAACTCGTTCCAGGCGCAGGGCATCGACTGTAGCCTGACGGTGATGGCGGGCGCGGGGCATGACGGCGCTCGTTATGACGCCGAAGCGGAGGCGTTTTTTAGCCGGGTGCTATTTAGCTAACGCCCCTTGGCAAACGCCCGGGCTCGTACCGGGGCGTAAGTCGTCGGGCCGGGCGCGGCCAGGTTATTTGTTGCGGGTCAGTTTTTCCAGATCGGCTTCGATCTCGGCGATTTTATTGGAGACCACGCTATCTAGATGACGCAGATCTTCGAGGATCTTGTGTTTTAAATCCACTTCGGTCTGATCGCGCAGGCAAAGTTGATCCAATTCATCGATGACATAACGCAGGTTCGGACTGATTTCGTTGATTTCGCGATAACCCTCGGCGGCGTTGTCGGAGACGACGGTTTTACGCTGGCGCGGGTACTTGAATTTGACGCTTTTGGCAAAAAACTCGCCTTTATCCCGGCGAAAATAGATTTTCAGAATGTCGTTATTGGCTTCCTGACGCAGGCTGTAACGGTCGATATCGTCCGGATGATTAACGCCAAGGCTTTTAAGATTATCGTACATAGCGCTACCTCTGGTATGTAATGCCGGGTTTCCGGGGAAGATTATGACGCCCTGGGGCGCCATAAAATGTGATTAACGGCTTAAATTGCAGCCAAATATCCGGGCGAGCGAAGCTTTCGCCACTAAAGATATTAGTCTATCGTGCGTAATAACTCATTAATTCCAACCTTGCCGCGGGTTTTGGCGTCAACTTTTTTGACGATCACCGCGCAGTAGAGGCTATAACGGCCATCCTTGGACGGCAAATTCCCTGAGACCACCACCGACCCGGCCGGAACGCGGCCATAATGCACTTCGCCGGTTTCGCGGTCATAGATTTTGGTGCTCTGGCCGATAAATACGCCCATTGAAATCACCGAGCCTTCCTCGACAATCACCCCTTCAACCACCTCCGAGCGCGCGCCGATAAAGCAGTTATCCTCGATGATGGTCGGATTGGCCTGCAAGGGCTCCAGTACGCCGCCAATGCCGACGCCGCCGGACAAATGGACGTTTTTGCCGATCTGCGCGCAGGAGCCGACGGTGGCCCAGGTGTCGACCATGGTGCCTTCATCCACATAAGCGCCGATATTGACATATGAGGGCATCAGCACCGTATTGCGGGCGATAAACGCGCCCTGGCGCACGGTGGCGGGGGGCACCACGCGAAAACCTTCGCGCTCGAAACGCGCCTGGTCGTAACCGGCGAATTTCAGCGGCACCTTGTCGAAATAGCGGGTTTCCGCACCGTCCATCACCTGGTTGTCGCTAATGCGGAATGACAGCAATACCGCTTTTTTCAGCCATTGATGGGTAACCCACTCACCATCGATTTTTTGCGCCACGCGCAGCGCGCCGCTGTCCAATTGGCTGATAACCTGGCGAACCGCGTCAACGGTGACGCTATCCGCCGTTGCCGGCGTGATGTCCGCGCGGCGCTCGAAAGCGTTTTCAATGATTTGTTGTAATTGCTGCATCCTGTCCTGGTCCTGTGTCTTGGCGAAAGAAATGAGTGAAAAGCTACTTGTATCACATTTTATCGTTCGGGTTGAGCGCCGCGGTTAATCGCTGCGACAATTCCTGCTGCATCCTGATACTCAGCGCGCGCCGATCGCTGCCGGCGAGGATAAATAAATCCTCTACGCGCTCGCCGATGGTGGAAATGCGGGCGCCGTGCAGCGATACGCCTAAATCGACGAAAACCTCACTCACCCTGGCCAGCAGGCCGGGTTGATCCAAAGCGGTCAGTTCCAGGTAGCTGCGCCGATCGGAGGGCGCGTGCAGGAAGGTGATTTGGGTCTGCACGTTGAAATGCCGCAGTTTGGATGACGGCCGGCGTACGCGCGGATGCTGGTATTTGCCCGGCTGCAGGGTTTGCAGCAATGCCTGGCCGATGGCCTGGTGCCGGTCCGGCGCCAGGGGACTGCCGTCCGGCTCCAGCACCACGAAGGTATCCATGGCCATGCCGTCGCGGTTGGTGAAGATTTGCGCGTCATGCACGCTCAGGTTGCGGCGGTCCAGTTCCCCGGTCACGGCGGCGAACAGATAAGGGCGGTCGTGGTTCCAGATAAAGATTTCCGTGCCGCCGCGCGTGGCCTGGGGACTGATTAATACTAGCGGCTCGTCGGCGTTGTGCCGCAGCAGATGGCGCGCGTGCCAGGCCAGCTGGTTGGGGGAATGGCGCAGGAAATAATCGGCCCGGCAGCGGCTCCAGAGATCGTGCAGCGCTTCTTCGTTGATATTCTCCATGCGCAGCAGCGCCAGGGCCTGCGTGCGGTGATGGCGGATGCGCGCGCGCATATCCGGCGTGTTTTGCATACCGCGCCGCAGCAGTTTTTCGGTGGCGAAGAACAGCTCGCGCAACAGGCTCTGTTTCCAGCTGTTCCACAGGGTTTCATTGGTGGCGCAGATATCGGCTACCGTCAGGCACAGCAGATAATGCAGCCGGCTTTCGGTCTGCACCTCGGCGGCGAATTCCCGCAGCACGTCCGGGTCCTGGATATCGCGTCGCTGGGCGGTGACCGACATTACCAGATGGCAGCGCACCAGCCAGGCCACCAGTTGCGCTTCGCGCGGGTGGAGCCCGTGCAGTTCAGCGAACTCCAGGGCGTCTTTCCCCCCCAGCAGCGAGTGATCGCCGCCGCGGCCCTTGGCGATATCATGAAACAGCGCCGCCAGCAGCAGCAGGTGCTGATGCGCCAGCCGCGGAAACAGCTCCACGCACAGCGGATGCTGCGGGCGCACCTTTTCATCGGCGAAGCTTTCGATCTTCAGCAATACCCGGATGGTGTGCTCGTCGACCGTATAGGCATGGAATAAATCGAACTGCATTTGCCCGACAATATTGCTCCACTGCGGCATATAGGCCCACAGCACGCTATGGCGATGCATGGGCAGCAACGCGTGCTGCACCGCTCCCGGATGGCGCAGGATGGCCATGAACAACTGCCGGGCCTTGGGGTTGTTGCACAAGGGTTCGGCCAAGTGGCGGCGGGCGTAGCGCAGCTGGCGCAGCGTGGCGGAGTAGATGCCGGCGATGCGCTGGTGGCGCACCATCACGTAGAACATGCGCAAGATGGCTTCCGGTTCGCGCGCGAACAGCGTTTCGTCGCGCAGGTCGATCAGGTTGCCGCGCAGCTGGAAGTCGTCGTCCAGCGTCTGCGGTTTATCGTCCGGCCCCAGGGCCAGGATGGCCTCGTCGAACAGTTGCAGCAGCATCTGGTTTAATTCACCAATCCGGCGGGTTACGCGGAAAAAATCTTTCATCATCCGCTCGACCGGCAAATTGCCTTCGCCGCGATAGCGCAACAGCTGGGCGACGTTTTGCTGGCGATCGAACAGCAGGCGGTTATCATAACGGTTGAGCACCAGGTGCAGCGCGAAACGGATGCGCCAGAGAAAACTCTGGCACTCCTTCAGCTCGTCCCGCTCGGCCTGGGTAAGAAAGCCGAAACCCACCATCTCGTCCATCGACGTGGCGCCGAAATGGCGATGGGCGACCCATAGCAAGGTATGGATATCGCGCAGCCCGCCGGGACTGCTTTTAATGTCCGGCTCCAGATTATAGCTGGTGCCGTGGTAGCGCAGATGGCGCTCCTCCTGCTCCGCCAGCTTGGCGGGGAAGAATTGGCTGGAAGGCCAGAACTCCTCGCTGAAAATGCTTTTTTGCAATTTTAGGAATAGCGCCACGTCCCCGCAAATCAGGCGCGATTCAATTAAATTGGTGGCGACGGTAAGATCCGCCAGCCCCTCCTGGACGCACTGCTCCAGGCTGCGCACGCTGTGGCCCACTTCCAGCTTCAAATCCCACAGCAGGGTCAGCAGTTCGCTGATGCGCTGCGCCTGCTGCGCGCTCAGCGGCGACTGGCTCAATACCAGCACATCGATATCGGACAGCGGATGCAATTCCCCCCGGCCATAACCGCCCACCGCCACCAGGGCCGTTTCCGGCACCGCGCCAAACCCGTACAAACGCCACAGTTGCCGCAGCAACTGATCGATATACAGCGTGCGCGCGTCAATCAGCGTTTCCGCCGACATGCCGGCGTCAAAGGCCTCTCCCAGCCAGCGGTAAAAATCTTCCAGGTGGGTTTTAAGATCCGTACGGTTCAAGGCCTCATCCGGCCAGGTCAAGGGCGAAGAGGGTTTGGCCGGGAACACGGCGGCAACGGGCTGTTCGGCGTACAGAAGGATTTTATCCGGCATATAGGACCCATGGTAATGCGGGTAGGCCGGGGTCGGGGGCGCCGGCCCCCGGGCTACCCGCGGAAAGAATGAGACACGCCGCGCGCGGCAGGAATTCAGGCCGCGTGTGTTATCACCGCCGGCAGGGTATCGTCGCCGCGCAGGGTCATTATTTCACAGCCGTCATCGGTGACAACAATAGTATGTTCATATTGCGCCGACAAGCTGCGATCCTTGGTCTTGACCGTCCAGCCGTCTTTCATGGTGCGGATGCGGTAATCCCCGGCGTTCACCATGGGTTCGATGGTAAACGCCATGCCCGGTTGCAGCACCACGCCGCCGTCGTCGGCATCATAGTGCAGCACTTGCGGTTCCTCGTGGAACCCCACGCCGATACCGTGGCCGCAATATTCGCGCACGACGGAGAAATTCTCGGCCTCGACGAACTGCTGTATGGCTTTGCCCAGCGTACGCAGGCGAATCCCCGGCTTGACCATCTTGATGGCCAGATACAGGCTTTCCTCGGTGATCCGGCACAGGCGCTCGCCCAGGATGGTGGGCTTGCCGACGATGAACATTTTGGACGTATCGCCGTGAAAACCTTCTTTGATCACCGTAACGTCGATATTAATGATATCGCCGTCCTTGAGAATTTTTTCGTCGGAGGGAATGCCGTGGCACACCACTTCGTTGACCGAAATGCAGACGGATTTCGGAAAGCCGTGGTAACCCAGGCTTGCGGAAATGGCGTGCTGATGGACGGTAATATGCTCATGGCACAGGCGATCGAGCTCGCCGGTACTGACTCCCGGGACCACATGGGGTTCGATAATTTCAAGCACTTCGGCGGCCAGGCGGCCGGCAACGCGCATTTTGGCGATATCGTCAGAATTTTTAATTGGAATGGCCATGAAGAGATCCACAGTCGGCATGAAAGTCGACAATATTATGATTAAACTTAAGTAAGATATAATGTTATCAGTCCAGCCGTTAGACTGCCAAACTATCATTTGTCGCCACGATCGGCATTGAACAAATAGTGGAGTCCGGGCGCGGATTATGGTATAAAGCGCGCCGACGATCGGCGTAGAGTATTTTGGTCCTATGCGTCGTTTAGATCAACTAAACTCAATTGTGTAAATTACACACACGTATCGGCACATACGCCGGGGTGCCTTGGCCAGTGCGGCGGGGTCGGTCGTATGGGATACGTGGAGGCATAACCCCAAACTTAAACAAGAGGTTTAATCATGGCAACTGTTTCCATGCGTGACATGCTCAAAGCGGGTGTACATTTCGGTCACCAGACCCGTTACTGGAATCCGAAAATGAAGCCTTTCATCTTCGGTGCACGTAATAAAGTACATATCATCAACCTTGAGCAAACGGTACCGATGTTCAACGACGCCCTGGCCGAACTGAACAAAATCGCCTCCCGTAAAGGTAAAATTCTGTTTGTCGGCACCAAGCGCGCGGCAAGCGAAGCGGTAAAAGAAGCGGCCAACAGCTGCGATCAATTCTTCGTGAATCATCGCTGGTTAGGCGGGATG
>JAATFX010000034.1 GCA_015654925.1 Enterobacterales bacterium | reverse complement strand
TCGTTCCATTCCCACAGCGCCATAAAGCCCCAGGGGCGCTTGATATCCGGTCCGGCGCCGTTAACCGTGGCGAATTCACGCGGACCCAGCAGCCATTGGGTAGCGAATAACCTGGCCCAGCCCGCCTGTTCGAGACGCACGGTTCCCGCCAGCGCGGCGTCGAGCGTCGGCGCTTCGAAGGCGCCGGCCATATCCCATTCATGCAACGCGCCGCTGTCGAGCGCCATGGGGGGCAGGTCGCCGCGCGGCGCCTCGAACATGGCCCGGAACGACAGCAGCCAGCCTTCGCCGCGCAGTTGCTCCAACAGCGTCATTAACGCCTGATAATGCCGCGGCTGATAAACCGCGCCGCCGGCATCCGGCTGCCGTTTGGCCATAAAAGCCACCACGCAGCGGCCCGACTCCGTCGGTTGGGAGGAGAAAACCTCGGTTTCACCGGTCAGAAGGGTCATTTTCCCTCCCGGACTTGCATTACCGCCTGCATTAACTCCGCCACGCGGCGCGGGTCCACCGGCTGCCACCACAGGCCGTCATGCTTTAGCCATTGGCCGATAATCGCCCCGTCGGCGGCGCTGAATAGCGCGGGCACCTGGGCCGGCGACAGGCCTGAACCGACGATCACCGGCAAATTGGTGCCGTTGCGGACTTCATTGACCTCGGCGGGTTCCGTGGGCGAACCTGTGCGGGTGCCGGTGGCAATCAATACGTCCGCATCAAACCATTCGGCGTCGGTGGCCTGTTCGGGAATGCTGCGATCGGCGGTAATGGCATGGGCGCCGAACTTAACGTGAACGTCGGTGAAAATGGCCACGTCGCGGGCATCAATCATGGCGCGGTAGCGCATGGCTTCCGGGGCGGGGCCGTTGATAAAACCTTCGTTGGCGATGTAGGCATTGACCCACTGGTTCACCCGCACCCAGCGCGCGCCGACGGCTTTGGCAATGGCCAGCGCCGGAATGGCGCCGTTGGCCACGCAGGTAATGCCGATGGGCGTATCCACCGCGGCGCGCACCTCCATACAGGCAGCGGTCAGCGCGGCGACCGTTTCCGGACCAATGTTTTCAGGGCGGCGGAAGGGCAGATCGCTGGCGTTTTCGATAATAATGCCGTCAATGCCTCCCTGCGCCAGGGTTTTGGCATCCGCCACGGCGGCGGCGAAAATCTCCTTCATCGCTTGTCCGCGATAACGCGGCGCGCCGGGCAAAGCCTGCAAATGGATCACGCCGATCACCGGTTTTTTAACCGGGAACAGCGCGGCGAGCATATCGGGTTTGTGCGGAAGTACGTGTGGTCCGGCCATGGGGTCTCTCTTTGGTCAGGGCTCAGGCATCGCTATCGGGCGTGCCGGCGCATTGATATTGCTGGAGTTGTGCGATACTGGGGTAAGAGGGCTGTGCGCCCATTTGCCCGCAGCTGTAGGTGGCGGCAAATACCGCCTGGGTCAGTGACTGTTGCAGGGATTTTTTCGCCAGGCGGCCGGCGATAAACCATCCGGCCAGGCAATCTCCCGCGCCGGTGGTATCCACAATCACCGCATCCGCGGGATAGCGGGCGCGCAAATCGGCATCGGCGCTGACATAGCGCGCGCCCAGGGGGCCGAGAGTGCATATCACGGCTTTCACCCCCAGGCCCAGCAAGCGCGCAACGGGGTCATCGCCCAATTGCCGCAGCGCGCGCTGATTGCAGAACACCGCTTCCGCGCCGTCGAGCAGGGGAAATAAGGGTTCCAGGCCGTTGGCAAAGGTCGCGGGTTCCAAATCCAGCGACCATTTACAGCCCGCCAGGCGGCACCGTTCGATCAGATGCCAGGCGCTAGCGCCATACGCGGCGGTGTGCACCCATTCGATATCGTGTAAATCGAGGGTCCGCACCCATTCGAGGCTGGGATAAAGCGTGACGCCCGGTTCCAGCAGCAGGCGTTTCTCCCCATGGGGTTCTAGCAAAATAATGGCGCGGCAGGTGCGGCCGGGGACTTTGCGGCTGATAATCCGCAGGCCGGCACGCTGGAGGCCGCGCAGCAGGGAATCGGCAAACAGATCGTCGCCGGTTTCAATCGCCAGCGCGACGTCGGCTCCCGCCAGGCGGCAGGCCATGGCGGCATTGCTGATCACGCCGCCGGCGGATTCGCTGTTGATATGCACCATGACTTTTTCATCAGGCTGCGGGATATGCGCCATGCTAAGGGTGGTATCAAGACTGATATCCCCGACGAACAACCCTTTACCGGCCGCCATTATTTGCGCACCAGATCGATGGTGAAGCTGTAGCGGTCGGCGCGGTAGTGCACCGTCACATACTCCACCGGCTGCCGATGCGCATCGTGGCTCAAACGCCGGGCGACCAGGCTGGCGGAGCCTTTGGCTACCTGCAGGGCGCGGGACAATTCGCCGGTGAGGATCGACGCGCTGATGGTTTCCTGCCCGCCGATAATGCGGCAACTGCAGTGCTGTTCCAGCCAAACGTACAGCGATTGACGGTCAAGCTCGTCGACGCCGGGGACCCCGCGCCGGGTGAAGATATGCGGCGACAGCCAGCTGTATGAAAACGCCATCGGCATAGCGTCGGCTTTCAACAGGCGGGTCGACATAAAGGCTTTTTCGTGACTGTCCAGGCGCAGGGCGGCGGCGATATCGGCGGGAGGCACCGCCATCCGGGCCGACAGGGTTTGATAACTGGCGGTAAAACCGCGGCGCTGCATATCTTCCGCAAAACTCGCCATCTGGCTCAGCGGTTGCACCACCTGCGGCGGCAGTACAATCGACCCTTTACCGGCGCGGCGGCTGATCAGGCCTTCTTGTTCGAGTTTATCCAACGCGGTGCGCGCCGTGGTCCGGCTGACGCCGAATACCTGATTGAGCAAGGTCTCCGACGGCAAGGCTTCGCCGGGTTTAAACCCGCCGAATTCAATTTCGCGCCGTAATCTATCTGCTATTTGCCACCATAATGGCTGCGGGCCGGAAATAAGCCCATGCCGATCCCATTGCATGATTATTCATTCTGGTTGCCGATAAGTTGTCATGATAATTGAATGACATGACAATCGCTGTCAATCGGCTAATTAAAGGAAAGCTCAGCAAAATCAATCAGATTAGCGAAGTGTAACGGTAGATGCATTTGCGCTATTTCCGTCAGGAAACAGGCAATTAAAAACGGACAAATGCCGTGGCGGGACCTGGAATTTTAAATAAAAAACCGGCTATAGGAAATATGTATGATGGTGGTTTGCATAATAAGATTAAATTATGCGCGGCGCCGGCCGGCATTATTCCGTGCCGCTCCGAGCGCCTGGTTCCCGTTGATGCCGGCGCCCGGCCCGATATACGGCCTGGCGCCGACGGATGTGGCCGGCCGGGGCTTTACGCGCCGGGCAGCGGTTTAAATACCGCCCGTTCCCGGGCATGTAATCTACCCCATAAACCCTGTTCCCAGGCCAGGTATTGCCTGGCGGCGTCTTTATTGCCGGCGTGGCGGTCATGGGTGAAAAAAAGATAATCGATGCGTTCGGCGTCGGCGGGCGCATCGGGGGTGACGGCCACCGGCAGGCCGCTATCCCGCCAAGCCGTGAATCCGCCGGCCAGCAGATAAATCCGGGCCCGCCATGGCGCGGGGATATCGGCGGCGGCCCAGGCGGCCAGGGCCAAATCTTCCGCCAGCAGGACGATGTTTGCCGGGCCGGCGACGGGCAGCCGATCCAGCAGCGGGCGGATCGACCAGCGGCTGCCGGGAATATGGCCGTTGCGGTAATGCTGGCTGGCGCGCAGATCCACGATGTCGATCGGCCGTCCCTGGTCCAGTTCGCCGGCGAGATCGCGCGCGCTCACCGTTGGCCAGGAGGGGACCGCGGCGGGTTCCGGCCGGGGCAGGGACACCCCGTCGGCCAGCCCCTGCGCCAGTCCGCCTTTCAGCACAAAAGCCTGATGCCCCAATTGGCGCAGCCAGCTCGCGGTGACCGGCGCCCGGACGCCGTCATTATCAAATAAGACTACTTTGGCGTTTCTGACCGCCAGATATTGATCGGTGGCCTGTTGCAATTGCCCGCCCGGCGCATGGCGGGCGCCGGGCAAACTCCCGCCGGCAAATTCCTCGGCGGTACGCACATCCAGCAGAAAGACGCTGTGGTTTTTTTCCCGCCATTGCCGTATTTCGCGCGCGCCAATCCACTCCGTCCCGGCCCGGGCCGCCAGGCGTTCAGCGGCCTGAACCCGGGCGCTGTCCGCGTGCAGCCCGTCGGGGTACCGCCGCTGCTGCCCGTGTTCCAGCGGCAGATCCGCCAGCATCCAGCCCTGGGTGCCGTTCTCCAGCGCCAGCACCGGATTGGCGATCCCCAAATCGATCAGGGTCTGCGCCCCGATGATGCTGCGGGTGCGGCCGGCGCAATTGATCACGATGGTGGTGGCCCGATCCGCCGCCAGCGCGTCGACCCTGACCCCCAGTTCGCCGTTCGGACAGCAAATGCTGCCCGGGATACTCATTTGCCGGTATTCATCGAACGGGCGGCCGTCGAGCACGATCAACGCTTCGCCGGCGGCCTGCCGGCGCGCCAATTCATCGGCGCCCAGGTGCGGGGTGGCGCGCCGCGTTTCCACCCATTCGCCAAAGGTTTTGGACGGCAGGTTAACCCCCTGGAACAGCTGGTAGCCGGCGGCGGCCCAGGCCTGGGCGCCGCCGGCCAGCACATGCACCGCGCCGTAGCCCAGCTCCCGCAAACGGCGGGCGGCTCGTTGCGCCACGCCTTCGCCCGCATCGTAAACCACGACTCTTACCGACGGATTGGGCGCGAGCTTCGCTACCTCGGATTCCAGCCGGCTGTAAGGCAATGACGCGGCGAAAAACAGGTGCCCCTCGCCGAATTGTCCATGTTCGCGCACATCGAACAGCGCCAATTCGTCGCCGTCGTCCAGCCATTGCTCAAGCGTGTTGGCAGTTATGTTGGTAATCATAGGGTCTCTGAATTGTCTGCAAACGGGTTATCCCGCCATGGCGGCATCAATAGCCATAACCGATGGGGGGCGCCCGGCGGTTCAGCCGATAATCGCCGATCGCCCGGTATTTATAGGCCGCGGGATCGTGAGTGGTATGGGTGCGGGCATTGCGCCAGTGCCGGTCGAAATCATGTTTACGCAGCGTGGTGGACGCGCCGCCCACGTCGAATAAGGTCTGGCCGGCGAACAGGGCGGCCTCGGTGGCGATGACTTTCGCCTCGGCGGTGGCGATGGAGGCTTCCACGGCCAGCCGGTCGATATCTTGCGCATCGGCGCCGGCAAAGCGCGCCCGGGCGGCCAGCGTGATTTTCGCCGCCGCCGCCAGCGCCAATGCATGCGCCCCATGGGTTTGGGCGGCGATTTGCCCGACATAATGCAGCAGATAAGGATCGTCCTGGCCGCGGCCGACGCCGCTTTCCTTCACCGGCCGCACGCCGCTGCGCGCCCAGGCGGCCGCATCATCCAGCGCCGCCATGGCGATGCCGACTTCGATGGCGCAATGGAGGATTTGCGAGGCGGCGCCGGTATGGTGCCGTTCGGTTTGCCAACGCTGCGCGCGCATGACTTCCGCTTCCTCCACCAGCACGTCATCGAGCTCGGTGCGGCCGCTCAGGGTGCCGCGCTGGCCCATGCCCTGCCAGTCATCATGGCGGATAATCCCGGGGCGATCCGCCGGCACCACCGCCAGCACCGTCTCGCCCTGTTCATCCACCGCCAGCACTTTCAGCAGATCGCCCATCAGCGCGCCGGTGCTGTAATGCTTCAGGCCATTGAGGCGATACGCATCGCCGTGCCGGCTTAGAAGCGTGCGCACCTCGCCGCGAAACGCGCCGCCCAATTCCGCCGATGCGCCGCCCACCAGTTTCCCCTGCGCCGCCTGGCCAAGAAAATCGGTGATTTGCGCCGGCGTACCCATCAGCAGCGTACGTTCGACAAACACAAAATGCGGCAGCAGGGATTGCGCCACCGACGGATCGCCTTTGGCCAGCACCATCATCAGCGCCACCACATCGCCGATCTCGCCGCCGGCCCCGCCGTAGCGGCGGGGGACGCGCATCGCGCCGAGGCGCAGCTGGCGGATACGGTCGAACGCCGGCATATTGGCCCGGGCCTGGCGGTCATACTCCGCCGCCTGGCCGGCCAGTTCCTGGCCCAGTTCGCGGGCGCGGGCCAATAATAAAGGGGGTGTCAGGGAGGTGGTCGGCATGTTATTTCTCCAGCCAGGCATCGGCCAGGCTTGAATAGAACAGCATGGGGCCTTTGCGCAGGCCCTGGAGTTTTTTGGAATAAAACCCGAAGAACTTCAGCTCCAGCAAATTGATCGATGCCGCATCGGTTTGCACCAACTCCTGCATCCGATCGATATACTGTTTGCGTTTGGCCACATCCCCTTCTTCCTGGATGCCTTCAATGATGTGATCCATTTCCGGATTGGAGTAACCGGAGCTGTTGCTCGACGGGGTGCCGGGCTTGATATTCTTGGTCCAGAAACGGCGGGTGACCCCGATTTGCGGATCGGGATAGGCGGAATACCATTGGGAAAACGTGTCGAAATCGTATTCCCCGAATACCCGGCGGATCATGGCCGCCAGCTCCAGGTTAATCAGCTCCATTTCGACGCCGATATGTTTGAGCTGCTGCTGCATATATTCCGCGGCGCGCAGGTAGACCTGCCCGTAAGAGACTTCGGTGATATGGTTAATCCGCAGCCGCACTCCGTCGGCCCCGCGTTTCAGCCCGGCCGCATCCAGCAATTGCTCGGCTTTTTTCGGATCGAATTCATACTGCGGCAAGCCGGGTTTGAAGAATTGTTTCTGGAAGCTGGGCACGCAGCTTTCCGCCACGTTGGCCAGGCCATACCAGACAATTTCCGCCAGTCCCTGCCGATTGATGGCGTGGGCGAAGGCCTGCCGGACCCGGATATCCTGGAAGGTTTTGCGCCTGAAGTTAAAATCGAAAAAGAAAATCGGCGCGGGGACTTCCCAGCCGCGGGTATCCAATTGCAGCGCCGGGTTTTGGCTCAGGCGCGCCACGTCGCTTTCGGCCACCGGGTTATTGGGCGCGTACTGGATCTCATTGCTCTCCAGGGCCACGCCCCTGGCGCCGGCATCCGGCAACATTTTAAAGATAATGCGATCCAGATAGGGTTTACCGGTATCCCAGTAATCCGGGTTGCGCTCCAAAACGATATGGCTGCCGCGCACCCACTCCTTGAACTTGAACGCGCCGGTGCCGATAGGCTTGGCGTTCCAGGGGTTGGTAAGCGGATTGGTGCCTTCATATAAATGTTTGGGCACAATCTGGGTTTCGGTGCCGAACAGCACCGACCACAGTACCGGCGCGGGGCCGCTCAGCCGGAAAATCACCGTATGATCGTCGGGCGTTTCCACGTCGGTGACTTTGGCGAAGTTGGAGGCGCCGCGGGGATGGGTTTTCTTCACCACGTTCAGGATGGAATATTGCACATCGGCGGACGTAAAGGGATGGCCGTCGTGCCATTTGACGCCCCGGCGCAGCTTGAAGGTGATGGTTTTGCCGTCGGCCGATTGTTCCCAGGATTCGGCCAGCTGCGGCTGGGGCCGGTAATTATTGTCATAGCTCACCAGCCCGTCGAAAATGCTGGACGAGACCACTACCGCCGGGCTGGAAATATTAATGCCCGCCACCAGGCCGGCGGGCTCGGGGTTTACGTTGGCAAACAGCGTTCCCCCCTTGATGATGCCTTCCCCGGAGGCGGCGGCGGACACCTGGGCCGCCAGCGCCGACGGCAGGAATCCCGAGGCCGCCATGGTGCCGGCGCCAATCGCCATCAGTTCCAAAACCTGACGGCGGCTAAATTTGCGTGGATCGGTTGTCATATGTTTATCCCGGATGATTAATAGGAAAAAGTCAGCGGCGGCAAGGTGCCGTTAACGTAAAAATCTCCCAGCGCGCGGTATTTGTAGGCAATGGGATCGTGAGTGGTATGGGTGCGGGCGTTACGCCAATGGCGATCGAAATTATGGGTGCGCAAGGTCGTGGAGGCGCCGCCGATATCAAATAGCATTTGCGCCACTTCCAGCGACACCGCGGTCGACCATATCTTGGCTTCGGCTACCGCCAGCGAAGCCTCGCCGGCGGCCGCTTCGCAGGCGGCCAAACAGGATTCGCCCGCCGCGCCGAAGCGGATCGCGGCGGCGGCTTCCAGCAGGTCGGCGGCGCTGAGCACCACCGCTTCGGCGGCGCGGGCGCGGGCCGACATGCGCCCCAGCGCATGCAGGATATACGGGTCGTCGGCGGCCTGCCGCACGCCGCTCTCTTTCACCGGCCTGACCCCCCGGAGCGCCCAGGCAACCGCATCGTCCAGCGCCGCCAGCGCGATGCCGGCGTCGATGGCGCAATGGATAATCTGGGCGCTGGCCCCGCCGTGATGGCGCTGGGTTTTCCAGGCTTCCATCGGCAGGATTTCCTCGGAGAAAACCGCCACGTCGCGCAGTTCGGTCGTGCCGCTGGCGGTGCAGCGCTGCCCCATGCCGTCCCAGTCGTCCAAACGCTCGATGCCCGGGCGATCCGCCGGCACCAGCGCCGAGATCGTGGCGCCGTCCCCGTCGACACATCGGATTTTCAGCAGGTCGGCGTACCATGCGCCGGTGCAATAGTGCTTGGTGCCGTTGAGCCGGTACTGGTCGCCATCCCGGGTCAGGCGCGTGGCCAATTCGCCGCGATACCGCCCGCCGCGTTCCGCCGTCGCCGCGCCGAACAGTACGCCCGCCGCGGCCTGGGGCAGATAACGCCGCCGCTGCGCCTCGCTGCCCATCAGCCGCACGCGTTCCACCGCCACGAAATGGGAAAGAAAGGCCTGGGCGATATTGGCGTCGCCGGCGGCCAGACGGATAAACAGGCGCGCCACATCATGCCAGGTGCCGCCGGCGCCGCCATAGGCGGCGGGGACGCGCAATGCCCCCAGGCGCAGCCGGCGGATTTGCGCGAAGACCGCCACCGGCAGTTCGCGGTTGGCGTCGCGTGCGGCCGACGTTTCCGCCAGCCGCGCGGCCAGGCGATCCGCGGCGGCCAGCAGGGCGCCGACGGTGACCGGTCCGCCCGTGGTCGCCGGCGATCCCGGCGCGCTGTCCGGTACATGATGAAGGGGGTTCACGATACGCTACTCCTGATAATGATATTGGCGGGTTCCGGGGGAATAACCGCCGGATTGTGCAAATGGCAGGCCACCGACTGCGTCTTATCAAGGGCGAGCAGCTGCGGGGCGAGCGTACGGCAAACCGGCTGCGCCAGCGGGCAACGCTGCTGGAAACGGCAGCCCGCCGGCAGGGCGTAAGGGCTGGGGGGTTCCATATCATCCGGCGGGATGGCGTGCAGCCGTCGCTCATCCGGGCTGGCGCCGGGTATGGAATTGAGCAGCAGGCGGGTGTACGGATGCGCGGCCCGGGTCCACAGGCGGTCTTTGGGCAGTATCTCGACAATCTGGCCCAGATACATCACCGCAATCCGCCCGGCGATATGCTCCACCACCGACAGGTCGTGGCTGATAAACAAAAACGACACGCCGGTGCGCCGTTGCAGGGAACCGAGCAGCGCGACGATTTGCGCCTGCAGGCTGACATCCAGCGCCGAAACCGGCTCATCGCAGACAATCAGCTCCGGCGCCGGGGCCAGCGCGCGGGCAATATTCAACCGCTGCCGCTGTCCGCCGGACAACTGGTGGGGGAAACGCTGCAATAGCGCGGTATCCAGCCCCACCTGATCGAATAATTCGCGGATGCGGGCCCGCCGGCCGGCGCGGTCGAGTTTGGTATGCAGCCGCAGGGGCAAATCGACGGCTTTATACGCGCGCTGGCGCGGGTCGAGCGCCGATAGCGGGTCTTGAAACACCATCTGGATCGCCTGGCGCCAGGGCCGCAATTTGCGCCGCGACAGCGGGGCCAGATTAACCTCGTGGAACAGGATTTCCCCGCTGTCGGCCTTTTGCAGGCCCGCCAGGGTTTTGCCCAGCGATGTTTTACCGCAGCCGGATTCGCCGATCAGCGCCAGCGTTTCGCCGTAGCCGATATGGAAACTGGCGGCATCGACGGCGGTCAGGGTGCCGCTGGCGGTATGATGGCGCACATTCAGATCCCGGACATCCAGCAAGACAGGATTCATGGCCGTCCTCCCATCGGCGGCCGGGCCGCCAGTAATTGCCGGGTATAGGGGTGGCGCGGCGCGCGGTACAGCGCGGCCGCGTCCTGGTGCTCCAGGCATTCGCCGTAGCGCAGCACCGCCACCCGGTCGGCCATTTCCGCCACCACGCCCAGGTCGTGGGTAATCAGTAGAATAGCCATCCCCAGTTCCTGTTGCAGCGCCAGCAGCAAGCCGACGATTTGCGCCTGGATGGTGACATCCAGCGCCGTGGTGGGTTCGTCGGCGATCAGCAGCGATGGATTGCCCGCCAGCGCCATGGCGATCACCACGCGCTGGCGCATGCCGCCGGACAGGCGGTGCGGATAATCGTCCAGCCGGCTTTCCGCCTGGGGAATCCGCACTTTTTTCAGCAGCGCCAAAGCCTGCTGGCGGGCGGTGCGCCGGTTGACGCGGCGATGAATGCGCACCGCTTCGGCGATTTGATCGCCCACGGTCATCAGCGGGTTAAGGGCGGAGAGCGCATCCTGGAAAATCATGCCGATCCGTCCGCCGCGGATCTGCTGCAACCGGCGTTCGTCCGCCCGCAGCAGGTCGGCGCCTTCAAAGGCCAGGCGCCGGGCTTCAACGGCCGCCGCCGCGGGCAGCAGGCCGAGCAGGGCGTAGCCGGTGGTGGTTTTGCCGCTGCCGGATTCGCCGACCAGCGCCAGCGTTTCGCCCGCGGCCAGTTCAAAGCTCAGATCCTTGACCGCGGGCGCGGCGGGTTCGCCGCCGGAAGCGCGGTAGGTGACCCGCAGGCCTTCCACCTGGAGCAGGGGTATGGATGGCGTCATTATGGCAATCTCCCGCGCTGCGGATTAATCCAGTCATTAATGGCGCCGCCCAGCAGGCTCAGCGATGCCACGGTAAAGAAAATCGCCACGCCGGGGATGGCGCTCATATACCAGGCGCTGCGCAGCACATCGCGGCCCTGGCCGATCATGCTGCCCCAGGACACCACGTTCGGATCGCCCATCCCCAGGAAGGATAATGCCGCTTCGGTCAGGATCGCGTGGCCCACCAGCATCGCCAGCATGGCCACCACCGGCATCAGGGCGTTGGGCAGGATGTGGACGATCAGGATGCGGTAATCGCTCATTCCCATCACATGGGCGGCTTGGATAAAGTCGCTGTTGCGCAGGCGGCGGGCTTCCCCCCGGGATAAGCGCGCCACGTTCGGCCAGGAGGTGGCGGCGATGCCGAGCGTCAAGGTATTGACCGTCGGGCCCAGGATAATCACCAGCACCAGGGTAAAAATCAGCGACGGCATAATTTGAAACAGCTCCGTGAGCCGCATCAGCTGATTGTCGACCCAGCCGCCGAAATAGCCGGCGACCGCGCCGATCAACAGCCCGATCAGCGCGGTGAGCAAGCCGGTGGTTAAACCGATTCGCAGCGATAGCCGCGCGCCGTAGGCGATGCCGGCCCAGATATCCCGCCCCAGCGTATCGGTGCCCAAAAAATGGGCGATATCCTGGCCGGGGAACAGGTAAGGACGCGCCACCATGGCCTGCGGATCGTCGCCGGCCAGCAGCGGGGCGAACACCGCGATAGCCACCACCAGCAACAGGCCCAATCCCCCCAGCCAGGCGCGGGGCCGTTTGCTTAATGCGCCGGGCAGGGCGCACGGTAGTCCGGTCATCGGCTACCCGCCAATCCGGTGCGGGGGTCCAGCGCGGCGTGCACCACCTCGGTGAGCACGTTCACCATCACCACGAATAGCGAGGTGACGAACAAAATGCCCAGCAGCAAATTGATATCCCGGGTGGTGACTGCGGACAGCGCCAGTTGGCCGAGACCCGGCCAGGCAAACACGGTTTCAATGGTTACCGAGCCGCTGAGCATGGCGCCGAATTGCAGGCCGGTCAGCGTGACGATGGGCAGCAGGGCGTTGGGCACGATATGGCGCCAAATCAAGCGCCGGCGGCTACAGCCTTTCGCCCGGGCGGTGCGGATAAAATCCTGCAGCGCCACGGTAAGCACGGATTCGTGCATCAGCCGGATATACAGCGCCAGATAGCTGAAGGTCAGGCAGCCGGCGGGCATCGCCAAATGTTTTACGGTATCGGCAACGCGGGCGAAGCCGCGGTGATCGGCCCCCATTTCGCTCATGCCGCTGGACGGCAGCCAGCCCAGGTGCACGGTGAACAGTACGACAATCATCAGGCCCAGCCAGAATACCGGCATGGAAAACCCCACGGTCTCCAGCAGCGCGATCAGCCGTTCAACATACGGGCGTTTGGTGACCGCCGATATCACCCCCAGAATAATGCCCAGGATCACCGCCAGCGCCAGCGATACCCCCATCAGCAGCAGCGTGGCGGGCAGCCGTTCCAGGATCAGCTGGCTGACCGACGCGCTATAGCGGAACGACCAGCCTAAATCGAACTGCGCGATGTGTTTTAAATACGAAACGAACTGCACGGCCAGGGGCTGGTCGCTGCCGAACTGCGCGCGCAGCTGGGCCATAAATTCGGGCGTCGCCGCGCCGGCCTCGCCGGCGATGACATCCGCCAGATCGCCGGGTACGCTTTTAAGCAGGAAAAAATTAAGCACCACCACCATCAGGGCGATGGGAACGGCCTGCAGTATCCGCCGTGCTATGAAATATAATGCTGTCATCATGGTTACCCAGCCGGTTCAGAACCGTAAACCCGCGTCTTTAAGCAGGGGGAGTACCGCCTCGCCGAAATACGCCAGGTCAGGTTCGAAATCATAAAACGTCAGCTGCGCGCCATCGCACCCGGCGGCTTTCAGGCGCTGGAGATAACGGGCGATTTGTGCGGGGTCGCCCACCAGCTGGATATTGCCGCCGACGGCTTTTTGATTGCGCTGGTGGCCGAGGAACGCCTGGCTGTCGCGCTTTTGCAACGAGGCGAAAAAGTTGTCCACCGCCACGCGGTCCTGCGCGGCGACAATGGCGTCGTGATACTCCCAGGCTTCCCGCTCCGTCGGCCGGCAAATCACCATGGGGTTGATTAACGTGCGCAGGGTGCGGTGCCGGGCGGCGGCGGCGGCCCGGATTTTGGCGGTATGGGCGGGCAGCGCGGCCAGGGAGGCTTCGATCTCCGCCCCCGCCGGGCTGGTGATAAACACCAGGTCGGAATGGCGCGCCGCATAGTCGATGCCGGCCGCCGAGCCGGTGGCGTTAACCAGCAGCGGCCGGCCGAACTTGGGCTGCGGCGAAATGTACGCCTGCTCGGTGGACCAGAACTCCCCGGTCATGGTGAGGTTGTCCCCGCTGCTCCAGTAGGCCTTGAGAAAATCGATAAATTCTTCCGCCATGCGGTAGCGGGTATCATGTTCAATCTGCGGGCTGCCGAACATTCTGGCATAGCTGTCCTGGTTGCCGGTGACCATATTCAGTCCCCAGCGGCCGCCGGTAATGCTGTCAAGGGTGGCGCCGAAGCGGGCCAGATGCAGGGGATGCCAGGGTCCATAAAGAATATGCAGGGTGGATATCAGCAGGATGCGGCTGGTTACCGCGCCCAGGGCCGCGGTGGTGATAAACGGGTCCAGGCTGTTGGCCCGGTAGCCGATCTCGCCGCCGTAACCGCCTTTTTGATTCCATTCCGCCAGGCCGAACACCAGATCCAGGCCGAGCGCCTCGGCTTTCAGGGTCAGGGCTTTATTGTATTCAAAGTGCCAGTCGGTGGTGCGGGGCAGCGTCGACGGACTCCAGCCGCCGCTTTGGATGGGTAGAAATAACCCCAGCAGAAAAGGCTGTTTAAGCACTTCATAAAGCGGACTGCCCGGGATCTCCGCGGGTGTCCTGGCGCGGGATGCACGTTCTGCGCCGGATAAGTGTCTGTTCATACCGCTCCACACGGCCAACATTGGCCTTTTTTAAGGTGAAGCAATACTAGAGGCGGCCGGGAAAAGCGGAAAATGCGAATAACGGATATATTTATGCGTTTTTACCGCATAAAACGATCGGCATGGAAAATATTTTTATTAACCAGATGTTTTTATTAAATAAAAACAAAATCGGCCCGGCTGTCCGCCGCCGATAAACATCCGGAATGCTAATGGATAAATTTATTTCCCTTAACGATTCCTTTATCGATTATCGATTGGCATGCAGCCGTTTTTGCCCCGCCAGGCTGTTGGCCAGCACGTCGAACGCCTGCCGCACCAGGGTATTGCCGCTGCCCGGGCGGCACCACAGATAAAACTGCGTGTCCGGCAGGCGCGGCAAACCGTCCCCTTCGCCGAGCACGCGCATATCGCCGTCCAGCATCTCGATGCTGCGCGCGGTGATGCCCAGGCGCGCTTTGATGGCCGCTTTGATGCCCAGCAAATTGGAGGTGGTGTAAGCCTGGTGCCAGCGCACCTGGGCCGCATCCAGCGCCTCCACCGCCACCCGGCGGAAGATGCTGGGATAATCCGCCAGCACCAGCGGCAGCGGCTCCTGCGGCACATGCACATACTGGGCGGCGCATACCCAGACGGTGGGGGAGGTGCGCAGCAAAATGCCGTCCAGCGCCGGGTCCAGCCGGGTGGAAATGGTCATGTCGATTTCGCCCCGGTGCAGCGCTTCCATTAAAAACGGACTGCGCCCGACGTCCAGTTCCAGACTCAATTTCGGCGCCCAGCGGGCGATATGGCTTAATAGCGGGGGCAGCAGCGTTTCCGATACATCGTGCGGGGAACCGATGCGCAGCACGCCGGAAAACCGGCTGTCTTTCAGCGATCGGAAGGCGTCATCGTTGAGGATCAACAGATCGCGCGCGTAGCTTAGTAATTGCCGGCCCTGCTGGGTGAGCTGCTTATTGCGCCCTTCTTTTTGAAACAAGGTGGCGCCCACCAGCGTTTCCAGCCGCTGCATCTGCTGGGTGACGGCTCCCTGGGTGCGGCCGACCTGGGCGCCCGCCCGGGAAAAGGTTTGCAAATCCGCCACCGCCACAAAGGTTCTTAATAATTCAATATCCAGACTTTCAGTATTCGTCATATTCAGTATCGGCCATCGCTTTTCGCGGATTGCCATCCGCCCGCGGAGATTGTCGGCGGGTAAGGTAAAAAATGTCAAAGAACATAATTAACTAACTAATTGCCAACGGCGGCCTTATGGCACGGCAACGAACGCGACGCGGCGGTCATTTCTCTGCCCCCTATCCGCCGGTTCAGGTTATAATCCGGCTCATTACCACGCATTGCGCCCAATGGGAACCATCCCTGATTGACTTTGCGCCGCCGGGTAATCACCGGCCTATTACGCCAATAAAGGAGTTGTGCGGGTGAATACGAAGAAAGAAGCATTGGTCAGTTATTTGCGCAATCTTATCCGCCAGCAAAATTTAACCGAAGGCGATCGCCTATTGAGCGAAAGCGCCCTGGCGCGGGATTTGGGGGTCAGCCGCGGAACGGTGCGGGAAGCCACCCGGCGGCTTATCGATGAAGGTATTTTATATCGGGTGAATGGGTCGGGGGTGTTTGTCGGCAGCGGCGAGTCGTTCAAGCAAACCCACTATCATTATTTGAGCAGCCATGCCGAACGGGCCGCCCAGGTGGGCAAGCAGATCCATCGCAAGGTGCTGACCCTTGAGCTGATCGAACAGTGCAGCCAGCGCGTATCCTATAAACTGGAGATTGCGCCGGCCAGCCCGGTGTTTCATATCCGCCGGCTGATTTCCTTTGACGAGCAACCGGTAACCCTGGAGAATTTTTATATGCCCGCGCGGCTGTTTCCAGACCTTTCCCCCGCGGCGCTGGAACAATCCAAATATGAATACGTGGAGTCGCGCACCGGGCAGCGCGTCGCCGAAAGCCGCCTGACGCTGGAGCCGATACTGGTCAGCGACGAAGAAACCACCCGCCTGCTGGGGCTGGAAAAATTGCAGCCGGTATTATGCCAGACCGAAGTGGGTAAGCTGGCCGATGGGGTGGCGTTCGAATTCAATACCTCGATCACCAACCCCAAATACCTGAAAATCACCCAGATCGCCCGCCGTCATTAACGCCGCGCGCGTCTACGGCAGCGCTTTGGCGATGACCTGGGTCAGTTCGGCAAAACCGCGCCGGGTCAGATCCACGCCGATATCGCAGGCGGTAAGATAACTCAGCACCTGCAGCGGGATCACCGCCGTCAGCTCATCAATGGCGGTCACCGGGCGGGTCAGGCTGAAGTCGGCGAATTCGCGCGGCGGCCGGGCGGCGATCAGGTAGGCGCGTTTACCCAATTGACGCAGCGTTTTAAACAGTATGTAGGCCTTATCGCCGTTATCCTGCAGATTTTCCACGATCACCAGCGCCGTACTATCCTCCACCGCATTTTGCGGCCCGTGGATAAACTCTTCCAGGTCGAAGCACATGGCGGGACGGCGCACGGTTTCAATGGCTTTGAGCGACCCTTCCAGCGCCACGATGGCATTGGGGCCGCTGCCGATAAACATCAGCGAACTGAGATCGTGCAACTCCGTCCGGTGGGTAGTGAAAAAATGTTTTGATTGCTCAATCCACGGCCCCAGCAGGTCGCAGGCGGCGGCGTATTCCTGCGCCACCGAAGGGTGGCGCGGTCCGGCCAGCGCTTCCCCCAGCAGAATCAGCGTCAGGAGCGACGACGTAAAACCCTTGGTGCGGTAAATCACTTCCTCCGGCCCGCAGCCAAAGGGCAGTTGCCCGTCCGCCAACAGCGCCAGCGGCGTATCGGGCTCGCCCACCAGCGCCAGCGTGGCGAAACGCGTTCCCTGCCAGGCGCGCACCTTCTCCAGCGCCCGGTAGGTGGAAAGGCTTTTCCCGCCCTGTGAGATAAAAACGAACAGGGCATTGTCGTCATAAGCCTCAAGGGAGACGTATTCGGTAAAATGATAAGGAAAATGAATTTCCGTCTCGACGCTAATGGAGTGGGATGCCGCTACGGCGGCATTATAAGACGTACCCGATCCTATCAGCACCAGTTTACAATTCCGGCGATCTTTGCCGTCGGTTATTTTATTTACCGCATCGACGACCCGATCGCGAAAATGTGCGCTGGTCATGTTTTTGAGAATAGCGGGCTGCTGCTCAATATAATCAAGCATAGTCAACATAGGGTTATTTCCTCGTTAAATTAATCCGATGGCTTTACCGGCGATACCGAAAACCACCAAACCGATTAATATTTTATTAACCGATATACCTTTTTGAATAAACCGATAACAAAGCAGCGTTATCCCCAAGGGCAATAAATTGGGCAGGATCTCATCGATAATATGCTGAATACTGACTTCGGCGCCGGCCATACTGAAATTCAACGCCAACTTGAGGTCCACCATGGTGGCGGTCATGCCGCCCACGCACATTAAACCGATAATCCCGAAAACTTTATTAACCCGATCCATGATATTGCTATCAGCCATGCGATCGATCAATTTGGTTCCCAGCGAAAAACCCAGTTTTAAACCAAACCACCGCACCAGTATGTTGGGCAGGTTAAACAGCAGGAAAAAAATGATTGGTCCGAGTATGGAACCGCTTTGGGCCATACTGATGCCGATGCCGGCGGCGATAATCCGGAACGTCCCCCAGAAGAACGAATCGCCGATGCCGGACAGCGGCCCCATCAACGAGGTTTTCAGCCGGTTGATAATACCCTCGTCCATGGCGGGATTACGGCTTTTTTCCTGTTCCAGGGAGGCGCTGATCCCCAGGACGAACGGCACCATGGCCGGAGTGATATTAAATAATGCCATATGCCGCATCAACGCCTGGGTAAACTCCGGGGAATCGCGGCCATAAAAGCGTTTCAGCGCCGGCATCATGCAATAACACACCCCGAGCGCCTGCATTTTTTCATAATTATAAGACAGCTCCAGCGCGCAGGAGCGAAAGAAAATACGCCGCAGCATGCCGTTATCGGCGCGTTTATCCGACTGGTTACTCATAAATGGTAATCTCCCCGTCATCGTCGGTTGGGTTATTTTTATTGGGCTTGGCGCCGTTTTGCGTCATAACCAGCGCGATAATGGCGCCCAATAAGGCGATGCCCAGAATCGAGGTATGGAATAGCGTGGACAGTAGAAAGCCCAGGTAAAAGAAGGCAATGATGCTTTTATTCCACAGCAGCTTAAGCAGGAGCGCGAAACCAATGGCCGGCAGAATCTGCGATGCGGCGGCAATGCCGTCCATGACCACCTGCGGTACATAACCCAAGACCTGGCGCACCGCGTTGGGCCCGAGCATGACGGTAAACCAGGTCACCAGCATCATGGGAATGGCCAGCAGGAAAAACAGCCCCCAGTGCATGCGCTCCATGGCCCGGTAATTTCCCTGCTCCGCCAGGCGCATGGCTTTCGACATACGCGACGATCGCAGGGTATAAATAAAGATCTTCAGCGATTGGGTCAACATGGAAATCGGCAGCGCCAGCGTCAGCGCGATTTCCACGCCCTGGTGGGTCATGATGGCCAGCGCGGTGCCCAGCACCGAGCCGGTAACCGTGTCGGGCGGGGTGGCGGAACCGATGGTCACCACGCCCATAAATACCAGTTCCAGGCTGGCGCCCATAAGAATGCCCGCGTTAATATCGCCGAGCACCCATCCCACCAGCGGCGCCAATACCAGCGGGCGGTTCAGCATCGAACCGGCGAATACATAATCGCAATAGCCCAGCAGCGTCACCAGCGAAACCAGGAACGCCGGCAGGATGGGCAGTGTCGCTATGTCCATTTCCACTCCTTAACGTGAAAGCCGAGGATAAATATCGATAGGCTCGTCATTGGCAAGCTGGCGGACATCCAGCTTGATCTGCTGGCGATGAAAGTCGAGCAGCAGCGCTTTGTCTTCCGGCGTTAAAAATACCGAATTGGACATTTTCACCGCGCCTTCGGATTTTTTGATACTGCCCAGGTTCAGGCTGTCAATCCCCGGTACCTGCGCCACCAGCGCGGCGGTATCCTGCAAATTTTCCAAAATGATGAAAAACTTCACCGGCTGGTTTTTGGGATTGTTGAGGATAGCGGCGGTGGCGGTTATGCCGCGCGCCAGGAACTTTTTATTATCGGGCACCGAAAGCTGCATTAAACGCTGGCGGGTTTGATCTTCGGCCACCGCGTCATTACAAATAAGCACCGCCTGGAAATCGATGGTTTTCAGCCAGGAATACACGATCTGGCCGTGCAGCAAACGATGGTCGATACGCACAAAAGAGATCATAAGCAGTCAACTCCTCATCAAAGGCGATATTTTCCAACGGCCTGTTGCCCCGCATCAACCACATGCTCAGCCAGTTCGTCAGCCGTCGCCATATTCTCGCGCTCGAATAGCGCTTCGGTGATCATGCTGACATTGGTGCCGGTAACGACCGCAATATCCGCACGCTCCATACCCAGCGTCAGGGCTATTTGAAACGGCGTGCCCGACGGTACATCGGTCAGCAGCAAAATCCCCGCGCCGTCGGGTACGCCGGCGATAACCTGCCGCACGTTTTCCGCCAGCCGTTCGCGGGTATCCCCTTCGGCAAAATTAATCCAGGCGGTGCGTTCGCTTTCACCCACAATGGCATTCACGACGCTTTGCATCGCGCTGGCAAACTGAATATGTCCGGTTACTATCAGGGTAATCATAAGAAGGGATTCCGTTAAGCTGTATATACAGATTTATATTACATAAAAATGGTAAAAGATAGTCAAAATTTACGCAAAATCTATCGGCCATGGCTAAAGTCCGCCAGGGAGGGGCGGGGGAAAGGCATTAAGCGGCCAGGCCGGGCGGTATCCGCCTGAGGGACGCGAGCCGCTGGCGACGGCGGGCGCCGCGACGCGCGGCGAAGATAACAGCCGCTGGCGGAGGGTATTATGCGCCGCCGCGGGTGGGTCGCCGCGCAGCCTGGGCGCGGCGCTGCGATCGATGATTCTCGACCGAAAACACAAACGAGATCGGCGTCACAATAATATTCTCATTCAATATGTGATCTCACTCGCAATTAATTACCCCCGCGGCATGATGTTTTAAAATTGTCCAATTAGGCGGACAATCTTTAGTATTGTTGTTATTTTCCATGGCCACTATATTCATAATCATCGATTGGCTGGAGTGCTCCTCTGGCAATGAAGAATCACAGGGGATTTTTAACCGCAGGCTTAAAAAATAATCACCAGCAAATTTGACGCATAATGAAAGGGTAATATGATGCAACCACTTACCTCGCGACAAAATAGATTATTAAAATACTTACTGCAACGGCAAGAACACGTCACTATTAAACATATTGCGGAATATCTGGAGGTGTCCGAAAAAACCGTCCAGCGCGACATGCAGTATGTTGAATCCTACCTGGCGGCCTGGAATATCTACCCGGAGAGAAAAGTCGGCGCCGGCATCATATTGACCGCCGACGACGAGCAATGCCGGATCTTGCTCGACCAGCAGATTGTGTTTGACGACGAGGGGTTCGATGCCCTGGTCAATAACGCGCGCCGGGTGAAAATTGCTTCCCAGCTGCTGAGCGACACGCCGCGGGAAACCTCCATTAGCAAATTATCCGAGCGCTATTTCATCAGCAGCGCGTCGATTGTCAATGATTTGAAGCTGATCGAAAGCTGGATACAGCCGCTGGGGCTGACGTTGATCCGCAGCCAAAGCGGCACCCATATTGAAGGCAGCGAAAGTAACGTGCGCCGGGCGATTGTGTCGCTGATTAACGGCGTGATGAACCATAAAGAACCGGGCAACGTCAACCATTCGCGCCTCGATCCCGGCAGCTACCGGGCGTTAACCCAATATTCCGGCGCGGACGATGTCGATTTCGTCCAGCAATTATTGCAGGACATGGAGCAACAGCTCTCGTATCCGCTGGGGGAACCCTATTATATTAATATTTTTACCCATATCCTGATCATGATGCACCGTATGGCGTTGGGCAATGCCCTGACATTGGAAGAAGATGACAAGGCGCGCCAGCAGGTGGACCGGCATATTTTTACCGTCGCGCAAAAGATGATCCGGCAAATCGAACGGCGGGCCGACCACCGCCTGCCGTCCGATGAAGTGTGGTTTATTTATCAATATATCATCTCATCCGGCATTGTCATGGAGGAGCGCGCCGATCATCCCGCCGCCAGGTATCAATTCTTTGACGGCGAATCCCGGCGTTTGACGATGAGCCTGATTGCCATTTTTTCTGATTTAATCAATGTTGATTTACGGACCGACAAATTATTGTACGACGGGTTGCTTATCCATATCCGGCCGCTGCTTAATCGGCTCAAATACGACATTCGCATCCGTAATCCGTTATTGGATGATATCAAAAATGAGTTACATGATATTTATCAAATTACCGGGCGCGCCACGGAGCAACTTTCCCGCAGCAATCAGCTACAGCCCATCGCCGGGGATGAGGTGGGTTATTTGACGGTACATTTCCAGGCGGCCATGGAACGGCAAATTGCCAGCAAGCGCATTCTGGTGGTGTGTTCCAGCGGCGTCGGCACTTCCCATTTATTAAAAAGCCGCATCCTGCGCGCGTTCCCTTCCTGGACCATTGTCGGCGTGGTATCCGCCAGCAATATGCTGGCTTTTTGCCAGCAGGAAGAGATTGATTTGGTTATTTCCACCATTCACCTGGAAGAGCAGAAAATTCCGATTATTTATGTCTCGGCTTTTTTTAATGACGATGACATCAGGCGCGTCACCGAGAAAGTGATCGTCAGTAAACTGCATCAGGCGGTGGGGCAGTTTTCCGCAGCTGAACATTAATTTTTTATCATTCGAGGTGAAGTAGATGGACATTACGAAAATTCTCAATGCGAATCGCGTTAAATTAACCATGACCGCCAGCAATAAAGAAGAAGTCATTCAGGAATTGACCGATGTGCTGTATGACGACGGCGCCATTATCTCTAAAGAAGAATTTATCCGTGATGTCTGGCTGCGCGAAGCGGAAGGCTCAACCGGCTTTGAGAACCATATCGCCATCCCCCATGGCAAATCCTCGGCGGTAAAGCAGACGACGCTGGCCATCGGCCGCACGCGTGGGGATATTCCCTGGGAAACGCTGGATGGCAGCCATGTCCGCTGCATTATTCTATTTGCCGTACGCCTGGAAGATCAAAATACCACGCATATCCGCCTGTTGTCTCAGGTTGCCAGCGCGCTGGCCGATGATGAGGTGATTGCTCGGCTATTAAGCGAGACCGATCCCGATAATATTATTCGACTGTTCAGCCAATACGCGGAAATAGACCTCTGTTAACCCATATCAAGACGAGGCACAAAATGAAAATAGTTTGTGTAGCCGCCTGCACGGCGGGGATTGCCCATACCTATATCGCCCGTGAAAAGTTAATTAAAGGCGCCAGGGCGCTAAATTACAATATCCGGGTTGAAACGCAAGGTACTATCGGTACTGAAAATGAATTAACCCCCGAGGAAATTTCTGCCGCCGATGTCGTTATATTGGCCGTGGATATCAAAATTAAAGGCGAGGAGCGATTTAAAGGAAAACCGGTCGTCCGGGTGAAAACCGATGTTGTGATTAAGTCCCCGGCTAAATTTCTGGAAAAAGTGGCGAATTCATTGGAACGCGCCTGAATATTAATTTTTTCGGGACACACATAATGAGAAACAACAAAAATCAACTTGGCCAGGAAATAAAGGGGCATTTGCTTACCGGTATTTCCTGGATGATTCCGCTGATTGTCGCCGCCGGCATTTGCATCGCCCTCGGCCAGGTCATCGGCGGAACCGACGTGGCGCATAAAACCGGCAGCTTCGCCTGGATGTTGAATCAAATCGGCGGCTGGGGCATGGGCCTGATCGTGCCGCTGATTAGCGCCGCTATCGCCTACTCCATCGCCGACCGGCCGGGCTTTGCCCCCGGCCTGATCGTCGGTTTTATCTGCGGCCAGATCCAGACCGGTTTTATCGGCGGTATCTTAGGCGGTTTTTTAGTCGGTTACACCGTGTTGCTATTACGTAAAACCATCAAGCTGCCCCCGTCGATGCAGGGGCTGATGCCGGTAATGATCCTGCCGGTACTCAGCACCATTATCGCCGGCCTGCTGATGATGACCTTTATCGGCCAACCGATTATCTGGCTGCAAAAAACCTTGATCCATCTGCTGGAATCCATGCAGGGCGGCTCGAAGTTCATGATGGGGGCCATTCTCGGCGCCATGGCCACCTTCGATTTCGGCGGGCCGGTTAATAAAACCATGTCGCTGTTTGCCGACGGCATGCTGGTCGACGGCATCTACGGTCCGGAAGCGGTGAAATTCGTCGGCTCCATTATTCCGCCGTTCGGCATCACGCTCTCTTTCCTGCTGACCCGCAATAAATATACCCGGGCGGAAAAAGAGGCGCTGAAAGCGGCGTTCCCGATGGGTATTTGCATGATTACCGAAGGCGTCATCCCCATCGCCGCGCGGGATTTGCTGCGGGTGGTGGCCAGCTGCGTGGTCGCCTCGATGTTGGCCGGCGGGCTGATCATGGTGTGGGGCGTGGAAGCGCCGGTTCCGCACGGCGGCCTGTTTGTGGTGCCGTTATTTACCAAACCCCTGATGTTCTGCCTGGCGCTGGGCATCGGCACGGTAGTGTGCGGCGTCATGCTCTCGCTGATTAAAAAGCCCGTCACCCAGGCGGACGAAGAATTCGACGATGTGGAAGATCGCAGCGTGCGCGACGAAGACATCAAATTCACCCTCGAATAAACGGGAGACATTATGTACAGCTCAATGAAAACCCTGATTGACGATGCTTATCAGCGGCATTACGCGGTGCTGGCGATTAACTGCTTTAACCTGGAAACCGCCCGGGCGGCGATCGCCGCCGCCGAGCAGCGGCATGCGCCGCTGATATTGAATGTCTATCAGGGCCATTGCGGTCACTTGCCGCCGCGGGTCGCCATGCCGCTGGTGAGCGCGCTGGCGCAGCGGGCAGAGGTGCCGGTGGCGCTGAGCCTGGATCACGGCAAGGATTTCAGCTTGATCGGCCAAGCCTTTCGCGCCGGTTTTACCGGACTGATGATCGACGCGTCAAGCCAGCCGCTCGCGGATAACATCCGCCAAACGGGGCAGGTGGTGCGCATGGCGGCCACCGATGGGGTGTGCGTGGAAGGGGAACTGGGCCATATCGCCGATGCGCCGGTGTACGACCTGGACGATGCGGCGGTGAAAATGACCCGGGTGGAAGACGTGGCGCCCTTTATCGCCCAGACCGGCATCGATTTGCTGGCGGTGTCGGTGGGCACCGCCCACGGTATTTATCCCAAGGGGGTGACGCCGACCATTGATTTCGACCGTCTGGCGGCGCTGCACCGCGCATCGCCCGTCCCCCTGGCGCTGCACGGCGGCAGCGGTACCCGGGCCGAGGATATCCGCCGCGCCAGCCGGCACGGCGTGGCCAAAATCAACGTCGGCGCCGCGGTGTTCGATGCCGGCAAAACCGCCCTGCAACAGGCGCTGAAACACCATCCCGCCGCCGAACTGGCGGACGTGCTGGCGGTTATGGAGTCCGCCTGCCGGGAGGTGGTGTCCGAGTACCTCACCTGGTCAGGGGCGGCAAACCAAGCCCGATCCCGGCCGTAATCTGATTTTTCGCAGTTCACATCGGTGATATTCACCGGTGCGGGGAAGCTTTACCCCAAATTCAACCTTTACAGGAGAATAACGATGTTGATTTCCATGCACGACATGCTTAAACCGACCCGCGAGCACCGTTTTGCCATCGGCGCGTTCAACGTGGCCGACAGCTGTTTTATCCGCGCGGTGGTCGAGGAGGCGGAGTCCACCAATACGCCGGCGATTATTTCCATTCATCCCAGCGAGCTGGAGTTTGTGACCGACACGTTTTTTGCCTATGTGCGGGAAAGGACCCTGCGCAGCCCGGTGCCCTTCGTGATTCATCTCGATCACGGCGCCTCCATCGCCCACGTGATGCGGGCGATCCAGTGCGGTTTCACCTCGGTGATGATCGACGGCTCGCTGCTGCCTTATGAAGAGAATGTGGCGCTGACCGCGCAAGTGGTGAAATTGGCGCACGCGGTGGGCGTTTCCGTGGAAGGCGAACTGGGCACCATTGGCGACACCGGCACCTCGGTGGAAGGCGGCGTCAGCAAGGTCATTTATACCGAGCCGGCGCAGGCGGAGGATTTCGTCAAACGTACCGGCATCGATTCGCTGGCGGTGGCGATCGGCACCGCGCACGGTATCTACCCCAAGGATCTGAAGCCGGAGCTGCAAATGCATATTCTGCGGGATATTTCGCAGCGCGTGGCTATTCCGCTGGTGCTGCACGGCGGGTCCGCCAACCCCGACGCCGAAATCGCCGAAGCGGTGACGCTGGGGGTCGGCAAGATCAATATCTCCAGCGATATGAAATTCGCCTATTTTAAAAAAGCCCGCGAGGTCCTGGGCCGTGAAACCTGGTGGGACCCCAACGCCATTTATCCGGAACCGATCGAAGCCGCCAAAGAAGTGATTCGCTACAAAATGTCATTATTCGGCTCCACCGGTAAAGCCACGCTGTATTAATCCCCTCGGGCGGGCGTCCGGCGCCTGCCTGAACCCATACCCCGGAACGCTTGGTTTTATCAGCGACAGGATACCACCATGATACATATGGGACTGGATATCGGCGGCACCAAAACCGAAACCCTGGTGCTTGACGGGCAGGGGACGGAATTGTACCGCCAACGGGCCGCCACGCAAAAAGACGGCTACCAGCAATTTTTATTTCATCTCGGCCGGCATATCGCTACGCTCAAACGGCGCTTCGGCGCGCCGATGTCGGTGGGCATCGCCTTGCCCGGCAGCGTGTCGCCGCTGAGCGGCCTGATTAAAAACTCCAATATTCTGCCCCTCAACGGCCAACCGCTGCTGCGGGATTTACGCCGCTATCTCGGCCAGCCCGTCGCCATCGGCAACGACGGCAATTGTTTCGCGCTATCGGAGGCGGTGGACGGCGCCGGCCGGCGCCATGACATTGTGTTCGGCATCACCCTCGGCACCGGCTGCGGCGGAGGGCTGGTGATCGATAAGCGGCTTATCGCCGGCCATAACGGCAATGCCGCCGAATGCGGCCATATCCCGTTGCCGGGTTATTGCGCGAGTACGGACGGCGCGGCGGCGCGCTGTTATTGCGGGCAGCAAAACTGCGCGGAATCTTTTATTTCCGGCACCGGTTTCGCGCAACGCTATGCAATGTCAACCGGGACCAGGGCCGCCGCCCACGAGATCATCACCCTGGCGGCGGCGGGAGAGCCCGCGGCGGCGCGGCATTTCGAACGCTACCTCGACCAATTGGCCCGGGTGCTGGCCGCCATCTGCAATCTTGTCGACCCCGGGGCGATCGTGCTGGGGGGCGGGCTGTCAAATGCCCTGGCGCAGCGTACGGATCTGGAGTCACGCGTGGCCCGCTATGCGTTTACCGATCGTTTTACCACGCATATCGTACCGGCGATGCACGGCGACAGCAGCGGGGTACGGGGCGCGGCCTGGCTTGGCCGCGACGCGCCGGGGGACTGACCGGCGGAGCCATACCCGTGCCGTACCCGCGCCCCTGCCCGTGGCCGGGCGAAAGGCGGCGGGCCGGGGTCCGAGGGGTAGCTTGCCTATCGTCATCCGGCGGATTTTTTAGCGCGCAGCATCCAGCCCGCGGCCAGGATGGCGAACCAAAGCGGCGTTACCATCAGCGCCTGGCGGGTATCCGGCTGTAGGGCCAGCAATACCAGCACAAACAGAAAGAACCCCATGCAGACCCAGCACATGACCTTGCCCAGCGGCATTTTAAACGCCGACTGCCGGTGGCGCTGCGGATACTTTTTACGATAAGCGAGGTAAGAGCACAGAATGATGGTCCAGACGAACATAAACAAAATAGCGGACACCGTCGTCACCAGGGTAAATACCGTCATCACGTTGGGAATCAGGTAGATCAGCGCCACCCCGGCCAGCAGGCACAGGCAGGAGAAGACCAGCCCGGCGGTGGGCACCGCGCGGCGCGAGAGCCTGGCGAACCGGCTGGGGGCCGCCCCTTGCTCCGCCAGGCCGTACAGCATGCGCCCGGTGGAAAAAATGCCGCTATTGGCCGAGGACGCCGCGGAGGTCAGCACCACGAAGTTTACCACGCTGGCGGCCGCCGGCAGCCCGGTGAGCATAAACATCTCGACAAACGGACTGCGATCGGGCAGGACGTTATTCCAGGGCGTCACCGCCATGATGGCCACCAGCGCCAATACGTAAAACATAATCACCCGCACCGGAATGGCGTTAATGGCGCGAGGCAATACCTGGTGCGGATTCTGGGTTTCCGCCGCGGTGGTCCCCACCAGCTCGATGCCCACAAAAGCGAACACCGCGATTTGGAAACCGGCGAAAAAGCCGCCGAGGCCCTTGGGAAACAGGCCGCCATGCCGCCAGAGGTTAGACAGCGCCGCCGTGCCGCCGGCCGGAGCCGGATAGTGCAGCGCCACCAGCACGATGCCGGCGGCGATCAGGGCGACGATGGCGATAATCTTGACGATGGCGAACCAAAACTCCATCTCGCCGAACAGTTTGACGGTGGCGAGGTTAAGCGACAAAAATACCGCGACGCACAGCAAGGCGCTCATCCACACCGAGAAGTTGGGCAACCACAGCTGGAAATAGGCGCTGATGGCCACCACATCGGCGATACCGGTCACCACCCAGCAAAACCAGTAGGTCCAGCCGGTAAAATAGCCCGCCCAGGGGCCGAGCAGATCGGCGGCGAAATCGCTGAAGGACTTATAGTCGAGGTTGGAGAGCAGCAGCTCGCCCATGGCGCGCATCACGAAAAACAGCATAAAGCCGATGATCATATACACGAAAATAATGGAGGGGCCGGCCAGGCTGATGGTTTTGCCGGACCCCATAAACAGGCCGGTGCCGATAGCGCCGCCGATGGCGATCAGCTGGATATGGCGATTGTGCAGATTGCGCTGGAGTTTTTCCGGGCTCTTGGGGGTATCAAGAACTTCCCTTACTTGGTCAACCATATGACGGTTCCTGTCGATAAAAAAGTGCCGGCTCTGCTGGCCGATCCTGATTGCGTCGTTATGCCCGCTAAGGCGGCATACGATAATGTAATAATGCCGCGGGCGGGTAACGATTTTTCACTTAATATACCGTTCTGCGCTTTTATTGACTGTATTGACTGGCCGGCCAACGCCGGCAGGGACTCGCTCGCAATCAGGGTCGCCCGTCGCGGTCCGCGGCGAATGCGGTTATGACGCCTGCGCGACCAGTACCGTGACGCCCAGCGCTTCAAATGCGGCTTTGGCCCCGGCGGTGATGCCGCTGTCGGTAATAAGATAGTGCAGTTTCCCCCAGTCGCAGGGCAGGGCGAACATCGACACTTTGTCGATTTTAGTGGAATCCGCCACCACGAATACCGTATTGGCCGAGTTGATCATCGCCGTTTTTACCTTGATATCCGTTTCGCTGGGATAGCTGAGTCCGGCGCGCGGCGAAATGCAGGCGGTGGCCAGGAACAGTTTTTCAGCCAGCATATTATGGAAAAAATTGGCGGCTTTCTCTCCGGAAGTGGATAGGGTCGGGAATTTAAAGGTTCCGCCGGTCAGCTGTATATTCACTTCCGGTTCCCCTCCCAACTGCAGGGCGATATTCACCGAGGTGGTGATCACCGACAGCTTTTTGATATGGCTCAGATGGTTGGCGATGGCCGTGGTGGTGGAGCCCGAATCCAGGATAATGGTGTCGCCCGGCTCGATAAAACTGGCCGCCAGTTGCCCAATCGCGTCCTTTTCATCCAGCTGCGTCTGGCGCGCCAGCAGCAGCGCGTGGGTATTTTGCTTACCGTCGAGCAGCGTGGCTCCGCCGTGATAGCGCTGGATATAGCCGCGCTGTTGCAGCATGCGTAAATCGGAGCGGATAGTCGCTTCGGTCAAATCGAAGGCATCGGTAAGCATTTTCACCGACACGGTGCCATCCTCTTTTATCATTTCCAATATCTTGTTGCGACGATGCTGCATGTCCGCCCGCTGTTCATTTTTGCTTTTCAATCATGATTCTCCCGTCAGCATTGGCGTTCTCCGAGGCTTAGAGGCAAATAGTAACGTTGCCCGCAGGCTAAAGCGAGTTGCGCCGACGTTCTTTTTTATCATTTTCAAATGAAAATCACTGTAAATTTCATAGCTAAAAAATGCCAATTTTCAGCAGGTTAGTCCTCATGCATAGTCACCTTAAAAAACTAATCAACTGATAAAAATAGAGTTTTTGCAATCAATGGTTTTTGTTCGAAACCTGATCTGGGCCTCATATTCGATTAAAACGGCAATATATAGTTTTATTCGAAAATGAGTTAAACCGCCAACAGCCATTGGCGCCGCCAGTTTTCCATGGATAACGTCGGCCCGATCGACGCCGTAAGCCCACCGGCGGCCCTTTCACCATTGGAGACCCAGGAATGAGTAATCAATATGACGTTAATCTGCGTTATGGCGTGGACCCTTCGCTGTCGTTGGCCGGCAAAGTCGCGGTGGTCACCGGCGGCCTGGGCGGTATCGCCATGGCCGCCAACCGCATGATGCTCGGCAAAGGCGCGACCCTGGCGCTGCTGTATCCGGCGTTTGAACGCGCGGTGCAGGCGACGGCGGCGGCGGAATTGGGGGACGAGCGCGTCAGTTATACCGAATGCGATGTGAGCGACCCGGCCCAGGTGGCCGAGGCGTTTAATCAGGTGGAGCAGCGCTGGGGCCAAATCGATATTTTAGTCAACTGCGCCGGTTATGTGCATTTGGAGCCCGCGGCGGATACCGCCTTCGATCAATGGCAACAGCATCTGGCGGTCAATTTGACCGGCCCGTTCCTGTGCTCGCAGGCCGCCGCCCGCAGCATGATAGCCCGCGGCCAGGGCGGGAAAATCATCAATATCGCCTCGCAGGCGGCGTCCATCGCCATCGACCGGCATTGCGCCTACACCTCGTCCAAAGCCGGCCTGCTGGGCATGACCAAAGTGATGGCCAAAGAGTGGGCGCCGCATCGTATTAACGTCAATACCCTATCGCCCACCGTGGTGCTGACGCCCATGGGCGAAAAAGCCTGGCGCGGCGAGAAAGGGGAGGAAATGAAAAAACTGATCCCGCTGGGACGCTTTGCCTATACCGACGAAATTGCCGCCGCCATTGTATTTTTTGCCAGCAATGGCAGCGACATGATCACCGGCGCCGACCTGATGATCGATGGGGGTTTTACCATCTGGTAGCCGGTCCGCCGTTGTACCCATGCCCTGTGCCTACGATAAAAAACAATGACAGAGAGACCCTACCATGAAAAAACATCTGACCCTGTTAGCCCTCCTCGCCAGTTGTTACCTGCCGCACGCCCTGGCCGCCGAAAAAGGCACCATCGCCATTCTGGTCAATTCGCTGGATAACCCGTACTACTCCGCCGAGGCCAAAGGCGCCGAAGCCAAGGCGCAATCGATGGGGTATAAAACCCTGGTGTTGTCCCACGGCGAAGACGTGAAACGCCAGGGGGAGCTCATCAGCCTGGTTATCGGTCGTAAAGTGCAGGGGATCGTCCTGGACAACGCCGATTCGCAGGCCAGCGTCGCCGCGGTGAAACAGGCCAAGGACGCCGGCGTGCCGGTGGTGCTGATCAACCGCGAAATACCGGTGGACGGCGTGGCGCTGGCGCAAATCACCCATAACAATTTCCAGGCCGGTTCCGATGTGGCCAACGTCTTCGTCGAGAAAATGGGCGAAAAAGGCAACTATGCCGAATTGACCTGCAACCTGGCGGATAACAATTGCGTCACCCGCTCCAAATCGTTCCACAATGTGCTCGACCAATATCCCGATATGAAAATGATCGCCCGCCAGGACGCCAAAGGCAATCTGCTGGAAGGCAAACGCATCATGGACAGCATTTTGCAGGCGCATCCGGATATCAAAGGGGTGATTACCGGCAACGGCCCGGTGGCCTTGGGCGCGGTGGCGGCGTTAAAAGCGGCGGGCCGCAGCGACGTGACCGTGGTGGGTATCGACGGCAGCAATGATGAACGCGACGCCATCAAGGCCGGCGATCTTTACGCCAGCGTAATGCTGCAGGCCCAGGCCATCGCCTCGCAGGGAGTGGAAATCCTTGACGGCTATTTGCAAAAAGGCAATTACACCGGCAAGGAACGCATTATGTTCCGCGGCATTTTGATCCAGCAGGGCAACGCCGACAAAGTCAATAACTTCAATTATCAGCAATAACCGCCGGTATTCACCGCGCCCCGTGGCAGCGCGGGGCGCGTAAGGAGCAACGTAATGTTCAATCGCGTTATGTGGGTGGTGATCGCGTCCCTGCTGTTATCCGGCTGCCGGATCGTCACCAGGCAGCAACTGGCGGAGCTGAAAAATCCGCCCAATGCCAACCTGGCCAAGGCGGCGCAGCTGTTTGATCGGAATATAGCGCCGCAGGTAAAAAGTTCGGCCACGCCCCTGGGCACCCTGTTAACGCAAATCGGCCAGGCCAAGGATTTCGACACCGCCTGCCGGCAATACGGCTATCGCAGCCAGGATGAAAACCCCTGTGTGTTTACCGTCTCGTTCAGCGGCGCCATCAGCCAAGTAAATACCGCGTCGCGTAACGGCCAAATCGTGGTGAAAAGCGACGATGACCAGGTGGGCGAGGTGAAAGTGCAGATTGGACCGACCTTTCGCGGCACCGATTTGCGCGATAGCTACCGCGGCCTGGGTTATGGCGATTTCAACGATCAGAATCTGTTCGGCGATTTTGGCAAAGCAATTAACCAGCAGGCGATTAATACGCTGGCGAAACAGACCTTTACCGTGGGCGGCAAAGTGACGGTGTACGGGGTGTTCAGCGCATTTGATACGCCGCAGCCGCCGCTGCTGATTACGCCCGTCAACATTACGCAGTAAGGAGACAGCCATGGCCAAACCACGCATCACCGCCGCTGCCGAACCGCGATCCCATTACGTCAACGACCGGTCGACGCCGCGGGCATCCCTGCGGGAAGGGGGGCCGGTGATTATTGAAACCCGCGCGGTGTCGCGGTTATATCCCGGCGTGGTTGCCCTGGATAACGTTGATTACCGGGTGTTCCGCAACCAGGTCAATGTGCTGATCGGGGAAAACGGCGCCGGCAAATCCACCATGATGAAAATGCTGGCCGGAGTAGAAACGCCCACCAGCGGGCAAATCCTGCTTGACGGCGAGCCGGTCTCCCTCGGTTCGACCCATCAGGCGGAAAAACTGGGCATCAGCATTATTTTCCAGGAGCTTAACCTGTTCCCCAATATGACGGTGATGGACAATATTTTCATCGGCAACGAATTTTTCCAGCGCGGGCGCATCAACGTGGACTACCAGTATCAATTGGCCAAAGCCTTGCTTGAGCGCCTGGAACTGGATGTGGACCCGCTGACGCCGCTGGAGGAACTGGCCATCGGCCACCAGCAACTGGTGGAAATCGCGCGCGCGCTGTCCAAGGACACCCGGGTGCTGATTATGGATGAGCCGACCTCGGCGCTCAGCCAGTCCGAAGTCAAGGTGCTGTTTAATGTCATCGCCCAGCTCAAGCGCCGCGGCGTCACCATTATTTATATTTCCCACCGCTTGGAAGAGCTGATGGCCATCGGCGATCGCATTACGGTGTTTCGCGACGGCAAATTCGTCGACGAGCGCGAGATCGGCCAGGCGAATATTGCGTGGATCATTTCCAGCATGGTGGGTGAAAAAGCCAAGCATTTCGACTATAGCCCGGCGGCGCAAGGGGAGGAAGTGCTGAGCGCCAACGGACTCACCCTGCTGCACCAAAACGGCGGCTACGCCCTTAACGGCGTCAGTTTGACCCTGCGGCGCGGGGAAGTGGTCGGCGTGTATGGTTTGCTGGGCGCCGGCCGCACCGAGCTGTTCAAGACCCTGCTCGGTTTATTGAAACAGGACGCCGGCGAAATCACGCTGAACGGGCGGCGCGTGGAGCACCGGCCGTTTCGCCATCGCCTGGAGCAGGGCATGGCGCTGGTGCCGGAGGACCGGCAGGCGGAAGGGCTGGTCCAGCTGTTATCGATAAAAATCAATATGACGCTCTCCACGTTGTGCAGCAAGCGGTTTTGGCAAACGCTGCTGCCGATCCGCGATGAACGGGAGTCCGGCACCGTCAAGCGGATGATCGACAAGCTGGCGATCAAAGTCAGCGATGTGGATTTGGCGGTGACCTCGCTCTCCGGGGGCAATCAGCAAAAAGTGGTGCTAGGCAAAGCCTTGCTGACCCAGCCGCTGGTGGTGTTCCTTGATGAACCCACCCGGGGCATCGACGTGGGGGCGAAAACCGACGTGTACCATTTGATCGGCGCTATGGCGCAGCAAGGGTTGGCCGTGATGTTCTCGTCGTCCGAACTGGACGAAGTGATGCAGCTGGCGGACCGGGTGATTGTTATGGCCGACGGTAAAATCACCGCCGACCTGCCGCGGGCCGGGGTGAACCGGGAAACGCTGATTAGCGCATCGACGCCTCACGATTAAGGAACGGTTATGCAAAGTCAAAAATATCTGGTTTACATGTACCTGCTCAAAGCGCGCACCTTTATTGCGCTGCTGATCGTGGTCGGTTTTTTCAGCGCAATGGTGCCGAATTTTATCACCACCTCCAACCTGTTGATCATGACCCAGCATGTGGCCATCACCGGTTTGCTGGCGGTGGGCATGACGCTGGTGATCCTGACCGGCGGCATCGACCTGTCGGTGGGGGCGGTGGCCGGCATGTGCGGCATGATTGGCGGCGCGCTGCTGACGCTGGGCGTGCCGTTATGGGGCGACAACCTGCTGTTTTTGAATGTGGCGGAAGTGATGGTGGTGGTCGCGATCGCCGGTACGGCCATCGGCGCGATTAACGGCCTGGTGATCACCCGCCTGGGCGTCGCGCCCTTTATCTGCACCCTGGGCATGATGTACGTGGCCCGCGGCGCGGCGCTGCTGACCACCGACGGCAAAACCTTTCCCAACCTGTCCGGCGTGGCGGCCCTGGGCAACACCGGTTTCGCCACCCTGGGTTCCGGTACCCTGCTCGGGATATATAACCCGATATGGCTGATGGCGATTATCGTTTTATTCGGCATTTACCTGACGAAAAAAACGCCGCTGGGCCGCTATATCTACGCCATTGGCGGTAATGAACCGGCCGCGCGCCTGGCCGGGGTGCCGATCAATAAAGTGAAAATTTTCGTCTACGCCTTTTCGGGCCTGTGCGCGGCGCTGGTGGGGCTGGTGGTGGCCTCCCAGCTGCAAACCTCCCATCCGATGACCGGCAATATGTTCGAGATGGACGCCATCGGCGCCACGGTGCTGGGCGGCACGGCTTTAGCCGGCGGCCGCGGCCGGGTATTCGGCTCCATTATCGGCGCGTTTGTCATCGTATTCCTCGCCGACGGGCTGGTAATGATGGGGGTCAGCGAATTTTGGCAAATGGTGATTAAGGGCCTGGTGATCGTCACCGCCGTGGTGATCGACCAGTTCCAGCAGCGCCTGCAAAGCAAGGTCACGCTGATGCGCCGCCACGAAAAAAAGCAGCAGGCGGCGCAGCCGCCGCTCCCTGATGCGAGTCATGGTTAAACCTGAACCCAAGTTCTAATACCCTGGAGATGATGTGATGAAACGAGATTTCAGTGGCAAGACCGTGGTCATTACCGGCGCCTGCCGCGGCATAGGCGCCGGCATCGCCGAGCGCTTCGCCCGCGATGGCGCCAACCTGGTCATGGTATCGAATGCCGAACGGATATTCGCCACCGCCGGGCAACTGGCGCAGCAATATGGCGCGGATATTTTACCCCTGCGCCTCGACGTGACCGACGAGGAGCAGGTGCAGGATATGTACCGCCAGGCGGTGGAGCGGTTCGGCACGGTGGATGTGTCGATTCAAAATGCGGGGGTGATAACCATCGATTATTTTGACGCCATGCCGAAAAGCGATTTTGAAAAAGTGCTGGCGGTGAACACCACCGGCGTATGGTTATGCTGCCGCGAAGCGGCGAAAATCATGGTTAAGCAAGGGTCCGGCTCCCTAATCAATACTTCTTCCGGCCAGGGGCGCCAGGGCTTTATTTACACCCCCCATTACGCCGCCAGTAAAATGGGCGTTATCGGCATCACCCAAAGCCTGGCCCATGAATTGGCCCCGCATAATATTACCGTCAACGCTTTTTGCCCCGGCATTATCGAAAGCGAAATGTGGGAATACAACGATCGGGTCTGGGGGCAGATCCTCAGCACCGACCAGAAACGCTACGGCAAAGGGGAACTGATGGCGGAGTGGGTGCAGGGCATTCCGCTCAAACGCGCCGGACAGCCGGCGGACGTCGCCGGATTGGTGGCGTTTTTGGCGTCCGACGACGCCCGCTACCTGACCGGACAAACCATTAATATCGACGGCGGGCTGATTATGTCCTGACCGGGACGGCCGGCAATGCCGGCATGGCCCGGCGCCGGGCCGCGCTACCGGCGGCGCGCCATAAAACGCCGGGCCAGGATCGGCAGCGAGATTACCGCTATCAGCATCAGGCCGACGATAATGGACATGACGATGCCCGGCACGTTCAGCAGGCTCAGGCCAAAGGTCACCAGCCCCATCAGGAAGGCGGCGATAACCACGCCGATCATGCTGCCCGACCCGCCCAGCACGCTTACCCCGCCCAGCACCACCATGGTAATCACGCTTAACTCCCAGCCCAGGGCGAGAGTGGGCCGGGTGCTGCCCAGGCGGGACGTCAGCAGCACCGCCGCCAGGCCGGACAATAATCCCACCAGCACAAATAAAATAAGATTATGGCGTTTTACATTGATGCCGGAATAATAAGCCGCGACGGGATTATTGCCGATGGCGAAGGTCCGGCGGCCAAAATTGGTTTTATGCAGCAGGCAGTAAAACAGCAGCGCCAGCAGGATAAATAACGCGAACTCAAACGATAGCGCGCCGAATACATAACCCTGGCCAAAATAGGCGAAGCTGGCCGGATAGTGGTTGATTGACTGGTCGCCCAGCAATACGTAGGTGATGCCGCGAAATAAACTCATGGTGCCGATGGTGATAACGATAGAGGACAAATTTAACCGCGTCACCAGCAGGCCGTTAATGGCGCCGCATAGCAGCCCGACCCCCAATCCGACGCAGACCAGCCAGGGGGTGGCCAGACCGGCCTGGGCGCAAAAACCCATGATGGTGGAGCTCAGCGCCATAATCGACGCCACCGACAGGTCGATTTCCCGGGCGATAATCAGCATCGCCATCGGCAGCACGATCATCGCTTTTTCGGTAAAATTAAACGTGGCGTCCGACAGGTTCCAGATATTGAGGAAATAAGGGGATGCCGCGGCGTTGATGGCGAATACCGCCGCCGTCACCGCCAGTAAAAAACCTTCCCAACTGACCAGGCGCCGCCAAAAAGCGGTATGCCGCGGCGGCGCGGATTCGGGAGATGTGGACGAGACAAGGGTCTTGTTCATGATACCGGCCTCTTATCGCTATCGGGTCCAGGGGAGGAGGGCGCCGGGACGGCGTCGCGCAGGATCAACCGCCCTTTACGTTTATTGGCCCGTTCATTCATGATCACGGCAATGACGATCACCCCGCCGGAAATCGCCATTTGCCAAAATGGCGATACGCCGATCACCGGCAGGGCGTTATTGATCACCCCCAAAAACAGCGCCCCCAGCAGGCAGCCCGGCACGGTGCCGATGCCGCCCATGGTGCTGATGCCGCCGATAACGCAGGCGGCGACGATCTGCAATTCGAAACCATTGGCCACATCCACATAGGCCACCGCGAACCGGGTAATCCACAAATAGCCGCAGAACCCGGCCAGCGTGCCGGATAAACAGAAACTGATAAACTGCATTTTGCCGGCATTAATGCCGGTGTAATAGGCGGCGGTGGCGTTGCCGCCGGCGGTGTATAACGCGCGCCCGGTACGGCTGTAGCGCATAAAATAGCCCACCGCGATCAGCGCGGCTATCGCGCACCACCCCAAAATCGGCAGATGCAGAAACCGGGTACGCGGCAGGCCAAGGAACGGCGGGCTCATTTGGTGGGCGTTGATCCAGCCGCCGCCGGAGAGCAAAAAAATGATGCCGCGGTAAATGCTCATGGTGCCGAGGGTGACGACAATCGACGGAATGCCCAGCCGCCAAACCAGCAGGCCATTAATGGCGCCCATCAGCAAACCGCTCGCCGTAGCGATGACCACCAGCAGCCAGACCGGCAGTTCCGGGTGATGAAAGTTTAATAACGCCACCATCATCCCGGTCAGCGCCAGGTTGGCGGCCATGGATAAATCGATGCCTTTGGTGAGCAGCACCATCATCTGCCCGAGGGCCAGAATAATCAGGATCGAAGTATCGTTGAACATTTCCAGCAGATTGCCTGGGGCGATAAATTCCGGCGATCGGCTGCCGACCCCCATGATCATCAGCAGGATAACCACGGCCAGGAACCATTCGCGATGTTTGAGTAGATTTTTCATGATTACGCCACGTCCTCGCCGGCGCCGCTGGCGACGCGCACAATCATTTCCGCCGTCGCTTCCCCGGCCTTGAATTCCCCCACCTGCAAGCCTTCGTGCATCACGATAATCCGATGCGCCATGCCCATGATTTCAGGCAGCTCCGAAGACACCATAATCACCGCCAGCCCTTGCGCCACCAGTTCCGCCATAAACTGGTGCACCGCGGCTTTCGAACCGATATCGATGCCTTTGGTGGGTTCATCGAGAATAATGATTTGCGGCTGGGTCGCCAGCCATTTGCCGATCACCACTTTTTGCTGGTTGCCGCCGGATAATGTCTCCACCGATTGCCGCCAGCTAAACGCTTTTACCTGCAGGCGCCCGGCGTATTCGTCGGCCAGCGCCCACTCTCTGGTTTCGTTCAGGATGCCGTGCGGATTAAGCCGGCCCAATTGCGGCAGGCTGATATTTTGATAGATAGGCAGCGCGATAATCGCCCCTTGCTGCTGGCGCTCTTCCGGCACGTACACGATGCCGGCGGCGATCGCCTCGGTGGGATTGGCGAAATGCCGCGCCTGGCCGCCGATCAGGATTTGCCCCCGGCTGGGCCGGGTTACCCCGAACAGGGCTTTCATTAGTTCGGTGCGCCCGGCGCCGACCAGGCCGTAAAAACCCAGGATTTCCCCTTTGCGCAGCGAAAAACTGATGGCGGAAAATTCGGTCGGATGGCCCAGCCCGACGACTTGCAGCACGGTTTCACCCGGCGTCCGGGCGGGTTTGGGATAAGCCTGGCTGATTTCCCGCCCGACCATCATGGTGACCATTTTGGCCTCGGTCATATCGCTGATATGGCCCGAGCCGATATAGCTGCCGTCGCGCAGCACGGTGTAATAGTCTGAGATGGCGAAAATCTCGTCAAACTTATGGGAGATAAACAGGATCGCTTTGTTTTCCTGTTTTAAGCGCGCAATGATTTGATAAAATTCGGTTATTTCGTGCTGCGACAGCGCCGCGGTCGGTTCGTCGAGGATTACCACCTGGGCGTCGAACGACAGGGCGCGGGCGATGGCCACCATATGGCGCTGGGCGATGCTCAATTCTTTCAATACGGCGCGCGGGTCAATCTGCACATCCAGCAGGGTCAGGATTTCCTCGGTTTTGCGCCGCATGGCCGGCCAATCCAGGCGGTTGAATAAACCGCGGTGCAGATAATGCCCGGCAAAGATATTTTCCGTCACCGACAGCTCGTCAAACAGCACGGTTTCCTGATGGATGGCCGTAATGCCGAGCTTGTGGGCGGATTGCGGATTGACCAGTTTCACCGGGATATTTTTATACAGGATTTCCCCTTCATCCGGCTGGTAGATGCCGGTCATGACTTTGACCAGCGTTGACTTACCCGCGCCGTTTTCCCCAATCAGCGCCGTCACTTTGCCGGGATAAAGATCGAGCCGGACGTGTTCGAGCGCCCGCACCCCCGGAAATATCTTGGTAATCCCCTGTAGTGACAATAACGGTATGGCATCGCTCATCGCGTCCTCCGCGCTACTTTATTGCTGCCGTTAACCACCGGCTTTGCCGCGGTGCGGCAAAGCCGGCGGGCGCATCAGAATATTTTGGCGAATTGATCGATATTGCCGGCGTCGTAGATAAACGGTTTAGCCATGGCGCCATTGCCGTCGGCGTCCAATTGCACGTTGCCCAGTTTCCCCATGCTGGCCTGCGTGGCGGTGGTTTTGCCTTTCACCAAATCATAAGCGATATAGGTCGCCGCATAACCGAGATCGATGGGGTTCCAAATGGCGAAACTTTTGGTGGCGCCGGATTTCACCGCCCCGGCCATTTCCGACGGCAGGCCCAGCCCGGTCACATACACCTGGCCGATTTTGCCCTGATCCTTCACCGCCTGCGCCGCGGCGACGATGCCCACGGAAGACGGGGAAATGATTACCTTCAAATTGGGGTAGGTCTTGAGCAAGCCGATGGTCTCGCGATAGCTTTTATCCGACAAGTCATCGCCATAGGCCACCGTAACCAGGTTTACCGCGGGATATTGCGGCAATACCTTTTTCATTTCCGCAATCCACAGATTCTGGTTGGTGGAGGTGGGCGTGGCGCTTAATATGGCCGTATCCCCTTTTGGCAGGCCCAGGGCTTTGATGGCGTCGGCCGCCAGTTGGACATTCATCTGGCCAATCAGATCGTTACTGGACGGATTAAGATGGATCTGGCGCCCCTCCTTGGCCACTCCGGAGTCCCAGGAAACCACTTTTATCCCGCGCTGCATGGCTTTTTTCAGCACCGGCACCAGGGCGTCCGGATCGTTTGCCGACACCGCGATGGCGTCCACCCCTTGGGCAATCAGCCCGTTGAGCACTTCTATCTGCGCTTCCGCCGTGGTGGTGGTGGGCCCGGTATAAATGACTTTAACATCGCCCAACTCCTTGGCGGCCTGCTGCGCCCCGACGTTTGCCGCCTCGAAAAAACCATTGCCCAGCGATTTCGCCACCAGGGCGATTTTGACTTCGGCGCAGGCTTGTCCCGCCAATGCGAAGCAGGATGCCATAAGGGCACAACTGAGTATTTTTTTGAAGGTCATTGTGTTTACTCCAGCTGATGATCATCACCCCAGCTACGGGGAATTATCATGACTCTAGAGCCTGGTCGTGAACGCCGCCTTTGCGCTATTGCCACTGTTGGCCAGATCGTGGCAGTAATACGAAGGTGCGGATGCGCAGTATCACAAATCCATAACATTCTTTTAAAGGGCATTTGTCCGCGCGGTAAGCACGGAATTTAGCTCCGGAAAAGTGTGATTGAAGGCGCAAATATCAACGTGCGCGCGCGGCATGATGCTCTGCCGCGGGGGGATTAACTGGCCGCCTTAAGGGAAAAACCCGCGGTGGTGTCCTGGTGCATGAGATTAAGCAATAACCGCATAAAACTCTGGCCGCTGGGGGGCAGGGGATGCCCGCGCAGCGACAGCAGCGAAAACGTCACTTCATAGGCGAACGCCTGCGCATCCGCCACTTCCACAAAAAAATAGAACTGGGACAGGGTCTGTACGTAATGCGTGGGCAGCAACCCAACATAGCCGCCGGCGGCAATCAGCGTGGCCACCGCTTCCAGCCCGGAGGCGATGGCCTGGCGCTGCATATCGAGGCGCTGGCCCAACCGGGTGCTGTAGGGATCGCGATCCCGGGTGACCAGCACATAATTCTGTTCAATCAAATCCGCGACGCTGGGCGATGGTGCGCCGAACGGGATCGCCACATACAGGCGAAACGCTTCGTTGAACAACGGCACGCTTTGCAGTTGCCCATGGCTATCGGGCATGCCGCTGATGCCGATATGCAATTGCCGGTCAAGCATTTGCGCGAGCAGCGACTCATGCTGGTGAATGGACAGATGCACGGTCACGTCCGGCGCCATGGAGCGGAACGCCGCCAGCGCCGCGGAGACTTTGGAGCCGGAATTGGACAGGCAGTTATCGGCGATGCCGATATTCAAATCCCCCGCCAGGATATTGCGCGCATCGTTAAGGTCGTCGCGGATTTTTTTCAGCGTATCGTCCGCCAGGCTGGAGGCCTTTAACACGCTTTCACCGAACACCGTCAGTTGAAAACCCGCCGGTCCGCGAAAACACAGTTTTTCACCCAGCCTGGCTTCCAGATTTTGCAAATGGCGGCTGATGGTCGAGCGCTCGATATTCAGGGCCGCTTCGGCCGCGGTCAGCCCGCCGGCGGCGGCCACCGCGCGGAAGATGCGCAGCAGTTTCAGATCGCTCTCCGTCAGCGGCGGCACGGGTTTAAGATTTTTTCCGGATTGACTCATGTTTCGCTACCTACCGTGAAGGGTTACATCGGATGGCAAGCCTGGCGGCGCCATGGGAGTGGCCAGAGTGGGTCGAATGGACCATGCGGCCACCCCGCGGCAACACGCTATGCGCCAGAAAACCATGCAAGAAAAATGCCATGCCGGGCGCGCGCCCATGGTGCGCCGCGCTTCTCCCGCCGCGCCGCGGCTGCGCTAAAACTGAGCGCGGGCGCTCCGCGATGGGGCAATCACCGGGCCGGATACATACTGCGCGCCAAAAGGGTGTATGCCATACACGCATAGGTTCACCGGCGGTTACCAAGGGCGGCGGGCGGCCGGTTTATACTCAAGCCTCACCCGTACATGCCTCACCATTACGTCAGGAGCCAACCATGCAGCATCCCCTTACCGTTCCGCCGACCTACGGGCCCCAAGGCTTTCTGCGTTCGCCGGTTTCCACCGATCTGGATAACCTGGATGCGCATATCGCCATCATCGGCCTGCCTTACGGCAATGCCTATGCCCCCCATGCCATCAGCAACGATCAAATTTATGCGCCCGATGCCGTGCGTTCGGTGAGCGATATCATTACCAAAGGCAAGGATCAGTACGATTTCGACGTCGGCGGGCCGATTCTCGACCACCGGCCGATAAAAATCGTGGATGTGGGCAATGTGCTGGCGGACCCCGCCGATCTGGGCAGCCATACGCTGCGCGCCGAGCAGGCGATCCGTAAAATCCTGGCGGCCGGCGCGCTGCCCATCACCCTTGGCGGCGACCATGGCATCCCGATCCCCATTCTTACCGCCTTCGAAGGCCGGGGGCCGATTACCCTGATTCAGATCGATGCGCATATCGACTGGCGCCATGAGGTCAACGGCGTGCGCAACGGCCTTTCAAGTCCCATCCGCCGCGCGTCGGAAATGGCCCATATCGGCGAAATATTCCAAATCGGCATTCGCGCCCAGGGCAGCGCCCGCACCGAGGAAGTGGAGGCGGCCCTGGCCTACGGCGCGCATATTATTCCCGCTTTTGAAGTCCATGATTCGGGCATCGACGCGGTTATCGATCGCATTCCCGACGGCGGCCGGTTCTATATCACCATCGATGCGGACGGCCTGGACCCGACGGTCATGCCCGCGGTGGAAACCCCGGCCCCCGGCGGCCTGACCTTTCATCAAGTGCGCCGCCTGATCCATGCCCTGGTGCGTAAAGGGAAAGTGGTGGGCATGGATATCGTTGAAATCACCCCCGCCACGGATGTGAACCGGATCAGCTGTATTACCGCCGCGCGTCTGATGGTGAATTTGATCGGCGCGGCGGTGCGAGCGGATTATTTCACCACGCCGCAATCCTGATATCCACCTTATCGGTCCTGAATGGGAGTTAATCATGCGCACTACCTATCACACGCTTATTGTCCGGATAGTCTTGCTGGCCGCCGGCCTGGGCCTGCTCGCCGGCCAGGCCGGCGCCGAAACCACATTGGAAAAAATCAAGCGCACCGGTACCGTCACCGTGGGCACCGAGGCGGCGTTTCCCCCCTTTGAATTTGTCAAAGACGGCAAAATCGTCGGCTACGGGTCGGATATCCTGGCCGAAGTGGTCAAGGAACTGGGAGTGAACGTCAAACAGCTGGATCTGCCCTGGCAGGGCATCCTGCCGGGCCTGCTGGCCGGCAAGTTTGATTTCGTGGCGACGACGGTGGGCATCAACGAAGAGCGCGCCAAACGTTATGCCTATACCGCGCCGATCGCCAACGGCGCGCCGTATCTGCTCAAGCGCAAAGGGGATTCACTGGCCAAACTCGACGATCTCAACGGTAAAGTGGTGGCCACCCAGCTGGCGTCGTCCACCGAGCCCATCGCGCGCGGCCTGGATGCCAAACTGAAAGCCGACGGCGGCGCGGGTTATAAAGAACTCAAGCTGTTTACCGATTTCCAGGGGGCTTATATGGCGCTGGCCAACGGCGAAGTGGACGCCGTGGTGCAATCCTTGCCGAGCCTGGCGGTATTGGTGAAAGAGCGGCCGGATACCTTTGAACTGATGACGGCGGTGCCCAATCAGGGCGGTTATGACTACCTGGCCTGGGTCACCCGCCCGGAGGATAAGGACCTGCGCGATGTCATCTCCGGCGTGATCCGCAAAATGCAGGCTGACGGCCGACTGGCGAAACTCCAGCAGAAATGGTTCGGTTTCACCATGGACATCCCCGCCAGCGGTTATCTTCCCCCCGGCGCGCAATAACCCACGTTGAACCGAGCACGGAGATCCGGCGATGAAATTCAGCCTGCACGCGTTATTTTCCAGTATCCCGCCGCTGCTGGAGGCGGCCTGGGTCAATCTCAGTCTGGCGGTGGTTATCTTTATACTGGTGCTGATATTCTCAACCGGATTTACCCTGCTGCGGGCGATGAAAATCCCCTGGCTGGGCATGGCGTTCGCGGTATTGATAAGCTTTGTGCGCGGTACGCCGCTGCTGATCCAGATCTTTATCTGCTATTACGTCTTGCCGGCCCTCGGGCTGGATCTCAGTCCCGCGGCGGCGGGGGTGCTCGCCATTACGCTTAACAGTACCATTTTCCTCGGCGAGGCCATGCGCGGCGGCCTGGCTTCCCTCGACCCGGGACATATCGAAGCCGCCGCGGCGCTCGGATTGCCCCCGCGGGCCATCTGGCAGTGCGTGGTATTACCGCAACTGTTCCGGCGGATGATCCCGGTCATCGTTAACGAAGCCACGATTATCGTTAAAGGCACGGCGTTATTGTCGGCGATCACCGTGGTTGATGTGCTGCGCACCGCTCAGCAGATCGCCGGCAACAATTACCGCCCCTTTGAAACGCTGCTCGGCGCGGCGCTGATTTTCCTGGCGATCAATTTGGCGTGCAGCCTGCTCGGCAAATATCTGGAGGCCCGCGTGGCGGACGCCCGGGTATGACTATGCAGATAGATTTCACCGTGCTTAACCAGTACTGGCCGATCTTGTTGCAAGGGGCCGGCCTGACCATAAAAATTACGCTGATAGCCTTTGTCATCGGTTATCTGCTGGGCATGGCGGTGGCGCTGCTGAGCCTGGTGCCGCTGCGGGCGGTGGCCGTGCTGGTGGGGGTCTATATTGAATGCCTGCGCAGCGCGCCGTTTATTATTTTTCTGTTCGTGGTGTATTACGGGCTGCCGTTTTCCGGGCTGCGCCTGCCGGCCGAGGCGGTGGGCACGGTGGCGCTGGCGCTGTATGCCAGCGCTTATTACGGCGAGATCCTGCGCGCCGGCATCATGGCGCTGCCCCGCGGCCAATTTGAGTCCGCCCGGGCGATCGGCATGTCGCCGGCCCAGGCGATGCGCCATATTATCGCGCCGCAGGTGCTGCGCGCGGTGGTGCCGCCGTCCACCAATATGACGCTGACCATGATGAAAGAATCGGCGGTGCTCAGTTCGATCACCGTCGGGGAACTAACCTACCAGGGTCTGGTGGTGCAGGGCGCCACCTTTGCGCCTTTCGAAGTGTTCCTGGCCATTACCGCCCTGTATTGGACGATCGCCGCGGCGATCGCCGAAGCCGCCCGCCGCGTTGAACTGGGCGGGGAGCAAACCGGCCGCGATGCGATTGAACGCAGCGCCATCGCCCGGCGTTATCTTTCCCTGGATTGGCGGAAAAAACCATGAATCCCACGCCCGCACTGCGCGTTACCGGCCTGAGTAAACGCTTTCGGCAGGTCAGCGCCATCAATCAGGTATATCTGGATGTCCCCCACGGGTCGATTGTTTCGCTTATTGGCCCCAGCGGCTGCGGCAAAAGCACCTTGCTGCGCTGCATGACCTGGCTGGAACCGCCGGATGAAGGGTTTGTCGAGATTAACGGCACGCCATTCGGCCGCCAGTTGGAAGGGGAAATCATCCGCCATCAATCCCGCCGGCAGATCGATCGTTTACGCCCCCGGCTGGGGCTGGTATTCCAGCAGTTCAATCTGTGGCCGCACCTGAGCTTGCGCGACAATATCGTCAAGGCGCAGCGGGTGGTGCTCGGGCGCGGCCGCGACGAGGCGCACGGGCGGGCCGAACGGCTAATGGCGCAGTTTGCCCTGACCGCCGCGGCCGATCGCCATCCCTGGCAGCTTTCCGGCGGCCAGAAACAGCGCGCCGCCATTGCCCGGGCGCTGGCGATGGACCCCGAGGTGATGTTGTTCGACGAGCCCACCTCGGCGCTGGACCCCGAACTGGTGGGCGAAGTGCAAACGCTGCTGCGCTCCCTGGCCCAAAACGGGATGACCATGCTGATTGTCACCCACGATATCCGTTTTGCGGTCAACGTTTCCGAGCGTATCGCGTTTATGTGCGACGGCAGCATTATCGAGGAAGGGCCGGTGGATCGCGTGGTGTCTTCCCCCCGCGACGCCCGCCTGCAACAATTTCTGGCACTGACCTTTGCGTCAGGACACGTTAATCCCGCTACCAAGGAGTAAAAACATGGCCCGAGTCAACCGGCCGTTTGTCGGTATTCCCTCTTTTTTACGCTCACGGATCGAGCCTGATGTGACGCAATTGGACGCCGCCATCGCCATCCTGGGCATTCCTTTTGATGAAGGTTCGCCGTTTATGCCCGGCACGCGCATGGCGCCGCGCTCCCTGCGCGAGCACTCGCTGCGCTTTTGCAGCGAACATCGCGGTTATTATTCCCCCGAAGCCAGGCGGGAGTTCCTGGGCGAGGAGATCCGCCGCGGGCTGATAGCGGATGTGGGCGATGTGGATGTCCATCCCACCAACGTGGAGAAAACCTTCGCACTGATTACCGAGTCGGTGCAAGCTATCCTGGCCAGCGGCGCGCTGCCGGTGATCCTCGGCGGCGATCATTCGATTACCTATCCGGTATTCCGCGCCTTTGAAGGCGATATTCACGTATTGCATTTTGATGCCCATACCGATTACGGTACGCTGGAACAGGATATGCAATATACCAACGGCCACGCTTTCCGCCATGTGGTGGAGCGCGCCGGCACCAGCAGCCTGACCCAGATCGGCATCCGCAGCCTGCGCCACAGCGCGGAAATCGTGGAACAGGTAATAGAGGGGGGCAACCGGGTGATTCCGATGGGGGAATTCCGCCGCATCGGCCCGCAGGGGATCGGCGCCTTGCTGCCGGAAAACGCGCAGGTTTATGTGAGCATTGATGTGGATGTGCTGGATATGTCGCTGGTGCCGGGCTGCGTATCGGCGGAGCCGGACGGCATGACCTATGCCGAACTGCGCGACAGTCTCAAGGCGATTGCCGAGCGCTACCGGGTGGTGGGTTTTGATTTTGTCGAAGTGAACCCGCTGCTGGATGTGGGTTCCGGCGTGACGTCCTATCTCGGCGCCCATGTGGTGATCGAATTTCTCGGCAATATTTGCGATCAGCCGCGCTGGCGCGAACGCTGGGCGCCGGCGGCATAGTGATGTTGACCGCCGGGCATGCATCGCGCCAATCGGACTCCCTTTTGCGGCTCGGGCTTGGTAAGCTGGCGTCGATGCCGCGACGGCGGTCGCGTCTTTTCCTCTGTTATGCAAGGCGGATACTATGTCCATGTTAGACGATAGCGGTATGGCGCAGGCGCCCGGCGACGTGCCGCGGATGCGGGCGGCCGCGCGGGATTTGCGTTTTTCCGCCATCCGCGAGGTGGCCAATGCCGGTATCGGCCGCAGCGATATTCTGCCGTTCTGGTTCGGCGAACCGGATCGCCAGACGCCGGAGTTTATCTGCGCCGCCGCCCAGGCATCCCTGGCGGCGGGCGAGACGTTTTATACCCCTAACCTGGGCGAGCCGGCGCTGCGCGGGGCGATGGCCCGCTATTTGTCTTCCTGGCACCGGCCCATCGAGGAAAACCGCATCGCCATCACCAATTCCGGCGTTTCGGCGCTGATGCTGGCGGCCCAGGCGCTGTATAGCCCCGGCGATCGGGTGGTGGTGGTGACGCCGGTCTGGCCGAACCTGGTGGAGATCCCGAAAATCCTCGGCGCGCGCGTGACCGAAGTCCCGCTGGCGCTGTGCGCCGATCCGCGGGGCGTATTGCGCTGGGACCTGGATCTGGCGGCCTTGCTGGCCGCCCTGACGCCGGGCACGCGGGCGCTGGTGATCAACTCCCCCAATAATCCCAGCGGCTGGGTTATGCCGGCCGCGCAGCAGGAACAGGTGCTGGCCCATTGTCGCCGGCATGGAATCTGGATTGTCTCCGACGAGGTCTATGGGCGCCTGGTGTTTGACGCGCCGCCGGAACGCTGCGCGCCGTCTTTTCTCGATATTGCCGATCCCCTGGATCGCCTGATCGTGATCAACAGTTTTTCCAAAAGCTGGATGATGACCGGCTGGCGCCTGGGGTGGATGGTGGTGCCCGCCGCGCTGCTGGAGGATCTGGGCAAGCTGATTGAATATAACAGCAGCTGCGCGCCGGCGTTTGTGCAAAAGGCGGGCGTGGCGGCCGTCAGCCAGGGCGAATCCGTGCTGCGGGAAACCCTGTCCCGCTTCCGGACCGCGCGGGATTTCCTGTATCAGCGCTTGAGCGCGCTGCCGGGAATTGACGCGCCTTTGCCCGCGGGCGCCATGTATCTGTTTTTCCGGGTGGCGGGACTGCGGGACAGCCTGGCGCTGTGCAAGGCGCTGGCGGCCGAAGCCGGGCTGGGGCTGGCGCCGGGCAGCGCGTTCGGTCCCGCCGGCGAAGGCTGTATCCGCTGGTGCTTCGCCAGTTCGCTGGAAAAGCTCGATCGGGGCGTGGATCGGTTTAGCGCGTTTTTAGCCACCGGCTATCTGCAGCATAGCGCCTGAGGCCCGCCGCGCCGGATGAAAACGTGGGCTACGTTGGCTGGCGTGCATGTCTTCATGCGCCGATCGCATCCGGGCAGCCAGGCCGTATATCAAGGACGGCGGAACGGAGGCGCCGGTGGCCTATCAGCCGTGACCGGACTGCGCCATGTCGCACCGCGCCATTTATCGTCCCGCCTATTTATCGTACTGCACCATTTATAATAGTGCGCCATTTATAATAGTGCACCATGGCCCGGCCGGCTTGCCTGTTTGCCGTGCAATGAAGCGCCGTGGTTTTGCCTTTCGCTTTATCCTCCCCTTGCCGCTTACCGCCACACCCCTTGCCGCACGGCATTGGCGCTAAAAAAATAGCGCTGCGCGGGTTATTGGCACGGTCCGTGCTTTATACCCGGTATGTGTTACTCAACTAACAATGTCCGCATTTATGACAGGCGGGCAACAAAGGGCTGATGATGAGTGATAACCGGGATGTGATAGCGCAGATAGAAGCGTCGTTTGCGGGACAGACGCCCACCGGCAAACGCATTGCCGGCTACCTGCTGGCGAACCTGGCCCAGGTGCCGTTTGAAACCGCCGACAGTATCGCCCGTTATGCCGCCACCAGTGGTATTTCGGTGGGGCGGTACCTGCGTACCCTCGGCTATCGCAATCTGGATGACTTTAAACGCACGCTGCGCCTGCAGGGCGGCAGCGGCATCTATCAGCCCTGGCTGGTGACGGATCGCCTGGGGGCCTACCAGGAGCGCCGCCGGCAGCCGCAGCGGGAAAAATTGCAGCAGGCTTTGATGCTGGAGCTGGAAGCCATCAACCATGTATATCAACTGGCGCTGGGCGAGACATTTGCCCGCGTCAGCCGCCGTTTGGCCGGGGCGGATGCGGTATTTGTGCTGGGCATCCAGTCCACGCGGGGGATTGCCAATGCCTTTTACAGCCATCTGGAATATCTGCGCCCCAAGGTTTATTTCGCCGACGGTCTGTCCGGCACTTATGTGGAATCGCTGAATTCCGCCTTTGCCGCGCCGTATCTGGTGGTCACCGATACCCGCGCGTATTCGGTCATCGCCCGCAAATATTGCCAGGCGGCCTGCGACCGCGGCCTGGATGTGGCGCTGATCACCGACGTTTATTGTCCCTGGGCCCGCGACTACCCGGTGGATTTGTTGCAGGTGAAAACCGACACCGGCCAGTTCTGGGACTCGCTGGCCCCCCTCAGCTGCCTGTTTAACCTGCTGATCTCGGCGGTGCTGGAATTGGGCGGCAACGAGGTGGAACAGCGGCTGGCGGATAACCGCCTGTTGCAAAAACAGTTCGGCCAGTTCGAATCCTGATTTTTTACCGGCGTTGGTCCCGCGGCCGCCGCCCGGACGTGATAATAACAGAGGTAATTACCGTGACACAAAACGGTTCGTTTAAAGATGACGGCGTGGTGCTGGTGGATGTCGCCGAGCTGCTGCCGCAGGTGGTCATCGATCTGAAATATGCCACCGCCGATAACCTGACCGGCCGGCCGATCTACCGTGAACACCGCTGCCTGCTGCACCCCGATGCCGCCCGCGCGCTGGCGCGCAGCGCGCGGGTGGCCGCCCTGGCCGGCTTTACGCTGAACATTTTCGATGCTTACCGCCCGCAGCAGGCGCAGGTCTGCTTGTGGACGGCATTCCCGAACCCGGAATATGTGGTGGATATCCGCATCGGTTCCCATCACAGCCGCGGCGTGGCGGTCGATCTGACGTTGCTGGACGAGCAGGGCGAGATGCTGGATATGGGGGCGGGCTTTGACGAGATGAATGAACGCTCCCACCCTTTTTATCCCGATTTCGCCCCGCAAATCCAGCGCAACCGCCTGCTGTTGAATGCGGTGATGGCGGCGGGCGGGTATCGGGGCGTCGCCAGCGAATGGTGGCACTTCGAACTGCCGGACGCCATGTCCTACCCGTTGTTAACCGACCGTTTCGGCTGCTTCCCCCCCGGCGCGGCGCGCTGATCGCGCGGGTCCGCCATAGGATTTTTTACTACACAGTCATTATCTTATCCTTTTGATTTCAGGAGATTGCACATGAGCAACACGACAGCAATAACCGCTCCGGCCCTCCCGGCCCGCCGCCTGTTCACCCGCCGCCTGTTGCCGGCGGCCCTGCTATGCGCCCTGGCCGGGGCCCTGTCGCCGGCGCAGGCCGCGGTGCCTAAGGATATTTTAGCGATCGGCAAGGCGGCGGACCCGCAAACCCTCGATCCGGCGGTCACTATTGATAACAACGACTGGACGGTGACCTATCCGGCCTACCAGCGCCTGGTGCAATACAAAACCGAAAACGGCAAAGGCTCGACCCAGGTGGAAGGCGAACTGGCCGCGAGCTGGACCGCGTCGGACGACCAGTTGGTTTGGACCTTCAAGCTTAAGCCGGGCGCGAAGTTCGATGACGGCGGCGACGTGAATGCCGAGGCCGTGAAGTGGTCCTTCGATCGCCTGATGCAGATCGGCCAGGGCCCGTCCGAAGCCTTTCCCAAAGATATGCAGGTGGCGGTTATCGATCCGGTGACCGTGCGCTTCACGCTGACGACGCCGTTCGCGCCGTTCCTCTACACCCTGGCCAATGACGGCGCGGGCATCGTCAACCCCGCCATCGCCAAGGCGCACCCCGACGACGGGGGCAAAGCCTGGCTGGCCGCCAATACCGCCGGTTCCGGCCCGTACAAGCTGGAACGCTGGCAGAAAGGGCAGCAGTTGGTCTTGGTGCCCAACCCGCATTACAACGGCCCGAAACCGGCGTTTAAACGCGTTACGGTGAAAATTATCGGCGAAAGCTCTTCCCGCCGCCTGCAGCTCTCCCGCGGCGATCTGGATATTGCCGATTCCTTGCCGGTGGACCAGCTCGCGGCCCTGAAGCAAGAAAATAACGTGGCGGTGGAGGAATTCCCGGCTCTGCGCGTGACCTATCTCTATCTCAACAATGCCAAAGCGCCGCTGGACAACGCCGATTTCCGCCGGGCCATCTCCTGGGCCACGGACTATCAGGGCATGGTCAACGGAATTCTGGGGGGCAACGGCAAGCAAATGCGCGGCCCGATTCCCGAGGGCATGTGGGGATTCGATGCCGCGGCGATGCAATACCAGCTGGACCCGGCCAAAGCCAAGGACGCCCTGGCGAAAGTCACGGACCGCGGCCAGACGCTGGACTTCCTCTATTCGGATAACGACCCCAACTGGGAAGCCATCGCGCTTTCCATGCAAGCCACGCTGGCGTCCGTGGGCATTAACGTCAAGCTGGAAAAGCTGGCGAACGCCACCATGCGCGATCGCATCGGCAAAGGGGATTATGACATCTCCATCGGTAACTGGAGCCCGGACTTCGCCGACCCCTATATGTTTATGAATTACTGGTTCGAATCCGATAAAAAAGGCCTGCCCGGCAACCGTTCTTACTACAGCAATCCGGCCGTGGACCAATTGTTGAAACAGGCGGTCGCGGTAACCGATCAGAAACAGCGTACGGATTACTACCAGCAGGCGCAGAAAATCGTGATCGACGAAGCGGCCTATGTTTACCTGTTCCAGAAAAATTATCAGGTGGCGATGAACAAGCAGGTGCAGGGGTTTGTATTCAACCCGATGCTGGAACAGGTGTTTAACGTAGGGCAAATGAGCAAGAAATAACCGAACCCGACATCGCGGCCCGAGTCTGCGAAGCCATCCGCAGACACTGTTTACCCGGCCTGGACGCACCGCGCGCCCAGGCCGGCGAGGGGACATCTATGACGTTCTGGACCATTATCCGCCAGCGCTGCTGGGGGCTGGTGCTGGTGATGCTGGGGGTATGCGTCATCACCTTTATTATCTCGCACCTGATTCCGGGCGATCCGGCCAGGCTGCTGGCGGGGGACCGCGCCGGGGAGGATATTGTGCGGCATATCCGCCAGCAGCTGGGGCTGGATCGCCCGCTTTATATCCAGTTCTATCATTATGTCGACGACCTGCTGCATGGCAATCTCGGCGCCTCAATCCGTACCGGCAGGCCGGTGCTGGACGATCTGCGGGCTTTTTTCCCGGCGACGCTGGAATTGGCGCTCAGCGCCCTGTTGCTCGCCATTATGCTCGGCGTGCCGCTGGGCGTGCTGTCAGCGGTGTACCGTAATCGTTTTCTGGATCATATCGTGCGTCTGCTGTCGGTGGTCGGTATTTCAACGCCGGCGTTCTGGCTGGGGCTGGGCGTGATCATGTTGTTTTACGGTCATCTTAATGTGCTGCCGGGCAGCGGCCGGCTGGACGATTGGCTCGATCCGCCGGCCCATATCACCGGTTTTTACGTGCTCGATTCCCTGCTGACCGGTAATGCCGATACCCTGTGGAATAGTTTGCTGCATCTGGCGATGCCCGCGGCGACGCTGGCGTTTGTGCATATGGGCATCGTCGCGCGGCAAATCCGTTCGGCGATGCTGGAGCAGATGGGGGAAGATTATATCCGCACCGCGCGGGCCAACGGCCTGTCCCGCTGGCGGGTGATCCTGCGCCACGCGCTGCCCAACGCGTTGATCCCCTCGGTGACGGTGCTCGGCCTGGCGCTCGGCGATTTACTTTATGGGGCGGTGCTGACCGAAACGGTGTTCGCGTGGCCCGGCATGGGGGCCTATGTGGTGAACTCGATCCAGGCGCTGGATTTTCCGGCGGTAATGGGGTTCGCGGTGGTGGTGTCGTTCGCGTATGTGATAGTCAACCTGCTGGTGGATTTACTGTATGTATGGATTGACCCCCGTATCGGCAGGGAGGGATGAACCTGATGTCTATGCTTGAACCCGGCATTAAAGGAGATCGCGGCGCGATCGTCCCCCCTACCGCCGCGCGGCGTTTTGCCCGCTGGCGTAAAACCGGTTATTTGCTGAGCCGCAGCCCGCTGACGCTGATGGGCGCGGCGATTATGCTTATCGTGCTGCTGCTGATGGTGTTTTCGCCGTGGCTGGCGGCCCTCGACCCCAACGCCATCGACCTGGCCGCACGCCTGCAGGCGCCCAGCGCCGCGCACTGGTTCGGCACCGACGAAGTGGGGCGCGACCTGTTCAGCCGCGTGCTGGTCGGCAGCCGGCAATCGGTGACGGCGGGACTGGCCGTGGTGATCCTGGCCGGGACCCTCGGCTCGCTGCTCGGCTGTTTTTCCGGGGTGGTTGGCGGGGTGGTTGACGCGCTGATCATGCGCTGCATGGATATTATGCTGTCGGTGCCGTCATTGGTGCTGACCATGGCGCTGGCGGCGGCGCTCGGGCCAAGCCTGTTCAACGCCATGCTGGCGATTGCGGTGGTGCGTATTCCCTTTTATGTGCGCCTGGCCCGCGGACAAACGCTGATGCTGCGCCATCTGGCTTATATGCAGGCGACCCGCACCTTCGGCGCGTCGCGCTGGCACCTTATCACCTGGCACGTATTGCGTAATGTGCTGCCGCCGCTGGTGGTGCAGGCATCGCTGGATATCGGGACCTCGATCCTGATGGCGGCCACGCTGGGGTTTATCGGCCTCGGCGCCCAGCAACCGACCGCCGAATGGGGCGCCATGGTGGCCAACGGCCGTAATTATATTCTCGATCAATGGTGGTATTCGGCATTTCCGGGCATGGCCATCCTGATTACCGCCACCGGTTTCAACCTGTTCGGCGATGGCCTGCGCGATCTGCTGGACCCGAAAGGGAGGGGACGCTAATGATGAATACGGCCACGATAGCGCCAACCGCCGCGCCTGAACCGGTGCTGGACATAGACAACCTGCAACTGGTATTTCCGGTCTACGGCGGGCAGGTGAACGCGCTCAACCAGGTGTCATTGCGGGTGAATGCCGGGGAAATCGTCGGCGTGGTCGGCGAATCCGGGTCGGGTAAATCCGTCACCGCCATGATGGCGATGCGCCTGCTGCCGCCGGACGGTTTCAGCGTCACCGGCGGCCGGTTGCGCATGCTGGGCTTGGATGTGGTGAACGCCAGCGAAAAACAGATGCGCACCCTGCGCGGCGCGCGGGTGGCCATGATTTTTCAGGAACCGATGAATTCGCTCAATCCCACGCGCAAAATCGGCCGGCAAATGTGCGAGGTGATCCGCCTGCACCAGGGGCTGGATCGCGCGCAGGCGCAGGCAAAAGCCCTGAGCCTGCTCCAGGAGATGCAAATCGGCGATGCCGGCCAGGTAATGAACCGCTATCCGTTCGAACTGTCCGGCGGCATGCGCCAGCGGGTGCTGATCGCCATGGCGTTCTCCTGCGAACCCGAGCTGATTATCGCCGACGAGCCCACCACCGCCCTGGACGTGACCGTGCAGCGCCAGGTGCTGTATCTGTTGCAGCAAAAGGCGCGCACCAGCGGCACGGCGGTGCTGTTCATCACCCACGATATGGCCGTGGTGTCCCAGCTGTGCGATCGGGTGTATGTCATGTATGCCGGCCAGGTCATTGAAAGCGGCGCCACCGCCGAGGTTATCACCCACCCGGCGCACCCATACTCGATCGGCCTGCTGCAGGCCGCGCCGGAAAACGCGCAGCCGCGCAGCATGCTCAAAGCGATCCCCGGCACGGTGCCCAATCTGGCCGATTTGCCGCCGGGCTGCAATTTCCGCGAGCGCTGCCCTTACGCCGATGAACAATGTTTACACGCGCCGGCGCTGCGGCCGCTGGACGGCGGACGGCAACAGGCCGCCTGCTGGCATCCGCAGCGGACCGGGCAGGAACGGGGGGCATGATGGAAGAATCCTTGCTGGAACTACAGGATGTGCGGGTA
>JAATFX010000018.1 GCA_015654925.1 Enterobacterales bacterium | reverse complement strand
GTTGGTACCCGGGACGGGACTTGAACCCGTACAGCCATAAAGCCGAGGGATTTTAAATCCCTTGTGTCTACCGATTCCACCACCCGGGCGTCGAAATTTTTAGAACTGGAGGCGCGTCCCGGAGTCGAACCGAGGTGGGCGGATTTGCAATCCGCTGCATGGCCACTCTGCCAACGCGCCCTTAAATGCCCCAAGAAGGCTTCGTTGCACATCTGGAGCGGGAAACGAGGCTCGAACTCGCGACCCCAACCTTGGCAAGGTTGTGCTCTACCACTGAGCTATTCCCGCATCGATGAAACTACTGATTCTACTTGCTTGTTATTACTGCTTTGTTTTTACAATTATCTTCGGCAATCGGTCGTTGCTTTCGATGCGTTGCATTCTACTGACCTGACGTGGCTAGTCAATAGAATTATCATGCCAATACGCTCGTTTGTTGATTTTTACGGCGCTTCGATCACCGTTCGAACAAATCGTGGCGAGCGGCGTTCAAATACTGGAACATTGACCAGAAAGTCAGCACGGCGGCAATATACAGCGCAGCGATGCCGATACCTGAAACAATCTGATCGGGCCGCCATAACAGCGCCACCAGCGCCAGCATCTGAGCGGTGGTTTTAACCTTACCAATCCAGGACACGGCGACGCTGCTGCGTTTGCCGATCTCAGCCATCCATTCACGCAGGGCCGAGATAATGATTTCACGGGCAATCATCGTGGCGGCGGGCAAGGTTATCCACCAGGAATGGAAGTGTTCGGCCACCAGCACCAGCGCAATGGCAACCATGACCTTATCCGCCACGGGATCGAGGAAAGCGCCAAATCGCGTGGTTTGCTTCCAGCGCCGGGCGAGAAAGCCATCAAACCAATCGGTCACCGCCGCTAGGATGAAGATTAAAGCACATGCCAGCGGCGCCCAATAGAAAGGCAGATAAAAAGCCAGGACGAAAAACGGTATCATTACGACACGCAACAACGTAAGCCAAGTCGGTATATTCAATTGCATAACGCTACGTTAACTATCTGGCCAGAGTGGAAATAACGAGTATGTTGCTACATTGCCGTTAGTGTTTCAACGCATTAAAGATCTTTTCTGCCAATGCTTTTGAAATACCCGGCACCTGTGCAATCTCCTCAAGACTTGCGTTCCGTAAAGGCTGCAAACCGCCCATGTATTTTAACAGGGTTTGGCGACGTTTAGGGCCTACTCCTTCAATTAATTCCAATGCGCTGGTATTTTTTACCTTTGCACGCTTATTTCGATGCCCCGTGATGGCATGATTATGGGAATCGTCGCGAATATGCTGGATTACGTGCAGCGCGGGAGAATCCGGCGGCAAGGATATCCCCTCCCCGTGTGCTTTGAAAAACAGCGTTTCCAAACCGGCCTTGCGATCGGTGCCTTTGGCCACGCCCAGCAATATGACCCGCGACTTGTCCCACGCCACATCCAACTGCGAGAAAACGTCAATTGCCATTCCCAACTGGCCTTTTCCGCCGTCAATGATCACCACGTCGGGAATCTTGACCTCTTCCAGCGCTTTACCATAACGACGCTGCAGCACCTGGGTCATGGCCGCATAATCATCACCCGGCGTAATACCAGCGATATTAAATCGGCGATACTCGGCCCGTACCGGCCCGTTGGCGTCAAACACCACGCAAGAAGCTATGGTTTGCTCGCCCATGGTATGGCTGATATCAAAACACTCCATGCGATTAATCTCCGGCAGGCCCAGCAATTCGGCGAGCGCGGCGAGGCGCTGGTGAATCGTGGATTGCTGCGATAATTTGGTGATTAATGCCGTCGCGGCGTTGGTTCTGGCCAATTTCAGATAGCGCGCGCGGTCGCCGCGTGGATGCGCCTGTATCTGCACCTTCCGGCCCGCCAGTTCGCTTAAGGATTCCGATAACAACTCTTTTTCCGGCAAGGAAAAATCGAGCAATATTTCCCCCGGCAACGTCCGCATCTGGCTGCCTTGCAAATAGAACTGGCCGACAAACGTCTGCACGACTTCCGCAAGCTCCGTTCCCAGCGGCACTTTGGGAAAATAACTGCGGCTGCCCAATACTTTGCCCTGCCTGATGAACAACACGTGCACACAGGCCATGCCGGCATCGTACGCTACGCCGATAACATCAAGATCTTCATGATCGCCCGACACGAATTGTTTTTCAGTGACCCGCCGCACCGCCTGTATCTGATCGCGCGCGCGCGCCGCATCTTCAAAGTTCAGCGCCCGACTGGCCAATTCCATGCGCTCGACCAGTTGGTTAAGCACCTGCTGATCTTTACCAGATAAAAACAAACGGACGTAATCAACCTGGTGCTGGTAGGCTTCGTCACTGACCAGCCCCTTGACGCAGGGCCCCAGGCAGCGCCCTATTTGATATTGCAGGCAAGGACGGGAGCGATTGCGATAAACGCTATCTTCGCATTGGCGAATCGGAAACAGTTTTTGCAGCAACGCCAGGGTTTCCCGGACCGCATACCCGTTAGGAAAGGGGCCGAAATATTCGCCTTTAGCATGTTTGGCGCCGCGATGCATGCCAAGACGGGGATGCGTATCGCTGCTAAGGAAAATGAGCGGATAGGATTTATCATCCCTTAGCAGAACATTGTAACGCGGCTGGAACAACTTGATATAGTTGTGTTCCAGCAACAGCGCCTCGGTCTCGGTATGGGTGATGGTTACATCGATCTGAGCGATGTTTTTTACCAGCGCTTCGGTTTTACGACTGGAAACCTGTAGGCGAAAGTAACTCGCCAGACGCTTTTTCAGGTCTTTTGCTTTGCCGACGTAGATAACCGTTTCCGACGCGTCGTACATGCGATACACGCCGGGCTGGCTGGTTACGGTTTTCAGGAATTCCGTTGGATTAAAACGATCAGTCACTGCTTAATAAAGTCTCCGCATTGAACAACCCATGGCGAATGGCTAAGTGGGTTAACTCAACGTCGCCGCTGATGTTAAGTTTACTAAACATCCGGTAACGGTAACTGTTGACCGTTTTGGGACTCAGATTGAGTTGTTCAGAAATTTCATTCACCTTTTGCCCTTTGGTAATCATCAGCATAATTTGCAGTTCGCGCTGAGACAAACATTCAAAGGGTGTCTCGTTTTGGGGTTCAAGCTGGCTCAAGGCCATTTGCTGCGCGATATCCGAGGCGATGTAGCGTTTGCCCGCGTTGACAGAGCGGATAGCGCAGATCACCTCTTGCGGCGCAGCCGCTTTGCTCAGGTACCCCGAGGCCCCGGCCTGCATTACTTTAGCAGGTAATGGATTCTCAGTGTAAATGGTTAGCATGATAACTTTGATGTCGGGGGAAAACCGTATGATTTTGCGGGTAGCCTCAAGACCGCCAATGCCCGGCATATTCATATCCATCAGCACCACGTTGACACAATTGCTACGGCACCATTTTACCGCATCTTCGCCACACTGCGCCTCTCCAACGACTTTAAAACCTTTGATATCTTCTAGAATGCGCCGTATCCCTGCACGCACCAATTCGTGGTCATCAACAAGAAAAACGCTTATCAAAGAGAAAATCTCCAAAAAGAGGGAGTGATGTAATGTGAATCAAATATTTATGACTTAATATTACGGCTTTTTTTAAGTAAATAAAAAATATAGATGCCCACTGATACTATACAAATTCAGCGGCTCTGGCTGAGATACTCATTTTAGACAGATAGCCTAACCTACCGCAAGAGAATTTCATCACATTCGTTGACTCGTTGCTCTTGGTTTGCGCTAACCGCAAAGTCAGGAGCGGCGCCCATGAACCAAGCTGGATTCCGTTTAAAAACCAGCCGATGGGTTTTAGTAAAAAATACTTAAAAAAACAAATGGTTAACCTGGAAATTGCATTATAAGTCGCATTATTATTAATCATTTTTTATAAAAAAATATTCAACAACAAATATTAATTACTTATTACTTCCAATTTTACGCCTTAAGCATGCAAATGTATATTCCCATTCATGTTTTCATTGCCGCCCTAACGCGCCGCGCCGCGAATTATCGAATTATACTGCAAGGTCACACATCGATGCTTTTACCGCTTCGCTTAAAGCAGGCTTGGTTTCGTTAAATATCCGAAACAAAATCTGTTATAATCCCTCACGAAAACAAGCCGCCATGGCCATATCGCAACGGCCTATCGGCTAAACCAACATTGAACAACGAGGAGACCCAATGGGTAAGGTTGAATTTTCTACCGACAATAGCGCAGAAGTTCTGGCACAGGAACTCAACTGCATGAAGGCCATGGTGACGCTGATCTTAAAAGCCATGGGCCAGGCCGATGCCGGCAAGGTCATAATCAAAATGGAAAAATACATCACGGAACTGGATGATACTTCGCAGGCCGACGTTTTCAGCAACACCATCAAGCAGATCAAATTTGCCTACAAGCAATAAAATCGCGGGCGCATACCGTGGCTTGATGCCGGGCACGGCATCAAGCCACGGTATGGCTAAAGGATAAATGAACACCTGCTTTAACCATGGTAAACTCACCTCTCTTATTTCCCGACTTGTTAACCATTTGATGAACCTGCTACTGAAAGCGTTATTGGGTGCCGCCGTTGTGCTTTTGATCGGTTTGCTGTCGAAAACGCGTAACTATTATCTAGTCGGCCTGCTCCCGCTCTTCCCAACTTTTGCCCTGATCGCACATTATATCGTCGGCAGTGAACGAGGCGTGGAAGCGCTTCGTACGACCATCCTATTTGGCATATGGGCGGCCATTCCGTACCTGGTATACCTGGTGTCGCTTTATTTTTTTATTGGCCCACTACGCCTGCCTTATGCTTTACTGAGTTCGGTTATTTGCTGGTCTGTTGCAGCCTGGCTATTGGTCTTGTTTTGGCGGCGCTGGTATGGTTGAAACCGGCGATCCATCTCATCAGTAATCGCTTTTTCATATTGTTTTTACAGTTAAAATCATACTTAATGCATTTAAAAACACGCTATAATAAAAAAAACGGCAGGAGTCCATTATATGAGTAAAGTGTTTTTTTTAGTGTTTATTGCACTCGCAGGATCGCTGCTTAGCGGTTGTGTAGAACCGCAGCGTTCATCAGTTCCCGTACCGCAAGGAAGTCCGCAGGATGTCGGTGCTTGCACCTGTAGTAGTTTGATAACCTGCTCATGCGGTTCAACAGCCAAGCCATAACGACAAACGCGCCTGCATTCTAACGTATTGAAGCATGGTTAAAAAATAAAAGGGAGCCATAACCATGGCTCCTTTTTATGCGCTTGAATTCCCCTTCTTTGATGTCCATGGCACTGGCTCGTTATTATAAGCCGTAGCATCTTTGAATTATCGCCAGATCGCCGACATCTCTCGCTGGGACGCGATATGTGATGAACATGTCATCGAAATTTTACATCGCGTTAAAATAGAGAATGAAACTTATTCTCTAACGCAAAATCATAATGATCTCAGCCATACGACTTGCGACTCATTCATATTTTCCAGGGCCCATAGCTCATGGTGTTCTTTACGGGCCTGATTAGGAGTGATGCCATAAGCGGATACAAACAGCCGGTTAAACGTGGCCGGTTCGAATTGCCAATAATAAGCGATTTCAGCGACTTTCCATTGCTGGTAAAGCGGTTTAAGTAGCATTCTGGTCGCAGCGATGATGCGTTTTTTACGAATATGGGCAATGATTCCGCCAAAAGGTTCAAACAGGCGGTAAAGCGATGAGCGCGACAGGCCGAATTTCTGGCAAATCAAATCAGCGCCCAAGGCCGACACCCGCAGGTTTTCCTGAATAAAATCACATACCCGCGTAATAATATGCAGTTTGGTATCCATCATGATGGGTTGTATCGGCGCGTGGGAAGATCGTATAGCCGAAATAACAAAATCAATGATGGGCCGCGCCACTTTGTTGACGTCACTATCGCTAAAATTGGCGCTGTGACTCATTAAAGAGGCCATATTGGATGCGATCATCCGGCTCAGGAAATCCTTTTGGTAGATGATTTTGCCATGCAATTGGCAACTGTTATCCACTTCTGACAACAATGCGCGGGGAATGGCCATGTAGAGCACATCAATATAGTGGACTTGCCGGCTTTCAATGAACTTCATCTTTATTGGTTGCAGGACATCGAGAATGATGATGTCGCCGGGAGAGAGCGTTATGTCTAAATGCCCCGCTTTGCCCTCAATGCCCCCCTCAACCACCACCATCAGGATAAAATGATCGTTTAAGTTTTCGTATTTATGTGGAAAATTGATCATACTCTGTGCGGTAGATTGCAGGCGGCCGCAGATAAAAACATCAAAATGATGGGCCTCGACGGTCCACCGAAGTTGTTCCGCTTGGGAACGTGAAAAATTCGATTCAAGCAAAGCCGCGTTAACGCCTGAACGCCAACGATCGACTTTAGAGGTAATACCTTCAGCAGCAAGCGATTTATCATTAATAATACGACTGTTATGATTAGCCATATGATAACTTATTTGTCAGAGGAGAGATCTTGTACCCTATTTATAGCCACGGCACAACCATACTTAATATATGTAATATATAAGTAATTCTTTATAATAAATTTATATTTAAAAAAGAATTTTTATATCAAAATGGTGTGGTAACGAATCGAGTATAAGATTCCATTCGTCGGGATGCAAGACATCTTTTCCGGGAATGAAGTAAATTTCATGGCATAAGCATTAGATAGTTGTATTGCCATAACTATAATCAATTCTTATGGCTACATTTTTTTGGCGAGCGGTCTTTTATCCGGCATATTGGCGCGGAAAAGCAACAAAATCGACCTGAAAAGAGGACGTCATGCCCGATTGGCGGCAATTGGATAGCAGGGAGCGTTCCTGGATAGGCCATTTGCGCCTTGCTTGCATTTTGACATTATTTAGCCCGCGGCGTCCCTCGCAGTTGTTGCATGTTTCATCATTTATTGCGCTAAAGGTTATCAACAAAAACAAGCTGTGAAGAATCCTGCAACTGATGTTTAGTAAAGGTAAAAATTGATTTACATCTATATTCAGCGCCAGCCAGATCCAGCATTGTCGCATCGCATTGCACCGGGTGGCAAAGGCGGGTTCTCTATGGTTAAGGAATAAGAATGTCCAAATAACCAAGCAAGAATTATAATAACAACAGCGCGCACTTTAGACGGCGGCCCCGGCGGCATTAAAGGCATATATCACCACGCCAAGGCAACTGATGCCCTTTTCCGCGCCGTTCTCAGCGTCAGCCCGCGGTAATACCTGATAATTAGATTCCAACCGATGGAATTGGTGGTGGGGAAACAGGCTCAATCTTCGCAGGATAAGCCCCTCAGCCGCCTGGACGACTATAATATTGCCGTCAACCGGCGATACCGACCCGTCCACCACCAGCATGTCATCCCGCTTGATCCCGGCTCTGGCACAGCCTCGATTGGCCCGCATCAGGTAAACAGTCGCCAGAGGGGTAAGGCTGGCCATAACGATGCTGACATGATCATCAACGACATCATGCGAAGAAAAATGAGGAGTCATGAAATAAATATCCCAGAATGGTTTTAAAGAATCATCGCAGTAATATAAATAGTCAAAAATGAAACCCGCCATTAGACAGTACGGCAATAAATAAAATATATCACCCAATCACCTTTAATGATTTCGTTTAAATATTGAGCAACACATAGTTTAAGTGTTTTTTGTAACCATTTTGCTATTGACCTATCGTTTTTTAATGCACTATCATTGCAATTATGATATTAACATCAAATATTGCTTCTTAATTATTAACTAACCAACTCGCACAATAGCACATTGCATTGTGACTAAATTTTGAATTAACTCATTTGGCTTATTCAAAGAGCAGTTATTGTGTTCTCTACTAACAATATAGCACCGAAATGAGTATCCATCATATTTTATTCCATTTTCGCGCCCGCCATACATCATGCGCGCATCCCTGGTTTTGGCTGTATGCCAACACTCCTTGTTGCGTTGCCACTTCACTGAGCGGCAAAATCTGAATGCCATCTTTTTTCCCATTTGGCTGGCGCGTGCATAGGCAGATTGCGAAAATTCCCCAATCCTTTGGCATCCCTCAACGCCTTACGCATCTGCCCGATATCACTGCTGCTTTGCGCGGTATTGGTCATATACAGGATGTATCCGGCATGAGCACCATTTTGGTAATACGTGCGCCGAAATAACGTAGCCGCCTCGTTTAGCCGGGCAGAATTCAATGCGCTTAAATACTCCGGCAGGCCGTATAACTCCTGGTTGGTCCGGCTCCAGCAAATGAACAACACGCCCTGGTTCGAACCGGTGCGCTCTTTCCCTGGCTGCGCAAACCAATAGTTAAGACAGCCTGTTCGTAATGGGCAGGCTGATTATTTCCATTATCAGAACAGACAAGGTGTCTCGTCAAATTCTCCGCTACGCATATCATTCACAACATAGGTCACCACCCCCCAGCAAATCGGTGCTTCATCCATGAGTTCATCGCCCTCCCCGCAAAGAATAATCTCATTGGGTTCATCTAATTTTTCCAGACAGCGTATCGGATACAAACGCACCCGCCGCAGGGAGACCTCGCCGCCGATTTCTGCCACGATGATGCTGCCGTCCACCGGTATTAACGATTTATCCACGACCAGCAGCGAATCCAGGAGAATGCCGGCCCTGGATGATCCTTCCAAAGCACGCATAAAAAAGGTTGCCGTAGGGTGGAGAATACACGCATCGTCCAAGCTCACGCGTTTTTGTACATCATCCTGTGCGGGGGATGGGAAGGCCATATTTGTCACCTCAAATACTGTATATAATTACAGGCTATGGCATTAGGCGCGATTTGGGAAGTGTAGCTTGAACATGAAAACAAACGAATCGGGCAAACCGGCTGGTTTTGTTGAGAAAATAATTTTGTAAATTTTGGCGGGTGGCGATGTTGTTCTAAACATGCCACGGCGGGCTTTGAATACCCGATTAGGGTCGGAAGTATATGCTTGGCAGCTGTTTAAAAGCCCCGAGTAAAATATGACTTTTTCAAAAACATGCCATTGGCCCGGTAACCCTTATCGCCGGGTGTGAAATACATCAAAACCCAAAATATCATGAGTTTTTTGGCGCAGCCGGGATGCGCGCTCCTGGACATTCTGGATGACACAATGGTTAAGCCAAACCCGCAGGCTGGTCAAACCGGGAGGTTATGCCATGGTCTTCAGTGACTGGCGACGACACCCTACCCTCGCGGACGATTTACAGGCCGGCGGCTTATCTGGCGCCGCCGCCAGCCGTGCGCCGCATACCGGCTATTTTCGCCATCAATGTGAACATGTGGTGTGGGTTGGTTAAACCGGTAAGCCCGGGCGGTATTATACTCGACCCGTTTATGGGCGGCGCTTCAACCGGAGTGGCCGCGTTGCGCCAGGATTATCAGTTTATCGAGATAAAAACGAGTCAGGAATATTTTGATATCGCCTGTCTAAGGTTGGGAAAAGATTTAAAACTTTCAATGGGTTGACTCGACATATAATTTTATGAAATATTTTGATAGCTGATAACAAGAACACGAGGGGATCAAGGCATGGACATGAAAATATGGACGGCCATATTGACCTTAATTGGGCAAATCATTGCTTTTTTGATTTATAGGCATAGCACCGTTAAAGACAAAGATCAGATTGATATTGAATTGATTAAGGAATTCAAGGCTCAAAACCCTTCCATTTATCTAGTTGAAAATCTATTCTTTAACAGATATAAATGCATTCACATTACCTTTGATGACATTAAAGCACTACTGTGCCACCCGATGCCTCGTCAAGCGATACGGCGTTATATTGCAGTTAATAAAAGAACCAATATTTTTCATTTAAAAATCATCAACACTACCCTCCATGGAATATACACAACACCATTTTCAACGGCGAAAAAAAGAATTAAAAAAATAATAATTAATATCATATTAGCTTCTCTATTTTATAGTGCATCCGTGTATTTACTTATCAAATTGGTGCAAGAAGCCGCCTTTATTCATAGTTTACTCATTAACGGAGGACTTTTAGAATACATGCCTATGCTAACAGGATTGCTATTCATCTCTTTTATGTTTCTATTAATCACATTCCTATGCGTACTAGATGCAATAAGTATTTTTCTCTCTGAAAATAACAGAAAAAAAATACTTTTCGACTTCAATAATAACATAGCATTTACTGAAGAAAACAAATTCCTAGAAAAATGGATAAGAGATTGATATTTAACGCATTGCTTAAAAATCCATTTCGAGGGAAAATGCATATTCTTCAAAAATGCCGTTTAATTTGTCATTTGAAATTTATATCCTGACTCATTTGTATTATGCCATCATTGCGCAAACCTTGCTGCCATGCCATGGGAAAGATAATCCTGCATCATCACTTAAAATGACAAACAGAACTATGTTCGATGGTTGATTACCACCACGGCGCACGCGTCCTCGAAATTAACGACGGCATGCGCCCCCTTTCCACTGTCTCAACGATCATCGCCGGTTTGGTTTGTACCGCCGGTAATGCCGATGCGGCTGCCTTCCCGCTTAATACGCCGGTGCTTATCACCAAAATCCTGGCTGCGGCTGGCTAAGCGGGCCACGCCGGCACATTGTATTCCTCTTTGATGGCCATCGCCGCGCAGTGCCAGCCGGTCACCGCCGTAGTACGCATGCCCGAAGGCAACGATGAAACCATGACCACCGCCAATATTATCGGCGGCGTAGATGCCGAAGGACGTTATACCGGCCTCAATGCCCTGCTGGCCGCGCAATCGGAAACCGGCGTTAAACCGCGTATCCTCTGCATGCTGGAATTGGATAATCTGGAAGTCGCCGCCGCCCTGGCCTCCATTTGCCAGCAATCGTGTGCGTTTGGGTATATCAGCGCCTGGACCCAGGGGCTATTTGTGTTCACTCTGAGCACCGTCTCTTATTAAAACCTGAACCGGTCGGTGGAATATCGCTGGCCGGCCAATAGCCCCCGGCAGCGCAGTTTCTCGGCCCGGGCAATGACCACGTCACCCTTTACGGCGTGCCGTTGTCCGGCTTGACCGGTGGCCGGCTATCGCTCCTGGCCCTGGAAACTATGGCGGCCAAGGGCAAAGCCTGGCCGCCGATCATGGGTACTGACAGGATATACGGCATGTATGTGGTCACCGGTTCTAACGAAACCCGCGCCCTATTTTTTGCCGACGGCGCGGCCCGGCGTATTGAATTTACGCTGAACCTGATGAGCGTGGATGAAAGCCTGACGGCGTTACCCGGCGATCTACGGGACCAGGCTAACATCCTTATTAGCCGCGCCGGAGTAGTCGCCGATAAAATTAAAACCGCCGCGAGCGGGATATCGCCGCAACGGTTCATTTGAATAATTGTTTTATTTTAATCAGCTCAAACCAGTGAGAGATCCTATTATGATGAAATGTCCCCTTTGCGGCCTGTCGGCCCATACTCACTCAAGCCGTGAGCTATCAATCGGGACCAAGGAAAGATATAACCAGTGTTATACATTGTGGCCATACATTTATCACAATGGAGACATTTATTCGTTCAATCATGACGCCAGGGAAAATAGAAAATGCCCCGCTGCACCGGCCAAATAATCAGCAACAGGTACTACATTTATAATAAATAATTATGCTTGAAATGGGATATTGCAAATATTATACGCGGCGGCATGGATGTTTAAATATTAAACTGAGCGAAGAGCAACCGCTCTTTTTAGACGAAGGCATGCTGTCGCCATCGGACATTATTAGGGATTTGCATAACAGGAAAAGGCAATAAGAAAAACGACGTTTAGAGGGTTGTTGGTGGGTCGTGCAGGGTTCGAACCTGCGACCAATTGATTAAGAGTCAACTGCTCTACCAACTGAGCTAACGACCCAACGCCGTGCATTATTCTCTAGTCAGCCCTTCCTGTCAAACCCTTCATGCGGTTTTATAACAAAAAATATTACCTACCGGCCCGAGGGTTTTCTATTTGTTCGAATTATAACCACCCTTAACCGCTCATTAACAAGGATGATTACATAATAGCCAGTTTGCAAAGCTATCAAAGGCTTAGGTTCTTTTAGCCGCAGCGCGAAATAGCGAGGGGCAGATCTGAAAACGCCGGCGGAATAAGGCGGTAAAATGCGCATGGTTGCAAAAACCACACGCCAGGGCAATATCAGCGACCCGCATAGTGGTGGTCAGCAGCAGCTCTCCCCCCTTTTTCAAGCGTTTTTCCATCAACCATTGCTTAACGGGCATGCCATATTTTTGAAAAAAAATCACATTCAATTTATGCGTAGAGATACCTAGTTCCTGTGCATACCGGGAAACTGCCCATTGGTTTATATAATTTTGTTCAAAAAATTCCAAAAGCGTATTGTTGATATTCACGCCAACGAATTGACATAAAAGGCTGGCAAAATAATTTTTATCGACACCCAGGCAGTAAAGGTATAAAAAGCAAATAGGTAAGCTTTTTTCCATCATCATTAATTTTTCGGTGCTCTCAATAACGCAGTTGTCTATTGGTAGTGATTTATATATATCTTTTTTAAAAGGTTCCGCACAAGACAGAGCGGCTGCCTGTGAAATAAGATCCTGATGTAAAGGTAATAAATTGATGGGATAACATGTTATAAAAACGAAGTCATCCTGATTTTTTTTAATCAAAACCGCATTTTCATCTGCCACAACGATATGATTTTCTGGGATAATATGGAGTTTTCCATCAAGGCTTAGCGAACCACTTTTTTTAAATAAAATAAACTGTAATATATTCATTAATATTTCCAGGACTCACTTTTTCATGTAAATAATAGATTTCTATATTTACCTGATTTTTCTTCAACCGTAGCATAATCAAAGCACCATTAATTTTCCAACCCTAAACAGAGCCTATATTTCGGTGTAATATACTTTTATATTTGATTTGACGACTGCGGATGAGAATTGATGCTAAATAGGTTTTTATTATCAGTGATAATACCGTTAATCAACGACGGTTCATCAATGCCGATGTGGGTGTTCCAAAATGGCATACAGACGCCAGGCGCGGACACCCGCGGCTTCTGAGGCGCTATTTTAGCCTGTCAGCATTACTTCTTTTTAGCCATCGTTCATGAAATTACTTAAAACGCTAACGCCCCAGATAACGGCTTATTGCCGCTGATATGACCTGCATAATATTGAACGGCGGCATGATAGCGCCTCTCAACGGCGCAGGTCGCGAGAGGGCAGACTTTACGGGCATCTTTGGTTCATTGCGGCCGACATCTTGCCTGCTTACCGTGCACATTACTTTTACAGGAAGCTGACTTTTTAATCAATTCGGCAACTTCCTGCTTACCTAAATTTGTAATTATTTGATAATAATGGATAAAAATAAGTTGGCATTACCTTTGCAGTAGATTGAGCAATAGCTTTCTTAAGCACTAATGGATGCACAGTGCTGATGTTATTGGCGTTCAGTCACGATAACCCAGTCCGATAATGCTGAGGTGTGAGATGAAGATAGGCGTTTTTATTCCCATAGGCAACAACGGATGGCTGATATCAAGCCATGCTCCTCAATACAAGCCAACATTTGAGTTAAACAAGGCCATAGTGCTTAAAGCTGAATTTTATGGTTTCGATTTTGCGCTCTCGATGATTAAACTGCGCGGTTTTGGCGGTAAAACGGAATTTTGGGATCATAACCTGGAATCATTCACCCTGATGGCCGGACTGGCGGCGGTAACGTCCAAAATAAAAATTTATGCCACTGCGGCAACCCTGACCCTGCCGCCCGCTATCGTAGCGCGCATGGCGGCCACCATAGATTCTATTTCAGACGGGCGTTTTGGCATCAATGTGGTGACGGGCTGGCAGAAACCGGAATACGAGCAGATGGGATTATGGCCCGGCGATGACTATTTTGGCCGTCGTTATGATTACCTCGCGGAATATGTCCAGGTGCTGCGGGATTTATGGGGTACGGGCCGTTCCGATTTCAAAGGGGAATTTTTCCAGATGAATGATTGCCGCGTGAGTCCGCAGCCGCAGACGCCGGTGACGGTGATCTGCGCCGGGCAGAGCGACGCCGGTATGGCTTTCTCGGCGAAATATGCCGATTACAACTTTTGTTTTGGCAAAGGCGTCAATACGCCGGCCGCTTTTGCGCCCACCGTGCAACGAATGAAACAAGCCGCCGCAAGCGCGGGCCGTAATGTCTCCTCTTATGTACTGTTTATGATAATTGCGGATGAAACCGACGAGCAGGCGCGAGCCAAATGGGAACATTATAAAGCGGGCGCGGATCGGGAGGCGTTGGCCTGGCTTACCGAACAAAGCGCGAAGGACACGCGTTCCGGCCCGGATACCAACGTTAGGCAAATGGCGGACCCCACATCGGCGGTGAATATCAATATGGGTACGCTGGTTGGCTCGTTTGCCAATGTGGCGCGCATGCTTGATGAGGTAGCCGGCGTTTCCGGTACTGAGGGCGTATTGCTGACGTTTGATGACTTCCTGTCGGGAATTGAAAATTTTGGCCGGTTTATCCAGCCGCTAATGTCGTGTCGAGCCGACATCATTCATCCGCAAGCGCACGGTTCACAGGAGGTCGCATGAATTTTTCAAATGATTTTTCGCGCAATGAATATAAAGCAGCCAAAACCCCATTAATATTGGCCGCCCGTCCCGAGGCGATTTCGTTTACCGCTGATAGCTCGGCATTAATTGTGGTGGATATGCAAAATGCGTACGCCACGCCGGGAGGATATTTGGATTTGGCGGGGTTTGATGTCTCGGCAACCGCCCCGGTCATTGCCAATATCCAGCGGGCGGTCGCCGCCGCCCATGCGGCCGGCATCCAGGTCATCTATTTCCAGAACGGCTGGGATGAGCAATATGTGGAGGCCGGCGGCCCCGGCTCGCCAAATTGGCATAAATCCAATGCGTTAAAAACCATGCGCGCCCGCCCTGAGTTAATGGGCAAATTGCTGGCGAAAGGGGGTTGGGATTATGATTTAGTGGATGCATTACAACCTCGCGCGGAAGATATCATCTTGCCCAAACCCCGTTATAGCGGCTTTTTTAATACCCCGCTCGACAGCATTCTGCGCTCGCGCGGTATTCGACATTTAATCTTTACCGGTATCGCGACCAATGTCTGCGTGGAATCGACGCTGCGCGACGGTTTCTTTCTGGAGTATTTCGGCGTGGTGCTCGAAGATGCCACCCACCAGGCCGGCCCGGCTTTTGCGCAGCAGGCGGCGCTTTATAATATCGAAACGTTTTTCGGCTGGGTTTCCAATGTGGAGACGTTTTGCCAGGCGGTGGATTTTGTCGCCGAACCTGCCGAACGGCGCGCCTGAAACGCCGTCCCGCAGAAGTTAATCGCCTATCGAGGTCATCATTTATGCCAAAAACCGTCATCATCCCGGCCGGCACCGGTATTCCTTTAGCGCCCTACGTCCCGGGAACCCTGGCCGACGGCGTAGTCTATGTTTCCGGAACCCTGCCATTAGATAAAAATAATAATGTCGTATATGTCGGTGATGCCGCCGCCCAGGCACGCCATGTGCTGGAAACCATCAAAAGCGTGATTGAAACCGCCGGCGGCGCGATGTCGGACGTTACCTTTAATTCAATTTTCATAACCGACTGGGCAGACTACGCCGCCATCAATGAAGTCTACGCTCGCTATTTCCCCGGCGATAAACCGGCGCGATTTTGCATTCAATGCGGATTGGTAAAACCGGATGCAAAAATCGAGATTGCCTCGATTGCGCATCTGGGTATGGGCGCGTAAATACGCCAGGAGCGGTAACGGATGCACTATGAAATAATCGGCAGGCAAGACCCCAAAGCGCCAGTTATTCTCCTGTCGGCAGGTTTGGGTGGCCATGGGGCTTTTTGGCGGCCGCAGTTAGCGATGCTGGCCGCATCATTTCGGGTCATCATCTACGATCAGGCGGGTACCGGCATGAGTCAGACGGTATTACCCGAAGGGTACTCACTGCGCGATATGGCTGAAGATGTCGTCAAACTGTTGGATAAACTAGCGGTCGAGCGCTGTTTTTTTATTGGCCACGCGCTGGGAGGAATTATTGGCCTGGAACTGGCGTTGGCCTATCCCGCTCGTATCGAACGTTTAATCGTCGTGAACGGATGGCTGAAGTTGGATGCCCATACCCGCAGGTGCTTTGAGCTGCGCATGGAACTCCTGCGCAATTGTGGCGAAGCTGCCTATATCCGCGCCCAGTCTTTTTTCTTGTATCCGGCGGACTGGTTGTCGGCGCGTGATGGGCAATTGCGACAGGAGCATGAACAACAAGTCCGGCATTTTCAGGGCAGCGCTAATTTACAGCGCCGGCTGTCCGCGCTGATGGCGGCAGATTTTACCCACCGGCTTGCTGCATTGATAACGCCGGTTTTGGTGATGAGTAGCCGCGACGATATGCTGGTGCCCTGGCCTTGTTCCCGGCTTTTGGCGGCGGCCCTGCCGTGCGCAGAACTGATAGAGATGACCTACGGCGGTCATGCAATGAGCGTCAGCAATAGCGAAGTGTTTAATGATTTACTGGCTGATTATCTTAAGCGGCATCGCAATTAATAGCGATTACTGTTAATTCAAGAGATTAAAGATCCTATTTGCCGCCAAAAACGCGGTAGCTGCGGTCGGACATTCAACTATTTTTGTTAAACTCAATAAAATTTGATTAAAGTCATAAAGTTTAAAGCCACTCAATGATTTTATAACAACAGCGGTTCTTTTGACCTGTCAGTGATGGCCTTCACGCAAATACTGTCAGGCAAAGAAAATCTATCATTGAGATTGGGGAGTTCGTTCCATGTCCATCATTCGCACCCGGCTAAAATTATTTGGTGGTGACACCGTAGTGGTCCACTGTTCTGAAAAATGCAATATCCACCTGCTTTGCGAAAACCAACCGTCCACCAATCAATCGACGCTGGGCTTTGGGGATATCCTTGGCGTTAGCGATCGCGCCTCGGCCTATCTCGGCGTACCCTATAGCGGATTATGGAGCGTAGTAATCGATGCCCAAAGCGAAAGCCCCGAGCATTCGGTGAGCTATCTGCCCGCGTAAGGCGGGTGCGTCCAGCCATGAAAAAGCCGCCGGGGATACCGGCGGCTTGGTGGTAGGCGCAATGATTGACTTAATTCACCCGCGCTTAAGTATGCGGATTGCAGACTTAAGCTTATTGGCACTCATGTTGCTATATTACCATTGAATCACAACAGTATATGAGTCACGATAACCTTGCGACTCCCTACGTACCCTACACATCTACTATTTATTACTGCTGTACATCTACTGCTATACATCTGCTAGTACTACTTTTTACTACTGACGAACTACTTGTCATACTGCTATTATTGCTAATTGCACTACTAATTTTACTCTTTAATATCAGGGTGAATTATCATTACGCCTTGCGGCGACCGACCCAGTCGTCTACTACCCGTCCTGCCGGCCACAATGCCGCTTGTCCCAGCGGAACCAGCAACGTACTACGAAGAACTTTTACGGCCGCTGCTACTGCTGCTGCGACCTCCCTTCGCACCCGCGCTGGATGCTCTTTGAGGGTCATTTTTAAAATTCCCCCCGCTGTGCTGACCACCTTTTTTACCTGCTTCTGATGCTCTTTCACGATCTTCAGCAAAGTTACCTGAACCGCCACGATGTTCGGTCATTGTTAACCTCCGAGTTTGGATTAAGACATCATAATGCTTTTGGAGATAATATATGATGCTGCATCATTATCTCCTCAACAGCGTCCATAATTAAAAAATGCTACATGCCGACGCTGTGATTATTAGTATAGCCAATCCCAGGGCAGTGAAGTGAAATATTAATATTCAGAAACAAAATACGAACTCAATACAATGCGTCAAAATTCACCCTGCGGATTATCTATTTGAAAAAAAACACCTAAAACTACAAAAAAATTATTATAAAAAAAAGCGGCTCAGTAATATATATTAGCAATTCAGCTCTTTCCCTCGACCACATGTAAGAATAGTCCTATCTCAGAGCGGTTACCATATCTGCATTATTCATTTGCATAGTCCGGGTAACCTATTATGGTTAAAGACATCTATTCTCGTTGCCAGGCACCACGCGATGGGGCCTTATTATTCGTCACTTAACCTAGAAGGAAGCGCTTATATGGCAAAAATTCTGGTCCTCTATTACTCCATGTATGGCCATATCGCCACCATGGCCGAAGCCGTGGCGGAAGGCGCGCGTAAGGTCAGTGGAGCCGAGGTCACGCTTAAACGGGTGCCTGAGACTATGCCGGCGGATTTGTTTGCCCAGGCGGGCGGTAAATCCTTCCCCACGGTTGAGCAAGCAAAACCTCATGAGCTGGCCGATTACGATGCGATCATTTTTGGCACGCCAACCCGCTTTGGCAATATGAGCGGGCAAATGCGTACTTTCCTCGACCAAACGGGCGCTTTATGGGCTTCCGGTGCCCTTTACGGTAAAATTGGCAGCGTATTTACTTCCACGGGTACCGGCGGCGGCCAGGAGCATACCATTACGTCTACCTGGACCACCTTGGCCCATCATGGTTTTATATTGGTGCCCATCGGCTATGGGGCAAAGCAGCTGTTTGACATCACGCAAGTCAGGGGCGGCACCCCTTACGGCGCATCAACGCTGGCGGGTGGCGATGGTTCTCGCCAGCCTTCGGACCAAGAATTGGATATCGCCCGCTACCAGGGAGAATATGTGGCGGGGATTACCCTTAAAATGAAGGCGTGAGTAGCATCCACCGTGGTTTGAACGCGGTCGCCGGCCCACCGCCGGCGCCGCGAGTCTGGCGCTCCGGGCTGCGCCCCGGCAAAATACCGATCTTCCTCTATACTTATGATGGTGACTATCTGAGATGCGGGTGCAGTTGCACAACGCTTACCACCGTTCCCCCCTGAATTATTAAGGAGACACCATGGCAGATGATATCCAATCATGGGCAAAGATCCGCGAGACATCCATTGAAATTGCCGAAGCCATTTTCGAAGTGGCGAATAATGATGAAGCTCTTGCCCAAAAACTCTGGGAAGACGGCAGCGATGAAGCGCTGGAAATAGCTTTTGCCAAGACCTCCAAAGATAAACTTTTTTGGGGCGAAGAAACCGTTGAGCGTAAAAACGTCTGATACCGCACTAGCGCAATACTCCAGTTTACTCGGGCACCTTTTGGCTTTCTAAACCTTCTTGCCCAGCGCTATCTACACTTTCTGTACATCCTATTTTATTATAAGGAGCTGCTTTATGGCTTATAAATCGATTAATCCAGCAACTAACGAACTAATACAAGAATATTCGCAACATGATGACGCCTTCGCCGATCGGGCATTATCACGCGCTCATCAGCTCTATAAATCCGACTGGTCGAAAGGCGCCATTGCTCCGCGGGTACAGGTGTTAAAACGTTTAGCGGATAGTATTGATGCCCATGCCGAAGAATTAGCGCATATTGCCAGCACTGAAATGGGTAAATTGATAGGGCAAAGCCGCAGCGAGGTCAGGCTGTCGGCGCAGATCGCCCGTTACTACGCGGAAAATGCCGAGCGTTTTTTGGCCCCCGTTCCTTATCCGTCCGAACTGGGAGACGCCTGGGTGGAAAATCATCCCGTCGGCGTGTTGATGGCGGTTGAACCATGGAACTTCCCTTACTATCAATTAATGCGCGTGTTGGCGCCTAATCTGGCCGCGGGCAATCCCATTTTAATGAAGCATGCCAGTATCGTTCCCCATTGCGCCGAGCGGTTTGAACAGCTCGTTAATGAAGCCGGTGCGCCCCCTGGGGCATACACGAACCTGTTTATCAGTTCCGGACAGGTAGCACGCCTGATAGACGATGAACGTATCCAGGGCGTCGCGCTGACCGGTTCTGAAAAAGCCGGGGCCAGCGTTGCGGCAGCGGCGGGCAAAAATGTTAAAAAATCCACCCTGGAGCTTGGCGGCAATGATGTGTTTATTGTGCTGGAAGACAGCCCGTTGGATTTCACGGTGAAAAATGCCGTTAGCGGCCGGCTCGATAATGCCGGGCAAGTTTGTACCGCCTCAAAACGCTTTATCGTGCATGAAAAAATTGCCAGCGGCTTTATCGACCGGCTCGCCGCGGCTTTCACCGCAGTTAAAATTGGCGATCCCCTGGATGAGGCCACTGAATTAGGACCGCTCTCATCCAAAGAAGCGCTGGAGGGACTGACTGCCCAAGTGAATAAGGCGAAAGAGCACGGCGCCAAGGTGGTCTGCGGCGGCAACCCCGTAAAACGCAGCGGTAATTTTTACCAACCGACCATCCTCACGCAAATCCAGCGCGGCAATCCGGCCTATTTTGAAGAATTCTTTGGGCCTGTGGCGCAAGTATATGTGGTCAAGGATGATGACGAAGCCGTTAAGCTTGCCAATGACTCCCATTATGGCTTGGGGGGAGCCATATTCACCCAAGACATACAACGCGCTAAAACCATGGCATCGCGCATCGAAACCGGTATGGTTTATATCAATTCTCCCACCGGTACGGCGGCAGAATTGCCATTCGGGGGTGTCAAACGCTCGGGTTATGGCCGGGAATTATCCGATCTGGGCATTAAGGAGTTTGTAAACCAAAAATTAATCGTTGTCGCAAAACAATAAGGCGGCGTTCTAACACGTACACCGGCAGTGGGCGCCAGCGCGCTGCCGGTAGTCTTACAAAAATAGAACGCTAATAAAATAGCCTTATAATCAATCTCTGTTATCGGTTATTATACTGAGCAGGTAGATTTGATACATTTTAGCTTTTTACACTATTGTATTACTGATATTCACTTATCTAAAATTTTCAGCAGCCCTCGCAAAATGAACATTTAACCGGCAAAGCGGAGCGCGACATGATGATATGCTCTATTCACTATCGGACAGGTATGTAAACAAATACAGGCAAATGGCTTGCCCCGCATCTTCTCCACTTATGCTGGTTTTTTACTTACCTAGAATGAAAACTATTTTATTAAGTGACCTCTGCGCGAAGATAAATTTGTATCAAATCAATGGATCGCCACCTGCATAATGGGCCATTGCCTGTTTTATTATTCCATCCGGCCGTGGCGAAAAAATTTGATCCGGGTGATAACAAGATAATCACAACGACTGTTTTTCTATAATTATCATCACTTATAACGGATGAATGCATGTCTATGGGTAAAGTCGATTTTTTAATGAGATTGCGGCGATGCAGCACGGTTGAGACGCTGGAAAAAGTGGTGGAACATATGTCGCAGAGACTTTCGGATAGCGAATTGGTGGAATTTTACGGCGCGGCGGATCACCGTTTGGCCGAACTCACCATGGGTAAGCTTTACGATAAGGTTCCCCCCACGGTATGGCAATATGTCCGCTAAAGGCCTGGATTGGCCATTCGGCTGACCACCTCCGCCGAGCCGCCCGCCTGGCGACGATATGCGCGGCGAAGGCGCGGTATTAACCAAGGAGCGACGGCATCGGGCGTAGTATAATAATGGCGAACCCGGCAAAAATGCGTGAGTAAGTTTTGGCGCCATGGCATATCGCCTGGACAGTGAGTCGCCTGGACCGCTAGCCGACCTTTTGCTGGCGATTGCCGGTTCGGCTACGCAAAAACTCAAAACCCAGCTCCGTGACGCCTCCCGTCACCAACACCCGCGAAAAAATTAATCTGTCGGTAAAATCGCCTATGCCAAACTGACATTGTTCCACAAGCCCTTCACTGTCCGCGTAACTGATCGCTTTCGCTACCAGTTGAAACATGTCCAACGCCTCTTGCGTGCCGCCGTCGGGGGTAAACAGCTTTCGACCGGCACAAATCTCTTCGAGCGTATTTTCGAGGATTAACCCTAGTGTTTTCATAATCATTGGCCTACTAATGAAAAACCATCGCGAACTTATGAAGCAAAATAATTATCAGTTATTTAAAAAGTATATTCAACAAGCCCAAGAATGCTCGTGTAAAAAAAAATTAATAATATCTCTCTACAAATAGCGCTTAACTTAGTCGAAAATGCCTTTTCATCCCCTATTCCCCATGTTTTATATGTAACTCTGGTCCATCGTGCTTGACGATTGTCGTTAGCGCTGGTCAGTCACGTTATGTAGTTAAAAATATAACGGCCGCTATGCGGCGCTAGGCGATGATAAAATGTGGTAATGATAAGTAACGCAACCAACCGCCTTATCTTAATGCGTATTATCTTACCCTATAGCAAGTAAAACGTAGACTGGGCGAAAGCCAGGCCTCCCTCTTGCGCAGATGGAGCAAATGAAAGAAGCCTTTAATTAACTTGTCAGCAACTATAACCGCCGTTTACGCCGGCTATATATACTGCTGTTTCGCATTTTTTATCGCCGTTTTGCTACGGCTGTGATGCGGTCAATGTTACCGCTGAGGAGCTCTAAATCCGAACGATAGGTAATATCCGTCCGTGCGCGCATTTCATCCAGCGCCTTTTCCACGGAGCCAACAATTTCATCGGTTTTTTCTCGGCCAAGCGATGAAATCAGCGCTGCAACTAATATTTCCAATGATTCAACCATGGCATGCAGTTCTTTTTCTGCCGCTTCTTTCTGGGCAAGTGTTATCAACAATTGAGATAGCAAGCTGTTCATTGTGGCTCCTAGGAGTGAAAACGTATGCCTGACAGGCTTATCAGCGCCATAACCCAGCCTAATTTTAGACAGCATCATAATTGAGAAACTTAATTTATATCAAGTGAATGTTATAGACTTATCAATGGTTTTCCCTTCATTAAAACATAAAAAAACGGCTGCCTGAGAAGGACAGCCGTTTTTTAGGGACAAGTCGCGCGACATCAAACAGGTTAACTGGCCAAAAGCAACGCCTGTTTTTCCTGCGCGGGACGCGCGGAGCTCGCCAAGGATGTCAGCAGATTTTTAACCACCGTCGCAGAGGGCGACAACGGTAATCGCGATGACATATTCAAGGTCAAGGGCAACGGCAAACCAGGACTGATAATACGCGACATCCAGGCATTAGCCGACCGAACCACGGCCGTGGCGGTCGACTCAGGCAGCACCGCCGCGCCCATGCCGCTGGCTACCGCCGCGGTCAAGGTGGCGATAGAATCGATTTCGCCGATAATCTTGGCGCTCAGGCGCCGCAGGGAAAACGCTTCGTCCACGCGCTTGCGAATAGCCGAAAAATCGCAGGGCAGGAATAATTGCCGGCTGGCGACGTCGCTCAATTCGATATTTTTGCCGGGGTTGTCCTGCGTTCCCACCAGATAGAGATCCTCTTTTAGCAGCGATAAACTATTAATCCCGGCATAAATCGCAGGATCATAATGCACCGCTAAATCCAAATGGCCGCTGCTCACCTTTTCGTTAAGCACCGTAGAACTATTTTCGTGCAAATAAACGGTTAACTGAGGGTATTGATCCCGCACGGACTGTAATAAAGGCATAATCAGCGGGCAGGAAGAAGTACCCGGCGCCAGTCCGATGGAGACCTGGCCATTCAAGGTTTGATCGACGCTACCCACGGCCTTCTGCGCTATTTCACACTGCTGTAGAATTGCCCGGGCGTGGGAATAGAGGATTTTACCCGCTTCGGTGGGGGTAACTCCCCGTTTCGTCCTGACGAGCAGTTTTTGGTCTAATTCACTTTCCAGAGTGGCAACCTGCTGGCTGAGTGCCGGTTGCGCAATATGCAGAACTTCCGCCGCCTGTGTCAGGCTACCGATATCGACGATTTTCACAAAATATTTGAGTCGTCTTAAATTCATTTCTGCCTCCGTCGCAGCTTCACCGTTGCTAATGAAGGAAATAAATGCAAGAAGCAGACCAGAAAATAATTTTATTGCGGTTAAAATGATAAAAGTAGGATTTTACGGTTAAATAAGAATAAGTTATGGCTTCTTCCCTACTCTTTGTCCCGTCGACCGGCGCCGGCAGGATTCATGGCCGGCCGTACGCGGCCGCTTGCCTTGCACCATTAAGACGCACCGCCGCGCCGAATGGTGCTTGTCGCCTTAAGGCATTTGCACAGTTCTGCGTAATGATGATGGCGAAAAGATATAGCACCGGGATGGGAATTCATTCAGAAAAAACAGGCTTTTTGCGTAGGGATAAACGTCAAGAGAAGATGGCGGAGGAGTAGAGATTCGAACTCTAGAACGCTTGCGCGTCGCCGGTTTTCAAGACCGGTGCCTTCAACCACTCGGCCACTCCTCCGCAACGAGGCGAACTATAAACAGAGTCCTTTCTGTTGTAAAGAGCGTTTTGTTCTAATCGCTTGAAATTTCATCGATAGCATGGGTTTAGTGGCGGTCAGGCAACGCTGCCCGGCCGAAAACGGCCATTTTTCATGCATCTGCCGGTGCCAGAGCGCCTGCTCGCGTAAAGAAGGGTAAAACGGTTTTGCCCGGCGCGGCCAACCCATTAATCTAACGGTGAAAGATTTTCGATCACATCACCAATAAGAGGCAATCCCATGGATCGTTTGGTCGCGGCATCCTCCCGTGAGCGTTCGTTATTAAGCACCCATAAGGTGTTGCGCAATACTTATTTCCTGCTGTCGTTGACGTTGGGCTTCTCCGCGCTGACGGCAACCGCCAGTACCGTCCTGCATTTACCCGCACCCGGACTGCTGCTGATGCTGGCGGGCTTCTATGGTTTAATGTTTTTGACCTATCGGCTGGCCAATAGCCCGGCGGGCATCCTGGCGGCCTTCGCCTTCACCGGTTTCCTGGGATATGCCCTCGGCCCCCTGCTGAGCATGCTGCTGGCGTCAGGTGCCGGTGAAATGATTATGCTGGCCCTTGGGGGCACTGCCCTGGTGTTCTTCGCGTGCTCCGCCTATGTATTGACCACCCGCCGGGATATGTCGTTCCTGTCGGGCATGATGATGGCGGGATTCGTGGTGCTGGTGGTGGCGGTGATAGCCAATCTGTTCCTGCATATCCCGGCGCTCTCCCTGGCGATAAGCGTGCTGTTTATCCTGTTCTCTTCGGGCGCCATTTTATGGGAAACCAGCAATATCATTAACGGCGGTGAAACCAACTATATTCGCGCCACGGTGGGACTGTATGTTTCTCTGTACAATATTTTCGTCAGCCTGCTCAGCATCCTTGGCGTAATGCGCAGCAACTGATTATCCCTTCCCGCTACCCCAGGCCCCGCGTTAAGCGGGGTTTTATTTTTTCAATGTGCGGTAAATTTGCTAACATAGCCGGTTTGGCGGCAGCGCCCGGCTAATGAACGCAGGGCTTGCGGGGGAGCAGATGGAATATAACGGCGTAGAGATAGAAACCGACGCGCAGGGTTACCTGAAAGACAGCGCGCAATGGCACGAAGCCCTGGCCGTCGCGATTGCGCGATCCGAAGGCATCGAATTAACCGAGGCCCATTGGCAAGTCGTTCATTTCGTGCGGGATTTTTATCTGCAATACAATACTTCGCCGGCAATCCGCATGTTGGTTAAAGCCATGGGGCAAAAATATGGCGAAGATAAAGGCAACAGCCGTTATCTGTATCGTTTATTTCCTAAAGGCCCGGCTAAGCAGGCGACAAAAATCGCCGGGCTGCCCAAACCGGTAAACTGTATCTGACTCAGTGGCGAATCTGGAACCCGTCAAATTCCTTAACGCTTTTCGGTTCGGTCAGGACCCGCTCAATATGGGCGCCCCGCGGACCGCCCTGTTTTAACCACGCCAGCAATTCATCCACCTGTTCCGGTTCGCCGCAGGCCACCACCTCGACGCCGCCGTCATCCAGGTTGCGCGTATAGCCGGTCAACGCCAATCGTTTGGCCTGATGCTGGGTCGAGTAGCGAAAGCCTACGCCCTGGACCACGCCATAGACATAAACGGCGGTGCATACCTTAGACATCTTTTACTCCTTAGTTGGCTAATATTTGCATTTGCCTGCGCTTATTCGCAGAATGGCGCTCTTTCTCTCTGGTTTAGTATAATTCATGATGACAAAACGTCTCTTCCTTGCCAAAGGCCGCGAAAAATCCCTGCTCCGCCGCCACCCCTGGATTTTCTCCGGCGCGGTGCAGCGTCTTGAAGGTAAACCGCAATCCGGCGAAACCATCGATATTTGCGATGACAAAGGCAATTGGCTGGCGCGGGCCGCGTATTCCCCCTCCTCGCAAATCCGCGCACGCGTCTGGTCCTTTCAGGCCGATGAAGATATTGATGTCGATTTTTTTGTGCGCCGCCTAACCACCGCCCAGCGCTTGCGGGATGTGCTGGCCGCCAGAGACGGGCTTGATGCTTACCGGCTGATCGCCGGCGAGTCCGACGGACTGCCCGGCATCACCATTGACCGTTACGGCCGTTTTATGGTACTGCAATTGCTGTCGGCCGGGGCGGAATACCACCGGGCCGCGCTGACATTGGCGCTGCAACAGTGCTACCCCTCTTGCTCCATCTATGACCGCTCCGATGTAGCGGTACGGAAAAAAGAGGGACTGGAACTCGCCAGCGGCGTGATTGTGGGCGATACGCCGCCGGAACTGCTCAGCATCCGCGAACATGATATGGCTATCCAGGTGGACATCAGCCAGGGGCATAAAACCGGCTTTTATCTCGATCAGCGCGATAGCCGCCTGGCCGCGCGCAAATATGCCGCCGGACGCCGGGTACTGAACTGTTTCTCCTATACCGGCGCGTTTTCCGTGTCGGTGTTAATCGGCGGCTGTAGCCAGGTACAAAGCGTCGATACCTCCCAGCATGTGCTGGATATTGCCAAAAGTAATATTGAACTGAACGGGCTGGATCTCGCTAAAGCCGAATTCGTGCGTGAAGATGTGTTCCAGTTGCTGCGCAAATACCGCGAACAGGGCCGGCAGTTCGATATGATCATCATGGACCCGCCCAAATTTGTGGAAAATAAAAATCAGCTGGCCAGCGCTTGCCGCGGTTATAAAGATATCAATATGCTGGCGATGCAGCTATTGGCGCCGGAAGGGATTTTAATGACCTTCTCCTGCTCCGGCCTGATGACCACCGATTTGTTTCAGAAAATTATCGCCGACGCCGCGCTTGATGCCCACCGGGATGTGCAGTTTATCGAGCAGTTCCGCCAGGCCGCGGATCATCCGGTAATGGCGCCCTATCCGGAAGGGCTGTATTTGAAAGGCTTTGCCTGCCGGGTGATTTAATTAGCCGCGGCCCCCCTTGATATTGCCCATTTATCCCCCATATTTAACACAAGGCAGTATCAAGGCGCCACCGGCGCCGCTGAGTGCCGGTTTGGGTGCTGCTGCTGGGCGTGCTCAGTAGGGTACTATAAAGGTGCTACATGGTGCTACATGGTACTACATCGCGGGGGTAGAGTTATGATTGCCAGCAAATTTGGGATTGGCCAGCAGGTTCGCCATAAACTCTTGGGTTATTTAGGCGTGGTTATCGATGTCGATCCTGAATACTCTTTGGAAAAGCCGTCGGTGGATGAAATCGCCGCTGACGACAAGCTGCGCGCCGCGCCATGGTACCATGTCGTAATGGAAGATGACGAGGGTAAACCGGTGCATACCTATCTGGCTGAGATACAGTTGGGTTACGAAGCGACCCCGGTCCATCCTGAACAACCGACCCTGGACGAACTGGCGGAGTCAATTCGCCTGCAGCTTCAGGCGCCTCGCCTGCGCAACTGATCGCATAAAACCCGGCGGGCAGCGATGCCCCGCGGGTTAGCCGTTCACGGCGCGCCGTCGCCGTGCCCATGCCTGACGTATCATCTATTTCTCCAGCCCCAAGCGCGGGATTTCAATTTTCGGGCAGCGATCCATGACCACCTGCATCCCGATGTTTTTCGCCAGTACCGCCGCCTGTTCATTAATCACGCCCAATTGCATCCATATCACCTTGGCATCAATCGCTATGGCTTCCTGCGTCAGGTCATAGACCGCCTCCGAGCGCCGGAATATATCCACCATATCGATCTTCACCGGAATCTCCGCCAGGCTGTCATAAACTTTCTGTCCCAGGATCTCTTTGCCCGCCAAAGTCGGGTTGACCGGGAACACCTGATATCCTTGCTGGAGCAAATACGCCATCACTCCATGGCTGGCGCGGGAGGGGTTATCACTGGCGCCCACCAATGCGATGGTTTTCACTGAGGTAAGGATGTCGGCAATGTCAGTATCGGTCATGACGTGTCTCCGGTTGGGTTAATAGCGTTAAGTGTATACCACTGCGGAAAAAAGCAGGCGAAACGGCCCCCGGCAAATGATGTCAAAATAAAAATAAGTGTGACTAAATACTACAATACACTTATTATATTCTGCCAATTTATTTGGTATGGCGTTTAGCGTGTTAACAAGGAGCGATAATGAATATCCTGCACGCCGTAGTGATCGGGATAAGTCTGATTATCGGCCTTCCCGCGCTGGCGACAACCCTGCGGTTGCCGGACGAGATAGAACTGGTGGTGGTTGATGGCAAGCCCCTGGGCGGTACGCTGCTGCGGGGAGCGGATAGCCTGGAACTGGAAAAGGGGCACCACCAGTTGGTCTTCGCCGTCGGCAAAGCGCGCGATAAATCCCAGCCCCTACCCCCGGCCAATCCTCTGCCGCTGATGGTCGCCCTATTCCACACCCATAATGCCCGCCAACTGAGTTTCAGGCTGCCCGCGTTAAACACTCCGGCCGAACGTGAGGCGTTCAGCCGCCGGCCGGCCATTGCCCTGGTAGATCAAAACGGCGCCGCCATTGACGCGACGTTCACGCAATTAAGTCCCGATGAATCCGCGGTCATGGCGGCGCTGGGCGGTTATAACCCCGGCCAGGCCGGCATAGCCGATCAAACGGCGACGGCCGCCGCTCCGCCTGGCAAAGCCGGCGTCGGCCAAATAGAACAAATGCTCAGGTTTTGGTTTTTACAGGCCGATAACGCTACGCGCGATCATTTTATCCAATGGGCGCAACAGCACCGCCAGCAGCCGCCTGAAAGCAAACCGTAAATCCGACTTATTTTGCTGGATCCCGGTTTAGCGCTTTGCAGTGAAACGGAGTTTCAGTAGTCTATGGATAGGCTATTTTATTCAAGGAAAAGGAAATGGAGTCAATTACCCGTACCATCGCAGTACGCAAACATATTGCCCTGGTTGCCCACGATCACTGCAAGCAGTCGTTGCTGAATTGGGTCGAAAATAATAAAGATCTGCTGGCGGAGCATATCCTGTATGCCACCGGCACCACGGGTAATCTGGTGCAGCGCAATACCGGCCTGCCGGTTCACAGCATGCTCAGCGGTCCGATGGGGGGCGATCAGCAGGTGGGCGCGCTGATTTCAGAAGGTAAAATCGACGTACTGATCTTTTTCTGGGACCCGCTCAATGCCGTCCCGCACGACCCGGACGTCAAGGCGCTGCTGCGATTGGCGACCGTATGGAATATCCCGGTGGCCACCAACCGCTCGACCGCCGATCTGTTAATCGCCTCGTCGTTGTTCAGCGGTGAAATCACCATTGAAATCCCTGACTATCAGCGCTATCTGTCAGAACGGTTGCAATAAACGACGGCGGGCGGGGTCCCCTCCCGCCCGCGCTTAAGGCTTTTTGGCCTGCGGCACGCCCAGGCGCGCCAGCGCATCGATAAATACCGACGGATTATCGTTATTCTGCAATAACCATACCTGCTGTTTTGCCCGCGTCAGGGCGACATACAGCAAGCGGCGTTCTTCGGCGTCTGGAAAATTCTCCGGCTGCGGCAATAATACCTGTTCTATAACCGATTCGCGCGCCGGGGCCGGAAATCCGTCCTTGCCCGCCGACATGCCGATGATAATCACGTAATCCGCCTGCTGCCCCTTGCTGCCATGCATGGTCATAAAATCGATATTCAGGGTTGGCCAGCGGGTGGCCGCCTTATCCAGCAGCGACGGGCGCAAATAATGATAGCGGGCCAGCACCAGTATCCGCTCATCCGGGCGCGCAAAACCGCTGAGTTTATCCAGCAGTGCGTCCAGCGCATCGTCCGGCAGGATCAGAACCGATTTTTTGTTGCCTTTGACCAAACTATTGAGCGGCTTGCTGAGCTGATGCGGATTTTGCTGGATAAACGCGTTGGCGATTTCGCCGATACGCTGGTTAAAACGATAGGTGGTATCCAGCGCGCACTGGGCGCCCGGGCCAAAACGGTCATTAAACGATGTGGTAAGGGATAACTCCGCGCCGCTGAAACGGTAAATGGCCTGCCAGTCATCACCCACGGCAAACAGGGAGGCGCGGCGATTTTGTTGATGCAGCGCGTCCAAAAGCCGCGCGCGCTGGGGAGAGATATCCTGGTATTCATCAACCAGGATATGCTTCCACGGACTGATAAACCGGCCTTTTTGCAAAATATCCACCGCCTGGTGGATCAGGCCTGAGAAATCCACCGCGCCCTCGTCTTTTAAGGCTTGTTTCCAGGCCTTTAACAGCGGCGATAACAGGCGGATGCGTTTGGTAAACAGTTCGCGCACGTCTTCCGGCGCCTGTTCAATCATTTGCGCCTGGCTGCCGCCATGCATGCGCACCAGGCCGACCCAGCGCTCTATGCGAGCCACCAGGCGCTGCGCCAGGCGATCGTCCTGCCAGTAATCGCCCTCGGGAACGTCCCAAGCCAGCTCATCGTTAATCCATTGGCGCCAGCCTTTGGCCTGGACTTTTTTTTGCGCGCACTGTTCGCGCCAATGTTTGATCAGCAGTTCGCGCCGCGCCCGGCTATCAGTTTCAAGGTTGCTGATCAACGGCGCTTTTTTGCTGCCCTGGCGAATAATGAACAGCGCCAGGGCATGGAATGTCCAGGCCTTGATGCCCGTCACCTGCAAACGCGCGCGGATGCGTTCGTCCATTTCTTCGGCCGCCTGGCGGCCGAAGGCCAGCATAAGAATTTGCTCAGGCGCGGCTTCCCGGCGGCGCAATAACCAGCCGGCGCGGGCCACCAGCACCGATGTTTTGCCGCTGCCGGCCCCGGCCAGCACCAGCAGGGCCTTCTCGCCGTTAATTACCGCACGGCTCTGCGCCGGGTTCAGCGGGGTGCTTTCAATGGAATTGAAAAAGTCCTGATGCTGTTCCAGCATCTGGTCGCTCCAGCGCTGATTGCGGTCCGCCACCAGCGCCGGCCCCTGTTCCAGCCATTGCAGGCAGCGTCGGTACGGGTCCCGGCAGGCGTCAAACTCTTCCAGGCGCGCCAACGGCAGCGGCAGGGCGCCGAAAGCTTCGCGAATACTCTCTTGCAACGCCGCCAGTTCGCTCAATTGAAACCAGCCGTCGCGGGAGGTCATCTGTTCAACCGCCGTTACCTGCTGGCTCAGCACCGTGGCGCAAATAGCGCTCATTTCCCGGCTCCACTCTTGCCAGGACTTTTGCAGAAAATGATGGAACCGCTGGGTTTCCTGCCATTCGGTACCGTGCAGGCGCACCACCTTGTCCTGCGGCAGAACAAACTCCAATTCACCCCAGACTATTCCGCGTTTACAATGAATGGCGATGATTTGATTAAATGGAATAAGGTATTGATGCTTATCGCCGCTGACCTCGACGCCGGCGTGCAACAACCGCACCCGGTTGTAAGGATGCTGCGCAAGATGCTTGCCAAACGAGGTCGATTTCAGTTCCATAAGATATGCAGGGATTCCGTGTCGTTTATGCGTCAGGACGTAGTGTACCCATTTTAACTTGTTCTGCTCCAGCCTGGAATTCAGGGTAGACTAGCCGATATCCTTTAAAGGAAATAGCGTTAACTTTTACACTTTGGCATCACACTTAGGGAATTATGCGTACATTACTTAATATCGTGAATTTTATCTTGGGCGGCTTCTTTACGACGCTGGCCTGGCTGCTGGCCACCTTGCTCAGCATTGTGCTGATTTTCAGCTGGCCGTATACCCGTTCCTGCTGGGAGATAACCAAACTCGCCCTGCTGCCCTTCGGCAACACCGCCGTGCATGTGCATGAGCTCTATCCTGAAAATCGCAACGCGGTGACGTCATCGGCCGGTACGGTGCTCAACGTGCTGTGGTTGCTGCTGTTCGGCTGGTGGCTGTGCCTGTCACATATTGTCACCGGCATCGCTCAATGTATCACTATTATCGGGATCTTGCCGGGCATCGCCAATTTTAAACTGGCGGTCATCGCCCTATGGCCGGTAGGACGCCGTGTGGTCCCGGTCGAACTCGCCGATCAGCTGCGTGCCCATCCGGATCGGCGTTTTTATCGTTAAATCCCTAATAAGGAAATTGTGTGCCGACTTTTGCACCCGGATTTCGCCGTTTCGCGTTTAGCAGCCGCAGCCGCTATAACCTGAGGATTTTCATTTCGCTGGGCGGAGCGGCGGCGCTCCCCTGGTGGCTGGGCTTGCCGACGCTCACCATTCCGCTGACATTGGGCGTGGTCGCCGCGGCGCTGGCGGATCTCGACGACCGGCTGAGCGGCCGGTTACGCAACCTGGTGATCACGCTGGTCAGTTTTTTTATCGCCGCGGTCTCCATCGAGCTGTTGTTTCCTTATCCCTGGCTATTCGGCATCGGCCTGGCCGGTTCCACCTGCGGCTTTATTTTGCTCGGCGCGCTGGGCCAGCGCTACGCCACCATCGCTTTCGGCGCGCTGTTGATTGCCGTCTATACCATGCTGGGCGCCGCGATGTACCAGACCTGGTACCTGCAGCCGGCGTTGCTGCTGGCCGGCGCCATTTGGTATAACGTCCTGACCCTGCTGGGCCACCTGCTATTTCCCATCCGGCCGTTGCAGGATAACCTGGCCCGTTGTTATGCCAGCCTGGCGCTCTATCTCGACGCCAAAGCCAATCTGTTCGATCCGGATACCGAAGATGCCGACGACAGCGCCCTGATCCAGGTGGCGATGGCCAACGGCAACCTGGTGCAGGCGCTTAACCAAACCAAGGCGTCGCTGCTGACCCGTCTGCGCGGCGATCGCGGCCAGCGCGGCACCCGCCGTACCCTGCATTACTATTTCGTGGCGCAGGATATCCACGAGCGGGCCAGTTCGTCCCACGTACAGTATCAGCAACTGCGCGAACAGCTGCGCTATAGCGACGTGCTGTTTCGTTTTCAGCGGCTGCTGGCCATGCAGGCCCGCGCCTGCCATGCGTTATCGCAATCTATCTTGCTGCATCAGAAATATGAACATGACGGCCATTTCGAGCGCGCGTTCAGCCATCTGGCCGCCGCCATCGAGCGGGTGCCCGTCCCGGCCCAGGTCAAGGCGCTCAAACATCTGTTAAATAACCTGCGCGCTATTGACGCTCAGTTGGCCACCATCGAATCGGAACAGGCTATCGCCCGCAACAGCCCGGAGGAAAACAACCTGGCCGACGACAAGCTGACGGGATGGAGCGATATCCGCCTGCGCATCAGCCGCAACCTCGGCCCCGAATCGGCCCTGTTCCGCCACGCAGTGCGCATGTCGCTGGTTCTGTGCGTCGGTTATGCATTTATCCAGCTAAGCGGGCTGCGCTATGGCTACTGGATATTATTGACCAGCCTGTTTGTCTGCCAACCCAATTACCAGGCGACGCGCCGCCGGCTAGCCTTGCGGATTATCGGTACGCTGGCGGGTATTTTGCTGGGTCTGCCGATTCTGTATTTTGTTCCTTCCATCGAAGGGCAGATGATTTTAATCGTGCTCAGCGGCACGCTGTTTTTCGCCTTCCGCAACGTCCAGTATGCCCAGGCGACCATGTTTATCACCCTGCTGGTGATGCTGTGTTTCAATTTGCTGGGCGAAGGTTTCGACGTCGCCCTGCCGCGCGTATTCGATACTTTTGTCGGCTGCGCCATTGCCTGGGCGGCGGTCAGCTTTATCTGGCCTGACTGGCGTTTCCGCCGACTGCCGGTGGTGATGAATAACAGCCTGACGGCAAACTGCCGTTATCTGGATGCCATCTTGGTGCAATATCATCAGGGCAAGGACAACCGGCTTGATTACCGGGTCGCCCGCCGCGACGCGCATAACCGCGATGCGGAGCTGGCGTCAGTGGTATCCAATATGTCGGCGGAACCCAGAACGCGCAGCGAACTGCTGGAATCGGCATTTCGCCTGTTATGCCTTAACCACACCTTCCTGAGCTATATATCCACCCTGGGCGCGCATCGCGAACGGATGGCGGACCCGGCCCTGCTCAAGGTGCTGGACGACGCCGCCTGTTATATCGATGACGCCCTGCAATACCAGGAACAATTCGCCCTGCGGGTGGAACAGGAGCGCGAGCAGCTTATCGACCGTATCCAGGGGGTGCTGCCGGACCCGGAAGCCAGGGAGCAACTGGTATTGCAGCAAATAGGCCTCCTGCTGGAACTGCTGCCCGAACTGATTGCGCGCAAGCAGGAGATTGAAAAACAATTTTAAGCCGGGCGCCCTGCCGGGCTAACGGCAGGACAGGCGTTCGAACCAGGCCAGCAGTTCGCTGCGCTGGCCCTGTGACAAGGCGGCCAAATGCCTGCCCGATAGCGCCCCCTCCAGCGCGAACAGCACCTTGATGCTTAAATCCTGCTTAATAGCGCGTAATTTCAGGTAGCTGCTTTTGGCGCCATGGTTACGCAGCGCAGCGACGTCCTGAATCCCCGCTTTCCACAACAGCCGTTCAATGGCCTGCCCTATATTGGGCAAATCCTTCAACCGCGGGCAGGCCGCTTTAACGCTGAGGTGGTGCCTGGCTTCATCCAGGGAGTGGCGGGCCAGCGCCAACAGCGTTTCGCCCGCTGACCACAGCCGCTCGTCCACATGATAATAATTCAATGAAACCGGAATGCCCCGCTTGGTATAAATCAGCTTGCTCATCGCCTGGGCGAGGAACACCGGTTCACTTTGCCGCGTACCGCGCAGATAAAGTTCACCGTCCAGGATCAGGCCAAACATGATTTTATCGGCGGCCACGCTATAGCCGCCGAACTGCGAGCGGGTGGTGATGACGCCTAGGGGGGAGAATATGGTTTTTACCTGTGAAATTATGTTCTTATGTGGCGATTCCATCAACGGTTCCTTGTTATTTACGACGAATGCCAAGTCCTTGGCAGCCAATAAAAATACGGTATTTTCCGCCGGATTTTCAACTTAATCTCGGCCCGTACGCCATAAAGTGGCAATTCTGCGAGGACGATTGAATTTTTGGTTGATTTTCACGCCAATCCCGGATACTGTGTTTTTATACAGTTATCTAGGGGCGGACTCAAAATGCACACTCATGCTCATGCCACATCTTCTGCGTTGCAGCCAACCTCGTCCGACGGCTCGGCGGACAACGCGGAGCGTTCCAGGACCCTGGGCCAGGGTATTATCAGTGAAGTGGTTTATGATGAAGACCAGTCGGTGGTCGGGCATATTTTATTACCGCTGCTGCGTTTGTTGGGCACGCAGTCGCGCTGGCTGTTATGGCTGACGCCATCACGCAAACTGAGCCGCCCCTGGCTGGAACAATCGGGCCTGCCGCTGGAGAAAATGGTGCAATTGCGCCAGCCCAGCGCATACGACAGCGTAGCGGCGATGGAAAAAGCGTTGCTGACGGGAAATTACAGCGTTATTTTAGGGTGGTTTGCGCAAGAATTGACGGCCGACGACAAGATCCGCCTGCGGGAAGCGGCACAGCATGGAGGCACGTACGGGTTCATCATGTACCCGCAAAATGAGGTTTGCCGCAAATCTGGACAGTTTTCGGGTCTAAAGATTCATTCTACTTTGTATCATTAAGTAAATTTAAGATTAATCTCAATAGGGGTATCAAAACCCCTGCCGGAACCGCCTGGAAACGGGGACAATCCAGTAGATACGCGGTTCCCCGCTACCATCATCCCGCAGAGTTACTACAACTTTGCCACCGTTTAGTTCAATAAAATCTACACGAAACGCTGTTTTTTATTAGCGGCTTACTACATCTTACTTGTAAGTTTCCCACTTCGTTGTAGACTTTAATTCGCCAGGGCTGCTCTATAACGCCATTTGAGGGCGATGTACAAACGCAGAGCATGGACACTGGCAATGGAATATTTAAATTAGCTTTAAGAGCTCATTGCCTATTTGGATGATAACGAGGCGCAAAAAATGAAAAAGACAGCTATCGCACTTGCAGTGGCACTGGCGGCTTTCACAACCGTAACGCAAGCCGCTCCGAAGGACAACACCTGGTATACGGGTGGCAAACTGGGCTGGTCCCAGTATCATGACACAGGGTTTTACGGTAACGGTTACGACAACCGTATCGGCAATGGCCCTACCCGCAACGATCAAATCGGTGCTGGTGCTTTTGTTGGTTACCAGGCTAACCCGTACTTAGGGTTTGAACTGGGTTACGATTGGCTGGGCCGCATGGCGTATAAAGGCAGCGTGGACAACGGTGCATTTAAGGCGCAAGGCATTCAGCTGACCACTAAACTGAGCTACCCGCTGACTGACGACCTGGACATCTATACCCGTCTGGGTGGTATGGTGTGGCGTGCTGATTCCAAAGCGGCCTACAATAACGGGGCTGGCGGTCGTCGGAGCGACAATGACACCGGCGTTTCTCCTTTGGCAGCCGGTGGTCTTGAATACGCCGTTACCAAAAACTGGGCAACCCGTCTGGAATATCAGTGGACCAGCAACATCGGCGATGCCGGCACCGTTGGTACCCGTCCTGATAATGCCCTGGTCAGCGTAGGCGTTTCTTACCGTTTCGGCCAGGACGACGTAGCAGCACCTGCTCCGGCACCTACCGCAGCTCCGGCTCCGGTTGTCCAGACCAAACGTTTCACCCTGCGTTCCGACGTGCTGTTCAACTTCAACAAGTCACAGTTGAAACCTGAAGGCCAGCAGGCTCTGGATCAACTGTACTCCCAGTTGAGCTCCATGGATCCTAAAGACGGTTCTGTTGTCGTTCTGGGCTTTACCGATCGCATCGGCTCAAACGAATACAACCAGAAGCTGTCTCAGGCTCGTGCGCAAAGCGTAGTGAGCTACCTGGTGTCCAAGGGTATCCCTTCCGACAAGATTTCCGCACGCGGCATGGGTGAATCTAACCCGGTCACTGGCAATACTTGCGATAGCGTGAAAGGCCGTGCTGCTTTAATCAGCTGCCTGGCACCGGATCGTCGCGTAGAGATCGAAGTGAAAGGTATCAAAGAAGTGGTAACTCAGCCGCAGGCTTAAGTTGTCGCTCTTTAAGTAAAAACCCCGCATCGCGGGGTTTTTTAATGCCTGCCGTATACCCGGCACACCGCTGTTGCCCGCTCCGCGCTTAACTCTCTTCGCCCAGAATGGCTTTTAAATCCTGTTTCAGCGATGACATTTGCGTCGCGTATTTCTCTTTGCGCTCCGCGTCCTCCAGAAGATTGACGATGGTTTCCGACAAGGTATTGCCCCGGCGCTGCGCCAACGCCGCTAATCGCTGCCAAACCAGATATTCAAGATCGATGGATTTTTTGCGGGTATGCTGGTGCTCGGCGTTAAAATGCCGTTTACGCCTGGCGCGGATCGTCTGCTTCATGCGATTTTCCAGCGCCGGATTCATATTGTCCAGAATCCATTGGGTGATATTTTCGGGCTGGTGTTCATAAAGCAGCAGCGCGGCAACGGCTTCTTCCGCGGCGCTGTCCTCTTCAAAGCGGGTGATCCGTTCACCTTCACGATGTTTTTTTACCAGATAAGTCCATTTCCATCCGGTTTCGAGATTTTCCAACTGCTGATATTTCATGATGCGTTCACCCGTGACCGTGTAACGTTAGCCTGATAATAGCAGTTTCTGACCTAAAATCCCTAGCACTTGTATTATAACGGTTAGTTTTTAATCAATCGAAACGTGGAGATACCGGGAATATTCACACAACGTAAGATGCGTGAGACTCGGGGAGGGAAATTCTTGTATAATCTACGTTTCCCTGTTTAGCGACGTTACCTACTACCTTGACCATTAAACAATTAGAATGGAAATATTTAATTCCCGAGCTTTCGCCTTTTGATGCGGTGTTTGCCCAACCCTACCAGCCAATGCCTGCACCTATGGATCTGTTGCAGCCTCGTTTGATGGATGGCCTGACTCAATTTTGCCACTCCCGGTCGCCCAGCCGCTTTATGCTGATCACCGCGCAGGAAGATGAGGAATATTTCCAGTTAATCACCGAGACGGTCAAACGGTTGCTGCCTGATACCGACAAGTTAGTCGGCAGCCGGTATATCATTACGGGTAACGGCGTCAGCATCCAGCCGGCCGTCAAACGTGATGATAATTTCGCCAGCCGGGCTAAGTGCCTGTTTCAGCCGTGGATCGAGAACGAGCAGCTGTTTGGCTGCGTCAGATGCTACCGGGACGTCATTGATTTACAGCCCGGCAAGATTCATGAAGCCAATGGCGGCGTGCTGGTCCTGGGCGCCAAGGCGCTGGTCAGCCAGCCGCTGATGTGGCTGCGCCTCAAGCAAATGATTATGCAGCAGCGTTTCGACTGGCTGGCGTTGGACGAAACGCGCCCGCTTCCGGTATCGATTCCGCCGATGCCGCTGGATCTGCGCCTGGTGATTATCGGCGATCGCGAGTCGCTGGCCGATTTAAACGATCTTGAACCGGATCTGACCAAGCTGGCGCTATACGGCGAATTTGAATCGGATTTAAAACTCCTGTCGCCGGAGGAAATGCAAAACTGGTGCGCCTATGTCAACAGCCTGCTGCACGTCCAGGGTTTGCCGCCGCTGACCGCCGAGGCCTGGCCGGAGATGATTCGCCAGGCGGTACGCTACAGCGGCGACCAATACCAGTTGCCCTTGTGCCCGCAATGGCTGACCCGCCGCATCAAAGAGGCCGCGCTGTATAGCGAGCAGGGCGCCATTAACGACGAAGCGCTGTACAACAGCAATCGCACCCGTATCTGGCGCGAAAGTTATCTTACCGAGCGTATGCAAGATGAGATATCCGAAGGCCAGATCATGGTGGAAACCGAAGGGGCGATGGTCGGGCAGGTCAATGCGCTGTCGGTGCTGGACTTTCCGGGGCATCCGCTGCCGTTTGGCGAACCTTCGCGTATCAGCTGCGTGGTGCATCTGGGCGACGGGGAAATCAATGATGTTGAACGCAAAGCGGAACTTGGCGGGAATATCCATGCCAAAGGCATGATGATCATGCAGGCTTTCCTTATGGCCTCGCTGGAGCTGGATCAACAGCTGCCCTTCTCCGCTTCGCTGGTATTTGAACAATCCTATGGCGAAGTGGATGGGGACAGCGCTTCGCTGGCGGAATTGAGCGCCTTAATCAGCGCCCTGTCCGGCAAGCCGCTGGGACAGCACATCGCCGTCACCGGTTCGGTGGATCAATTCGGCCGGGTTCAGCCGATTGGCGGGGTGAATGAAAAAATCGAGGGGTTCTTTGCCTTATGCCAGAGCCGTGGGCTTGACGGTTCACATGGTGTGATCATCCCTACCGCCAATGTACGCCATTTATGCTTGCACGAAGAGCTGGTGGAGGCGGTACGGGAAGAGCAGTTCCATATCTGGCCGGTGGAGACCATTGATGAAGCGTTGGAATTGCTGACCGGGATACCATACGATCACGAGCAGAAACCCAATCTGATTGCTTCGATACGCGAGCGCATCGCTTATATTAATCAGCACGAACGCCTGCGTTTACCCTGGGGATTTCGCTGGCTCAACTGGTTTAACCAGAGCTGAGCGAAGGTTCGGGGATATGTATGTCAGTTAATGTGCGAGATTCATTGATAAAGGTTTAGATAACATGGTAGATAAACGCGACTCTTATTCTAAAGAAGATTTGCTTGCCTGTAGCCGCGGTGAGTTGTTCGGTAAAGAAGGCCCGCCGCTTCCCGCCGGCAATATGCTGATGATGGATCGGGTCGTTAAAATGACCGGAGACGGGGGTAGCCATAATAAAGGTTACGTTGAAGCCGAGCTGGATATCAATCCGGATATGTGGTTCTTCGGCTGCCATTTTATCGGCGACCCGGTCATGCCCGGCTGCCTGGGGCTGGACGCCATGTGGCAACTGGTCGGGTTTTATCTCGGCTGGCTGGGTGGTGAAGGCAAAGGACGCGCATTAGGGGTCGGGGAAGTGAAATTTACCGGCCAGGTGTTGCCAAGCGCCAAATTAGTCACCTACCGCATTAATTTCCGCCGCGTGGTTAACCGCCGGTTGGTGATGGGTCTGGCAGACGGTGAAATGCTGTGCGACGGCCAGGTTATTTATACCGCCAGCGACCTGAAAGTAGGACTCTTTAAAGATACCGGCGTCTTCTAATGGCCGGATAATGAAACCTCCGCGAAAGCGGAGGTCAATCCCTTTGCTGACAGGATGATTACAAGGTAACCGACCTGTCCTCCATGGCCTTTCGCCAACCTCCCAACCAGTGAGACCGTGCATCTAAGGACTGAAAAGGACATATCTCGCTTGAGCGTCCGGATAATCCCGCTTGATAGCCACGCGAATGTGCACGTTCAAGGCGATCTCGTTTTTGTCTCTTCATG
>JAATFX010000032.1 GCA_015654925.1 Enterobacterales bacterium | reverse complement strand
TTCAACTGGCCGCCGATGCTTTGCTGTAGCCGATAGCGCAAACTTTGCAATTGCTGCTGCGCCCGGCCGATTTTCGGCAGCGGCGCCTGCTGGTTTAACCGCTGCGTTACGCGCTCATGGCGGCGCTGCGCCATGCGCAATTGCCCTTGCAGGCTGTCGTCCAGCCGGCGGCGCAGTTTTATCAGCGCGGTTTGCTGGCGCGCCAGGCGCAGGTGGGGATGCTGCTGTTGCAGGCGATGTTGCAGCCGGGTCAGGTTTTGCAGCCGCTGCGCCAGGTAATAATCCATCGCCATTTCCAGGCGCTGCTGCTGGGACTGGATCTGGCGCACCAGCTCCAGCTGGTTGCGGCTTACCAGTTCCGCCGCGGCCGACGGGGTAGGGGCGCGTAAATCGGCCACGAAATCGGCGATGGTGACATCGGTCTCATGACCCACGGCGCTGACGATGGGCAGCGCGCTGGCGAAAATGGCCCGGGCGACCCGTTCGTCGTTAAAACTCCATAAATCTTCCAGCGAACCGCCGCCCCGGCCGACGATCAGCACGTCGCATTCGCGGCGGCGGTTGGCGCACTCGATAGCCCGGACGATTTGCAGCGGCGCATCCTGTCCCTGTACCGCGGTGGGATAAATCACCACCGGCAGCGACGGATCGCGCCGGCGCAAAATATTCAGGATATCATGCAGCGCCGCGCCGCTGGCGGAGGTAATCACGCCCACCCGGCGGGCCGGGCTCGGCAACGGCTGCTTGTGGCTTTGGTCAAACAGCCCCTCGGCGGATAAAGTCTGTTTCAACTGCTCGAACTGCTGTTGCAACACCCCGTCGCCGGCGGGCTGCATGCTTTCGGCAATCAGTTGGTAATCGCCGCGCGGTTCATACAGCGTCAGCGCGGCGCGCACCAGCACTTGCTGGCCGTTGCGCGGGGCAAAGGTCGCCCGGCGGTTGCTGTTGCGAAACATGGCGCAGCGCACCTGGGCGCGATCGTCTTTGAGGGTGAAATACCAGTGGCCGGAGGCGGGCTGCGAGAAGTTGGAGATTTCGCCGGTAAGCCACACCTGGCCCATTTCGCCTTCCAGCAGTTCACGCACCGTCTGGTTGAGACGGGAGACGGTAAAAATCAGGGCGGTGGGCGGAGCAGACATGTGAGCCAGATCAACTTCCATAAATAAGGGTTAATCGATTGATATTACTTATCGTGTAGCGGTTATCAAGCATTTTTTTTAAAAAGTGCTGGAGGCAACCGGTTACGTTCTGTATAATGCCACGGCAATATTTTATACATTCATCCTGGTGAGATATTGCTATGCTACGTATCGCTAAAGAAGCTCTGACGTTCGACGATCTCCTCCTGTTACCTGCGCACTCCACGGTTTTGCCCAACACGGCTGAACTCGGAACACAACTCACAAAAAAAATCCGCCTTAATATTCCATTACTTTCCGCCGCTATGGATACGGTGACCGAAGCTCCCCTGGCCATTGCCCTGGCCCAGGAAGGCGGTATCGGTTTTATCCACAAAAACATGCCCATCGAACGCCAGGCCGACGAAGTCAGCCGGGTAAAAAAACACGAAAGCGGCGTGGTTACCGACCCTAAAACGGTAACGCCCGCCACCACGCTATCCCAGGTAAAAGAGCTGACCGCCCGCAACGGGTTCGCCGGCTATCCCGTAGTGACCGACGACAACGAGCTGGTGGGCATCATTACCGGCCGCGACGTGCGTTTTGTCACCGATCTGTCCCAGCCGGTGACCGCGGTGATGACGCCGAAAGAGCGCCTGGTCACCGTCAAAGAAGGCGAAGCCCGCGAAGTCGTGCTGCAAAAAATGCATGAAAAACGCGTGGAAAAAGCCCTGGTGGTCGACGCGCAGTTTCATCTGCTGGGCATGATCACGGTAAAGGACTTCCAGAAAGCGGAACGCAAACCCAACGCCTGTAAAGACGAGCAGGGCCGTCTGCGGGTCGGCGCCGCGGTAGGCGCCGGCGCCGGCAACGAAGAGCGTATCGACGCGCTGGTGGCCGCCGGGGTGGACGTACTGCTGATCGACTCCTCCCACGGCCATTCCGAAGGGGTGCTGCAACGCATCCGCGAAACCCGCGCCAAATATCCCGACCTGCAAATCATCGGCGGCAACGTGGCCACCGGCGCCGGCGCCGTTGCGCTGGTCGAAGCGGGCGTGAGCGCGGTTAAAGTGGGCATCGGCCCCGGCTCCATTTGCACCACCCGCATCGTGACCGGCGTGGGCGTACCGCAAATCACCGCCATTTCCGACGCGGTTGACGCGCTTGAAGGCACCGGCATTCCGGTTATCGCCGACGGCGGCATCCGTTTCTCCGGCGATATCGCCAAGGCCATCGCCGCCGGCGCCTCCTGCGTCATGGTCGGTTCGCTGTTGGCCGGCACCGAGGAATCCCCCGGCGAGATCGAACTCTACCAGGGCCGTTCGTTTAAATCCTATCGCGGCATGGGCTCCCTGGGCGCCATGTCCAAAGGCTCGTCCGACCGTTATTTCCAGACCGACAACGCTGCCGATAAACTGGTGCCGGAAGGGATCGAAGGCCGGGTCGCCTATAAAGGCCGCCTGAAGGAAATCGTCCATCAGCAAATGGGCGGCCTGCGTTCCTGTATGGGGCTGACCGGCTGTGCTACTATCGACGAATTGCGCACCAAGGCTGAATTTGTCCGCATCAGCGGGGCCGGCATCCAGGAAAGCCACGTCCACGACGTCGCCATCACCAAAGAATCGCCGAACTACCGTATGGGCTAGCCCCCGTCGCCCGGTTCGCGCAGCTCGGGATGGCCGGTTGCAGGCTGTCCCCGCTTTAACTATGCCCGACCGCGGTCGGGTAGTTTTTTTATTTTGATATCCGCTCTGGAATACGCCCCATATGACTGACAATATTCATAAACATCGCATTCTGATTCTGGATTTCGGCTCGCAGTACACGCAGCTGATTGCCCGCCGTGTCCGCGAGCTCGGCGTCTATTGCGAACTCTGGGCCTGGGATGTGAGCGAAGCGCAAATCCGCGACTTCGCTCCCAGCGGCATTATTCTTTCCGGCGGCCCGGAAAGCACCACCGAACACGATAGCCCCATCGCGCCGGAATATGTGTACCAGGCAGGCGTGCCGGTATTGGGCGTATGCTACGGCATGCAGACCATGGCCATGCAGCTCGGCGGCCACGTGGAAGGCTCCACCGAGCGTGAATTCGGTTATGCCCAGGTGGAAGTGCTGCATGACAGCGCGCTGGTGCGCGATATCCAGGATTCGCTGAGCGTTAACGGCAAACCGCTGCTGGACGTCTGGATGAGCCACGGCGATAAGGTCACCGGCATTCCCGAGGGTTTTGTCACCGTCGCCAGCACCGAATCCTGCCGGTTCGCCATTATGGCCAACGAAGAAAAACGCTTTTACGGCGTGCAGTTCCATCCGGAAGTGACCCATACCCATCAGGGGCAGCGTATTTTGCAGCGCTTTGTCCGGGATATTTGCCAGTGCGAATCGTTATGGACCCCGGATAAAATTATCGAAGACGCCGTTGCCCGCCTGCGCGAGCAGATTGGCGACGATCATGTGATCCTCGGCCTGTCGGGCGGGGTGGATTCCTCGGTGACCGCCATGCTGCTGCATCGCGCCATCGGCAAGCGGCTGACGTGCGTATTCGTGGATAACGGCCTGCTGCGCCTTAACGAGGCCAGCCAGGTATTGGAAATGTTCGGGCAGAAGTACGGCCTGAATATTGTCCATGTTCCCGCCGAAGAGCTGTTCCTCAGCGCCCTGGCCGGCGTGGACGAACCCGAAGCCAAACGCAAGATCATCGGCCGGGTATTTGTGGAAGTGTTCGATCGCGAAGCCAGCAAGCAGGCCGCGGTGAAATGGCTGGCCCAGGGCACCATTTATCCCGACGTGATCGAATCAGCCGCCTCCGCCACCGGCAAAGCGCATGTTATCAAGTCCCATCATAATGTCGGCGGCTTGCCCAAAGAGATGAAGCTGGGCCTGGTGGAACCGCTCAAAGAGCTGTTCAAGGACGAAGTGCGCAAAATCGGCCTGGAATTGGGCCTGCCGTACGATATGCTCTATCGCCACCCCTTCCCGGGGCCGGGCCTGGGCGTGCGGGTGCTGGGCGAGGTGAAAAAAGAGTACTGCGATTTGCTGCGCCGCGCGGACGCCATCTTTATCGAAGAGCTGCACAAAGCCGATCTGTATAACAAGGTCAGCCAGGCGTTTACCGTCTTCTTGCCGGTACGCTCGGTGGGCGTGATGGGCGACGGACGCAAGTACGATTGGGTAGTATCGCTGCGCGCGGTGGAAACCATTGACTTTATGACCGCCCATTGGGCGCATTTGCCTTATGAATTCCTCGGCCGGGTATCCAATCGGATCATCAATGAAATAGATGGCATTTCAAGGGTGGTTTACGATATCTCGGGCAAACCGCCGGCGACGATTGAGTGGGAGTGATCCGAGGTTATTCCGGGGCTATCGCCAGCTAGCGAAAATTAGCCATAACGTTTTGATTTTTAATTAAATAAGTTACAGTGACTATCGGTAGCTATCGCTGGCCAGCAACACCGGCTGGCGGTAGAGCTGACGGTAAACATTCCCTCCCAAAGCTAGACGTGTAGCTGCTTTCAGAGCATCTTCATACTTCCTGGCCCCTGACGGTAAAAACCGCCATTGAACAGGAGTTAAATCACGATGCTTACCGACACCGCATTACGTAATCTTAAGCCCAAAGCCAGGCCGTACAAGGTTTCCGACCGAAACGGCATGTCTGTCATGGTATCCGTCACAGGTCACGTCACCTTCCGCTACGATGCTCCGCTTAAGGACGTTGCCAGTTCGGTGGTGAGATAAGACAGACACCGACTCACAGATGAGACAAGTTACGAACAGAGTCGCCATGTCTTGGACGGTTTACATCGCCGATGTTATGATTATATGCATCATAGGTGAGACATGTTTAAGTGAGGTAGCGATGCCCGAAGGGACTTATGTGAGCAAGCTTCGCAGGACAAAGGGTTCGACTGTGCGACCCTCGACCGAAGCAGCCCTTGCCAAGCTTGGCAAGGATATCGAATTCGCGCGTCGTGTGCGGGGGATCTCCGCGGAGAAGTTTGCGAAATCCGCGGGGATCGCGCGTTCCACTTTACATAGGCTTGAGAGCGGCGATGGCGCAGGTATCTCACTCAACACGCTTGCGATGGTGCTCACCATTCTTGGTAAGCTCGAACTCCTGAGCAATCTGATCGACATGCGCAATGACGACATCGGCCTGTCCATGTTGCGCGAAAATGTCATGAAAGGCGCAAAACCGCTCCTTAAAGGCTATAAGGCGAGTGCCGAGAGCCGGGCTACAAAGGGCCACAGGGTCAAGGCGGGGAAACCAGCAGTTGGAACAGCGGTCACTAACAAATCGACACAGTCTAGTGTAGAAGCGAGCGCCAAGGGCGATCAGAGGACGTTGGTGGTGAGTCCATCAGGCCGTACATCATCGCTGCTCTCTCGTTTAAAAGCTACGCGAGACTCTTCGGGCTCATGATCAGAGAAGTGATATGAAGCAACGACTTTACGTTTGGATGGATGACGAAGAGCTCGTCGGGCAGTTGGATTTCAATGTCGACGGAATGCGTCAGAACTCCGTTTTCACCTATGCGCAGGGCTGGATTGATAATCCGAAAGGCTTCGATCTCTCTCCCGCCATGCCGCGTAGCCAGATAGTCGCGTCGGCCAGCCTGCAGGGAAATTCATCCCCTCTGGTGATGCCAGTCGCCGACAGCACGCCTGACTCATGGGGACGAGCCATCATGCGTGCGGCTAATGGCGGTCGCACCATGAATGATTTCGAGTATCTAACTGGGGTCGATGACTTCCTGCGCTCGGGCGCACTTCGCTTTTACGAGAGCGACGCGCCTGGTGCGCTACCTCTGGCTCAACCCCGCACAGGCGAAAATGCCTTTTCCATACCGCGCCTCATAGAACTCGAATCGATGGTTCAAGAGGCCCGCGCCTTCGAAGCAGATCCGGCTTATTATCGTGAAAACCGGGCAAAGCTCCTTGCCGGACAGATATTGCTTGATGCTGCAGGCTCGCTAGGCGGCGCGCGGCCAAAAGTGAATGTGCGCGATGAGTACCAGGCAATCTGGATAGCGAAGCTACCGAAGATGGATGATGAATACGATATGGCGCGCGCCGAGGTGCTCACGCTCCGTCTTGCAGGAGAAATAGGAATGACGGTTGCTGAAGCGCAGACATTCGTCGTATCCGGGCAATTTCCGGTTGCCCTGATCAAGCGTTTTGATCGGTCTTACGAAGATGCTGGGAATCCACGTCGGATCCACCTCATCACGGCACAGACTTTTATGGGGCTGCCTGGTACCGAGCCATCAAACTACGTCTCGATCGCGGAACAGATGATGAGCAATGGAGCCGGTGATGATATGAACGAGCTCTGGACGCGGATGGCCTATTCTGTGTTGATCCAGAATACAGATGACCATCTGCGCAACCACGGCTTTATCCGGACCGCCGATCGCTGGGCTCTCTCTCCCGCCTATGATATTAACCCCGACCCCTCCGCAGGCGGCACCCTCAAGACAGCGATCAGCGAGATCCATGGAAATGAACTCGATATCTTGGCTGTTTTGGACGCGGCGCCACTTTTCAATATCGACCCCATCGAGGCCCGCGAGGCACTTAGGGTAATGGCGGAGATCATCTACGAAAGATGGCGTCCTCTCGCGGCTGAGCTGGGAATGGCCGCGAAAGATATCAGGGCGCTTGCGCCGGCCTTTGAAAGTCCGCAGGTGCGGAAAGCCTTGAGTTTGTGATGGCAAAATTCGCATACCATGGGATTTTTAGTCGTGAGGATCAGCTTCACTGTAGCTAAGCGCCGTGGACACTTTACTAGGCGAATTACTGCGCCACGTAGTTTATCGCCCCAGCCCCTGTTGGTAGAACATTGTCTCGGCCAAGAGCGAAGCGCTCCAAAAGATCGTCCCCGCAATGTCGATTGGCACAGCTATCGACCGCCTTGATCGGCCTTCTACGCGGACGCAACTTCGGACAGCACCTCGTCAGGTTATCTCCGGAAGAAGATCTTTGCTGGCGATGTCGTCCCCGTCCTTCGCAGCATCCACCAACGCATCGACGAAGGCGCGCACCTTCGCAGGCAAGTAGCGCTTCGAGGGGTATAGGACCGAGATTGGCACCTCTTCCGTACGGCACTCGGGCAGCACCTTTATGAGCCGCCCTGCTTCGACATGGGGTTCGAAAAGAAATGCAGGCAGATAGGCGATGCCCATTCCAGACAGGGCTGCCGCCAGCAGCGCCTCGCCCCGGTCCGACACGAAACGTTGCCTGCCGGAGATCGATTGCCACGATCCATCGGGGCCTCTTACTCGCCAAGAGTGCTGGCTGGTCGCCCGGGCTTTCGATGCGAAGTAGAATAAGCATATATGATCGCGCAAGGACTTAATCGTTTCCGGCGCGCCGCGCAAGGCCAAGTATTCAGGCGAGGCACAGAAGATCGTCGGATAGCGCTTTATGCCGCGCGTGATCAGATCTTGCGGGCTGTTTTCAAGACCGCCGATCCGGATAGCCAGGTCGAATCCTTCCTCCACGATGTCCACGACGCGGTCGGTCAGGCTCAGTTCGACGGAGACTTCGGGCCAATCCGCGAGGAAGCGTCGTACGACAGGCATCACATGCAGTTGCCCGTAGGCACCCGGCGCCGTGATTCGCAGGGTTCCTTTCGGCTTGGCATCGCGTCCTGCTGCGTTGTTCTCAGCGACTTCAAGATCGTCAAGGATCGCAATACACTGCTCGTAGAATCGCTGACCTTCCTCGGTAACGCTAAAGGCCCGCGTGGTCCGGTTGATAAGCCGTACGCCCAGCCTCGCTTCCAAACGGCCGACAGCCTTCGCCACCGCGGAACGGGACATACCCAACCCGCGACCGGCATCGGCGAAGCTGCCGGTTTTGACAGCCGTCGTGAAGGCGACGATATCTCCGGTGTTGGTGCCTCTCATCTCACATCCCCGCATCATCGGTGTCGCCGCTATGGCGACACCTATTCGCCAATGTATCTATTAAACTCCTCATTGAATCATATTGGGCGACTTAGCTCAATGAATGCACACCAGCATCATCAACGAGGTTTCTTTGAACACTAACCAGACTTCACGAGGCGCGCTTCGAAAGGCCTTGGTACTCCTGGCCGCCTGCCTAATCGCGGTGGCGAACCCGCTTGCTTTCACGGGGCCGGCCGTGGCCATTCCGACGATAGGCCGAGCGCTGGAAGGCAGTTCTATTGAACTCGCCTGGATCTCCAATGCCTTCATGCTCACTTTCGGCAGTTGCCTGATGGCCGCCGGAGCGCTCGCCGACACATTCGGACGGAAGAAGATCTTCCTTTTCGGGGCCTGCACCCTGTGCATCTTCTCGGTCGCGCTTGCCTTTTCGCCAAACCTGCTCGTCGTGGATTTATTGCGCGCCGCCCAGGGCGTCGCGTCGGCGTTAGCGTTCTCTGGCGTGATGGCGGCGCTGGCGCAGGAGTTCGACGGCCCATCCGCCATGAGGGCTTTCAGTCTTGTCGGCACGAGCTTTGGCATCGGTCTGGCCTTCGGGCCGATAAGTTCAGGACTACTGATTGCAGCTTTCGGGTGGCGCTCAATCTTTATTCTGGTGGCGATTCTCGCCGGGGCGGCGTTTGTTCTCGGCTTAAGCGTGGTGCGGGAATCCCGCGATCCCAAAGCCGCCGGCCTCGATTGGAAAGGTGCGCTCACTTTCACCGCCGCATTGGCTTTTCTTACGAACGGGATACTGGTTGCGCCGACGGTTGGCTGGATGGATACGCCGGTGGTGGTTTCTTTGGTCGGAGCACTGATCCTGGGTGCCGTTTTCGTCTTCGTTGAAACCAATGCAAGGCGGCCAATGCTCGACCTCTCGCTCTTTCGCATTCCGCGCTTCGTCGCCGTACAACTGCTGGCCTCGGCTCCCGCCTATGCCTTCGTCGTCCTGCTGGTGCTTCTTCCCATCAGGCTTGTCGGTATCAATGGAATGAGTGAACTGAAGGTCGGATGGATCATGATGGCGCTTTGCAGCCCGCTTCTGGTCCTTCCGCCGGTCGCAAGCTTCCTCACGCGATGGCTTTCCTCCGCTACGCTCTGCGGAGCAGGGCTGTTGGTATCGGCTTGCGGCCTCTTATGGCTCAGTCGCTGGGAGGGCGGTGAGGCCGGTTTGGCACTGATCTTTCCGCTTCTGATCATTGGAATTGGCATCAGTCTTCCGTGGGGACTGATGGACGGGCTCGCCCTCAGTGTCGTGCCGCGCGAACGCGCCGGCATGGCAACGGGAATTTTTAATACAACCCGCGTTGCGGGTGAAGGCGTCGCACTTGCAATCGTGGACGCGTTACTCGCTGCACTGCTTATCTCGCGGTTTACTTTCCTACCGAACGCTTCATCGTCTGCAAGCGAGGTCGCACAGCATCTGGTTGGCGGCGATCTGGCGGGAACGGGGGCCATTCTGGGGGCCTCTTCGCTTAACGTGCTGACTGGAATTTACCAGAGCGCGTTCAGCATCCTGCTTGAAGTGCTTTCGGCAGTAACGGCAATAACCGCCATTGTCATCTTTATGGCGCTACGTGGGTCAGGGCGTGCCGTGGATTTGGCGCATTCATCGGACTCCTGACTGAATATTTGATGTAGCCGGCGGATGACCCCTTTAAGCGGACTTCGGAGTTCCGTTGGTTGGTTAGTGTCAATGCCATCACACGGCGGCTTTTGCCACGGCAAAGCTGTCCTCGAACAGGCGAAAGCGGGTGATCTCACCGTTCTCAACGGTGAAATCGAAGCAAAATTCTGACTCGATTAGCTTATCTGTTCGCAAAACGCGAGATGCAAGCTCTCCGATTGCGACGACCCGGTTGCCTTGCGACAGGATTTCTCGCACCGAGAAAGCCTCGGATGCGATCTGCTCTCTGATCTGGGCGTAGAACTCCGCTGCCCCTGCCTTGCCGATTTTACGACCGATCCAAGGCACGACGCTCGTATCGCCCGCGACAAACCAATCAACTTTCTCGCTGACCAGCTCCGCGATCTTTTCAACAGGTTCGCCTGAGCCGGCACGGCGGAAGAATTCTTCGATGATGGCGCGGGGGGAAATTCCCATGGTGCGATTCCTTTTCTGTAGTGATAATTCAATAAATGCTATTGCCAATAAAGGCGTAGGTCAATAGAATATTGTAGTGAAAATTACAAAAGGATGACATCATGACTCAACGCGGCCGCCCGCGCGGTTTTGACCGGGACACCGCCCTTCAGTCGATGATGGAGGTATTCTGGGCGCGCGGCTATGAAGGGGCGCAACTGGTTGATCTCACGGCAGCGGCCGGGATTGCGCCTCCAAGCTTTTATGCAGCCTTCGGTTCTAAGGAGGAAGCATTTTGCGAGGCGGTGGATCACTATATTGCGACGGTCGGCGCAAGACCGATGCAGGAATTAGACAACGCCGCAACTCTGCGTGAAGGAGTGGAACGGATGCTTCTTGCCAGCGTTGATGTCGCTTTATCGACGTCACCTGGCGGCTGCCTGCTGGTTCTTGGCGTTGTGAACTGTCTTCCGGGGAATGAAGCGGCGCGGGCGCACCTCAAAGTTGCGCGAAACAAGACGCGCGAACTCATATATACGCGCCTTGAATATGCTCGCGCTGCTGGAGAACTGTCCCCTGAATGCGACCTCAAGCAACGCTCTGCGTTTATCCACGGCGTCATGCAGATGATCTCATTTCAGGCAAGGGACGGCGCAAGCCGCGATGAACTTGAAGCCTTGATTGCTCCCGCGCTCGGCGTTCTGAATGAGTGACGTGACGGATGGCCAGAATCCAATCTACCTCAATTTGTTTGTACGCGACTTCCCCCGTCTTTCGGTGGATATTGATTTGGCCTATATCCCATTGGAAAATAGGGAACTGGCGCTGCCGAATGTTCGGGCGGCGTTGACGAGAATTGCTACCGGGCTTGAGCGGGAAGCCGGAGTGTCGGCGGTCCTGCAAACCCATAATCCGGATGAGATGCGTATTGTGGCGGCTTCCCGTGATGCGCAGATAAAAATTGAAGTTTCACCCGTTGCGCGCGGTACCCTGTACCAGCCCGAAGATCGCGGCGCAGTTGAAGCGGTACAAGATGAGTTTGGCTTTGCCTCCATTCAGGTGGTTTCCCTGGCCGATTTATATGGCGGCAAGCTTTGCGCCGCGTTGGTTCGCCAGCATCCCCGTGATTTTTACGATGTTAAAATGCTGCTTGAAACACAGGGCTTAGATCGTTTCATCTTCAATGGTTTTATCACTTATCCGCTCAGTCATCCCCGGCCATTAGCCGAGGTGATGAATCCGCGCTGGAGAGATATTTCCACTATTTATAACCAAGAATTCAGCGGCATGACATTTGATGATATATCACTGGAAGAGCTGAACGCTGTACCTGAACAGATGTTGGTCGCGCTTAAAACGCTGTTCACCCAGCAGGATTTTGACTTTTTGATGTCCTTCAAGCGCGGTACGCCGGATTGGTCGTTAGCGCCGGAAAGCCAGATTCAACACCTGCCCGCAGTAAAATGGAAGCTACACAATATAGGCCGGATGGTAGAAAGTAAGCGCATCGAAGCGTTGGATAAGCTGGAAAAGGTAATCAGTGACTGGCTAAAGTAGTTTATAGAAATAGAAATAGACTCACTAAAAGTATCACTTTGTTGATTTTTTTAAACCAAGCGTCCGGGCTTAAAAATTTTAGTTGGATCGCTATAATGAAACCTGATTGATAATATGCCCGAAAACGTCGGCATCCTGCAAACAGCTCCATCTCCCGTACTAACAAAACCTTCCTACTCAGAAAACCCAGGACGCGGTAAGCCTACGTAAATCAGGGTTAAGCTATTCGTCGAAGGACATTGCCGGGACATGTTTCCCCGATCTCGTAGACCGCTAAGTATTATTTTCGCAAAAAAATCCGTATTTGGTATCAAAATCGCTGTGCCGATAGCGTTTTAAATGTTGTCATGATATCGTTTTCGCATGATTTTATGATTTCCGTATCGTATTCGTGGCTTAATTAAAGGATTTCAGTCCTATGCAGGTTGGCTTTAAGGTACTGGAGCGGCTTTACGGCATTATGTTGGCACAGCCGCTGCGCGTCGAATCGTCGATTGGTACGGTACGCGTCCATCGCGATAAAGGAGGGCGGATAGAAAACCGGTATCCGGCCAGTTATAAACCTGCGGATGACTTCGCGGGACACTTCGAGTTCGGGCTCAAGTACGAAGAGATCCACATCGAATTCTTTGCCCGCCTGTTTGCCGCCAGCGGGCCTGGGCCTGTGGAGTCGTGGTGCCGGCGCGAGCCTTTCGGCCAATACGCGCGCCGCGCGGGTTTTCTATATGAATGGTTGACGGGAGAACGGCTGGATGTGCCCGACCTGACCAACGGCAAATATATTGCCGCCATCTCCGGTAAGGATTATCTCACGCGGGTGGAACCCGTACGCGAGCGCCGCTGGCGGATTAATAATAACCTGCCGGGTACCGCCGCATTCTGCCCCCTGGTTCGTCGTACCTCTGCGGTCCAGGATGCTCTGCGGTTTGATCTTGCCGCCGCGCTGGCTGAACTGGATAATATATTTGGCGCCGACATGCTGATGCGCACGGCCAGCTGGCTGACATTTAATGAATCCCGCGCGAGCTTCCTGATTGAAAAAGAGTCCGATCAAACCGACCGCATCCAGCGGTTTGCCCATGTTATTGCCCAGTACTGCGGTCATATTGAAGACCCGTTGGGCAGTGATAGTCTGCACACCCTGCAAGCCGGCATTCTGGGCCGCGATGCCATGGGGTTGGGCCTGCGGCGCTCGCCGGTCTTCGTGGGGCAGGCCACCATGCGCGAAAACATCGTGCATTATATCGCTCCCCATTTCGAGGAAGCGGCGCGCATGCTGGGGGGGCTCAAGGCATTCGAGGCCGCGACGCGCGGAGCCGAGCCCGTAGCGCGTGCCGCGGCATTGGCCTTTGCCTTTGTCTATATTCATCCGATGAGAGACGGCAACGGCCGTATCCACCGCTTCCTGATCAATGACACTCTGGTGCGGGACCGCGCGGTGCCCGACGGCGTCATTCTGCCGGTGTCGGCTACCATCACCGGTTCCAGCGACTTCCGGACGGGCTACGATCGCGCACTTGAGGTGTTCTCGCGCCCCTTTATGCGGCGTTACGCAACCGCTTATCGATTCGGTGAAGTGGTGACCTGCGAGGATGGTACTCGCAGCAACTTTATCTTCGACGAGTATGCCGATGCATGTTTCGCCTGGCGCTATCCGGATCTGACCGAGCACGTGCTGTACACCGCACGCGTGATTGAGCACACGATCCGGCATGAGATGGTTGATGAGGCAAGGATGTTAGCGACTTTCCAGCTCGCGCAAGAGCGCCTCAAGGACGTTATTGAGATGCCGGGCCAGGACGCGAATCGCATCATTCGCTCCATTAAGGAAAACGGCTGGCGTGTGTCCGGCAAGCTGAAGGCCGAGTATCCGCGCCTGGCGGATGAACCCACGGCGCGCCAGGTAGTGGCGGCGGTGCAGTCAGCGTTTGAGGATAGCGAGGGTAAACCTATCGCGTCTTAAGGCCACTACGAGCCCTAAGGCTAGTAAGGTCTTTTAAATCAGATAATGGCATTAAACGATAAGACTGAGTTTGATAATCACGACAAATCCACTCTGCATTGGCGCCTTCACTATTTCGCAGTATGCCCATGCCTGGGCTAAACGGATCGATAAAATCAGCATTTGCCTGGGAGCGGGAAAACGGCAGGTGGTAGCAGGCGGTGCGGTAGCATCGCTTGTTCCAGCTTGGTTCACATATGCCGCAAGACTACGACGACGCAGGCCGCTATAGGTGCAATAACGCCGTTTTGTCGTAACGCTCACGCGAGTCCTCGATCTGGTGCAAATGCAGGATTGCCCATTCGTAAACGGCGGCAAACGGCTTTTGCAGCGTATGGCCAAGCTCGTTGATCGCATACTCCACCGCAACGGGAGAGGTCGCCAGCACACGCCGGGAGATCAGGCCGTTTCGTTCCAAGCGTCTTAGAGCCTGTGTCAGTGCTTTGTGCGTGATGCCTTCCAGCCTGCGCATTAACTCGTTGAAACGCGTTGGCTGTTTCTCAAGGGTTGTCAGGATCATCACGGACCACTTATTGGCGACTTGATCGAAGAAGGAGCGGGCAGCGCAATCGGCGAAAAATACATCGCCGATCTCCTGTGTAGCGGGGTTAGGCATGGCAGTATCCTTCTGTATATTTGCGCACCTCAAGGTGCGTAATTGACCGTAGATATATCATGTATATCATAACGTCCTTCAAGATTCGAAATTGTCGACAGGACGGATATGAAGATGATTAAGCTCCCTCGTCATGGCCTGCTTGGCTCGCCCGCTATCGCCGCAGCGGCTGCACAGTTTGGGCACTTTGGCGCCGCATCGGTCGAAACCATGCGTGCCGCAAAGCTTTTCTATACCGATGCGGGGAAAGGCCTGAACCTCATGTTGCTCCATGGCTGGGTCGCCGATTCTCATGATTGGAGTTGGCAGATCCCCATTTTTGAAAAGCGCTATCGTACCATTGCAGTGGATCTGCGCGGCCACGGTCGATCCGAGGTTATGCCGGCGGGTCAATACCAACCAAAGCATTATGCTTTAGATATCATTTCATTAATTGAAACGGACTTTGCGGGTCAAAAATTTACGTTGATTGGACATTCCATGGGAGGGCAGATCGCCGCGCGTATAGCCGCTTTACGTCCGGATTTGGTTGATGCCGTTATTTCCGTCGACGGATCGCTGGGATTCGATGACCAGTTCACGCCGCTTTTCCAGGAAACATCCGACCGGCTTCAGACTGAAAATCCCGTCAGTGTGACCTTGCCGATGATTGAAAATTTTTATGATCCGGCGACCAGCCCAGCGCTGAAAACCTGGCATGCGCGCCGAATGATGGGGATGCCGCTGGCTCCTTTTCGTGAGTCCTTCGGACCACTTTTCCTGGGGGCGGAGCAGGTCGGGGTAGGGACGGGAAGCGAGGCGTTATTAAAGACGATCGGCGTGCCCTTTTATCACCTATGCCGCTTTAACGATCAGGCCGATCGGATGCGCGGATGGTTCACGAATCCCAAGTCGAAAGTGGAGATGTGGGAACACGCAAGTCACTGGATTATGCAAGACCGCCCCGATGACGTGAATGCGGCAATTATAGCCTGGCTTGATGGAATGTGAGTATCGGGCTGAAGAGTAGAACTTGATTTCACACCCAGGGCATCGAGGACGATGCGAGCACAAGATGCCGGGATGGTAAGCGCAAGTTTTTTTCACGGCGGCGCTAGATCGTTGACCCCCGCCAACTTGGAAGTTTGATTCACCGATCCAGCGATGGAGCAAACGCGCCGCGAGACTGCGGGGCATAAGGCGATTTAAAGGCCTTTCTGGCCAAGGTCTGCGGCCAGAAAGGGCATCCAAAAAAGAGACAATTGCAAACTGAGCGGCGACCGTCACTGCTAACGATAGAGCGCTCACAATCTGCGGCGGCAATATTAGCCGGGTCCGTCGCTGGCGGCCGCCAAAAGCGGCACGACCAGATCGCTAATCGGCGTGGGGATGCCGCGGGATTGACCGCATCGCTGTACGACCCCGTTCCGGCAGTCCCATTCGAGGGGGCGGCCGGCTTGCCGGTCGGCGAGGATGGATGTGCCTAAGTCGGCCGGGGAACGATGAAACCCGTCGACGATCTCTTGCGGTACTTCGTCGCCCAGCGTCGCGCCCTCCGCCCGAGCAACCTCAAGGCATTCCCGCAGGTAGGCCAGGGACAGATGGGTGATGTCGGTCCGGGAAAACATGCCGGCACGGCGACCCGCCAGAACCATTAAACCCGCGACCGCGTTCTGTAGAAGCTTTCGCCATGCGACGGACGTGAAATCCGCCGCCACGTCGACCGAACATCGGGTGCCGCGCAAAGCCGCGAGCACCACGCTGGTCGCCGGCGTGTCCGGCAAGGTGAGGCGCGCTTTGGCGCGTAGCCACACCGAGGCGTCCGGTTCGCGTTGAGCGGGAAACCACACCACCGAGGGCAGCACCGGGCCGCCGGACAAGTACGGCGCGATGAGCGTTTTCTGCTCAACGCCGTTTTGCAGCACGCAGACCACGGTCTTCGCACCGCACAGTGCGGAAAGCCACGGCGCCGTCGCGTCCACCTGTGTCGACTTGACCGCGACGAAAACGAGGTCGAACGTGGTCTTGATCTCGGTCGGATCAATCCGCACGGGTCCCGGTACAACGATACGACCGCCGTCGAAGCGCAGTTCCAGGCGGTCGTGCGCCGTGCGGCCGCAAATCGTCGGCGTGCGCCCGGCCTCATGAAGCGCCGCCGCAATGGTCGTGCCGATTGCCCCCGGGCCAATGAGGGCGACGGTTGGATTTTCAGATATCATCATTATCATCCTGTCCTGATTATTATTTGCCGCCCCGACAGCCATGCGGCCCCGGCCAGCGTTCGTCGTTAAATAGCTTTGCACAGTATTTCGACGCGGCCCGCATCTGTACGGCCGTCAGCCGATAAAGATCGTGCCGATGGCAATCACCGCGCATGCCAGCATCTTTCTGACAGTCAGCGTCTCGCCCAGGAAAAAATAACCGATCAACGCCGCAAACAACACGCTGGTTTCGCGCAATGCCGATACCGCTCCCATGGGCGCGCCGAACATGGCGTAAATCACGATGCCATAGGCCAGCAGGGAGACCAGTCCACCGATGACGGCCGTGGTGAATCCGGGCCGGATAGTAAATAGACTGTCCGCGCCGCGCAGGCCGATGTATACCGATGGCATCAAGACGCCCCACAAGGCGCACATCCATACAGTGTAGGCCATGGGGGCGCCGGACAGGCGCACGCCGATGCCGTCTGTTATGCTATAGGCGGCAATGAAACATCCGGTTCCCAAGGCATACGGCAGGCCCGGAACCGCAAGCCTGCGTCCTTTGAAGGCCAGGGAAATAATACCGCCCGATACCATTGCAATGCCGAGCAGGGCGCCCGCCTCGATCCGCTCCCCGGCGAAAATCGATGCCGCGATGGTGATTAATAGGGGAGAGGAACCCCGCGCGATCGGATAGGTTTGCCCGAGATCTCCGGCCTCATAGCTCCTGACAAGGAACAGGTTATAGCCAACATGCAGCCCCGCTGAAACTACGGCATACATCCAGCTGGCTTTAGCTGGCGGCGCCAAGAACAGGGCTATTGCGGCGCTGGCGATCGCTACCGCCAGACACATGACCGTCATCGACCAAAGTCTGTCGGCCCCGCCGCGCAGGAGAGCATTCCAGCTTGCATGCAATAGAGCTGCAACAAGCGTTAGTAAAATGATGTAAAAGGGCATACGCCATACTAAGCAGCGGGGTGCCTTTATTAAAGCGAAGTCTCTTCATTTCAGAATGAGTAAATCCTCATGCATTATCGATAGCCTTGTTGGGCCCTGCTTGATTCCGCCAGGAGCCAGTTGCGAAAGCTGATGATGTGGGGCTGCGATTCGATTCCTTTCGGACAGACAAAATAGTAGGCGACCGGAGAAGGGAACGGCACGTCAAACAGCCTGACCAGGCTGCCATCGCTTATTTCAGTTTCGACATGTCCGCTCCGAGCCAACGCTATTCCCTGGCCCAACAGCGTCGCCTCGATAGTCATGTTGGTGTCAGCGAATCTGACGCTTTCCTTGAGCGCAGAAATGCCTACGCCTACTTGTTGGAACCAATGCTCCCATTTCGGCACCAGATCCGCGCCGTCACGTGTAAGCAGCGGATAGCGCAATAGTTCGACAGGTTCGCGCGGCGCGCCAAAGCGGTTCAAGATATCGGGACTGGCAACCGGAAAAATCTGTTCCCTGAACATGAATTCCGAGTACAGGGCCGGATAATTCCCACTGCCAAAACGGATCGCAACGTCCGACTCCGCGCTGGAAAAATTGATGGCTTTGTCAGTGGTTTCCAGCGTGACCAAAATTTCCGGATGCTGCCGGGACAGGCCCGGTAATCTTGGAAGCAGCCATTTCAGCGCGAAGGAGTAGGTCGTACTGACTTTAAGGCGGACCCTGCCTTTTTGCTCTCTCAAATCAGCGAGGGTTGCTTCCAGATTCATGAAAAATTCACGCACGATCGGCGCGAGCGCTGCTCCTGCTGGTGTCAGGCTCAATGACTTGCCGCGCTGAAATAACTGCAATCCCCAGATCTCTTCGAGATTCTTCAACTGATGGCTTACTGCGCTTTGGGTGATATGCAATTCTTCCGAGGCGGAGGTGAATGTTGCGTGCCGTGTCGCAACTTCAAAGGCGCGCAATGTAGCGGTAGGAGGCAGGTTTCTCATATTATCGTTTCCCCGGTGGGCATGTTAAACATCGCCTTTTATGAATAGAATCTCATGATAGAACATTCCACCCATTAACCGAAAGATGCCTATTTTTTGACGCCCGGACCCCATTACCATGACGCTTAGCGCAAATGCGCTGCATGTGTCTTGCAATGACGCATGCTTTATCGTGCCATCGGCAAGGAGGATGCGCCAAATGAAAGACGGATCGTATGACGAGGTTATGACCGAGCCGGCCTTCCCGCTATCAAGATATCAAACGCGGGCAGGGTAAGAGTACGGAAAGGGCGCCCGGCCGAAAACGTGCTGGCGCCTCGCTTCCGGCGGATTATACGGCAACGTTTGATGCGTATTCGAGGGGAATGACGGCCGCGCCGGTCAGCGCGGGGCAGTTGCTGAAAAGCCGCGGGCGCCTGCTGGCAAGAGCTGCGGGATGGTTGGATGCGCTTTTGCTGGCGTTTCTTCGATCCGAGTAGCGTTTCGCGGCGCCCGCTTCAGGTGTTTCAAGCCTTAACGACAGCAGCGGGAGGCGTGCGGAACGTAATCCCCAAGCGGTTGAAAGCGTTCATCAAACCGATGGCATACGTCAGGTCGGCAAGTTCCTTGTCGCTGAACTCGGCGGCCGCGTAGTCGGCATCAGGAACTCCGGTTTCAGCCACCCGGGTTACGGTTTCCGCCCAGGCAAGCGCGGCGCGTTCGCGGGTGCTGAATACGTCTCTTGCCTCATGCCACACCGGCACCAATACGAGCTTATCCACGGACAGGCCCTGCCTGAGCAGATCGCGGGAATGCATGTCGATGCAGTATGCGCAGCCGTTTATTTGCGAAACCCGCAGGTACACGAGATTGACCAGCTCCTGCGGCAGGCTGCCTTTCTGTACAGACATATATACCCCGCCGAAGGCCTGATAGATTTCCGGGGAGACTTTTGCGTAGTCGATACGGTTGCTCATGACGAATCCTTATATACGTTAATTCAGTGGGTTCATCATGTAGCATCTTGGCCTGCTACAAAAGAGCCATGATTGGCTTTGATAACTAGGCCATGCTGGCTGCCGGCGCTTGGCCTCATATCAGTTTCAGGATGCGTTTTCCGAGATTCTCGGCGGTAATGCGCGAGTCGATATTCGTGAAGCCCAGGAGCAGGGCCGAGGCGCCATCGCCCCCCATGGTCCACTGGGACAACGCTTCGCCGTACAGGCCCGCTTCCCGCATACGCGCTGCCAATTGGCGGTCCGATCGTTGATCTTGCAAGCGCAGGATCAGGTGCATTCCCCCGGGCAGTTCATCGAATCGCACATATTGTCCCAGCACATTTTGCAGGCCTGCCGTCGCGGCCTCCCGGCGTTCGGCATAGAGTTTGCGCATCCGTTGAATATGGCGCGCGAAATGCCCTTCGGTTATGAAGGCGGTCACTATCGCTTGCGTCAACTGCGGGCTGCCCCCCGTAAAGATCTGGGCGATCTGCTCGAACCGCTCGACCTGCATTTGCGGTACGACGAGATAGGCCAGCCGGATGCCCGGGAAAAGCACTTTGCTGAACGTACCCGAATAGAGCACCCGCCCATCGCGATCCAGGCTTTTCAATGCCGGCAGAGGGCGGCTGATATACCGGTATTCGCTGTCGTAATCGTCTTCGATTATCCATGCCTTATTTTGCGTGGCCCAATCCAGCAGCGCCAAGCGTCGGGGTAAGGACAAAGACACGCCCAGCGGACTCTGGTGCCCGGGCGTGACTATCGCCGCCCGCGCCCGCGGCGCCGCCTTGATTCCCTCGGCAACACTTATGCCGTCCCGGTCCACCGGCACCGAAACGGCGACGATATGCATGTGTCCGAGCAGCTCTCGCGTGGGCGGGTAGCCCGGATCTTCCAGCCAAACGCGATCCCCTGCCTTCAATAACGCTTGGCTAATCAACTCAATGGTATGCCGGTAGCCGGATGTCACGAAAACTTGTGCCGGCGAGCAGTTGATTCCCCGCGAAACCTGCAAGTATGCGGCGATCTCGGCGCGTAATGCCGGTAACCCGTATACGGCGGGATGGGCCATGTCGGATGGCTGCATGGCGCGTATACACCGCGCGCCCAGGCGTGCCCAGATCTTGCGGGGAAATTTATCCAGGGCCGGCAAACCCATTTGGAACGGCAAAATCGAATCGGCACGGAAACCGGCCTGGGGAAGATTGCTGCCGGGCTGAGGCAGCGCGCCGGCAATAGGCCGTAGCTTGAGACCCGGCGTCACGACGGTTCCTGCTTGCCCGCGAGCCTGAATGTACCCTTCGGCGGCCAATAAAGCATAAGCCGCATCGATGGTGCCTCTTGCCAAACCCAATTCCTTGGTCAGCGCGCGGGCGGAGGGTATCCGATCGCCCGGTTTCAATAATCCGCTGGTAATGGCGCCGCGGAAGCGATCGTAGATCTGCCGGTAAAAGGGGGTGGCCGCCGTAGGGTCCAACGGCGAAATGTTGTTATTCATCATGATTTTCGACATATTCAACGATCAGTCCGTCGATATGGCGAAAGCGCGTTTTGCGTCCTACCGGCGTTGTTTGGATCGGTTCAAGCTGGTTCGCTCCCTGCACCAGCAGGGAATCAATCGTCGGCTCCAGGGCATCGACGCGCAGCGTCAGGGCCGTTGATTCAAACGGCTTGCGGGCTTCGCTTGGTCCGGCAACGATCAATACGGACAGATGCGGCGATATAACCGCGGCAAGTTCCAAACCCTTTTCCGGGTAGCTGAAATACAGGCCATCGCTGCCGTTCAGCAGGGTTCGATAGAACGCCCTGGTTTTATTGAACTCGCCAGCCTCGACGAAAACGCGGATGTAAGACTCCAGAATCATATTAACCCCTCTCTTACCGCGAATTCCCGCAATGTATATCGATACCATCCTGCTTGCAATCACGTTGCCGGCGGCTCTTGCTGTTCCGCTGCCGCTTCTCCCTCAAGCCACTGCAGGAACTCGCACAGCGGCCGTGACTTATCCACGTCGGGGGGCACCCATATCGCGTAGCTGCTTCCTTTGACGGCTATGGGAAATGGCGCGGCCAGCCGGCCCTGTTTTATGTCGTGCGCCAGCGTCGGCAGTCCGCCGATGCCTACGCCCAAACCATCGATAATCGCCTGCAGGCTCACATGGTAGTGGTCGAAGCGCTGGAAACGCCGGGGGCGCAACTCGCCGATCCCCGCGGCTTCCAGCCAGCGCTCCCATTCCCCCACCCGCGTTTGTGAAGACACGAATACCAGCTTGGCCAGGTCTTCAAGGCCATGCAAAGGTTGCCCGATCAACAGGGCGGGGGCGGCAACCAGCGTCAGTTGCTCCTGGAACAAGGGCCGCTTGTCGAAATAACGCCACTCGGGCTTGTCCAGGGGCTCTGTGCGGATCAGCACATCGAAACCTGCCAGGCTTTTCGTCTCCGTGCTGTTCGATGTCGCCACTGCGACCTCGATCTCGGGATGGAGGGCATGGAATGCCGGCAGCCGTGGAATCAGCCAGCGCATGGCGAGCGTGGTCTGGGTATTGACCTTGACGACCCTGGTGGCCGGCGTCCTGCCAAAACGCACGGCCGCGTCGCCGATCCGGTCGAAAGAAGCGCCGATCTCCGCGGCGAAGGCGCGCGCATGTTCAGTCGCTACGCTGCGCTGCCCTTGACGCATAAACAACGGCTGGCCCAGCCAATCCTCCAGCAGGCTGATTTGCCGGCTGACCGCGCCATGGGTGATGCCCAGTTCCTCGGCGGCCGCGCTCAAACTACTCGAACGGGCGGCCGTCTCGAAGATCCGCAGGGCATTGAAAGGAGGTAAATGCCGTTTCTTCATTTGTGAGTTTTAGTACCGATAAAGGTAATTATTTATCGATAGTATGAGATAAAAGCGCGGACTAAGGTAGCGCTTTGCGAATAACGGATTGGGAATGTCGTGGAAACTTATGCCTTGGTGTTTGTGATTGCCCTCGCGGCCGGGGCCCTCAGCGGGCTGGTCGGTACGGGGTCGTCCCTGTTGCTGCTTCCGGTGCTGGTCCAATCCTATGGCCCCAAGGAGGCCATGCCCATCATGGCCGTGGCCGCTATCATAGGGAACCTGTCGCGAATGGGGGTCTGGTGGCGGCTGATAGATTGGCGCGCCGCATCGGCGTATGCGCTGTTGGGGGTGCCCGCCGCGGCGCTCGGCGCGCATACGCTACTGGCCTTGCCCGCTTGGATCATAGATGCCGCGCTAGGGCTGTTCTTTTGGTGCATGGTCCCTTTAAACCGGCGTTTGCGCAAAGCCCAGTGGCGGTTTTCGCTGCCGCAGCTGGGCCTGTGTGGCGGCGGGGTCGGTTTCCTGACCGGGCTGGTGCTTTCCACCGGTCCCTTGAGCGTTCCAGTGTTCACGGCCTATGGCCTGAGCGGCGGAGCATTCCTGGGAACCGAAGCGGCCAGCGCGCTGTTTCTTTATGCCAGCAAGGTCGGCACTTTCGCCGCCCAGGATGCGCTGTCGCTGCCAACCGCGCTGCAAGGCCTGCTGGTCGGGGCCGGCATCATGGCCGGCACCGCCGGGAGCAAATCTTTGGTGATAAAGCTGCCTGCCGGCATCTTCGGGCTATTAATCGATCTGCTCCTGCTCATTTCCGGGGCGGTTCTGTTATGCAGCGCATGGTTCGGGTGAAACAACATGTATTCGTACTGAACGCGTTGATTCCATAGATATAAAGTGATTTATCACAACGATGGCGGCTCATCGCCGGCGACATCCCATAAGGCCTGTTCAATGCCGCTCAGCGCGCAGCAAAGTTCAATACTGCCTCCGCGCCCGCCAAAATCATCGTAGCGACTGGCTGCGGCAATGAAAAGCGGATTAATTCGCATATAAATTGCAAAGAGTTCGACATTCTGAGCAAATGTCATCTCTGTCTTGTCTTTTTATCAAGGCCTTCTGAGGAATGGCGTCGGATTTTTAGCCCACAACACTGCACCGGCAGGCGAAGGATTTATGATTTACCTCAAAACGTTCAGTATTGGTTTTATCTGTGTGCTGTTGTTGTCATTTGGCCAGAGCTGGTTCAAGGCAAGACAGAGCGGGGAGGTGTTCACCGGCCAGAATTGGTGGGCCGCCCGGCGCGATTCCACCGGCATTGCGCCGGATCCGGTGCAGCTTCGCGAGACGGCGATCGTGCAAATTTATGCCGCGCCCACTTTTGGTTGGCGGGGACTGGTGGCGGTTCATCCCTGGATCATTTTCAAGAAGGCGGGCGAAACCCGCTACAGCCGGTACGATGTCGTCAGCTGGGGCAGCGATAATGTTGTTCGTCGCGACTTCGCGGCGGCCGATGCATACTGGTATGGCTCGCGGCCGAAATTATTGGTGGATCATCGCGGCGCCGGCGCCGAAGCCATGATCCCGCAAATTGAAGCCGCCATCGGCAGCTATCCCTATCCGCACACCTACCATGCCTGGCCCGGTCCAAACAGCAATACCTTTGTGGCCCATATTGGCAGGGAGGTTCCCGAACTACGGCTGGATCTGCCGGCTAATGCGATCGGCAAGGATTACCGGACATTACGCCATCCCATAGGCTTACCGCCTTCGGGCCGCGGATTACAGGTATCGCTACTGGGCGTATTGGGTGTGACGCTGGGCGCGCAGGAGGGCGTCGAGGTCAATGTTTTGGGGTTCAACATGGGGGTGGATGTGATGTCCCCGGCGCTGCGCTTACCTTTTATCGGCCGGCTTGGCCATGACAAAGTGGTAACGGATAAATCCTGAATCCTGCACTTATCCGCGCGTCTAGCGCTGGCTGCCGGCGACGGTGACATTTGACCCGCCTTGCGGTCCGGCCATTGCCGTTTATTCCTGGCCGGGGACCCAGTCCGGGCTGTAGCCGCCTAGCGCCGGGTGATACATTTCGTCCCCGTCATGCTGGGTAAACTCGACATTCAGCCGATCTTTGCGCAATCCCAGTATGTCGATACAGTGTGCGCACAGCGCCTTGGCCACATCCATGCGCAAATCGGCCGTTCGGCCTTTACGAATATCCAGCATCAGCACCGAAACCGGCTCCGGCGCGTTACCCGCCGCCGTAATTCTCCAGAGGCCGCCTTCGCCCAATTCCCGGATGGCGACGCTAATGCGCCGAATATCGACGGACATCATGCTGGCATAGGTGGCGGATATACTGGCGGCCAGGCGCTGCTTGTCCGCCGCTGGGTAATGGCCGTTCACATCAAGTTGCAAATAAGGCATGGGATCTCTCCTTGTAGGTTGAAAGCGTTGCGGTCAGCGCGGCCGGTTTGACCCATGGCGGGTTCTGTGCACACTTCGCGTCGAAGGATGAACTGGCCGCTATTGCTTGCGCCCATGCATTCCAGGAATCGGTCGGACGCCGGCATAAGCGGATGGCCGTGACACAAGATCGCGCCTCGGCGCGCGCCGGTCTGATCAACGGGTATCTTGCGCCGCAAAATCTTGCGTCGATGGGCTCGGGGTGCCCGGTTGCCGCACTGGCAGTCGACGTCGCTCGTGAAGCCGAAGACAAGCCCGTGCGGTTGGCGTTTTTGCAGGGACTCGAACAGCTGATCGCGCTACTGGCCGACGAACAACCTGATGCCGATGGCGCCGCCGCCCGGGAAGCCGCGCTGGGTGAAATCCCCACCATGGTCGGCTCGCTGGTGCTCGCCCGGGCTACGAAAGGGCATGTCCTTTCAGGCGAAATCATGGCAAGCGCCAGGCGTCGCCTGCTGGCGGACGATTGACCACCGGGCCGCTATTTTTGAGCGGCCAGTTTGTCCTGCGTCTTGGTGTCGAAATCGGCGGCATCATGGCGTTCGTGAAGCTGGCTCGCCGGGTCGCCAAACGTACGGTTGACCATGCGTCCGCGCACTACCGCCGGGCGTTTGCCGATCGCATCGGCCCAGCGCTGCACGTGCTTATAGTCCTGCACGGACAGAAACTCGGCCGCCTCGTAAATCGCGCCCTGCACCAAACCGCCGTACCATGGCCAGATGGCCATATCGGCGATGGTGTATTCACTTCCCGCCACGTATTCGTTATCCGCCAGCCTTTTGTCGAGCACGTCGAGCTGGCGTTTGGTTTCCAGCGCGAACCGATCGATGGCATATTCGATCTTGGTCGCGGCGTAGGCATAGAAGTGGCCGAAACCGCCGCCGACATAAGGCGCGCTCCCCATCTGCCAGAACAGCCAGGACAGGCATTCGGTGCGCGCGCTGATGTCAGTGGGCAAAAAGGCCCCGAATTTTTCGGCAAGGTATAGCAGAATCGAGCCGGACTCGAAGACCCGGATTGGCTGCGGACCGCTGCGATCCACCAGCGCGGGAATTTTGGAGTTCGGGTTTACCGCTACGAAGCCGCTGCCGAACTGGTCGCCATCGCCAATCTTGATCAACCAGGCGTCGTACTCCGCGCCGCCGCGCCCCAGCGCCAACAATTCCTCAAGCATCACCGTGACTTTTACGCCGTTCGGCGTCGCCAGCGAATAGAGCTGTAAAGGATGGCGGCCGACCGGCAGCTCCTTATCGTGGGTTGGTCCCGAGATCGGACGGTTGATGTTCGCAAAGCGGCCGCCGCTGTTCTTGTTCCAGGTCCAAACCTTCGGTGGCGCGTAATCAGACGAATCGCTCATACTCAAAATTCCTTTGGCTAAGGGGATTTGCATCTTGGTGCGAGATTAGCAAATCGGCGCTAACAACACCAGTTGACCCGGGCCGGTTGACGCCGGCCCCTGTGGTTATTTTGCCGGCCGGTTCACCCAATGCATCAGATAATATTTCCCGTGTTCGCCCATGCCCGAAGAAATGATTTTCCAGCCATGGTGCAGATAAAATTGCTGCGCGTCGTGGTTTTCGGTCAGGCACTTCAGCGCCATGGTGCCGCGGCATAAGGGATAACATGCCGCAAGCAGCGCGGAGGCGACGCCTTGCCGCTGCTTGCCGGGGGAGACAAATAAATTATGCAGAAAACTGTCCGGTAGCCACAGGGAAGCAAATCCGGCGATATGGCCTTCCATCTCGGCGACCAGGACTTTTTCGTCAAGAATGGCGCCGTCGAAATCCTCCAGCCGCCACTGCCGGCTATCCAGCCAGCGCCACCCCTCCTTACGCGCCGCCAGATAAAGGGTGCGTAAAAAGGGGCGATCCGCCTCCTGGTAATCCCTGATAATAATCGCCTCTTTTTGCATCTGACACCTTGCTTACTCTATTTATAGGGCTGGATTTATATGGCTGGCAATGCCAATTGCTTGATTGATAATTATATACTCACTAATTCATAATGGATTTGTTAATTTATCATTTGTGATAATCGTTCCGGTTGACGGCCCCTTTAACCGCGACGGCAACAATGGCTATACGCAACCTGCGCCGTCGCGGGGCCGGCTACATCGCCGTCGCCTGCGGGTCAGGCTATCGGCCAATGCCATGGCATAAGGCGATTGATAGACCTGTTAGTGGTTGCATCAACAGCTTGCCTCTTATATTATCCGAAATTCACCAGGAAATTAAAATCAGCGCCGTTCTTTATTACCAGGCATGGATAATAAATGATGAGTGTTAGTTAATATGGCAGGCATATGTTATGGAAAAATTCTTAGAAGATAATCAAGACTTTTTTATCCAAACGATGAAAAGAGAAATTAAGCTTTACCTTATCCAAATATTCAGGAACACTAACTCGTTTTGTTTTGCTTACTTTATGATGAATAAGACAGACAATTTCCCTGTTTCAATTATATCCGACTATCCAACCGGCTGGCTGAATCAATATCGGAGTTACGGTTATCAAAAAATCGATCCGGTGATGCTTATAGCTTGCCGCAAATTTTCGCCATTTTTATGGCCGGATAATCCGGCCATAATTCGGCAGCACAGTTTTTTCAGGTTATCGAAATATTACCGCCTCGACAGCGGCTATACCTTTACCCTCCATGATGGCGATAACAACCTGGCGACGCTGAGCATCAGTAATCTCTATGGAAATGCCGATTTCTATCGCATCATCGAACAACACCGGGAAAAGTGCCAGATGCTGTTGATAACCACTCATGAAAAAGTGATGAATTTCCTGAATGCCCGTCTCCCTGCATCCTCGATGCACGGTGATGCCCCACACATTCCGATGCTGTCGCCGCGTGAAAAAGAGGTATTATTCTGGGCCAGCGTCGGTAAGACTTATGGCGAAGTGGCGACTATTTTGGCCATCCGCGAAGGGACGGTGAAATTTCATATTAGGAATATCATCGAGAAGCTTGATGTTACGAATGCTAAGCATGCCATCAGCCGCGCCATGGAACTCAAATTGTTTGGTTAACCTTTCGTTTATAATAATAGATTGTCGTTTTAAATTACCGCCATTATGGTGATGAATGACTATCGGTTTGTCCGCGGAATTAAAAAATAGCTCCTGTTGTATCCATGATTACTTGATTATGGTTTAAGGTGGGTTTGCTTAAGACAGTAAAATTGCTGTTATCATTGTGAATAGGTTAATTGACATTTTTTACCAGAAAATATGTTTAGATGTATGATATATTGCTTATTATTATTTGTCTCATTATCTGCCTTTTCCGCCAAAGGTATGCCGGGAAAAGTTATAGAAAATATAATAAACGATAAACCGATTATTTGCGTGGGCGAACCCGCCTGGCGCATAGCCATGCCGGCGGCGGCGACCCGGGACGGTTGGCTGGCCGGGCGACTGGCGGCGCTGGCCCAGGCTGGTTTTGCCAGGCAGGGCCGGATGCGGGACCAGCCAGCCTGGTTCCTGGTCACCGCGGACGCCAGCGCGGGCGATAGCTGCGTTGGGCGCATGCTCATTATGCCGTACGAGCCATAAACACGTTACGGGCATTGATCTTTTCCATGACTGACCTGATAATCGGCCTACATGACTCGGGGTGTCCGACGTATTGCGCCGGACTGAGATTTGACCCGTATTACCTGATCTGGATTATGCCAGCGTAGGGAAGTCACGGTCTCTCGTCCTACCGGGTCCGTGCTCCGAGCGCCGGCTGGGAGCGATATGACCGTTCAACCTGCTGAATTACCCGGCCTGGCCGCGGCGACATCCCTTAACCTGCTGCGCCAGCATGCGCCGCTGGTTCATTGCCTGACCAATGATGTGGTCCAGGCATTCACCGCCAATACCCTTCTGGCCCTGGGCGCCGCGCCGGCCATGGTGATTGAGCCGCAGGAAGCGGCACAGTTCAGCGCCATGGCCAATGCCGTGCTTATCAATATCGGCACACTGACCCATCAGCGCGCCGAGGCCATGCTGGCCGCTATTCACGGGGCCAATCAGGCGGGTACCCCCTGGGTGCTTGATCCGGTGGCGGTGGGGGCGTTGACCTACCGTACTGGTTTCGCCCGGGACATTTTGTCTTTGCATCCCGCAGCCATCCGCGCCAATGCGTCGGAAACCCTGGCGCTGGCCGGGGAGCAAGCCCTGGGGCGGGGCGTGGATAGCGCCGATGATTCGCGCCGTGCTCTGCCGGCCGCCCGGCGTCTGGCCCATGATTACGGCACGCTGGTGGCCGTTACCGGCCGGGTGGACTTTATTACCGACGGCGAGCAAATATGGTCCGTGAGCGACGGCGACCCGCTGATGACGCGGGTGACCGGTACGGGCTGCGCGTTATCGGCGGTGGTGGCGGCCTTTTGCGCCCTGCCTGGGGATCGGCTGCAGCACGTGGCCGCCGCGTGCCGGGTCATGGCCCGGGCCGGGCGTTTAACCGCGGCCCGGTCGGCGGGGCCGGGGAGCTTCGCGGCGGGTTTGCTCGACCGGCTTTACGTGCTGCAAGGGGAGGATTTGCTATGAGGCGCGGCAATAATCTGCTGACTATTGCCGGCACCGATCCCAGCGGCGGGGCGGGCATTCAGGCGGACTTGAAAACCTTCTCGGCGCTCGGGGCGTACGGCACTACGGTAATCACCGCCCTGGTAGCGCAAAATACCCGCGGCGTGCAGGCGATTTACCCCATCACTCCGGAATTCGTGGGCCAACAGCTGGATTCGGTGCTCAGCGACGTGCGTATCGACAGCGCCAAGATCGGCATGCTGGGGCAGGCGGATATCGTGCGGGTAGTGGCGGAAAAACTGCGGCAATATCCCATTGCGTATGTGGTGCTTGATACGGTGATGGTGGCGAAAAGCGGCGATTTCCTGCTGCTGCCCGACGCGGTGGGCGCGGTGCGCGACCTGCTGCTGCCCCTGGCGTCCATTATCACCCCCAACTTGCCCGAGGCGGCGGCGTTGCTGGGGTGCCGGCCCGCCGCCAGCGAGCGGGAGATGCGCGAGCAGGGACGAGCGCTGCTGGAGTATGGCTGCCAGGCGGTGGTGATGAAGGGTGGCCATTTGGGCAGCCAGTCCAGTCCGGACTGGCTGATTAGCGCCACGGATGAACAGCGTTTCGACGCCGTGCGGGTCGATACCCGGCATACCCACGGCACGGGATGTACCCTCTCCGCCGCGCTGGCGGCGCTGCGGCCGCTGCATGACGATTGGCCGCAAACGCTGCGCGCGGCTAAAGACTGGCTACAGCAAGCGCTGATTCATGCCGACGACCTACAGGTTGGCCAGGGTATCGGGCCGGTCCATCATTTCCACGAGTGGTGGTGACATGCCGGTTAATACGCCCTGGCCAAAGCTGAGCAGCGAAAGGGCGTTATGCAAATGCTGCGCGTCAAAGGCATTAAGCAAATAGCTGGTTTCGCCGCGGTGCGGGCGGATACGCAGCGAGGCCTGCGGGGCGCCGCCCTGTTTTTCAGGCACCGCCGTATAGATATATCCAGGCTGCATCTGGTTATCCTCGTCGCGCCATAATAATTGCAGCGCCGGGATGGGGCTAAGGCAACGGCCGATAAACACGTTGCCGGACCAGAACCCTTCGAACTCGCCATCTTTTTGCAGGCGTTTGTTGCTAAACAGCGGGGAGTCGACCCACTCGGCCAACGCGGCGGGAGTCAGCGCCTGCTGTATTTGGTGCCAGAGCGGGCTGTCGTTTTCCAATTGCCAGCAGGCCATGCCGATATAGTTATTTAAATCCTGCCAGTCCTGCTCCAACTGACGTTGAACCGGTTTATCGGTCATATTGCGGTATTGAATCAGCGGGCTTACCAGTTCGCCCAGCGTGTTATAGGTGATCAGAGTCATGGTGCGCGGTTTGCGGCGAAAAGACAGCCAGAGGATAAATTTTGGAATGCGGAAATTGATCGACTGGACGCTCAGGCGATACTGATTCTCTTTGGTCAGTACGAAGCCGTTGGAGGTGCCGCGTTTTTCATGGTAGTTATGAATCACCACCACGCTATGGCTGTCCATCCAGCCGGTGATGTAGTGTTCCTTATCGCTGTGGGTGACCTTCATGTCCTCCACCATGCCGCAGAGATTTTTTTCTTCCAGCGTTGCCAGGGGATGTGTTTCTCCGGCGCTGTAATAAAGCGTTTGCGGTGCGGGTAGGGCGGGTGAAAATGCTTGCATTATGACTTCCTGAACCAGCTACATGACATATAGATTACCCTAAGTTGTTATACAAATTCTTGTTTGACCCCTCACTCATTGTCATTAATGTGCGGAAGATCAAATCCCCTGCGGTACAAAGGCATTCCCTGCGGCCACCGTCAGGCAGATATGAAAAATATCGGCGTATTAATGGCGGGAGCCGGTATTCGGAACTAGGATTTGACTGCTTAATAGGGGAATTTCCCGCGCCGGGATAATACCCTGTTATTTCTGGTCGACAGTTTTATGCCGCACCTTGGTATCGATTAAAGGAGGCTTGCATGACCGATATAACATCCTTGCTGGGTAAAGACGCAACTGCCCTGCTGGAACACCGCTGTACCACCATCCCCGCCGAACACCTCTGCCTGCCGGGCAGTGATTATGTTGATCGGGTAATGATCGACAATGCCCGCTCGCCGGTAGTGCTGCGCAATATGCAAACGTTGTTCAATACCGGCCGCCTGGGCGGCACCGGTTATCTGTCCATCCTGCCGGTGGATCAGGGGGTAGAGCATTCGGCCGGGGCGTCGTTTGCCGCTAATCCGCAGTATTTTGATCCGAAGAATATCGTCGAACTGGCGCTGGAAGCCGGCTGTAATTGCGTCGCCTCCACCTATGGCGTTCTGGCGGCGGTAGCCCGGCGTTATGCGCACCGTATTCCGTTTTTGGTGAAAATCAACCATAACGAAACCCTGAGCTACCCGACCCAGTACGACCAAACGCTGTACGCCAGCGTTGACCAGGCCTTTGGCCTGGGGGCGGTGGCTATCGGGGCCACCATTTATTTTGGTTCGGAGCAGTCCCGCCGCCAAATCGAAGAGGTCTCCGCGGCTTTTGCCCGTGCCCATGAGTTAGGCCTGGTGACGGTGCTGTGGGCCTATTTGCGTAATCCGGCTTTTAAGAAAGACGGGGTGGACTATCACTCCAGCGCCGATTTGACCGGCCAGGCCAATCATCTTGCCGCCACCATTGGCGCCGATATCGTCAAGCAGAAAATGGCCGAAAATAATGGCGGATACCAGGCGATTAATTTTGGTTATACCGATGAGCGGGTTTATAGCACCTTGACTTCCGACAACCCCATCGATCTGGTGCGTTATCAGTTGGCCAACTGCTATATGGGACGAGCCGGATTGATTAATTCAGGCGGCGCGTCGGTTGGCGCCACGGATCTGGCCGAATCCATACGCACGGCGGTGATCAATAAGCGGGCCGGCGGCATGGGTATGATCATGGGGCGCAAGGCGTTTAAACGTTCGATGAAAGACGGCGTCGCGCTGATTAACGCCGTGCAGGATGTCTATCTGGATAAAAGCATCACTATCGCCTGACGGCGCTTCCCCCGGTGGCCGCGGCCACCGTCTTAGCCCAGCAACGGACAAATGGGCGGCAACCGGCAGGCCAGCGCCGCGGGTAATACTTTAATCAGGAATTTTTTGCCTCTCAGCGGCTCGCCGTCCAGGTTAAATGTGACTTCATGGGGCGAGACAATTTCCAGCCAGGGCAGGGATGCGGATACCACATGGGGATTTTGCTCATCGCTGGTCAGGCTATTAAGCAATATCGGCAATAATGCCTCTGACGCAAAAATACGCAGTTGCAGCAGGCCGTCGTTAATCAACGCGTCCGGACACAGCGCCTGGCCGCCCCCGGCCTGGCGGCCATTGCCGATCCCTATCACCAGCGCGTCGCCCGCCCAATTAAAATCAGGTCCATGAATTTCGCAACTGTCGGCTTTCAGGGTATCCATGCGCAATAAGCCGTGAATAAAATAGGACGCGCCGCCCAGGGCGGATTTCAGCTTGGCCGGCGTTTCGGACGTAATGCGGGTGCCAAAGCCGCCGGTGGCCATATTGATAAAATAACGGTCGTTATTCACCTGGGCGATATCAATATCGGCGGCTTTACCCACAATGGCCAGCAGCAGCGCTTTATCCAGTTCCTCGGGGATGGCGCAGCTCAGGGCAAAATCGTTGGCGGTGCCCAGCGGCAGGATGCCCAGGCAGGGCCGGCGGTCAGCCGGCAACAGCGCCAGCGCGCCGGCAATTTCGTTAATGGTGCCGTCGCCCCCGCCGGCGATCACGGTATCCACCTCCAGCCTGACGGCTTCCTGGACATAACGCAGCGCATCGCCATGCTCCCACGTTACGCGCACATGGATGGGATAACCGGATTCGCGGTATTGATCTACCGCTAGCCTAAGCTGTTCATTACCCGCGCTTTTACCGTTTACGATAAGCAAGGACGCGGGTCTGGCTGACATGGCTGATTCCATTAATGCTTTCCCTTGGGATGATAAAACGATGCGATGCATGCCCGCGAGTTACCATAGTGCCTCGCCTTCGCGGTCATATAGCATAGATACTATATCCCAAAATGGGAAAGTCGTGGGGGGAGACGGGATTTATCACTTGCCGGGAGAAGCGGCCGTGACGGGAGGTAAAACAGCGCCCAATAAAAAGCCAGCTCAAGGGAGGATGAGCTGGCGAAAGAGGTGGTTCCTGGTGAAGCTGGGTCATTGTTTTGTGTTTTGATTCAGCAAGCGCATCATACGCCGTGCCGCTTAAACGTTGTGTGACCCGATTCTAATTTCCAGCTTATATTTCCAAATGTTATTGGCCCGGCCGCTGTTTGGCAAAGCGGTTAATTCGCGCTGACTCCCGCGACCATTTTACCGTGCGGATTACGGGTCGTGGCGTCGGATAAGTTGCGCATCAGCAGCGCGAACCTCAGGTCAATCGCCTCTGGAATCGGCAAGTAGACCGTGTGGCCGTTGCCCGGCGCAACGTCCGCATCCGCGCCTTTTTTCGTGACTATCCGCTCCAGGATAAAACTGATATTGCCTTGCGGGGTCATCAGCTCGACGCTGTCCCCAAGGGAGAATTTATTTTTCACCTCCACTTCCGCCAACCCGTCGCGCCGTTCGCCGGTAAATTCACCGACAAACTGCTGGGTATCGGAAACGGAATAACCGACTTCGTAGTTCTGCTGATCTTCGTGGACATGGCGGCGCAGGAAACCTTCGGTATAACCGCGGTGCGCCAATCCTTCCAGCGTGGTAAGCAGCGTCGTATCAAAGGGTTTGCCCGCCACCGCGTCGTCAATGGCCTGGCGATAGACCTGGGCGGTGCGCGCGCAATAATAAAAGGACTTGGTGCGTCCTTCTATTTTCAGCGAATGGACGCCCATCTGGGTCAGGCGGCCGATGTGAGCAATGGCCCGCAGGTCTTTGGAATTCATAATATAGGTGCCGTGCTCATCTTCAAACGCGGTCATATATTCGCCGGGACGCTGGGCTTCTTCCAGCATAAATACCTGATTGGTGGGCGCGCCGATGCCAAGGGTAGGCTCAACGGCGGTCACGGCGGCGGGTTCATGCCGGTGCACGATATTACCGATCTCGTCTTCTTTGCCTGCCTGCACTTTATATTCCCAGCGGCAGGCGTTGGTGCAGGCGCCCTGGTTCGGGTCGCGCTTATTCAGGTAGCCGGAGAGCAGGCAGCGGCCGGAGTAAGCCATGCACAGCGCGCCGTGGACAAAAACTTCCAGCTCGATGTCCGGAACCTGCTGGCGGATTTCGGTTATTTCTTCCAGGGACAGCTCGCGGGAGAGGATGACGCGGGTCAGTCCGGCCTGCTGCCAGAATTTCACCGTGGCCCAGTTGACCGCGTTGGCTTGCACCGACAGGTGAATGGGCATGGACGGAAAGGCCTGGCGCACCAACATGATCAGCCCGGGATCGGACATGATCAGCGCATCGGGTCCCATTTCAATCACCGGCTGGAGATCGCGCAGAAAGGTTTTTAATTTGGCATTGTGCGGGGCGATATTCACCACCACATAGAATTTTTTCCCGAGCTGATGGGCTTCGTTAATCCCCAAGGCCAGGTTTTCATGGTTGAATTCATTATTGCGCACCCGCAGGCTGTAGCGCGGTTGGCCGGCATATACCGCATCGGCGCCGTAGGCGAAAGCGTAACGCATGTTTTTTAACGAACCGGCGGGGGAAAGCAGTTCCGGAGTAAGCATGATAAATCTCGTCTGATGTCAGGTCAGTCTGCCTGGGTGATGGCAGCGAAGGACGGGATTTTAGACCTTGAAGCGGAAAAAATCAGCAAAAACCGACAAAAAACAGGGTTTAGTTATTTCGCCGGCGCGGCCTTGGCGCGGCCGGCGAAATAGCAGACATCAGACCGTCAAATCCATGATCTCTTGCGTTGCGGCGCATTCCATCGCGGTTTTAATCCCTCGTTTAGCGGCGGTTTCGGACTGATACGGGCCGCTTTGCCCAAGGACTTGATAGTTTTTGCCTCGCAAAATAAAGTAGGGCTGATCGTTACCGCTGTGCTTCAACTCGTAATTATTTTCATCAGGGGCGTTATAACGGGCGAAATTGATGGCATTCTCCGCTGACGCTTTGCTGCAAAACGTGGCGCTGGCTAGAATGATTTCACCATTCACTCCCTTGAGTTTAAAGATAAAATGTCCGTTTCTCACTTTTTCCAGCTCATAATGCACGGTTGCCATGGGATGGCTCCTCCTTTCAGATCGCGCCTGCGCGCTTTCGAAAGTATAGGAGAACTCCGGATTTTGTCACCGTGGCTAAAACGGTTAAGCTAAATCGCCGGGTTCCGCTTCCCAGCGGTAGCCCATGCCGTAAACGGCGCGGATAAACACTACGTCGTCCGCCAGGTTCTCCAGTTTGCGGCGCAGGTTTTTAATATGGCTGTCGATAGTGCGATCGGTGACGACGCGATAATCATCATAGAGTTGATTGAGCAGGGCTTCGCGCGAGAAGACCTGGCCGGGAGCGCAGGCCAAAATTTTCAGCAGCCGGAACTCGGCCGGGGTCAAATCCAGGGGCAGATCGCGATAGCTGGCCTTGAACCGATTTTCATCGATTTTCAACGGGCTATGCACCGGCATCGACACCGCAGGGCGGTAGCAGCGGCGCATAATGGCCTTGACCCTGGCGACCACTTCCCGCGGACTGTAAGGTTTGCAGATATAATCGTCCGCGCCGATCTCAAGCCCGAGCAGGCGGTCGATCTCCTCGGTTTTGGCGGTCATCATGATGATGGGGACATCGGAAAAACGGCGTATATCCCGGCAAACCGACAGGCCGTCGCGCCCTGGCAGCATTAAATCCAGCAATACCAGCGCGGCCGGGGTTTTAAGCAGGTAGTCGGCCACTTCGTCGCCGCGGGTCAGCCAATGGGTGCGGTAATCCGCCGCCTGGAGGTAATCCACCAATAGCTGACCAAGTTTGGGTTCATCCTCGACGATCAGGATAGTTAACGGCGCTGCGTCATATTCGCTCATATCATTCTGGGTGTCTGGGAATCCAGCGGCAATTGTACCGTTATTTGCAGGCCGCCTAAAGGCGAATGCGCGGCGCGGATGTGTCCGCCATGGGCTTCCACGATATTTTGGCAAATCGGCAGGCCCAGCCCCGAGCCGCCGCTGGCCCGATTCCGCGATCCCTCGGTGCGGTAAAACCGTTCAAAAATCTGCGTAAGCTGCGGGTCGTCCACGCCCGGCGCGCTGTCCTGCCAGCGCAGCAGCAGGCTATCGGCCTGGATTTCGCCATCAATAATAAGCCGCCCCGGGGCATCGGTATAACGCAGGTTGTTTTCCAGCAGGTTCAAAAACAGCTGGGTCAGGCGATCCGGGTCGCCGAATACCCACGCCTTGCCGGGCAGGGATTGGGTAATCTCCAGCCCCTTAAGCCTAAAGCGCGCGCCAAACGATGCCACCGCGATGTCCAGCAGATGAATGGCGTCCACCCGGTCTTTGCGATACGCCAGGGCGCCTGAATCGGACAGCGAAAGCTGATGTAAATCATCCACCAGCTTGGTCAGTATGGCGACCTCCGCCTGGAGCGATGACAAGGAGCCGGCGGTGGGTTGCCGCACCCCGTCCTGCAACGCTTCCAGTTCGCCGCGTAATATGGTCAGCGGCGTACGCAACTCGTGGGAAATATCGGCCATGAACTCCCGGCGCATGGCGTCGTTTTTTTCCAGTGACATGGCGAGCTGGTTAAAATCTTTCGCCAGCCGGCCCAGTTCGTCCTGGGTGCCGGTCATCACCCGGGTGGAAAAATTGCCGGTGGCCAATTGATGGGTGCCGTTGACCAGTCGTTTAACCGGCGCCAGCAGGCCGCGGGCGGTAAGCCAGGTCACCGCCGCCGCCAGCAGCCCCGCCAGCGCGACGATCAGCCAACTGGTGCGGCGCTGCTGCGCGTCGAAGCTGATATCCGCGTCACGGGTCAGGCGTTCCACCGGAGTCGAGACCACCCAGCCGACCACGTCGCCGTTAACCTTGATGGCCCGGCGCGGACCTTCATTGGGCAGCGGTCCGCTCGGACCCACCAGCCGTTGCCGCATGGCGTCCACCACCCAGATTTGAGTGCGAAAGCCGTGGGGCGGCAGATTCTTGCGCCCTTCATCCGGGTTTTGTTCAAATGAGCGCAGCAGCTGATAGACAAACCGATCGTTGTTGCGCAGGAAATGCCAGTCCCCGTGGAGCTGGTATTGTTCGGCCAGCGCGTTGCTTAGCAGCTCGATGCGCTGATTATTGCTGCGCTTGATGTAATCGATGAACCCGCGTTCGAAACTGATCCGCACGCCCCAGTGCATGGTTATCACCACCAGCATGCAGGTGGCGAAAATGGCGAGAAAAAGTTTAGCGGTAATGCCGAATTTCATCATGGCTTAGTGCCCGTCCGGGTCGCGTTGCGTTAATAACCCATTTTGCGTGGTATCCGGCGGCACCCGCATAAATACCAGCGCAGGCAGGGCAATCACCACCGCCATGCATAAATAGGTCGGGATAAATACGCCGTGCAAGGTCCCCGACGCCAGCGGGCCCGAGGCGGTGGCAAACAGGCCGAGCAGGATGCCCACGGTGGTCACCCCCAGGCTCATCGACAACTGCATGACCATCGACAGCAGGCTGTTGCCGCCGCTGGCCAGATCGTCGGGCAAGTCCTTGAGGGTCAGGGTATTCATGGAGGTAAAGCGCATGGCGTTGACCACGCCCTGGAAAAACAGCACCACGGGGATGGCGTACGTCCAGCCCGCCAGCGCCACCAGGGGAAACACCAGGCTTATCAGCGCCAGCCCCAGCGTCGCCCAGGTCAGGACGTTGCGGTAACCGGCGCGATTGACCAACTGTACGATGATGCGTTTGGTGCCCATGCTGCCGATCACCATCGGGATCATCATCAGCCCGGCGTGGAACGGCGTGTAGCCCAGGCCCAATTGTAGAAACAGCGGCGTCATAAACGGCAGCATGCCGCTGCCGATCCGCCCCAGCAGGCTGCCCACCAAACCGATGGAGAAGGTGGGCGTATCAAACAGCCGCAGGTTGAACAGCGCGCTGTCGCTGCCCCGCGCATGCAGCCAATAGCCCAACAGCGCCAGCAGTCCGGCCAGGATCAGTAACGCCACATAAACCGGCGCCAGGTTCAGGCCTTTATGCCCGTCCAGCGCCAGCGTCAGGGTGGCCATGCCCACCGCCAGCAGGAAAAACCCGCTAATATCAAACCGCCGGGTCTGCATGGTGTAGTTCGGCATCAACAGCCAGGTAATCAGGGCCCCGACCGCGCCCACCGGCAAATTAATCAGGAAAATCCAATGCCAGCTGGCGTACTCCACCAAAAAACCGCCCAGCGCCGGGCCGACCAGGGGGCCTATCTGGCCGGGCATGGTCACAAACGCCATCGCCGCCATATATTGCGAGCGGGGAACGATTTTCATCACCGTCAGGCGGCCCACCGGCACCATCATCGCGCCGCCGATGCCCTGGACCACCCGCGATAATACCAGTTCATGCAGCGTTTCGGCCCGCGCGCACAGCAGCGATCCGAGGGTAAACAAGACAATGGCGGTGAAAAACACTTTCTTGACCCCGAAGCGATCCGCCAGCCAGCCGCTGGCCGGCAGCATCACCGCCACGGTCAGTACATAAGAAACGATCACCGAATGCATATGCAGCGGGCTGGTACCCAGGCTTTGGGCCATGGAGGGCAGGGCGGTATTGACGATGGTGGTGTCCAGCGTTTGCATGAAAAAGCCAAAGGCCACCGTCCACAGTTGCCAATGCACCGAGGCGGACGGCGGGGGCGAGGTGGACGCGGAATCATCATGATGATAAGGGTGCCAGCGCATGGTGCTTACTCTTGTGAACGGGCGAAAGCCGATCCGTGGCCCGCACGGGGTTTAACACGCAATTTATCGAAAAACAGATAAATCACCGGCGTAGTGTAGAGCGTCATCAATTGGCTGACTACCAGGCCGCCGACGATGGTGATGCCCAAGGGCTGGCGCATTTCGGCGCCGTCGCCGCTGCTTAATACCAGCGGCAGCGCGCCGAACAGCGCGGCCAGGGTCGTCATGATAATCGGCCGGAAACGCAGCTGGCACGCCTGGAAAATGGCGTCAAAGGCGCTGATGCCGCTTTGCCGCTGGGCGGTAAGGGCAAAATCCACCATCATGATCGCATTCTTTTTTACGATACCGATCAGCAGCAAAATGCCGATCATGGCAATCAGGCTGAACGGGGCGCGGAACAACTCCAGCGCCAGCAGCGCGCCGATGCCCGCCGAGGGCAGGGTGGATAAAATGGTCAGCGGGTGGATATAGCTCTCATATAAAATGCCCAGCACGATATAGACCGTCGCGATGGCCGCCACCATTAACAGCAATTGGGACTGCTGGGTTTGCTGGAACACCTTGGCGGTGCCGGCAAAGCTGCCGCGCACGTCGGAGGGGACGCCCAGGCTGGTCATGGCCCGTTCAATAGCCTGCGAGGCGGTGGACAGGGCCACGCCCTCCGGCAGGTTAAAGGAAATGGTCGACGACGCGGACAGCCCTTCGTGATTGACCGACAGCGGGGCGTTGGCCGGTTGCCAACTGGCGAACGACGACAGGGGGATCGGTTGACCGCTGCTGTTAATCAAGAACATCTGGTCCAGTGCGCTCGGGTCCTGGGTGTAGGCCGGCGCCACTTCCATCACCACTTTGTATTGATTGAGCGGTTGGTAAATCGTGGAGATCTGCCGTTGGCCGAAAGCGTTATTCAACAGGTTATTGACGTCGGACACCGACAGGCCCAGCCGGGCCAGCACATCGCGATTATACAGCAGGCCCAGTTCCGAGCCTTTATCCTGCTGATCGGAGTTGACATCGGCCAGTTCGGGCAGCGCCGCCAGCGCCAGGCGGATTTTGGGTTCCCAGGTGCGCAAAGCGGTTAAATCGTCCGCCAGCAGGCTATATTGATAACTGGCATTGGACTGCCGTCCGCCGACCCGGATATCCTGCACCGCCATTAAAAACAGATCGGCGCCGGGTTCCTGCGCCAGCTTGGCGCGCAGGCGTACGATAATATCCTGCGCGCTGGCCTTGCGCTCGGACAGCGGTTTCAGGGAGATATACATCGACCCGGAATTGGTGCGCGATCCGCCGGTATAACCGGTGACATTATCCACCGCCGGGTCCTCGCCCACGATCCGCATAAAATCCTGCAGCTTGCCGCGCATCGCCTGGAAAGAAATGCTCTGGTCGGCCTGGATAAAGCCCAGCAACCGGCCGGTATCCTGTTCCGGCATCAGCGTCTTGGGGATGGCGATATATAACCATACGTTCAGGGCCAGCGTAGCCAGAAACAGCACCAGCACCCAGCGGGCATGCTGCAATACCCAAAGCAACGAACGGGCATAACCCTGCTGTACCCTGGTCATAAAAGTGTTAAAACGATCGGGACGGCGGGGCGGGCGCGCCGCCGGCCCCTGCAATAGCCGGGCGCAAAGCATGGGCGTGAGCGTCAGCGAAATCACCAGCGAGATCATGATGGCCACCGACAACGTCACGGCGAACTCCCGGAACAGCCGGCCGGGCAGGCCGCTCATCAACAGCAGCGGAATAAATACCGCCACCAGGGACAGGCTCATGGACAACACGGTAAAGCCCACTTCCCTCACCCCCAGCAGGGCCGCCGCCAGGGGCTGCATGCCGGTTTCCACATGGCGGGCGATATTTTCCACCACCACGATGGCGTCATCCACCACGAAACCGGTGGCAATGGTCAGCGCCATCAGGGAAATATTATTCAGGCTGAAACCGCACAGGTACATGGCGGCGAAGGTGCCGATTAATGATACCGGCACCGCCAGCGCGGGGATCAGGGTAGCGCGCCAGGAGCGTAAAAACAGCAGCACCACCAGGATCACCAGCGCCACCGCAATCACCAGCGATTGTTCCACTTCGTCCAGCGAGGCGCGAATGGTCGGCGAACGATCCTGGGCGACGTTCATCTCGATCCCCGCGGGGATGCTGGCGCGCAGGGACGGGATGGCCGCGCGGACGCTTTGCACCGTGGAGATGATATTGGCGTCCGGCGAGCGGAAAATCACGATCAGGATCGCCGGCTTGGTGCCGGACATGCCGGCGTTGCGCACATCCTGCACCGAATCGCGCACCGTGGCGACATCCCCCAGGCGCACCGCGCCGCCGTTTTGGTAATGCACGATCAGCGGCTGGTACTCCGCGGCGCTGTGCAGCGCGTCATTGGTGCGAATTTGCCAGCGCGACAGCGGGTCTTCCAGCGCCCCCTGGGGGCGGCGCACATTGGCCTGGCCGATGGCCTCGCGCACTTCGTCCAGCGAAACGCCCTGGTTGAACAGCGCCTGGGGATTGAGTTCCACCCGCACGGCGGGCAGCGACCCGCCGCCCACCGTAACGTTGCCGACGCCGTCCATTTGTGAAATCGTCTGCGCCAGCTGGGTGGAGGCGATATCGTAGAGCTGGCCCTGGCTATAGGTATCCGAGGTCATGGTCAGGATCATGATCGGCGCATCGGAGGGATTGACCTTGCGGTACTGCGGCCGGTTGGGCATGCCGCTGGGCAGCAGGCTTTGCGCGGCGTTCAGCGCGGCCTGCACGTCGCGCGCCGCGCCGTTGATGTCGCGGTCAAAGTCAAATTGCAGAATAATCCGCGTGCTGCCCAGGCTGCTGCTGGACGTCATCTCGTTGACCCCGGCGACATGGCCCAGCGCCCGCTCCAGCGGGGTCGCTACCGACGATGCCATGGTTTCGGGGGACGCACCGGGCAGGGACGCGGTCACCATCAGCACCGGGAAATCCACCTGCGGCAGCGGTGCCACCGGCAACAGGCGAAAACCAATGACCCCGCATAGCGCAATCGCCAGGGTCAGCAGCAGCGTGGCCACCGGGCGGTAGATAAACAGGGCGAAGAATTTCATGTCGGCTCCGGCTTATCGGCGAGCGGACGGCGGTAGCGGGAGAGCCGGTCGAAGAGCAGATAAATCACCGGGGTGGTAAACAGCGTCAGCACCTGGCTGACCACCAGGCCACCGACCATGCAAATCCCCAGCGGCCGGCGCAGCTCGGCCCCCACCCCGGTACTGAACATCAGCGGCAGCGCGCCGAACAGCGCGGCCAGGGTGGTCATCAGGATGGGCCGAAAGCGCAGCAGGCACGCCTGGAAAATGGCCTCATAAGGCGTCATGCCCTTTTCCCGCTCGGCGGCCAGCGCGAAGTCGATCATCATGATGGCATTCTTTTTAACGATGCCTATCAGCAGGATAATGCCGATGATGGCGATCACGTCCAGCTCGTGGCCGGAGATCATCAGCGCCAGCAGGGCGCCGACCCCGGCGGTGGGCAGCGTGGAAAGGATGGTGACCGGATGGATAAAGCTTTCATACAGCACCCCCAGCACGATATAGACCGCCACGATGGCCGCGACGATCAGCCAGACGGTGCTGTCCAGCGCCGATTGAAAGGCCAGCGTGCTGCCCTGGAAACGGGTGGTGATGGAGCCGGGCAGTTCCAGCGCCTGTTCGGCCTGGGTGATGGCGGCGACCGCTTCGCCCAGGGAGTAGCCGGGGGCCAGATTAAACGAGACGGTGACGGACGGGAACTGTTCCTGGTGATTGATCGACAGCGACCCCAGCCGTTGCTCCACGCTGCTGATGGCGCTGAGCGGCACCATATTATCGTTGCTGCCCTTGATGCGGATATTCGCCAGGGCAGCGAGGCCGGGCGTCGCATCGTTGTCTTGTTCCAATACCACCCGGTATTGATTGGCCTGGGTGTAAATGGTGGAGATCAACCGCTGGCCAAAGGCGTTGTACAGCGCGTTATCCACATCCGCCATGCTGATGCCCAGGCGGCTAGCGCTGTCCCGGTTCACTTTGATATAGGCTTCCAGCCCGCGGTCCTGCAAATCACCGCTCACGTCCTGCAACTGCGGCAGGCTTTGCAAACGGGAGAGCAGTGGCGGCACCCATTTGCTCAGATCCTCCAGCGACAGGCTCTGGAGAGTAAATTGATATTGGGTATGGCTGAGCTGGGTATCAATGGTCAAATCCTGCACCGGCTGCAAATAAAGCCGCACGCCGCTCAACCCGTCCGTTGCCTGCTGCAGGCGCTCGATAACCACCCCGATGCGGTCGCCGCGCTGATCCAGGGGTTTGAGGTTGATCTGCAGCCGCCCGCTGTTTAGCGTGGCATTGGTGCCGTCCACGCCAATCAGCGACGAGACGCTCTGCACCGCCGGGTCGCGCATGATCACCGACAGCACCGCCTGCTGGCGCTGGGCCATGTTGCTGAACGATACGCTTTGCGAGGCTTGCAGAGTCCCTTGGATCACGCTGTTATCCTGGGTGGGGAAAAACCCCTTGGGGATGGCCACATACAGCACCACGGTCAGCACCAGCATGCTGAAGGCCACCGCCAGCGTCAGCCAGGGATGATGCAGCACTTTTTCCAGCCAGCGGCCATAGCCGGCCACGACCCGTTCAAAAATCCGTTCGCTGGCGCGGGTAAAGCGGTTTTGCCGGCGCAGCGATTCATAGCTCAGCATGCGCGCGCACATCATCGGAGTCAGGGTCAGCGATACTACCGCTGAGATCAGGATGGCGATGGCCAGCGTCACCGCGAATTCGCGAAACAGCCGGCCGACGATATCCCCCATGAACAACAGCGGGATCAGCACCGCGATCAGCGAGACGGTAAGTGAAATAATGGTAAAGCCAATCTCGCCGGCGCCTTTGAGCGCCGCCGCCAGCGGCTTCTCCCCCTGCTCGATATAGCGGGAGATATTTTCGATCACCACGATGGCGTCATCCACCACAAAGCCGGTGGCGATGGTCAGCGCCATCAGCGTCAGGTTATTGATGGAAAAGCCAAGCATGTACATGGCCGCGAAGGTGCCCACCAGGGACAGCGGCACGGCGATGGCCGGGATCAGGGTGGCGGCGGCGTTGCGCAAAAACAGATACATCACCATCACCACCAGCGCAATGGATAACAGCAGTTCGAACTGCACATCGCTGACCGACGCGCGGATATTGGTGGTGCGATCGGCCAGCAGTGAAACGGAGACCGATTTAGGCAGGCTGGCGGTTAACGACGGCAGCAGGGCGCGAATGCTATCGGCGGTGGTAATGACATTGGCGCCGGGCTGGCGCTGGATATTCATCACGATCGCCGGCTGCCGGTTGGCCCAGGCCCCCAGGCGATTGTTTTCCGCGCCCTGTTCGATGGTGGCCACATCCCCCAGGCGTACCGGCGCGCCGTTTTGCCAACTGATAATCAGCCGGCGGTAGTCGTCGGCTGATTTCATCTGATCGTTGGCCGACAGGGTAATGGAGCGCTCCGGCCCATCCAGGCTACCTTTGGCGGAATTGACGTTGGCCGCCGCGATGGCGGTGCGCACGGTTTCGCTATCCAGGCCATAGGCCGCCAGGGCGGTGGCGTTCATTTTCACCCGCACCGCCGGACGCTGGCCGCCGGAAATGGATACCAGCCCCACTCCGCTGACCTGGGAGATTTTTTGCGCAACCCGGGTTTCGACCATGTCTTCCACCTGGATCATCGACATCGACGTGGACGTGACCGCCAGGGTCATGATGGGCGGATCGGCCGGATTGACCTTGCTATATACCGGCGGATTGGGCAGGTCGGTGGGTAATAGGTTCGTGGCGTTATTAATGGCAGCCTGTACTTCCTGCTCGGCCACATCCAGCGCCAGCGTGAGCTGAAATTGCAGTGTGATGACCGAGGCGCCGCCGGAGCTTTGCGACGACATCTGTTTTAACCCCGACATTTGGCCAAACTGCCGCTCCAGCGGCGCGGTGATGGCCGAGGTTACGACGTCCGGGCTGGCGCCCGGATAAAGCGTCACCACCTGGATGGTGGGATAATCCACCTCCGGCAGCGCGGAAACCGGCAGCGCCCGATAGCCGATGATGCCGGCCAGCAGAATGGCGATCATCAGCAGCGTGGTGGCGACCGGGCGCAGGATAAACAGGCGGGAAGGGCCGCCGTTATGGCTGGGTGGCAACACCTCCATCAGGATTTTTCCCCGTGGCGCGGGGGAGTGGCGCTGACGGCGGGCTGGGTGGCGGCCGGGGCGATCACCTCCACCTTGACGCCTTCGGTCAGGCGATCGAGACCGTCGGTCACGACCCGTTGCCCCGCCTGCAGGCCGGCGGTCACCACCACCAGCTGGTTATCCTCCATGCCGGTGGTAATGCGATGCTGGCTCACCTGATTATCATCGTTCAACACCCAGACGAAGTGGCCGTTATTGCTCATCTGCACGGCGGCCGACGGGATGACCACCGCATTTTGCAGGGTAGCGACTTTCATGCGGATATTCACAAACTGATTGGGGAACAGGCTGTCGTCGGCATTATCAAAGCGCCCCTTGAGCTTCACCGTCCCGGTGGCGGCGTCAATCTGGTTATCCAGGCTGAGCAGTTTGCCTTCGGTCAGTTTTTGTTTGTTGGTGCGATCCCATACCTCGATGAGCGGCATTGCGCCGCTTTTTTGCGCGTCGATCACGCTGGGAATATCGCTTTCCGGCAGGGTGAACAGCACGTCGATCGGCCGGGTTTGGGTCAACACCACCAGGCCCGTGGCGTCGCCGCTGCTGATATAGTTGCCCGCATCCACCAGGCGCAGGCCGACCTTGCCATCCATCGGCGCGGTGATCCGGCTATAGGTCAATTGCAGTTCGGCGCTGGCGACGGCGCTGCGATCGACGGCCAGGGTGCCTTCGGCTTCCCGCACCAAAGACTGCTGCGTGTCCAGCTGCTGGCGCGAAACCAGGTTGGTTTTTACCAATTGCTGGTAGCGCGCCATATCCTGCCGGGCATTGGCCAGCGTAGCCTGATCTTTTGCCAATTGCCCCTGGGCCTGCTGCAGCGCCACGGCGAACGGGCGCGGGTCGATTTCCGCCAGCAGATCTCCCGCCTTGACCCACTGGCCTTCGGCGAAGTGCAGCGCCATCAGCTGGCCGTCGACGCGGCTGCGCACGGTAACCGTCCCGGCCGGGGTGACGGTGCCCAGGCCGGTGAGATAACGGGGTACGGATTTGGCCTGGGCGGTGGCGGCCTGCACCGGCGACAGCGTTTCCGGGCGGCGACCGCCGCGCCGGGAGGCATTGGACCCTTCGGCGCGATGTTGGGCCGTCGCCGCGGGGTCCGCGGCGTTCTGCCCGTGAAAATGTCGCCAGAGGAAAAATGCGCCGATAACGATCACCAGCAAAGCCGGTATCACCAGCCACAAGCGTCCAATGCGTTTACCCTTCATGTATCGCTATACCTGTAATCACGCAAACAGGGCACAAGCATCGCACGTCCCTGCGTAAAGGAAAATGATATAACCAGTTTAGACAAAAAAGCGCGGACAAAGATGGAGGAACTGTGGAGGTGGTGTCAGGGTTTGTAGCCGGTCCTGCGAAATGCCCCGCAACTTTTGCCGCGGGGCGTTAGCGGGTATCAGTTCGGGGCGCTGACGTCGATATCGCCGAAATATTTATGCGCCAAGGTGGTCACCGTGCCCTGGGCCTTCACTTTAGCGATGGCGTCATTCAATTGTTTTTTCAGGGCATCGTCGCCCTTGCGGATGCCGAAGGCGATGCCGCTGCCGAGGATGGCGTCGTCGCTGACCGCCGGGCCGACAAAGGCGAACCCTTTGCCCTGCTCCTGGGCCAGGAAACCCGACTGCCCGGCCGGGGCCAATACCAGCGTGCTGTCCAGGCGGCCCGACGTCAGATCCATATAGATCTGGTTTTGATCCTGGTAGGCCACCACGTTGACGCCCTGTTTGGCCCAATGGGCATTGGCGTAGGATTCCTGGATGGACCCCTGCAATACGCCCACGTTTTTCCCTTTCAGCGCCTCTGGCGTCGGCAACAGGCCGCTATCGGCGCGGGCGATAAGCTTGGTCGGCACCCGATAAATCACGTTAGTGAAATCGATGGCCTGGCGGCGTTTTTCCGTCACATTCATCGCCGAATTGATGGCATCGAATTTACGGCCCTGCAGCGCGGGAATCAGGCCGTCGAACGAGGTATCGATCCATTCGCACTTAACGCTTGCGGCCTGGCATACGGCGTTGCCCAGATCGATATCGAAGCCCTGTAGCTCACCGGTCGGCGATTTGGATTCAAACGGCGGATAAAGCGCCTCCAGGCCGAAGCGGATTTTTCCCTGCTCGGCCATGGCCGACATCGGGGCCACGGCGCAGGCCAGCGTCAGGAGTGTTACCAGAGGTATCGCTATTTTTTTCATTATCCGTCCCGTCAAAAGTAAATCGTTAAATTATAAAGTAAGCCGGGAGACACCGCATGTGCCGCGCCGGGCGATCATCGTTCAGGATGCTTTCCATTCACACAGGCGGCGCGCCCCTTCCAGCAGCGTTGCCTCGTCCTTGGCGAAACACAGCCGGATCGTGCCGGTATTGGTGCCGTCGCTGTAAAAAGCCGACAGGGGAATGGATGAGACTTTGGCGTCGCGAATCAATTTTATGACCATATCGCCGTCGCTGTCCGCGGAAAAATGGCTAAACTGCGCCAGCAGGAAAAAACTGCCGGCGCTGGGCAACAATTTAAAAGGGGAATCGCGCAGGGCGTTGGTCAATATGTCGCGTTTACGCTGGTAAAACGCCGACAGGCCGAGATAGCTCTCCGGCGAGGCCAGCGCCTCGGCAAAGGCATACTGCATCGGCGTGTCAGCCGAGAACACCATAAATTGATGCACCTTGCGGATTTCATGCATCAGTTCGGCGGGAGCCAGGCAATAGCCCACCCGCCAGCCGGTGACGCTATAGGTCTTGCCGAACGACGACACCACCACGCTGCGCTCGGCCAGGGCCGGATAGCGCGCCATGCTGCGATGGGGTTCGCCGTCAAATACCACGTGTTCGTAAACTTCATCCGAGAGGATCAGTATGTCGGTGCCGGCGGTCAGCGCGGTCAGCCGCTGGATATCCGCTTCGCTAAAAATAGTGCCGGTGGGGTTATGCGGGCTATTGATGATGATCATGCGCGTACGCGGGGTTACCGCCGCCGCTACCGCGACCCAATCGATGCTATAATTGTCCAGCGACAGTTTCACCGGCACCGGCACGGCGCCCTGCAGGCGGGTAATGGGGGCATAGCTGTCAAAGGCGGGTTCGAAATAAATCACTTCATCGCCGGGATGAACCAGCGCGCTGATGGCGCTGTAAAGCCCCTGGCTGGCGCTGGCGATGATCGTCACTTCGGTGACGGGGTCATAACGGCAGCCATACAGAGTAGCCACTTTCTCCGCCAGCGCTTCGCGCAGCGCGGGCAGCCCCGGCATGGCCGCATATTGGTTATGTCCGGCGCGCATGGCTTTAGCGGTATTTTCCACCAGTTGCGGATCGCAGTCAAAGCTGGGGGCGCCCGATGAAAGATTCAGCGCCTGATGTTCGGCGCTAAGCAGGCCGATGGTGGTAAAAATGGTGGTACCGACATCGGGTAGCTTAGAGCGGGGCGGAATAGCGCTCTGCATGGGGTAATACCTCCTGGTGCGTGGATAAGAACGTAGGGTCCGCGCCGCCCGCGGGCTAGGTGCGCGCACTGGGCCGGCCGGCATGGCTTAATGATTAAGCCGCATAACCCTTGTGACGACAACTGATTCTTTGTCATACTTGCCATGCATCCAGATCATGGCACGCTTGGCCATGCCCGGCGGGCGCACCCAAGGAGTGAATGTATGATTGCCATACTTATAATAGCAGGGCCGGCGGCGGCATGATGAATCCGCTGCCCTCCCTCGACGTACTGAAAACCTTTGTCGTGGTGGCCGAACGGTTGAATTTTACCCATGCCGCGCAGCGGCTGCATCTGACCCAGGGCGCGGTAAGCCGGCAAATCGCCGGCCTGGAGCAGCATCTGGGGTATGCGTTGTTCATCCGCCAGGCGCGCGGCCTGTGCCTGACCGAGGCGGGCGCCGCGCTGCTGGCCCCCATACGGCAGGGCCTGGGGCAAATCGACGCGGCGCTGGCCGGGGTGAATAACCGTCCCGATACCCTGCGGGTCAAGTGTCCGACCTGCGCGATGCGCTGGCTGTTGCCGCGCATTATGCAACTGCAAAATCAGCATCCGGAAATCGACATCGCGCTGACCACGGCTATTTCGCACGGCGTTGACTTCGCCAGCGAGCATTTCGACGCGGCGGTGGTATTCGGCCGGCCGGAGAATAAAAAAAACCGCGTTTCCCATCTATTCGATGAAGTCCTTTCGCCGGTCTGCATCCCCGATTTATGGACGGGCGAGACGGATGTGGCCGCTGCCCTGACCGATAAAACGCTGCTGCATCCCACCCGCGATCGCCGTGATTGGCTATTATGGTTAACAGCGGCCGGCTGCGATGGTTTGCCGGCGGCCAAGGCCCAGCACTTCGATACGCTGGATCTGGCCATGACCGCCGCCCTGCAAGGATATGGGATCGCCATGGGCGATCTGTGCCTGGTGGAATACGATCTGCAGGCCCGCCGCCTGATTGCCCCTTTCCCTTTATGCATTGAAAGCGGCGCGGCGTATTATCTGGTGTATCCGGAACAAAAAACGCTTTCGGCGGCGCTGCAATTATTTATCGGCTGGATGGAACACGAAGCGCTGCTCAGCCGGCAGCGATTGGCGCTCAATCTGTCCGGAGCACGGTTGGTCACGGCATAAACGCGGCAAGGCCGTAATATTATTGCAACCCCGCGCATATCGCTCTCATCCAGATAACGATTATCCTGATAAGCAAGGAGATAACGATGGAAACACGTACTTTGGGCCGCAGCGGCCTTCGTATTCCCCCGCTGGTATTTGGCGGCAATGTCTTTGGCTGGACTATCGATCAAACGGCCTCCTTTCGCATTTTGGATGCCCTGGTGGCACAGCAGCTTAACTTTATCGATACCGCCGATGTATATTCCAGATGGGTTGAAGGCAACCAGGGGGGCGAATCGGAAACCATTATCGGCAACTGGCTGAAAAAAAGCGGCAAGCGCGATGCGGTGATTATCGCCACCAAAGTCGGCAAACCCATGGGCGACGATAAGCAAGGCCTGTCGGCAGGCTATATCAAACGTGCGGTGGAGGATTCCCTGCGCCGCCTGCAAACCGACTATATCGATTTGTACCAATCCCATGACGATGACCAATCCGTAGCGCTGGAAGAAACGCTTGGCGCTTTTGATGCGCTGATTAAAGAGGGAAAAGTACGGGCTATCGGCGCGTCGAATTATACCGGCCCCCGGCTGGCCGAAGCCCTGCGCATCAGCGAGCAGAACGGGCTGGCGCGCTACGAAGCGTTGCAACCTTTATATAATTTGTACGATCGCCAGGAATATGAGCAACATTTGGCGCCGGTGGTCACCGGCCACGGCATCGGCGTCATTAATTTCTATGCCCTGGCCAGCGGCTTTCTGACCGGCAAGTATCGCGCCAAGGAAGATGCCGCCAAAAGCCAGCGCGGCAAGACGGTTGTGGACCGCTATCTGAATGAACGCGGTATCCGCATTTTGCAGGCTCTGGATGCCGTCAGCGAGCAGCACCGGGTAACGCCCACGCAAGTGGCGTTGGCCTGGCTTATGCAGCGGCCCGGCATTACCGCACCGATTGTGAGCGCGACCTCCCTTGAACAGCTCGATGAGTTGTCAAAAGCCATTACGCTGAAACTCAGCGATGAGGATTACCGTCAGTTGGATGAGGCCAGCGCTTGGAAATAAGCATTTACCCCGCGGTGTCATTAAACAACAAATAAATGGCACCGCCGCGGTGGAACATATTAAAAAGATTTCACCAGTTCGCCGACGCGTTGTTCCTGGCCGCCTTTAATTAATGAATCAAACGATTTCTCAGCCTTCCGGACCTGCAGAAAAAATTCTTCCGGTGATAAGTTTGCCGCCTTGCCGCTCATATAAGCCAAGGCCAGTTCTTTTGCCTGAAAACGTGAGAAATTATACATTTTATGCCCCTAAGCGTTAATGAAATATCAAGGCGGGACGTCTTCTCCGTTGCCCGCGCCGTTAATAGTACGGCAACCGAAGGGTATTGATAGCGGGTTTGATAGATAGATTCGATAGCTGAAAGTTAACGCTTTGCTATTATCCGCTGGGTAGAGGCTGGGTGAATGGCAAGGCGATGCGCTGGGCGGATGGGCCTCCTGACTAACTCTCCGCCGCAGTTGGGGCAACTATTGTGCAAAAACCGCTGCGCGCATGCGGCACAATAGGTGCATTCATAGGAGCAAATACGCGCATCCAGGCTATGGGGCGGCAAGTCAGCATCACAACGTTCGCAGTTCGGGCGCAGTTCAAGCATCGCTCATTCCGTTACAGTGAAAACATCAACCACGTTTTACCAGACTTAAGCTGCCCAATACAAGGCGAAAACGGACACGATCGTGGACGCTGGCGGACAAGCTGCGTCCCACTCATTGCCATTGGTTGAACAAATAGCTTAGTTCATCAATGGAGTTGATGATATCCAAATACGCTTGCATAAATAGCTTATCGGAGTCTTCGGTTTTAATAGCATATTCATTCAACACTGATTGCATGCTAGCCTTGGTGCCGGGGGGTAAACTATACCGGGCGATAAAGTCATCCAAGCTAATATTACTAATAATCACCAGGGCTAAATCAATATAAATAGTCGGCAGCATATGAGCGGCACGCTTGTTCCGTCCAAGACCAATAGCTTTTTTAATGTCGCATATGATGGTCATCAGGTTGTGCAACTGGGCATGGCGTTTGGCAAGTTGATCGGTCTTGGCCTTATTTTTGTAGATGACGTACTCTTCCACCGCACCACCGGTTTTGGATTGCAGCGGCAGGTAGGTCTTGAACCATTCCGGCCGGCGCTGACGAATGGAGTGGCTGATTTTGGCGGGAAAGGCATTGACCGCCAGGTTAAGTTCATTGGCTAGGATCTGTGCCGTGGAGTATTTGTTGCCATAACCGCTGAAGCAAGAAAACAGCTCAATGCTTTGCAATTGATTAAAGTTAAACTGTTCGGGTTGTGATAACAATAAACCACGAATGGCATGTGATAGTTCAGTCGCATCCATATAATTAACATTGAAGGGCGAACCATGCGCCTGGATACGTATCCGTGTTTCTAAACCGGCTATTTTTTGTATCCTCCAGTCCTTACCTAATAGCACTTCCTCTCTGGTTTTTTTTATGAAATTTTCTGAAATTATCTGGTTTGTCTCGCCATATTCAACGACTTTTTTTTGCGGGAGCGATTTTACCAAGGTAGGAATAAGCTCTGGTAGCAAAGCCGCATTCCCCGCCACTATCCTATAGGTGCGACCGTTGTATCTCAGTTTGAGTTTTTTATCGACCAACGTTCCCATCTCTTCCGCAACAATGATACAGGGCAGATCGGAAAGAGACTTATCGAAAAAGCTGGCGCCGGCGACACCGAAACGGCCATTACCCACGCTAATCATTAACCGCTTGAGTAACCCTGCATCGTCGATAACCGCCAGCCATTTGCCTTCATTAACCCGTAATAATTCGTCGAAATACGTAATTTCGTGGCGATGCTCTAAATAATCAGCTTCAGGGATTGCCTGGGTTGTGGCTTTGCTTATGTCAGCGGATAAACTTCTTTCACTGTATTTGGATAGTAATTTTGCCTCCTTTAATACCAATAATGGAAATTGTTCATGTCCCATGGATGACCTCATGATATATATCGCTTTGCGAGCCGCTAACCGAATGCTATTGCGTTCAATAGCGTTAAGCGCATAGGCTTCATTATAAAAGGCATTATAGTGATTGGTTACTTCGGGTTTGTACCAGTCCGGTTCCCTCAATAAATAAGCATTTTGGATAAATTTACCTGGATAGAGCGTAGCTTGTGATTGAAAGTCCAAGGTGCCATCATAAGAATTATAATCTTTGAATTTAACCAGACTGTATTTAGCAGGCAATGTATTACGATACATATTGCCCCATTCATTTTCTAAAAAAATACTCTCGCCTCTTATTCTCATCGCTTCAATTGGATGGAAAAAAAACAGATCGATGATGAGTGCGGTGTGGTGTACCTTCACAACTAAAGCCAGGCTACTAATGGGATGATGGTCAAACTGGTTCAACCAATAACTAATTGATCTAAAGCTAATGGAATCAATGCTGATTCTTCCTATCCCACTAACGTGGGGTGATAAATAGGTTTCGTCAAAATTGTCCATAATATGGCGATGCAATCCAATAGGCCTGTGCCCAGTTAATAAATTGATGATTTGCTGGAGTATATCTTTTTTATTTGCGCCGCTGGCATAAGCATCTTGTAAATCATTAAGCGCTTCGCTTAAGAAAAACAGCAGGGATCGTTTATGCTGCAGTTGATCGGCAGTCAGTATTTTGGTGTTCATCCCGGAAATATCCCTGGATTCGAATTGAAGCCTCCCGCTACTTGAGCCAAAGATTGATGGGCGTATTTTAAGAAAATTAATGGGTGAGTGATGATTACTCTCCGCCAAGGCAAAAAAAGCATTCTCTCCATTGTTCATAAGTTTAACCGGCATAGCTAAATTAAATTTATTGCCTGTATCAGGACTCAGGACGCGCCATGTGTTCTGGGATTTATCCCATTCGACTTTAAAAAAACGCAGCCGGTCTTTAATGTATTGTAACGGGTGAGCGTGCCCGCTTATCGGGCTATATATACCATCACTATTTAATGTATATTTTCTTGTATCAATGTTGGTGGACCATTCTTGGCGAATTTTCTCTTTCATTTCTTTATTTTTTTGGGCTATTTTATTGACTTGAAAAATGGCAGAGCCAATCCTTGACTCAAATTTTGAAATGAGCCAATGTACTAACGAGGGGGGTAAGGGAAGCGGGGAAATATAGGAGGCTAGATTATAACCTAAGGCAAGGCTTTCTGAATATAAAAGTGAAGGCAATGTTTTAGAGAATTCTTGTAATAAATAATTACGTAACCCGCTAATAGGAATTTTTTTTATTTTTGCTATTTTCAAAATATCAACAAACACTCTAAATACGGAATTATTAAAAGCAATGCCCGAAGGGAAAAATGTTAATACCAAGTCAAAGATCTCGAATATGCAATCTTTAATTTCAATATTATAGCTTGCATCATTCCAATAGCGCCAGAATAAACTATAGAAAGGAATTTGGGCCGTAATATAGTCTGTCCATGCTCGGTCGATCAACATCTCTTTACTGGTATCAGAAATTTCAATCAACATTTTTTCATGAAGCATGTCTATGATTTCTATCAATGGTTTTACGATATTCATTTCTTTAACCGCCGTTGATGAAAATGGCGGCATTGGATTGGAATATTTATTCTCCTCAGGTCGAATTAATATAAGTTCCATTGCCAACGCTATTTCAGTCTGATTGGCGCTAATGCCAGAAAATAACGTTAATATATCATCTTCGCTCAATTCAAATTTTGGTCTACTACGCAATAATAGTTCTGTAGGGGTGTCTTCCCACTTTTGTGTAAATTTTTCTAATAACGAGCCGTCCTTCAAGAAATTTACGTTTTTAATTATCGATATGTTTGACAATGTCGAGATGAGATAAAGTTTGTTATTATTTGTCATAACAATAGCTATATGTCCAATGTTGTTCTCAGGAGAAGAAACCCAAGTGTCATGGGATAATACATTTTGCACATAATTCCGGCTGTAGATTTTAAAAAACATAGACTTCAGCGGATTATTGATGAGTTCATAATAACTTAAAGTTGATGATTGAATAGCATTCATTGTAAGATTACGGGCCTCATGGTAGCAATCATGAATATTGTATTCTATAAATTGATTGAAATATTCTTCAGTGCTTTTCATTTCATTTGAACGCTTTAATTTATACACTGAGGTATATTGTTCATTCACTCGCGCCCCCATTGTACGAAGTACTTGTCGTTCTGCTTTTGCAAATTCTCTGATTATATTTAAAAAGCCGTTTTTACTGATACTCATAAAATCATTACCATTATTAGAACAATGCCAATTGAGCGCGGCGGTGAATAATAATGGAATATCGCCTCCTTCCACCTGCTGTTTAAAAAAATCCAGTAAATCGGCCTGGTTTGCAATGATTTCGGTTTCGGCAGTTCTTTTATATATGGCATTTAATTTTGCTTTGGCTATGCGTTGTTCATCATTCTCTGCAAAAATAATGTTCTTATTGGAAGCATTCGCAACAAAAATATCATAGAATTCATCGTAAATATCAATGATGATTTCTAACAAAATATAAGTTTTTTTATCACGAAAAAGACGCTCATTGTAATCTATTCTCCATTCTGGAGGTAATAAATATCTTTTTTTTTCATATATACTGTTTTTGATATTCTCTTCTAATACATTTTTTACCTTGATGAATAATGTTGACATGGTTTGATACCATAATTCATGGTCCATTCCTTCCGGATGATCCACAGTGAAAATATCTATCAGTTTTATGATATAGCTCATTAAACTATCATCATCGTCTTCCGCATTAAGATATTTAATCAACTCATTAACCATTACAGGAGTTATTTCATCTGTTTTTAATTCAGATTCATCTTCTTCAAATATTAATTTATATTTCGTCAGCTCTCCTGGTACAATAAAAACATTCCCCATTATTGATAAATCATTAAGTCTGGTGTATTCAAAAATCAAATAAAAAATGCGTTTTAAAAAACTATTTTCCAACATTTCGCTATTGCCATGCAAGAGTGAGCTAAATATTTGTATGTCACTTATAAACATTGTTTGTTCTATGTTTTTCGTTTGCGGATGATAGGTGAGGTAATCCGAATAAATACCATGAGCTTCTTGCATTTGGTTGATGATTTTATATAGATTAATGTACTTTTCTTTCTGCGTTTCGTCGGCGATTTTATATTCTTCGATCAAATTTTCTTTCGCTTGAAGAAATGAAATTCCTGATTTGAAATCTATTGCTTCCAGAATAAGATCCATATCCAGATCATTCATTGATGTTATAAGATGATAGTGTATTTTTGGCATCAAGGCATCAATTTTAATATTATTCTGATCTGATATTTTTATTTTATCAATAGTGTCTTGGCTGGCGGCTATATTTTCCTGACACCGGATTATGATTTTTTCGGTCTGCAATTTTAACATTATTAATTCGACTGTTAACGCCGTGTTTTGCAGATACAAAGCACGGTTAAAGTTAACTTTCAGTTTTTCACCAATAAAATCATCAAAAGCCAACAGTGTATCGATGTTGTTTCGGCTTGACGGTGATGAGTGATAGAATTCGATTTGTATTTGGTTGAGATAGCGTAAGACGTAAGTGTTGGGTATATCAAAACTGTAGTCTTTATTATCAATCATGTAAATTATTGCAGGATTGCCTTTTGGCTGGATCTCTTCTTCAGGAATGCCCTCGCTGTTCTGTCTTTTAAGGACATAATAAGGGTATTTTTTACTATTTTCATCAATGAAAAACTGGGCAATATCTTTCGGCCAGTAATGCGCCCAGCTGGCAACCGGCGACGAACCCGGGCCATTATAAGATGTTTCATTCGTCGCCGCGGCCGTGGCTGCGGGCAAGGTTAACGGATCGCGCAGCCCAGCCCAGAAGGCAGCCAGGCCGCTACGCCAATCATGATAAGGATATCCTGCAGACGAAACCGTCAGGGATGACCCAACATGAGGTGCGCCGCTTTCGCTGGTCCCGGTGTTGGCGACAGGAGGAGGCTCCGATAAGGACCAGAGATTGGCGACGGCGGTTATTTGAGCTGCCAGTCCCGCCAACGCGGCGAAAAACCCCAGGGGCTTGCCATAGACAATCGTATCGATATGGTAAAGGCGACCGTCCGAGACTAGCCGACGGCCCATTATCTCTCCGGCATAAATCTTATGGCCGCTAGGGAGCCTGATTTGACGGCAGGGCACGGAAAATAGACCCTCATCTATTTCAATTCGTATGAATTTACGTGCTCCTGTATTCAATAAAAAACCGGGGTTGCGATTAATTTCGTCAACGCATGAAAATAATTTATCTATCTGGATCGGATCGTCATGGGATAAGTTGTTTTTTACCATATTACCGTGGTCGCAACGATTTTTAATCACGCAGGGCAACGCAGGCGCCGACGTCCGATTATAGACTGCTGTTATCACTTTTCTTAAACGATGATGAGAAGGGGGGGATAGGGCCGGGGGGAATTCACGGTTAATTTTTGCATGACATGCCGGGGCGTCAATAAATAATATTTGTAGCATAATCAACCTCATTAATTTGTGAAATATTACTTTTTATGGTCCGGTTTTTACCCTGAAATGTATTTTATACAATGCCGCGATTATGATAACGCGGCGGCGGTGGAATTTATTTATAACGACACTACCTTTTTATACGCGAGTTGTCTTTATTTCAGCGGCAGTTAATGGGCAATGAGATCATGACGCTAATTGAAAAAAAGTTTTATAAAATTATTGGTTAATTGTTTTTATCTTCTCTGGCCAGCAGTGCGATCTTGCTACCCCGCCGGCAGCGTCTGTACCGTTGTTGTGCATTTATAGGTAGTGGTGCTAAAACAGTGCGCGGCAGGCACCTAAATAGTGCGGCCGGGGCAAGGTGGCGGCATGTATAGGGCATGATTAGGGCATTTACAGGGGGCTGGCCTCGGGTCAAGGCTGGCGTAAAAATTGCATCAAGGCTCGCAATCCCATGACTCGCAATCCCATGATAAGACGAGCGGACAGGCAAAGGGACAGGGTAAAAAACATGATAGAACCAGCACAATCCGCCGCCGATATGGCAACCCCCGCAGGCTGGCTGGGACAACTGACGCTGGGCTTTGAACGACGGCACGAGCGCACCTTGCTGGTAAAGCGGCGGCACCGGGGACCCTTTACCGTACAGCGTGCGTTTTATCCCGAGGCCGATTATCCGCATCTGTATTTGCTGCATCCGCCGGGGGGCGTGGTGGGCGGCGATCGTCTTGAGCTTTCGGTGGATATGGGGCCTGGCAGCCATGGGCTGATGACCATGCCGGGCGCTACCAAATTTTATCGCAGCGCCGGCGAACGGGCCTGTTTAACGCAACATTTTACCCTGGCCGCCGGCAGTACGCTGGAGTGGTTGCCGCAGGGAAACATTTTTTTCCCGGGAGCCAACGTGGCCATCGACAGCGAATTTACCCTGCAGGACGGAGCGCGGCTCCTTGGTTTTGAAACCTTATGCTTTGGCAGGCCGGTGATGGATGAGGGCTTTGATGGCGGCAAGCTCAACTCACGGTTGCGTATCACCTTGCCCGGCGGCCCCGGCCTGTTCGAGCGCCTGCATATCGACGGCGGACAGCTGGACAAATTGGGGGGCTATCCCCTGAATGCGACGTTTTTCGCCACCCCGGCGACCGATGAGATGCTGGCCGGGGTGCGCGAGATTTTAAGCAAGGCGAAGCTACCCGCCGCGGGCGCCAGTTTACTGGATACGCTGCTGGTGGTGCGTTTGCTGGACCACGATAATCAGCGGTTGCAGCATCTGCTGCACCGCATGTGGATCTTACTACGGCCCATGATGCTGGGACGCGCGGCGGTCGCTCCGCGCATCTGGGCGACCTGAGGAGTTTTGCATGGAATTGTCACCCAGAGAAAAAGACAAACTGCTGCTGTTTACCGCGGCATTACTGGCAGAGCGTCGGCAGGCCCGCGGGCTGAAACTCAATTACCCGGAAGCGGTGGCGCTTATCAGCGCGGCGATCCTGGAAGGCGCGCGCGATGGGCTGACGGTGGCCGAATTAATGAGCCTGGGGCGAGAAGTGCTGTCCCGCGATGACGTAATGGAAGGCGTGCCGGAAATGATTCCGGATGTACAGGTGGAGGCTACTTTCCCCGACGGCACCAAATTGGTGACGGTCCACGATCCGATAATCTGAAACAGCGAGGCGTTATGATCCCAGGAGAAATGCGTTTAGCCGCAGGCGACATTGAACTGAACGTCGGGCGCGAGCGGGTGGCGGTGACCGTCGCCAACCATGGCGATCGACCGGTGCAGGTGGGTTCCCACTACCATTTTTATGAAGTGAATCCGGCTCTGAAATTTGACCGGGAGGCGACGCGCGGTTTCAGGCTGGATATCGCCGCGGGCACGGCGGTGCGTTTCGAGCCGGGACAAGCCCGGGATGTCATCCTGGTGGCCTATGACGGTAAGCGTGAAGTTTACGGTTTTCGCGGCGAGATTATGGGCAAACTGGAGCAAGGGTCATGAGCAAAATTTCACGGCGCGCTTATGCCGAAATGTTTGGCCCCACGGTGGGTGACCGGGTCCGCCTGGCCGATACCGATTTGTGGATTGAAGTGGAAAAAGATTTTACGGTATATGGCGAAGAGGTGAAATTCGGCGGTGGCAAAGTGATCCGCGACGGCATGGGGCAGGGACAAATGACCGCGGCGTTCTGTGTCGATTTGGTGCTGACCAATGCGCTGATTATCGATCATTGGGGCATCGTGAAAGCGGATATCGGCGTTAAGGATGGCCGCATCGTGGGGATCGGCAAAGCCGGCAACCCCGATGTCCAGCCCGGCGTGACCATCGCCATCGGCCCAGGCACCGAAGTCGTGGCGGCGGAAGGCAAAATCGTGACCGCCGGCGGTATCGACGCCCACATCCATTTTATTTGCCCGCAGCAAGTGGAGGAAGCCATCTGCTCCGGCGTAACCACGATGATTGGCGGCGGCACCGGCCCGGCGGCGGGCACCAACGCCACCACCTGCACCCCCGGGCCATGGTATTTGGCGCGCATGCTGCAGGCCGCGGAGACGCTGCCGGTGAATATCGGTTTTACCGGCAAAGGCAATGCGTCCCTGCCTGAAGCCCTGGCGGAGCAGGTGGAAGCCGGCGCCATCGGCCTGAAACTCCATGAGGACTGGGGCACCACCCCGGCATCCATCGATTGCTGCCTCGGCGTGGCGGATAAATATGACGTGCAGGTCGCGATCCATACGGATACTCTGAACGAGGCGGGTTTCGTCGAGGATACGCTGGCGGCCATCGGCGATCGCACCATCCATACTTACCATACCGAAGGCGCGGGCGGCGGGCATGCGCCGGATATTATCAAAGTCTGCGGGTACGGTAATATCCTGCCGTCTTCCACCAATCCCACCATGCCCTATACCGTCAATACCATAGATGAGCATCTGGATATGCTGATGGTATGCCATCATCTGGACGCCGGTATCGCCGAGGATGTGGCTTTCGCCGAATCGCGCATTCGCCGTGAAACCATCGCCGCCGAGGATATCCTGCACGATCTGGGGGCGTTTTCCATGCTGTCATCCGACTCCCAGGCCATGGGGCGGGTGGGGGAAGTGATTCTGCGCACCTGGCAGGCGGCGCATAAGATGAAGGCGCAGCGCGGCCCGCTGGCGCCCGATAGCGAGCGCAACGATAATTTCCGCGTAAAGCGATATATAGCCAAATATACCATCAATCCGGCCATTACCCACGGCATCTCCCACGAAGTGGGTTCGCTGGAACCCGGTAAACTGGCGGATCTGGTGCTGTGGTCTCCGGCGTTTTTCGGCGTCAAGCCCAGTCTGATCGTTAAAGGCGGCATGATTGCCATGGCGCCGATGGGTGACGCCAATGCGTCGATTCCCACGCCGCAACCGGTGCATTATCGTCCCATGTTCGGGGCGCTGGGCGGCGCGCGCCACGCCACGCGCATGACGTTTCTTTCCCAGGCGGCCGCGGGCAACGGCCTGGCGCAGCGCCTGGGACTGCAAAGCCTGATTGGCGAGGTGCGCAACTGCCGCCAGGTAAGAAAGGCCGATATGATCCATAACCATTGGCAGCCAACCATCGACGTGGATGCGCAAACCTACCAGGTACGCGCCGACGGTGAATTATTAGTCTGCGAACCAGCTGCCGTTTTGCCTATGGCGCAACGCTACTTTCTTTTCTAACCGACCCGGGACCCAGCATGATTGTATTAACCAAACGCCTCGATCGCCAACCTGCCGCAGGGATCGCGTCCGCCGTCACCGCTACGGTGACGCTGGATCTGGATACCCGCATCAAAAGCCGGGCGCAGGTGCGTCTCGATGATGGCCGGGAGGCCGGCCTCATGCTGCCGCGCGGACAAGTGATCCGCGGCGGCGATCTGCTGTGTACCGAAGACGGCGGCGAGGTGGTGCGGGTGCTTGCCGCCCATGAGACCGTCTCCACGGTGTCCGCCGCTGATGCGCTGCTGCTCGCCCGGGTGTGTTATCACCTGGGTAATCGCCATGTTCCTTTGCAGGTGGAAAAAGACTGGGTGCGTTACCAGCACGATCATGTGCTGGACGATATGGTGCGCGGGCTGGGCGCTACGGTGGCGACGGAACAGGCCGCGTTCGAACCCGAGGCGGGAGCTTATCAAAGCGCGCCCCATGGGCATCATCATCACTGATGCTTAATCAAATCGCGTTGTTGCGCCTGATGCAGTTAGTCAGTCCCAGCCTGCCGGTGGGCGGTTTTACCTATTCCCAGGGGCTGGAATGGGCGGTTGAAACCGGCTGGATTGATTCCGGGGACGCCTTTGTCCGCTGGCAGCGGCAGATTATCGACGATACGCTGGGCCGGCTGGATCTGCCGGTGCTGATACGGCTGTACCGGGCGTGTGAATCGGATGACAGCGCCGGCTTTCAGCGCTGGAGCGATTTTCTGCTGGCTAACCGCGAGACCGGCGAGCTGCGCCTGGAAGAGCGGCAGCGGGGTCTGGCGCTGGCCCGGTTGATCGGCGATTGGCCGGATTTGCCGGTCAGCGCGCCGTGGCTGCCGGCGCTGCGCCAGAGCCAGTTGGCGGGTATGGCCTGGCTGGGGTGGCAATGGGGCATCCCGCTGGAGCCGCTGGCGCTCGGTTACGGCTACGGCTGGCTGGAAAGCAGCGTGATGGCCGGCCTGAAACTGGTGCCGTTTGGCCAGCAAAAAGCCCAAAGCCTGCTGCGCGAACTGGCGCCGCTGCTGGCGGGGGCGTTTATCCAGGCCGGACTGCTCGATGACGATGGGCTGGGAGGTAGTTTTCCCCTGCAGGCCATCGCGTCCGCCTGCCATGAAACGCAATATTCACGTTTGTTCCGTTCCTGACGCCGATGAAGATATGCCGGCGTTACTGTGACCTGATTTTGGCTCAAGACCCAGTAAGGGGGAAACATGCATCACTATAAACAACCGCTGCGCGTCGGCGTCGGCGGCCCGGTCGGGTCTGGTAAAACCGCGCTGCTGGAAATGCTGTGTAAATCATTGCGCGATCGCTATCAACTGGCGGTGGTGACCAATGATATTTATACCAAGGAGGACCAGCGTATTCTCACCGAGGCCGGCGCCTTGGCCGCCGATCGTATCGTCGGCGTGGAAACCGGCGGCTGCCCGCATACCGCCATCCGCGAGGACGCGTCCATGAATCTGGCGGCGGTGGAGGAGCTGGCGCAAAGATTCGGTAATCTGGATATTATTTTTATCGAAAGCGGCGGCGATAATCTGAGCGCCACCTTCAGTCCGGAACTGGCGGATCTTACGCTGTATGTGATTGATGTCGCCGAAGGGGAAAAAATACCCCGCAAGGGGGGGCCGGGCATTACCAAATCCGATTTCCTGGTGATCAATAAAATCGATCTGGCGCCTTATGTCGGCGCGTCGCTGGAGGTGATGGAGCGGGACACCAACCGCATGCGTCCCCAGCGTCCCTGGGCGTTTACCAATCTCAAGACCGGCGTGGGCCTTGATACCCTGATTGCGTTTATCATCCGGCAAGGATTATTGGAGACCGGCACGGCAATCCCGGCCTGAGGCGCGTCCCGGCCGGGAAACGGCCGTCATCCGATAAACTGGCGCTGCGCCCAGCGCGCCAGGCCGGCGGTGACCGAACCAAAGTCATCGCCGCTCGCCAGCGGAATACCCGGCAGGCTGTTTTCCAGCGCGGAACGCAATAGCGGCGAGCGGGCGCTGCCGCCGGTGAGATAGATCACATCGGGGCGGGGGGCGCCGCTTTGCGACAGCACGTCGTCCACCTGTTGCTGGATGCGGCCCAGCGGTTGGCGTATCGCTTCTTCCAGCTCGGCCTGTGAAATCGGCACCTGCATCCCCGGCTGGATAAAATCCAGCGGGGCGACGGTATCCGTCTGGGCGGAAAGGGCGATTTTGCTCTCTTCCGCGCTGCGTACCAGCCGATAGCTTAACCGCTGCCGGAAGACCTGCAGCAACGCGGCCAGGGTGGCGGGGTCGGCGGCGTCGCGAATCAGTTCGCGCAGGAACCTGCCGTTGGCGCTGCTGTAAAATTCGCTCTGCGCCGGAATATCGTTGATGGCCACCGCCTGCCAGAACGGCAGGGCGGGCAGGGCTAGGCCTTTGGCCGTAATGCCGCCCAGGCCCAGGCTGGGCATCAGGGATTTAAACGCCAGCATGATATCCAGATCGTTGCCGCCGACCCGGCAACCGCTATGGCCCAGCAGGCTTTGACGGCGATCCCGCTGTTTAAGCCATTCGGGGCCCATCAACAATATGGAGCAGTCGGTGGTGCCGCCGCCGATATCCACCACCAGCACGATTTTTTCATCCGTAAGCGTCGCTTCGAAATCCAACCCCGCCGCCACCGGCTCGAATTGAAAGGCGATCTCGGCAAAACCGGCCCGTTCGGCGGCGCGCTGCAAAATGCCCTGCGCCTGGCGGTTGGCGTCTTCGCCGCCGGTGCCCTGGAAGTTTACCGGCCGGCCGATCATCGCCTGGGTAATGGGCGTGGACAGGGCGGCTTCGGCCTGGCGTTTTATATGGCGCATCATGGCGCAGACCAAATCTTCAAACAGCGCGATTTGCTGAGGTTTGAGTCCGTTGGCGCCCAGGAAGGATTTGGGGGATTTTACAAAATAGACTTCTTCGGGATCGGCGATATAATTGGCCAGCGCGCGCTGGCCGAATTGCAGGCTATGATCCGTCAGGATGATATCTTCTTCGCGGTTGGCATTAATCGCCCGGCGCAGCAGTTGTTGATTTTCGTCGCTGCCGGTGGGCACATGCCAGAAAGTATGCAGGTATTCACTTACGGCTTCGCGCGTCGGCGCGCAGAGCATCGAGGCCATATAAGGCGACGCGCCGTCCAGCGGCAGCAACCGCGGCCGGCCCCCATCCATCACCGCCACCGAGCAATTCGCGGTACCGTAATCAAACCCAATAAACATTTTTACCTCCCCATGCCAATGAGGCCCGGAACTTTACCTTAATGTGGCGGGGCAGGCAACGATTAACCCGGCCAACGACTGGAAACCGCCGGCGGCCTGGGAAGCTTGATTAACTGCGTTTATCGGGCGGTGAAATAGCCCTGGTCCAGGGCGGTGGACAGCAATAAGCCATTGCCGTCGGTTTTGGTCTCCACCAAATCGATATCAATAGTCTGCAGGGTGGCCAAGGTAGCGGCGAGATTGACGGGGCCGGCGATGGAACGCGCCCGCAAGCGGTGGATATGTCCGTTGATGACCCGCACCATAATATCATCCATCTGGCTGCTATGGACATTGTCGATAAAGCGGTTCGGTAACTTGATATAGTCGATAAGGCCGACGGGGAGCTTATTAAACGCGCTCAAATCGCCGCCGAACTGGTCGAGCATAATGCGGTAACCGTGCTGGTGAAGCAGATTAAGCGCGACGGCGACGGCGGGGTAATAACGCATAAAATCATCGCCGTCCAGGCTGATAATCAGCGAATGCCGTTTGAGCAACGGATGATGTTCGGCCAGCAGCAGTTCATCCACCAGGGAAGCATCGCTTAATCCTTGCAATGAGAGTGGAATAGCCAGTACGCCCCCCTGGGTGGCGATAGCCGCGCCGTACAGATCAAAAATCTGGGTGAGCAACCAGCGATCGATGGACGGCAACAACCGGTATTTTGCCGCCACCGTGAGCAAATCGGCCTGATTAAGCGCCGGCTGCTCCTGACTGTCGATAGCCAGGCCGACCAGATAAAAACTGGCCGACGGCATGGCCCTCGGCGGCGTAATGGCCCCGACCACCAGTTGCAGATGATTATGGATAATATCCACAATCTGTTCCCGGCTAAAAGCTTCCGCCTGGCCGGCCGGGTGCTGGACAATGGTCTGGTGCGTTTCGAACAGCTGCACCCTGCCGCGGCCGCTGTGTTTGGCCGTGTAGCAGGCGGTATCGGCTTGGGACATCACCTCTTTGGTGTGGCAGTTATCTTCGCTTATCAGGGTGATGCCGGCGCTGCCGCCGATGCGATATAACTTATCCTCCCAATAAAACGGGTAATTGTTCACCGCATCGATGACCCGCTGCACCAGCGGTCGCGCGTCCTCAGCGCCACAGTCGGGCAGGATCAGGCCGAACTCGTCGCCGCCCAGCCTGGCCAGGCAGTCGTATTGGCGGATATTTTCCTGCATCAGCAGGCCCAGTTCGAGCAGCAATGCGTCCCCGGCCGCATGGCCCGCCGTATCGTTAATCTCTTTAAACTTGTCCAGATCGATAAACACCAGCGCGTGCCGGCGTTTTTGTCCGCTGGCCGTTAGCAGCGCATTATCCAGGTGTTTTTCGAAACTGGCCCGGTTTGGCAAGCCGGTCAGAATATCATGGGAGGCGTTATAGCTGAGTTGCTGCAATAACTGCCGGGATTCGCTGACATCCTTGATCACCAGCACCGCGCCAAGGATTTCTCCTTTCAGGTTCTTTAACGGGGTGGAACTGTAATGAATATCAAACATATGTCCGTGACGATTATTGAGGACCAACACGCTGTCGATGGAGGATAAATCCTGGGCGCGTTGATTTTGGCTTTCGATGGATGCGGGCAGGGGCGGGCCTTCGGGGCCAAAACTGATATGCAAAATGGAATCGATATGCTGGCCATGGGCATTATCCTGGTGCCAGCCGGTCATACTTTCCGCCACCGGGTTCATAAAATTGACCCGCATTTCCCGATCCACCGATATTACCGCGTCGCCGATGGAATCCAGGGTGATGTGCAAACGTTCTTTTTCCTCATGCAAGGCGTCCGTAAGCCTGACTTCGCTGGTCATATCCAAATTGACGCCAATCATGCGCACCACCCGATTGGTTTCGTCCATCAGCATATTGGCATAGGCCCGCAGATGACGGATTTCGCCGTTCGGGTGGCGAATCCGGAACTCCAGCAGGAAGGGTTTATGATGTTCCAGCGACTCGTCCACGGTGCGTTTGGCCATATCGCGGTCTTCATCGATAATGCGCGATAGCCAATACTCATAGCTGGTGCTCTCGCCGGACCGCATGGCGTAAATTTCCATCATGCGTTTATCCCAGTTCATGGCGCGGGCATCCACGTCCCATTCCCAAATGCCCACGCCTCCCGCTTCGTTGGCCAGGGTAATCCGCTCCATCAGCCGCTGATTGATAATCTCGCTGCGCTTTACGTCGGTTATGTCTTCAATCTGGGAGATAAAATAGAGCGGGGTATCATGCTGATCGCGCACCAGGGATACCGCCAGCAAGGCCCATACTATTTCCCCATCGCTGCGGATATAGCGTTTTTCCAGGGTATAACTTTCAATATGGCCATTGATCAGATCGTTAAGCTGCGTGAGATCGGAGGTCAAATCTTCGGGATAGGTGATTTCCTGGAAACTGAGTTTTTTCATTTGCTGGACGCTATAACCCAGAAAACGGCACAGGGATTTATTCACCTGTATCCAGGAGCCCTCCAGCGAGACCAGCGCCATGCCGATGGCGGAATACTCCATGGCGTTGCGAAAGCGGGTTTCGCTTTGCTGAATACGGCTGCGCTCGGCGCGAAAGGCGTACATGGCCATGGCCATGGCATGGGCGGGAATTAAAATCATCAGCAGGGGAATATGCAGCAATAGTCCGGTTTGGCTGTCATAAGGCAGCTTGAGTTTAATCAGCCCGGTGGCGATGGTGATAAATAACGCCAGCGTGGTTACCAGAAATAACCAGAAGGCTTCAAACCGCGGCAGCCGTATGGCGCCAATCAGCAAAGGCAAAATAATAAAGGTAAAGGGGAAGGGCAAATAGCTTAGCGAGAAATAGCAGGTGCCGAGCGTTAGCGCAATCATCAGCAGCAGTTCACCCCAGGACTGCGCTTTTACTATCGAGCCTAACGACTGGTCGCGGCACAGTAATCCCACCGGCGTCAGCGCCAGGACCCCCACCGCCGCGGCGGAAAACCAGCGCAGCGCAAAATTGAAAAAACCGCCGGGAGCGGTATCGGTGAAATACCCGGCGCTCAGCGCGCCGAGCAGCGGTACCAGCAATACGCCTATCAGGAAAAATTTCAGCCAGGCATAGATGCTATCGAGGGGATCAAACTGATTTAACGCGCATTTTAACAGCCAGGCGCCGCCGGCCGCCTCGGCAAAGGTTATCGCCATTAACGGCAGGCTGGCCAGGATGGGCGCGCCGGCCACGGCTTGGGCGGCCACCAGCCCCAGCGCGGCACCGATAATAAACCACGGCCAATAGCGGTAATGGCAAAGAAATAGCGCCGCCAGCATGACGGCGGTGGCCAGCCACAGCGGGGACAGCGGTTCGACATGCTGGGATAGCTTAAGACAAATTAAAGATAACCCAAAAAGCAGCAGTGTCGCCGCCGTAATGAAAATCCATATACCCTTATTATTATAAGTAGAGGTATCTTTGCTGACATTCATAGTAAAGTCCTAAGCTTTCTTATAATTAGAATAGTCTAGAAACCACTGTGCGAGGTCGTGTTTGCCGCGAATACTTCAGTGTTCCTTGTAAATCGCCATGGGCTCAGCAAAAAAAAACAGGATAAATCTTTAGTGCATCAAAAACAGGGTCGCCAGCCCCAGGAAAATAAAAAAACCGCCGGTATCGGTCACCGCGGTAATCATTACGCTGGAGCCTACCGCCGGATCGTGGCCGACCCGGATCATGGTCAGCGGAATCAATACTCCCATTAATGACGCCAGCACCAGATTCAGCAACATGGCCAGCATCATCACGCCGCCGAGTCCCGCATCGTGGTACAGCAGCCAGGTGACTATCCCCATGATGCCGCCCCAGACCAGACCGTTGATCAGCGCCACGCCCAGTTCCCGCAGCAGTAAAAATACCGCGTTGCCTTTTTCCAGTTGGTGCAGCGCCAATGCCCGCACAATCATGGTTATGGTCTGGTTGCCGGTATTACCGCCGATGCCGGCGACGATGGGCATCAGGGCGGCCAGCGATACCAACTGTGAAATGGTGCCCTCGAACAGGCCGATCACCCTGGAGGCGATAAAGGCGGTACAAAGATTCACCGCCAGCCAGGCCCAGCGGGTGCGTACCGTTTTGCGCACCGGGGCAAAAATATCCTCGCCCGGGCTCAAGCCGCCGAGCCTGCGCAGGTTGCTGTCGTTTTCCTCAAAAAACAAATCCACAACGTGTTCAATGCTCAGGCGGCCCATCAGCTTACCTTTGACATCCACCACCGGGGCGGTGATTAAATCATAACGCTCGAAAGCCCCGGCGGCATCTTCCGCCCGATCTTCCGGATGAAAGGTGGTGGGGCTGGCATCCATCACCTGCGCCACCCGCATGTTTAGCGGATTAAGCAGCAGGGTGGATAACGCGAGTTCCCCCACCAGCACATTGCGGCGATCGACGACAAACAGTTTGTCGCTGTTGGCCGGCAGCATTTTGCGCCAGCGTAAATAGCGTTGCACCGTGGCCAGGGTAACGTCCGGGCGGATGGCCGCCAGTTCGAAATCCATATGATGACCGACGCTGTCGCGGTCAAAATTCATCATCGCCCTGACCTGGGCGCGGCGCTGCGGTTCAAGGGCGGTCAGCATGCGCCCGACCAAATCCCGCGGCAGATAGCGGGCGAGGTAAGCCTGCTCGTCGATATCCAGCGGCCGGATGGCCTTGAGAATATCGCCGTTGCTCATTTCGGCAATCAGGCTGTCCCAGACGTTTTCGGAGGCTTCCACCAGCGTTTTGCCGCGCTGCTCGTTATCGATCAGCCGCCAGAACGCCAGACGTTCGTCATGGGGCAGGCTCTCCAGCAAATCCGCCAGATCCGCCGCATGGAGCTGGCGCTGTATGCTGACCAGCCGGGCGGTTTGATCGAGCAAGGTTTGCGGCGCGACGCCGCTATCGCGCAAGGGACGGCCCAGGATGCTATCGACCAGGCCCCGATTGGCCAACAGTAGGCTGAGCACCTGACGGCGTAGTTCAGTTAGCTGCGGTGCCGGGTGTTTTATCGCGGGCATACGCTGTTTCCCCATGGCGTTGTGGTTGGTAGGAGTATAAATAGCATAGCCGGGACCCAAAAAGAGGGGGGCGGGTAAAAGTCATGGGTGGGAAACCGCTGGTGCATCACCGCAAGGCGCAGGCTGGAATAAGACGAAGCGAGGCCAGGCTAAACTCCTGCCGGGGCAAGAAGGGGATTAATCATTACGACGATCGTCGACGCTGCTCATTTGCCCTGCGGGCTCATTGATTTTGTCTTGCTGGTGCTGCCAGGCACCAACGGTGGCAAAGACCAGGCGGGCGAATAAAAAAACAAAGCTGATTAATAATATCCAGCGAGTCATTCGCACCGAGGTTCGTCGTCTGCGCATAGAATAAGCCAACTTCACTAAAAGGGTTCCTCTTTGAGAATTCATTATGATTAAACCATCAACGGACATGATAGCCAAGTCTCATCAATGGTTTTATGATCTCTGAACCCTTTCACCGCACATAACGTTTAATTCAGACCTCTTCGTCTTCGATAATGTCCAGTTTCCAGCCGGGGATATCTGACCAGTAAGACTGTTCACGCTCTAAATCCAGCTGCACCAGGTTGTTTTGCGCAAAAAAGCCGGCCGGAAACGCCAGCGTCCAATGATTATCGTGGGTTATCAGCCGCAGTGGCGCCGGCGAGGTGGCCTGGCGCTGGTTATTGAGCAATACCGCCAGCCGCAGTATTTGCAGGCAGGGTAAGAAATGTTTTTTCTTGAACAGGTTCAGGCGCGGCAAATCGTCAAGCTTCAGCCCTTTGCGATGAAAACGCACCAGGGTTGCCAACAGCAACTGCTGTTCCTGGTTAAAGCCGGGCATATTGGTTTGCTGCAAAATATAGGCGGAATGACGTTGCAGACCGCTATGATTTATTCCCAGGCCCACTTCATGCAATAACGCGGCCCATTTCAGCAGGGCTTCCAACTGCGGATTTTGTAAATCCTCGTTTTGGCCAAACCACTGCTGATAGAGATCTTCGGTGGTATCGCACACCCGCTTGGCCTGATCGCTGTCGATATTATAATGCTCCGCCAGACTGCGCGCGGTGCGCGAGCGGATATCCTGATGGCGGAACCGGCCTTCCATTTCATATAGCACCCCTTCGCGCAGGGCGCAGTCGGACAACTGGAGCTCATTAATGGCCAAGGCGTCCACCACCCCGCACAAAATGGCCAGGCCGGGCACGAATACGTTCTTGCGCTCTTCGGACAGGCCGGGCAGGCTCAGCGCGCTGAAGCTCTTGAATTTCATGATTTTGTCATACAGTAACTGCAAGCGATCGGGGGTGATGGCGCCGTCTTTTTCACCCAGTTCCAGCAGCACTTCGCAGGCGGCTTTAATGGTGCCTGACGCTCCCAGGGCCACCTGCCAGCCGAGAATGCGGTATTGCCAGGCCAGGGTTTCCACTTTTTGCGCCGCGGCGAGGCGGGCGCGGCGAAAATGCGCCGGGCTGATGATCCCGCCGGGGAAAAATTGATTGCCGAAGCTGACGCAGCCCATGCGGCGGCTCTCCACCAGCAGCGGTTCGAAATTTTCGCCGATCACCAGTTCGGTGGACCCGCCGCCGATATCGATCACCAGCTTGCGGCCCTTTTCCGATTGGGTATGCTCCACGCCCATAAAAATCAGCCGCGCTTCCTCATGCCCGGATATGATTTCAATCGGGTAGGGGATAACCTGCGCGGCCCGGGTCAGGAACTCTTCTGAGTTCACCGCTTCCCGCAGGGCGTGGGTGCCGACGATGCATACGCGCAGCGGGGAAAAGCCCTGCAGGCGTTCGGCGAATAGCGCCAGGCAATTGATGCCGCGCGCCATGGCTTCGTCGCTCAAGACATTGCCGGCATCCAGCCCGTCGGCCAGATGCACCCGCTGTTTTAACCGGCTCAGGATCTGCAATGCGCCGTTTACCACCCGGGCGACCACCATATGAAAGCTGTTCGACCCCAGGTCGATGGCCGCGAATTCTTCGGGTTTGGGCGTGCTAGAGTTATTTAGTGGCATACGTCAGGCCTGATCTCCGGGTTGTTCAAGTCGCTTAATATAGTCATAGATTGCGGTCTGCGCACGCACCTTGCGACGATTGCCGCGCGGCACATAGCGATTACTCAATTGGGCATCAATATAACGCGCTTTTACCGTATCGCTGAACAGTAATGCCAGAATATCCAGCACCTGCTGTTTTAAGCGCGGATCGAGCAACGCCACCGCCACTTCAATACGATAATCGATATTGCGCGTCATCCAGTCGGCGGACGACAGGAAGACCTTTTTATCACCGCCGTTTTCAAATACATACACCCGATCGTGCTCAAGATAACGATCGACGATGCTGGTGACCCGGATATTTTCACTGATGCCGGGTAAATCAGGAATTAACGAACACATGCTGCGCACCAGGATGCGAATTTTCACGCCAACGCCGGATGCGGTATATAAGCGATCGATAAGCCCCTGATCCACGAGGTTATTAATTTTGAGGGTAATACCGGATTCCAGACCGGCCTGCGCATTGGCGATCTCTTGATCGATCATTTGATATAGCATATGGCGGGAATTTTGCGGCGATACCATCAGATAGTCGAAGCTGACCGGGCGGTACGGATTTTCAATAAAATTAAACACCCGGCGCACTTCATTGGTGATGCGCGGGTCGGCGGTAATCAACGAATAGTCGGTATACAGACGGGCGGTTTTTTCGTTGAAGTTGCCGGTGCCGATATGCGCATAGCGCATAATATCCTCGCCCTCGTGGCGGGAGATCAGGAATAGCTTGGCGTGGATTTTCAGCCCCGGCGCGGAAAAAATAACGTGCACGCCGGCTTCGGTCAGCCGTTTCGCCCAATGGATATTGGCTTCTTCATCAAAACGGGCCTGCAGTTCCACCACCACGGTGACTTTTTTGCCGTTATGGGCGGCGTGGATCATGGCATCGATAATGCGCGAGTCCTTCGCCACCCGGTAAATATTGATTTTGATGGAGATAACGCTGGGGTCGAAGGACGACTGGCGCAGTAATTCCAATACGTGCTCGAAAGTATGATAGGGATAATAAAGCAAGACATCCCGCTCGCGAATGGCGTCAAAACCGTTACGGAAATGCTCGAACCGGGTATGGCGCAGGCGCGGCAGCGGTTTATTCACCAGGTTCGCTTTACCGACGTTAGGGAAGGTGATGAAATCCTTGAAATTATGATAGCGTCCGCCCGGGATCACCGAATCATAGGAAGAGATGCCCAGCTTATCTTTGAGCATTTCCACCATGTCATTGGGCATATCGCGCTGGTACACAAAGCGCACCGGCTCCGCGGTCAGGCGCTGCTTCAGGCTCGACGACATCAATTCCAGCAGGCTCGATTCCATTTCCGTTACCAAATCATATTCGGCATCGCGGGTCATCTTCATCGAATAGGCGTTCAAGGTATCGTAATCGAAAAAGCCGGTGAAAATATCATCCAGGCAGTAACGCAGAATATTATCCAGCAGGATCATGGGCCTGCGGCGGCGGGGCGGCTCCGCGGGCAAATTGATAAACCGCGGCACTTTATCGGCCGGAATTTCCAGCAGGGCATAATTGGTTTCCTGGCCGCGAATGATTTCCACCGCCAGATAGGTATAGTCGTCCTTGAGGAACTCCACCAGGTTGGTGTCGTGCTGGATTAAGATGGGCGTAATATGCTGGCGCAGCTGTTGTTTAAAGTGATAGCGCAGCCACTCTTGCTGATTGGGGGATAGCTGGCGTTCATTAATCAGGAAGATCTGGTTGCGGGCCATTTCCAGCAGCAGATCGTTATACAGGTTATCGAACTCTTGTTCGGTGCTGAGCACCTTGGCCTGGATTTTATTCAGCAGATGGCGCGAGGTCACCTTGGAGCCCTGCTCCTCGCTAATGAGGATGCGGCGCTTTAATTCGGCAAACCTGACTTTGTAAAATTCATCAAGATTGTTGGAGTAAATGCCCAGAAAGCGCATGCGTTCTATTAATGGATTGGTCTTATCCGCGGCTTCTTGCAGCACGCGCTCATTAAAGGACAACCAACTTAGCTCTTTTTCGCTGTAAAGCTTTTCCTGACCCATTGCCACTCCGTTAATTTGTTCAGGAAGGAAGGATCCTGTGTTATCAGTATTATCGCCCCACCTGAGGCAAAGTCCACCAGAACAACCTTCTTGAGATTGTCATCTTAATATCTTACAGGCAACATAGGCTTCCAGAACTCGCCCGGCCCGCAAGGTTGTTCCTATATAACAGGGAAATATGACAATAAAACGGCTCGCTAACACCAAAACCGCTCCTTACCGTCGTTTCCATGACCGCCTGACCCGCGGCCTGGTCAGCGGCGGGGGTTTGTTGGTGCTTTTGGCGCTGCTGGTGATGTTTTGCTATCTATTATATGCGGTTTTTCCGCTGTTTCGCGCCCCTGCGGTGACGCCGGCGACCGGCATCACGCAGCGCGCCCCGTCCGCGGCCCCCGCCGAAATACTGGCCATGGGAGCCGATGACTCCCTGGCCTGGAGCTTTTATATCGATAGCCGCGGGCAAGGGGCGCTGGTGTCATTGCAAGGAATATCGCCGCCGCCGGCAGGCCTGATGGCTGATTTTTCCGCGCTGGCCCCCGCCAGCGGCGGCCAGCCGCTGTTCCTGCTTGGCGATATCCGCGGGGGCGTACGGCTGGTGCGGCCGGTTTTCCCGGCTCACCCGGCCAAAACGGCGATCTGGACCTATCCGTTCGGCGACAATGTGCGCGTTCTTGGCGACGGTAACGGGCCGCTGCGCCATATGGCGCTGGCGCAGCCGGCTGAACATCAGGCGGTCATGGCGGCGCAGCTTTCTTCCGGCCGGGTGGTGGTCGCCCGGCTCGGGCCGCAGGGTATGGGCCGCAGGGAGCTGGATACCGGCACCGCCGCCATCGATCGCTTGCTGCTTTCCCCCGACGGCCGCCTGCTCTATTTGCTGGCCGGCAATGAGCTGAGCATTTACCCCATCGGCGGCGAAGGGCCGATCGCGCTGCGCCAGCGGCAGGTATTGGCCGCCGCCGGACCGGTGCAGCTTACCCTGCTGCCGGTGGATGGGTCGCTGCTGGTGCGCGACGCCGCGCGGCGCTTATCCCTGTGGTTCGATATTACCGATGAGGAAGGGCGCCATCTGGCACGCATCCGGGAATTTACCCTGCGCGCCGGGCCCGACGCACAAATCCTGGTATCGGCCCAGCGTCCGGTGTTCGGCGTGCTGGCGGCGGACGGCGCATTCGCCCTGTTTAGCCCCCGGTTATCCGCGCCCCGGGCGCAGACCCGCCTGGTGCCCGGCGCCGTCGCGGCGTTCAGCCCGGTAAGCGATGACGGCCATGGCGGCGATGGCGACAACGACAGCGGGGGCATTGTCTTATTGGACGGCGCCGGCTGGCACCTCTGGCGGCTCCGGCTCGCTTCGCCCGATATCAGTTGGCGCACCCTCACGCAAAAGGTTTGGTACAGCCACTATCCCGCGCCCACCTGGACCTGGCAGTCTACCCCGGCCAACGAAGGCGACAGCGGCAAATTCAGCTTGGTGCCGCTGCTGGCCGGCACTCTGAAGGCCGCCGGCTACGCCATGCTGTTCGCCACCCCGCTGGCGCTGGCCGCCGCTATTTACAGCGCGTGGTTTATGGCGCCGGCCCTGCGCCGGTGGATCAAACCCGCCATGGAAATTATGGGCGCGGTGCCGAGCGTGATCGTCGGGCTGATCGCCGGCTTATGGCTGGCGCCCTATTATGGCCGGGTCCTGAGCGGCATTTTGCTGCTGCCCCTGGCGTTGCCGCCGGTGATATTGGCGGTTGGCTGGGGGCTGGGCCGGATGCCGGCCGGCCGGGGCAAAGGTTCCGCCCAGGGATGGGGCTGCCTGCTGTTGCTGCCGCCGGTGGCGCTGACCGTGTGGGGCATGTGCCGCCTGTCGCCGCTGATCGACCGCCTCCTGTTCGGCCAGCCGTTATCGGCCTGGCTTGGAGACGATTACAACCCCATGAATGCGCTGGTGGTCGGCACCGCCATGGGGTTCGCCCTGATCCCGCTGATGTTCTCCCTGGCGGAGGATGCGCTGTTTAATGTGCCGGTGCGCCTGGTGCAGGGATCGCTGGCCCTGGGGGCCACCCCCTGGCAAACCCTGCTGGGCGTCACGCTGCCCTCCGCCAGCGCCGGCCTGTTTTCCGCGTTTATCCTCGGTCTGGGGCGGGCGATCGGGGAGACCATGATTGTATTAATGGCCAGCGGCAACATGCCCCGGGTGGACGGCAGCCTGTTCCAGGGCCTGCGGGCGTTGGCGGCCAATATTGCCATCGAGATACCGGAGGCGCCGTTAAACAGCGAGCATTACCGCATCCTGCTGCTGACCGCGCTGGTGCTGTTCGTGTTTACGTTTCTGATTAACACCCTGGCCGAGGCCCTGCGCCTGCGCCTGCGGGCCCGTTATCGGCAACAAGACGGGGAGGCGGGATGAGGCGCTGGTTTCGATCCGGCCGCCCTTGGATCTGGCTGACCGCCGGCGGGGTGGCCGTCAGTTTATCGGCGATGCTGGCGCTGGTGGCGTTGCTGGGCTGGCAGGGCATGGGGCTGTTCTGGCCCCAGCCGGTCTATCAGTTTCAACTGCGCCAGCCCGGTGCGGCCGACGGGGTATCCGCCGTGCTGCTGGGCGAGATCTACGCCACCGAAAACCGTCGTCCGGTGTCCGGTGTGTCCGGTGTCCGCGACGCCGGCCCGCAGGCGCCGGACAGCGTTTTTTATGCCATCCGTACCGGCGGCACCGACGCCAGCCGCGATTTTATCCGGGTGTCGGCCGGGCAGGTCATATCGCGCCGGCGTCCGCCCGACGTGCTGCTGTTGCAGCGCAATTTTTATGGTAAAGAGTATGGTTTCCTGCAAGGTATGACGGAGGATGGCCAGCCCCTGACCGCGGACGACATGTCCCATGCGCTACAGCAGCGCTTGACGCTTATCGAGACCCAGCGCCGGCTGGCCGCCGGGCTGCGCACCCGGCAGCAAGCCGGGCTGAACCAGCGCGCCGAGCAGTTAAGCCGCCAGCGGCAGCAGTGGCTGAAAGACGGGCGGTGGACTCCCCTGAACCAGGCGGTATATCGCGCCGGACAAAATGAAATCCAGCGCCAGAACGATCAATTGAACCGGCAGTTGGCGGACATCGAAAAGGAGATGGATCGGGATCGCCTGATTCTTCGCGACGCCGCCGGGGCCACCCGCGAGGTTCCGCTACGGGAAATCGAGCGCGCCTGGTATCCCAATAATATGGGATTCGCGGAAAAAGTTCGGTTATGGGCCGCTCAGGTAGGCCGCTTCGTGTCGCAGGATAACCATGATTATCCGGCGCAGACCGGGGTTTTCCCGGCTATCGTCGGCACGTTGCTGCTGGTGATGCTGATGTCGGTGATGGTGATGCCGCTTGGGGTGATGGCGGCGGTATATTTACACGAATATGCCAGGGACAACTGGCTGACCCGGCTGATTCGCATCGCGGTAGGCAATTTGGCGGGAGTGCCCTCGATTGTCTATGGCGTGTTTGGCCTGGGATTTTTTATTTATGTGCTGGGCGGTACGCTGGATAAACTGTTTTACGCCGAAGCCCTGCCGAATCCGACGTTCGGTACGCCGGGTTTGCTGTGGGCCGCGCTGACGCTGGCGCTATTGACACTGCCGGTGGTGATCGTGGCCACCGAGGAGGGGTTGTCGCGCATTCCGCCGGCGCTGCGCCACGGCTCGCTGGCCCTGGGGGCGACCCGCGCGGAAACCCTGTGGCGCGTGGTGCTGCCCGGCGCGGCTCCCGCGATGATCACCGGCCTGATCCTGGCGGTGGCCCGGGCGGCGGGGGAAACCGCCCCGCTGATGCTGGTGGGGGTGATTAAATCCGCGCCCGCGTTGCCGCTGGACGGCGTATTCCCTTATCTCCACCCCGAGCGTAAATTCATGCATCTGGGGTTTCAAATTTACGATATGGCATTTCAAAGCCCCGATAGCGATGCGGTGCGACCGCTGGTGTTCGCCACGGCGCTGTTATTGATGACCATCGTGGTGGGGTTGAATTTGGCGGCCATTGCGCTGCGCCACCGCCTGCGCGAAAAATACCGGGCGCTGACGCTCTAATGGAGAATGAACTATGTCGCTGCTGACCCCCGCCATCTTCCCGCAAATGCCGGATATTCACCGGCTGGCCGAGGAACAAACCGTGCTGGAGGCGGAACGCCTGAATGTGTTTTACGGCAGTCGTCCGGCGCTGGAGGCTATCAGCCTGCGTATCCCCAAACAGCGGATTACCGCGCTGATCGGTCCGTCGGGCTGCGGTAAATCGACCCTGCTGCGCTGTTTTAACCGCATGAACGATCTGACCGATGATTGCCGCGTCGAGGGGGCGGTGAAGTTTTTGGGCCAGGATATCTATGGACCCGGGCAGGACGTGGTCGCCCTGCGCCGGCGGGTGGGCATGGTGTTCCAGCGGCCCAATCCCTTTCCTAAATCCATTTATGACAATGTGGTCTATGGCCTGCGGCTGTTGGGCATCCGCGATCGCCGCATGCTTGATGATGCCGCCGAGCGGGCGCTGCGCGCGGCGGCGCTGTGGCATGAGGTAAAAGATCGCCTCAAGGATAACGCGTTTCGCCTTTCCAGCGGCCAGCAGCAGCGGCTGACCATTGCGCGGGCCATCGCCATTGAACCGGAAGTGTTGTTATTGGACGAGCCGACTTCTGCGCTGGACCCCATCACCACCTTGACCATCGAGGAGTTGATGATTTCGCTCAAGGCCCGGTACACCCTGGTGCTGGTGACCCATAATATGCAGCAGGCCGCGCGGGTATCGGACTATACGGCGTTTATTCATCAGGGGAAGCTGGTGGAATATACCGCCACCGACCGGTTGTTCACCTCTCCAGGGCAGCGCAAAACGGAAGAGTATATCACCGGCCGGTTGCGTTGAGGTTTAGTCCGCGGCGTAACCCTGCGGCGGCAGGGGATGCCCGTCCAGCCAGGCGGCGCCGTCGCGCAGGGCCAACCGGCCTTCCAGCAGCCAGCCAATCACCAGGGGATAGATGTCGTGCTCCTGGGTTTTGATGCGTCCGATAAGATCGTCCTCGGTATCGCCCGTGAATACCGGCACCTTGGCCTGCAGGATCACCGGGCCGCCGTCCAACTGCTCGGTGACGAAGTGCACCGAGGTGCCGTGCTCGGTATCGCCGTTGGCCAGAACCTGGCGATGGGTATGCAAACCGGGATATAACGGCAGCAGGGAAGGGTGGATATTCAGCATCCTGCCCGCGTAATGCGCGACGAATTGCGGCGACAGGATGCGCATATAGCCGGCCAGGATGACCCCGTCCGGTTGATGGCTGTCGATCCGCCGCATCAGCGCGTCGTCGAAGGACGCGCGGTCGGGATAATCGCGGGGATTGAGGGCCTGCGCCGGCAGGCCGGCGTGGCCTGCGCGCTGCAAGCCATACGCGTCGGCGCGGTTGCTGAATACCGCGGCAATCCGCGCCGGTATTTTCCCCTGCCCGCAGGCGTCGATAACCGCCTGGAGATTGCTGCCCTCGCCCGAAATCAGCACCACGAGCGTTTTCATTAACGGATAATGACCCGTTCAGCACCTGCCAGCGCCTGGATTTCACCCAGTTTCCACGCCGTTTCGCCCAACTCGCCCAATAATGACAATGCCTGGTCGGCGCTGTGCGACGGCACCACCACAATCATACCCACGCCGCAGTTAAAGGTGCGGTACATCTCATGGCTGCTGACATTGCCGGCCTGTTGCAACCAGCCGAACACCGCCGGCCACTGCCAGCTGCTTTCGTCGATCGCCGCCTGGGTATCCGCCGGCAACACCCGCGGAATATTTTCCCAGAAACCGCCGCCGGTAAGGTGGGCAATGGCGTGGATTTCCGTTTGTTCGATCAGTTGCAGCAGCGCCTTGACATAAATCCGGGTCGGTTCCAGCAGGTGATCGGCCAGGGATTTGCCCTCCAGCTGCGTTTGCAACGGGTCGGTCTGGCTGAACTCCAGGATTTTACGCACCAGCGAGTAGCCGTTGGAATGCGGACCGCTGGAGGCCAGGGCCAGCAGGGTATCGCCCGCCCGCACCTTGCTGCCGTCGATGATTTCCGATTTTTCCACCACGCCGACGCAAAAACCCGCCACATCATAATCTTCGCCGTGGTACATGCCGGGCATTTCCGCCGTTTCGCCGCCCACCAGGGCGCAGCCGGACTGCTTGCAGCCCTGCGCGATGCCGGTGATCACCTGGGCCGCGGTATCCACGTCCAGCTTGCCGGTGGCGAAATAATCCAGGAAGAACAGCGGCTCCGCGCCCTGGACCACCAGATCGTTGACGCACATGGCCACCAAATCGATGCCGATGGTATCGTGACGTTTTAAATCCATCGCCAGACGCAGTTTGGTGCCGACGCCGTCGGTGCCGGAGACCAGGATCGGCTCGCGGTATTTCTGCGGCAGCGCGCACAGCGCACCGAAGCCACCCAGCCCACCCATCACTTCCGGACGTTTGGTCTGTTTCACTACGCCTTTGATACGGTCTACCAATGCGTTGCCGGCATCAATATCCACACCTGCGTCTTTATAGCTGAGAGAGGTTTTATCGGTCACTGCAAGATCCCCACGGAGATGATATGTTGCGGTTGAAATAGGGCGCGGGCAATTCTAACAGCGTGGGCAAACGTTTGCGAGTAGTGTTGTCAAACCTGTCGGGATTTATTATTTGGACTAAATTTTTATAAACCGTTGATCAGGATCAGCTATTTTCATATGGCACGGCAAAAAAAAGGGGTTATAATCTCGCGATTTTTTTGACCGTTCAACGCTACTGGGGAGAATATTAATGAAGATCGTTGAGGTAACACACCCGCTTGTTAAACATAAGCTAGGTTTAATGCGCGAAAATGATATCAGCACCAAGCGTTTTCGTGAATTAGCCTCCGAAGTGGGAAGTTTACTGACCTATGTAGCCACCGCCAATCTCGAAACCGAGAAGGTGACCATCGAGGGCTGGTGCGGCCCGGTGGAAATTGAACAAATCAAAGGCAAGAAAATAACCGTGGTGCCGATTCTGCGCGCCGGGCTGGGCATGATGGACGGGGTGCTGGAAAACGTGCCCAGCGCGCGTATCAGCGTGGTCGGCATGTACCGCAATGAAACCACCCTTGAACCGGTACCCTATTTTCAAAAACTGGTGTCCAACATCGACGAGCGGATGGCGCTGGTGGTGGACCCCATGCTGGCGACCGGCGGTTCTATGATCGCCACTATCGATTTGCTGAAAAAAGCGGGCTGCAAGAGCATCAAGGTGCTGGTATTGGTGGCTGCGCCCGAGGGCATAGCGGCGCTGGAAAAAGCCCACCCGGATGTGGAACTCTATACCGCTTCCATCGACCAGGGGCTTAACGAGCAAGGCTACATCATGCCGGGCCTCGGCGATGCGGGCGATAAAATATTTGGTACCAAATAAAATAAGCCGGCCATTGGGTCGGCTTTTTTTTTGCTTATTTATCAGAGGAAATAAACATGACCCGTCGCGCCATCGGAGTTGATGAACGCCCGCCGCTGCTGCAAACCATCCCGCTGAGTTTTCAACATTTGTTCGCCATGTTCGGCGCCACGGTGCTGGTGCCCATTTTATTTAAAATCAATCCGGCCACGGTATTGCTGTTCAATGGTATCGGCACCCTGCTGTATCTGTTTATCTGTAAAGGCAAGATTCCGGCGTATCTGGGGTCGAGCTTTGCGTTTATTTCACCCGTATTGCTGTTGTTGCCGCTGGGGTATGAAGTGGCCTTGGGCGGTTTTATCGCCTGCGGCGCGCTGTTTTGCCTGGTGGCGCTGATCGTGAAGGTCGCCGGTAATCATTGGATTGATGTGGTGTTTCCTCCCGCGGCCATGGGCGCCATTGTGTCGGTCATCGGGCTGGAACTGGCCGGGGTGGCCGCTAATATGGCGGGTTTGTTGCCGACGGAAGGCGCGCCGGTCGCCGGCTCCACGATTATTATTTCGCTGGTGACCTTGGGCGTGACGGTGCTGGGTTCGGTGCTGTTCCGCGGTTTCCTGGCCATTATCCCGATTTTAATCGGCGTGCTGGTAGGCTATGCGCTGGCGTGCGTGATGGGCGTGGTGGATTTATCGCCGGTGGCGGCAGCCCACTGGTTCGCGCTGCCGACGTTCTACACCCCGCGCTTTGAATGGATGGCCATCCTGACCATCCTGCCGGCGGCCCTGGTGGTGATTGCCGAGCATGTGGGCCATCTGGTGGTGACCGCCAATATTGTCAAACGGGATCTGCTGCGCGATCCCGGCCTGCACCGTTCACTGTTCGCCAACGGCATATCCACCATGTTGTCCGGTTTTTTCGGTTCCACCCCCAATACCACCTACGGCGAAAATATCGGCGTAATGGCCATTACCAAGGTTTACAGTACCTGGGTAATCGGCGGCGCGGCCATCCTGGCCATTCTGCTGTCCTGCGTCGGTAAGCTGGCGGCGGCCATCCAGGCGGTGCCGGTACCGGTAATGGGCGGCGTGTCCCTGCTGCTGTACGGGGTGATCGCGGCCTCGGGTATCCGGGTATTGATTGAGTCGAAGGTGGATTATAACAAACCGCAAAACCTGATCCTGACGTCGGTGATTTTGATTATCGGGGTCAGCGGCGCCAAGATCCATATCGGCGCCGCCGAACTCAAAGGGATGGCCCTGGCTACCGTGGTCGGCATTGGCCTGAGCCTGGTGTTCAAGCTGATTACCCTGGTGCGCGGCGAAGAGGTGATTATCGACGCCGATCGGCCGGAGTTTATCGAGCCCCTTGATAAATAATAAAAAATAAGTAAAAAATAGCGCAACGCCTGCCGTTGCGCGCACATCATGGGCGCCAGCGGCCATTATCGGCCAGTCTGGCGCCTGTGGTTTTCACCGTCCATGAACCCGACGAAAGCGCGCCGGCGATCCAATTCATTGCGCCGGGAATTCTATGATAAACTAGTCGGGTTCCCGCCCGTACGCATAGAGGTATTTCTGAACACGCCGGCACAGCTCTCTTTACCGCTTTATCTCCCTGACGACGAAACCTTCGCCAGCTTTTATCCGGGCGAAAATAAGTCGTTGCTGGCGGCGCTGCACAGCATGCTGACGCAGGAACACGGCAGTTATCTCTACTTCTGGTCGCGCAAGGGGGGAGGGCGCAGTCATTTGATGCATGCCGCCTGCGCCGAACTTTCGCAGCGGGGGGAAGCGGTGGGTTATGTGCCGCTGGACAAACGAACCTGGTTTGTGCCGGAAGTGATGGACGGCATGGAGCAGCTGGCGCTGGTGACCATCGATAATATCGAATGCATCGTTGGCGACGAACCGTGGGAAATGGCCATTTTTAATCTCTATAACCGTATCCAGGAAACGGGCCGCACCCGGCTGATCATCAGCGGCAACTGCCCGCCCCGCCAGTTAAACCTTAATTTGCCCGATTTGGCCTCGCGCCTGGATTGGGGGCAAATCTATCGCCTGCAGGCGCTGTCCGATGAAGAAAAAGGGGCCGCGTTGCAGCTGCGGGCCAGGCTGCGGGGGTTTGAATTGCCGGAAGATGTCAGCCGTTTTTTGCTAAAACGGCTGGAGCGGGATATGCGCACGCTGTCGTTAACCCTGGATCAGCTCGATCATGCCTCAATTCGCGCGCAGCGCAAATTGACCATTCCGTTTGTCAAAGAGATCCTCGGCCTGTAAAACCGGCCCGTCAGGACTTTTGATACTGCTTATAGCGTGCCTGCAACTGCCGCAGTTGATCGATGCGGGCGTCGTAGCGGGCCTGTTGCAGGCTGCCCAGTTTAACCAGCGAACTGGCGTTGCTCAGCGCCCGGATGGCCTGGTCCAACTGGCCGTTGAGCGACAGGCTCTCCGCCCGCGCCGCCAGCTCCTGATCGCGCAGCCCCAGTCCGGCATTGGCTTGCGCCAGCAGATCCCAGCCGTTGATATCATCGCGATGATTAAAGGTGTAGCGATTGAGCAGGCGCACGGCGTCGGCGAAACGCTGGCCCTGCACATAGGCATTCGCCAGGTTCAGCAACAGTACCGGATTGGTGGTATTGTCCTGCACCTTGGTCAGCGGCTCCAGCCGGGCTATGGCCCGGGGAATCTGCTGCTGCGCCAGATCGATATCGGTCATCAAATCCACGAACCACAGGTTGGACGGCTGCTTGCCCAGCAGGGGCTGTAGCGTCCTGCGGGCGTCGTCATATTTCTTGGCCTCGAAAAACAGCACCGCCTGGCCATACTGGGCGGCGATCTGCTGTCGCGTATTGCCTTTTTTCCATGCGGCGATGAGATCGTCGTCCAGCACGATGCTTCCCGATCCGTACATGCCCAGAATCCGCGCTTTCGCCAGGTAAAAATCCTGCGAGGAATCCAGCACCAGATGCTTCATCTGGTTTGCCCGGTTGCGGATATCCGATAACCGGCTCAGGGGCAGGGGATGGGTTAACAGCATTTCCGGCGGCGCGGTGGAATAACGCATCTGATCGGCCAGCTTCTGCAGGAAGTCCGGCATGGCCTGGGGATCGAACCCCGATCGTTGCAATACCTGGATGCCGATACGGTCGGCTTCCTGTTCGTTGGCCTGGGTAAAACTGATGATGCCCTGCTGGGTGCCCGCGATGGTGCCGCTCAGCGCCGCCATGCCCATTTGCGGATTGGCCATGGTCAATAATATCGAGCCCAGCGCCCCGGCCCAGGTGAGCGGCGCGTTGCGCTTCTGGTCTTCCATGGCGCGCGCCAGATGGCGCTGGGTGACGTGGGACAGTTCGTGGGCCATTACCGAGGCCAGTTGGCTTTCGTTATCGGTGTAGCGGAACAGCGCGGAATGCAGCACCACGTTGCCGCCGAAAAAGGCGTAGGCGTTCAGCTCTTCGCTATGGATCAGATAAAAATGGAATGGGGTGCGCACCGAGTTGGCATGGGCCACCAGGGTCCCGCCCAGGTGATTGATATAGGCATTGAGCAGCGGATCGTTAATCAGCGGCGCGCCGCCGCGCATTTGGCGGACATAAAAGTCCCCCATTTGCATTTCCTGGTCGATGCTCAGCGTGCTGCCGGCGGTGGTGCCCATGTCCGGCAGTTGATCCTGCAGGTCGTCGGCCAGCGCGGGCAGGCAGCCGATGGCCGCCGTGGCGGCCATCAATGCGGCGATAAGGTTTTTTTTCATCCATGTGTGCATATGCTAGCCAACCTTAACCTGGGATGCTCTCTATAACGAGGATGGTTATTTGACACCTCCGGGCGTTAAGCGTTCTCCCTTTTTACGCGCGGCGATCCACCCCGGCGCGCAATGCGCCCGCGCCCGCATCGAACGTTATGCGTCCTGCAGGTAGGCCAGCACGATATCGTGATGGTTGCTGGTCTTGAAGTCATCGAATACATGCTCGATGTCGCCGTCCAATCCGATCAGAAAGCTGATGCGGTGGATGCCGTCATAGGTTTTGCCCATAAACGATTTTTCGCCCCAAACGCCGAATTGCTCCGCCACCTGATGATCGGCATCGGAGAGCAGCGTGAAGTTCAGCAGTTCTTTTTCCGCGAAACGCGAAAGTTTTTCGGGTTTGTCGGTGCTGATGCCCAGCACTTCAACACCCGCCTGCTTGAGCGCATCCATATTGTCGCGTAGTCCGCATGCCTGCACGGTACAGCCCGGCGTCATCGCTTTGGGATAAAAGTAGACCAATACTTTTTGTCCCTGGAAGTCGGTCAGACTGACCTGTTCACCGTCCTGATCGGGCAAACTAAATTTCGGTGCTGTATCACCGGCTTTCAGTGGCATCATTAAAATACTCCGTCTCTCT
>JAATFX010000099.1 GCA_015654925.1 Enterobacterales bacterium | reverse complement strand
CTCCGGTTATTTTACAGGTCCGCGCTAAGGCCGGGAGTATTGCCGTTCATGGGCGCTACTCTCGGGCCGTAATTCGAGCCGTAAACTTGATGTGGGCCCGGGCCGGCTTGCCGTTGCCCAGGCTTCAGCCGGCGCCGAACGCCCGGCCCCGTGGCTTATTTACTCTTTTTGATATGGCTTATCAGGCGCTTGCGCTTGCGCATCTGGTTGGGCGTCAGGGTGTTGTGTTTGCCGGCAAAGGGGTTGGCGCCCTCATTAAACTGGATGCGGATCGGCGTACCCATGATTTCCAGCGAGCGGCGGAAATAATTCATCAAATAGCGTTTGTATGAGTCGGGCAGGTTTTTCACCTGGGTGCCGTGAATCACCACGATAGGCGGGTTATAACCGCCGGCATGGGCATATTTGGGTTTAACCCGGCGCCCGCGCACCAGCGGCGGCTGATGCTCTTCCACCGCCATCTGCATGATTTTGGTCAGCATCGCGGTGCTGATGCGCTTGGTGGAGCAGCGATAAGCCTCGTTGATGGATTCAAACAAATTGCCCACGCCGCTGCCGTGCAGCGCCGAAATAAAATGCACCCGGGCGAAGTCGATAAAGCCCAGGCGCATATCCAGCGCTTCTTTGACTTCGTCCTTGATTTCCTCCGTCAGCCCGTCCCATTTATTCACCGCGATCACCAGCGAGCGCCCGCTGTTGAGGATAAAGCCCAGCAGCGAAAGATCCTGATCCGAAATGCCTTCGCGGGCATCGATCACCAGCAGCACCACGTTGGCGTCTTCGATGGCCTGCAGCGTTTTGATCACCGAAAATTTCTCGACCGTTTCGGTGATTTTGCCGCGCTTGCGCACTCCGGCGGTATCGATAAGCACATATTCACGCTCATCGCGCACCATCGGGATGTAGATGCTGTCGCGGGTAGTGCCCGGCATATCGAACACCACCACGCGGTCTTCGCCCAGAATACGGTTGGTCAGGGTGGATTTACCGACGTTGGGACGGCCGACGATGGCCAGTTTGATGGGCAGCGACTGCGGGTCGAAGGCGTCTTCTTCTTCCTCGGGGATTTCGAAGTTTTCGTCGTCCTCATCGGTCCAGGGTTTCATGCCCGGATACTCGATTTCTTCTTCTGCGGCCGCTTCATCCGCCACCAGCGGCTGCAATACCTGTTCCAGCAGGCTATTGACGCCCCGCCCATGGGAGGCGGCGATAGCAAAAACCTCGCCCAGGCCGAGGGAATAAAAATCCCCCACCGCGCTGTCGGCATCGATGCCGTCGGTTTTATTGGCCACCACTACCGTGGTTTTCTGGCGGCTGCGCAGATGTTTGGCAATACCCTGATCGGCCGGCATCAGCCCGGCGCGGCCATCAACCATGAACAGCACGATATCCGCTTCTTCAATGGCCACCAGCGACTGGCCGGCCATGCGGGTTTCCACGCCTTCTTCGTTGCCGTCGATGCCGCCGGTATCAACGACAATAAATTCATGGCCTTCCCATTCCGCACGACCATACTTGCGGTCACGCGTCAGCCCCGGAAAATCCGCCACCAACGCGTCGCGAGTACGCGTTAACCGATTAAACAGGGTGGATTTTCCTACATTCGGGCGCCCGACCAGCGCGACGACAGGTATCATTGTTACAACCTCATCAGGTAATTTTAATTATTCAGCAGCAAATTAGGCTGATTATATAAGACAAAACGGCTCCTGAACATGTCAGGAGCCGTTAATGACCCGCGCGCCTAACCGATTGGCGGCGGATAAGCGATGACGCTAGCGGGTAAAAGCGTAGACTTCGCCGCTATTGGCCTGCACCAGCAGTTTGCCGCCGGCGACCACGGGGTTGCTCTGCAGGCCGGAACTGTCGACTTTATTCTGCGCGACGAAACGGCCGTCGTCGGTATTCACCCAGTGCAAATAGCCTTCGGAATCGCCCATGACCATGTAGCCGTCGAACAATACCGGCGCCGTCAGGTTGCGGTGCAGCAATTCGCTCTGGCGCCACAGGGTGACCCCGCCCTGGGTATCCAGCGCCACCAGCCGATCGTCCTGATCGACGAGGTAGATACGGCCGCCGTCGACAATCAGATCGTTCACCGAACCGATTTCACGCTTCCAGATAATTTGTCCGGAACGCAGGTCCAGCGCCGCCAGGTTGCCGTTGTAAGCCAGCGCATAAACCACGTTGTTGGCCACCACCGGCGTCATGTTCACATCCCCGAGGCGCGCTATTTCCGTTGCGCCGCTGGGCTGCGAGATGCGTTGCTGCCAAATCATCTGGCCCTGGGCCATCATGACCGCGCTCACCCGCCCGTTGTCGCCGCCGACGATGGCCGCGCCAAACGCCGGGGTCGGCGCCGATTCGCCACGCAGCGTCAGCGGCGGCATGTCCAGGTTAACGGTCCATTTCACCGCGCCGTCCGTTTCATTCAGCCCCTGCAGCATACCGTTGCTGGTATGCACCAGCACCAGGCCGTCGCTGATAACCGGGGTGGAGAGCGCTTCGCCCGCCACCTTGGCCTGCCAGGCGACGGTGCCGTCTTCGGCATTCAGCGCATAGACCTGGGCCTTTTCGCTGCCGACGAATACGTGTCCGTTGGCCACGGCCAGACCGCCGGACAGCAGCGCCGGCAGGTTACGCGACAGGAAGCCGGTTTTTTCAGACAGATCCACCGACCAGATTTCCTTGCCGGTATCGATATCCAACGCTTTCACTACGCCGTGACGGTCTGCGGCGAATACGCGATTGTCCTGCCAGGCGGGACGCAGGTTGGAGTAAAATTCGCCGGTGCCGTTGCCGACAGAACGACTCCATACCTCGGTAGGCTGAAATTGATTTTCCACTTTGGGCAGCGGCGACATGGTGACCACATCTTCTTCGCTGTTAAACAGCGAACAGCCGCTGAGCAAGGCAACGGAAATCAGTCCTACGAAAAATGTTTTACGCAATTGCATGGGGTCCCTCTTAGCTGGACAGGTTATTCAGTTTCATGCGCAACAAGGCTTGTAATGCCTGCGGCGGGTTCGCTTTAAGCGCTTTATCGTACGCTTCGCGCGCCGCTTGGTTATTGCCTTTGATGACCTGTGCGTCGCCACGGGCATCTTCCACTAATGCCGACCACCCTTCGTGCGTAATATTGCCCAGGGTTTTCAGCGCGCCGTCGACGTTCTGCGCCTGGATCTGCACGCGAGCCAGCCGGATGTTGATCAACGAGCGGAGATTGTCTTCTTTGGTCTGGGTCAAGGCTTTCTCAAGCTGTTTTTCCGCCGCGGCGAAATCGCCTTTATCCACATAAAAGCGCGCCAGATCCATGGAGGTCAGGGCACCATAATTATTGTTGTTCACGTCCGCGAACTTCTGCGCGGCGTCAACGCCCTGCTGGTTGGCGTCGCTGGTCAGCGCCGTATTCACCTGCTGCCAGGATGCCGACGATGCCATCATGGCGTCGTTTTGATGGTTGTGCCAATAACGCCAGCCCACCAACGCAGCGATACCGATGACCACGCCGATAACCAGCGCTTTGCCGTTATCAGCAAAAAACCGAACCAGCACTTCGCGCTGTTCGTTTTCCGAGCTGTAGACTTCCACGGTGTCCTTCTCCTTAACCTAATATCGATGCCAGTCGCGCCGCGACATCACTTTGCGCCAGCGTTTCCTGGTCGCCCGTGGCCAGATTCTTTACCACCACCCGTTGCGCGGCAACTTCGTCCTCGCCCAGCACCAGGGCCAGTTTAGCGCCCCATTTGTCGGCGCGGCTGAACTGTTTCTTGAAATTACCGCCGCCATAGTTGGTCATCAGGCGCAAGGCGGGCATGGCGTCGCGTATTTGCTCCGCCAGCGCCATTGCCGCGCCTAGTGTATCCGTTCCTGATGAGATCAGATACACATCCACCGTCGGTTGGGGTTTAAAGTCCGGGTTTACCGCCTGCACCAGCAGCACCAAGCGCTCCAGGCCCATGGCGAAACCCACCCCCGGCGCGGCGCGGCCGCCCAGTTGCTCCACCAGGCCGTCATAACGGCCGCCGGCGCAAACGGTGCCCTGCGAGCCCAGGCTGGTGGTCACCCACTCAAATACCGTACGGTTATAATAGTCCAGGCCGCGCACTAAACGCGGATTAACCGTATATGGGATGCCGGCGCGCGTTAAAAGTTCACACAGGCCGTCAAAGTGTTCCCGTGATTCATCATCGAGATAATCGGTTAATACCGGCGCATCGTTAAGCAAGGCCTGGATATCGGCGTTTTTGGTATCCAGCACCCGTAGCGGATTGGTGTACATGCGGCGCAGGCAATCTTCGTCCAGCCGTTCCTTATGCAATTCAAGGAAGGCCACCAGCGCGTCGCGATAACGGCCGCGCGCTTGCAGGGAACCGATGGAATTGAGTTCCAGGGCGACGTGCCCGGCGATGCCCAGCGCCCGCCACCAGCGGGCGGAGAGCAAAATCAGCTCCGCATCGATATCCGGACCCTGCAGGCCAAACACCTCGACGCCCAACTGGTGGAACTGCCGGTAACGGCCTTTTTGCGGGCGTTCATAGCGAAACATGGGGCCAATATACCACAACCGCTGTTCCTGGTTGTACAGCAGGCCATGTTCAATGCCGGCGCGCACGCAGCCCGCAGTGCCTTCCGGACGCAGCGTCAGGCTTTCGCCGTTGCGATCGTCAAAGGTGTACATCTCTTTTTCCACGACGTCGGTGACTTCACCAATGGCGCGTTTAAACAGCGGGGTGGACTCAACGATCGGTATCCGGATTTCACTGTAGCCATAACCGGCCAATACGTTTTTGAGCGTGCCTTCAATGCGCTGCCAGATTGCCGTATCTTCCGGCAAATAGTCGTTCATGCCGCGGATGGCCTGGATGTTCTTTGCCATGTCGATTCTCTTTGCGTGTTTGCTTACTTATCAATCAAATTAACGGCGATGCGATTGCTTTCATCCAGCATGGCCGCTTTGGCGCGGATCTTGGCTTCGAGTTGATCGATCATCTGCTCGTTGTCGAAACGATCCCGCTGGCGTACGCCATCTTCGTAAAAGCCGCTTTTATTGTGGCCGCCGGTGACGCCGATGGTGGAAACCAGCGCTTCCCCCGGCCCGTTGACCACACAGCCGATAATGGAGATATCCATCGGAGTGACGATATCCTCAAGACGCTGCTCAAGGGCGTTGACGGTGCCGATAACGTCGAATTCCTGCCGGGAGCAGGTGGGACAAGCAATAAAGTTAATGCCGCGCGCCCGGATGCGCAGCGATTTAAGAATGTCGAAACCGACCTTCACTTCTTCCACCGGGTCGGCGGCCAACGAAATGCGCAGCGTATCGCCGATGCCTTCGCTGAGCAGCAGGCCCAGGCCAATGGCAGATTTAACCGCGCCGCTGCGCAAACCGCCTGCTTCGGTTATCCCCAGGTGCAGGGGCTGGTCGATGCGCGCGGCCAGTAAACGGTATGACTCCACCGCCAGGAATACGTCGGACGCTTTAACGCTGACCTTGAACTGGTCGAAATTGAGCCGGTCCAGGATATCCACATGCCGCATGGCGGATTCCAGCAGGGCCTCGGGCGTGGGTTCGCCATACCGCTCCTGGATGTCCCGCTCCAGCGACCCGGCGTTGACGCCGATGCGGATGGGAATGTTTTTATCCCGCGCGCAGTCGACCACGGAGCGGATACGCGCTTCGCTGCCGATGTTGCCGGGATTGATGCGCAGGCAATCGACGCCGTACTCCGCCACTTTCAGCGCAATACGGTAATCAAAATGGATATCCGCCACCAGCGGGACATTGACCTGCTGTTTAATCAGCCTGAAAGCATCCGCCGCATCCATGGTGGGAATGGAAACACGCACGATATCTACGCCGACCCGTTCCAGCGCCTGGATTTGCTTTACGGTGGCCGCGACATCGGTGGTACGGGTATTAGTCATCGACTGCACGGCAATTGGCGCGCCATCGCCAATGGGCACCTTGCCGACGTAAATACGCGTTGATTTCCGACGGTTGATGGGCGCTTTGTTATGCATTAGATTTTCTCCATAATTGCCGAACAGCGGCCTAGTTGGCGGCTATGGTAAATCGTGCAACCTGGTTTGACCTGACATACCGGCTGAGATCGACCGGCTTGCCCTGGTATTCAATGGTAACCGCCGCCGGGGCGCCGATTTTCAGTTTGTAGGGTGCCTGACCCGCTAAATTCAGCTTGCCGCCGCTACGCTGCGTGCCGCTGAACAGCTTCTTGCCGGTGGCGTCTGAAACTTCCAGCCAGCAATCGGAGGTGAAATTCATCACCAGTTCGCCCGCGCCGGTTGCAGCCGCTGGCGCGGCGGGCTGGGGAGCCGCTGGCGTCTGCGCCGGCGTAGGCATGGGAGCCGGCGTCGTCGGGGTATTGGTATTGTTCAGCGGTATGGCCGTGCCCTGGGGCGCGGTGGTCATGCCGGGCAGGGAATTGGCCGCCGTGGTGTTGGGATCGTTATCCGCCGGCTGATCGGCCGGGGGCTGGCCAACTTCATCCGCCGCGGAGTTGTCTCCTCCGGTCTGGGCGGCGGAAACGTTGTCGCCGCCATCCGTACCCGGCGCTTGCCGGGAAGAGGATTGGTCGGCCATATCGGTAATGTCCTGCTGCTGCGCCTGGTGGTTCTGCCACCACCACGCACCGGTAAGACCGATGACCACGAATAAAATAAGCCAGGTGAACCCCATCAGCCAGCCGTCCCGTTTTTTACGGGTTTTTCCCAGGGAAAAACTCTGCATCGGAGCTACTTTAGAGGCCCGGATCGGCGCCTGTTTCGCCATCATCGGCAGTAGTTCTTCTTCAGAAACATGGACTAATCGGGCATAGGAGCGGATATAACCACGTAAAAAGGTCGAGGCCAGATTAGGGTTGGCTTTATCTTCTTCTATCTCCCGTACGGTCGTCACTTTCAGGCACAGGCGTTCCGCCACGGCCTGCTGGCTTAGACCCATTTGTTCACGGGCCTGACGCAGGCGTCCGCCTGTCGTCGTTGATGCTGTTTGATCTTGGAGGGCTTCAGTATTCATTAGCTAGGAACTGCTGGTACTGTTTAGATTGTGGAAAACTTCGCGCAAGCCGTGCGCCATAACGTTTTACGTCATTCTGGCGTCCCGCTAACGCAGCGAAACGAATCTGTAACCATAAACTTTCAGCGCT
>JAATFX010000035.1 GCA_015654925.1 Enterobacterales bacterium | reverse complement strand
GTTTCGCCAATGATAAAGGGTAGCTTCCGATATCCCTTCCTGGAGTGCAAGTGCGGTAACGGTCATGTTGTAAGGAGGAAGTAATTTAGCCAAAACAGCAGCTTTACGTTCCGGTGAATAACGTTTCATATCAGGCTCCGTCGCCCCCATTGGGATTTTCAGTATGGGGTGTCAACTACCCTGCCAGAAGGGGGAGCGTTCTGATGACGCCGCTAACACAGTCTTCCCGAGGTAGCATCAGCATGGCCGCAGTCAGTCTGCGGGGAGCGGTTTTATGGATAGCTTTCTGTATCAGAAGCGTCGTTCATCACGAGGAATTGATGCTATGATTGGTATCGCTCATTCTGGTTATTCCTGATTATGTCTCGACATATTCGGGGGCAGGATTTCAGGATAAGGTCAAAAAACCAAAGCTAGAAACCCTATATTAGATTAGCTAACTCTGTTGAGAAAATTTTTTGTGAAGTGATTTTACCATTTATAATCAAAATATTGTTTGTAATACATAAAAACAATTTGACACTTTTAGGTGAGTATGGTAAATGTTTTATAAACAATGGGATTTATAGATGAGATTTTCTTCTACTATAATACTTCGTTGAGCGGCACTTACCTGATACCTGACCTATATTTTATGGAATATAAGGGAAATAAAATGGTCCATAAACCGTCGCTAAGTGATCTTCCTAAGTTGTTTAGTATAAATGGGAAGAATTGTATTAATTATGAGTTAATTAAAAAAATTATCCAAATAGAACAGGGCCCTTCAAAAAAAATAAAGTTACTACTTAAGCAACTAAATTACGAAAAAACCTCTAAATCAGATGATATGTCAATGGTGTTAGCATCAAAAATAATCGATGGGAAATTTAGAAAAAGCTGGAATGAACTTTGTGAAACCAACCCTAGAAGATGTGCAATCATCCCATTTAATTCTCTTGTTGCAAAATATATTACTAATCATAATGTCAATTTTGAAATAGACTCAACTTATTTTTCAGAGCTGTTTGACGTTATAAATTATAAAGACTATAAAAAATATTATCCTAAAGCGAACAAAATTAATATATTAGTAGAACGAGCGCTGCAAGACGAAAATGTAGGGATTCTTTTTTTATGGTCTCTAATAGATAATGCTGAATACGCAGTTTTAAGAGGAACAAACGATGAGCGTTTAGTTCATTTTAAAGAGGCTATTATACAGGAGTTAAATGAACAAAAAGCTATTAATGCCATAAAACTTCTAAGTCCAAACGAATGGCAAAGTGAAGATGATTCTTCACAACAAAAGACAGAGAACGATAATAATAAAATCACATTAGAGTTATTTGAAGAAAAAGAACATGTTAGAATTTTAGTTAATCCATTAGGTAGCACCTTTGATAATTTTAGAAAAGAGTTAAATGAGAGTTATCAAAATATAAATAATTATATAAAAGTAATTACTGTAAAAACAAATACAATACTTAGCAGTAGCAATAATGATAAAAATATAGAGAAAATCAGTAACCAATTATCACTCTTGCAAGATGCACTTACACGAATTAATACTTCACAGGAAATTTTCCAAAAAGAAATATCTCACTATCTTAATTATCACTTGGCTTATCTAAGATATAAAACTGGTATTGTTACTCCCAAATTCGACAATATTAACGCGATCCCTGATCTAATATTAGAGATAAATGATTTAGAAAAAAACTCTATAAAAACATTTATATCTTTAACCGAAATAGCAAAGTCTTCATATGTTAAAGAGATATATGGTGATAGCGCAGTAAAGTCGCTTTTTTCCATTAAAGAAATAGAACAAATATGTGAAACTGCGGTAGTAAGGATAAACCAATACGAAAAAGGGATCGTATCTTTATCTAAAATCACGGTTGAAATAAACGAAAAAAAAGTAGATCTCGAATGGAACCCAATATCTTTGAAAGAAAGCGTGAATCATGATTTCCTAAATATTTTCTTTTATAAAAAATCGCAAAAAGAGATTGACAACTTATTATCGATAGTTTCATCAAAACTTGGTGAAGTTATCGCGGAAGATTTAAGTGAGCTCATTGAAAATAACATTAGCGAACTTAATATAAAAAATTTAGATAAAGCTATTTCACTCATTAATTATTTGCCAATTAACACATCAGATATTTTAGCTAGCAAAAATAACGCTTTGAAGCCTATAATTTGTTTAGCACATATTCATTTAATTCTTCAGCCGAAGGTTTCATTAGAAAATAAACATCTACTGTTAAACTCAAAATCATTACTAGAATTCAAAAGCAATACTAATAAACCACTATCGATTTTTATAAATGAATTATCTAACGCAGTAAGCAGTTCAGTATTTAAAAATGGGTATTCTTTCCTTATTAGAAAAATGAGTAATCTTGTTACAGAGGAAAAAACAGTCGATCTTAAAAGTAAATATTTAACGGAACTTACTCATATATTGACATTTTATAAAAAAGGGGGGCAAACCACATATGCCCATATCTGGAGTGAAGCATATAAAGATTTATTTGAACCATTATTAACATTGATTCATAAAAAAGACTTAAATAACTTTGTCTTTTATTTTCAGGATATGGTTAATAATCTTGATCTTGATTCAAAATTATCGATTTGGAAAGTAAGAATACCTGAGCATCTTAAAAAGAATTCAGAGTATAATAAAAACATAAAGAATTCTGTTAGATCAAAAATAGATGAAATAAAAAATTACATTGAAGATAACAATAATTTTATAGTTGAAAATAAAAAAGATAACTTTTCAGGAATAATAAATAACTTGCTTTCTGAACCAAGTGCAGACTCGAAGTATTTTCACTTCTGGTTGAATAATTTAGATAATTTTGAAAAAAGCATATCTAATTATGCAATATTGAGAAGCCTTTCTGGTGATAGTGTAGCATTATCCTCTGATAAAGTTCCGGCGCAGTTTGTAAGATCATTTATAAAATCCATAAAAGGTGAATGTATAAGTAATGATGACCTCCTTTACGATACTTTAATAAATACAATTGAAAATAATACACCTACGAGTATAGCAAAAAAATATCTTCACCACGATATGCTCGAAGGATATACAAAACTTCTGACAGAAATAGAAAGTGACGAGATTGAATTAGAAGTCGAAAGAACAATTGAAAGAATAATAGAAGAGAAAAATGATTACTTTAGAAAAATAATTTCCAACATTCAACTTAGTATAAGTGAGCTTTCTGATCTTGACAGTGAATTATATAGTGGGGAATTAAAAGGAATTGAGGATTTATTTGAGCAACAGCGATGGTACGATTTGAATCATGCTTCAAATGATTTAATTACTTTGATTGAATCATTTAAAAAGGATGAAATAGAAAGAATCAGAGCTGAGAAATTAAAAAATAGGATAAGCACACTTACAGGCCATAATATAAGTTCATATGATCTAAATAAACTAGAAACTGAGCATGCCCGTTTGATGAATAGTCTGGAAGGAAACATGCTCCACATATCCCAGCTTATGAGGCTTAAAATTCCTCAGATTAACGGTACACGTCTCAGCAAGCTAATTGACGAGTGTATACAATACTTCTACAAGAAAATCCCTTATCCGAAAGAGCAACAGGCACAAATGATTTCTTTTTCTTGGCAACAAGCAATTGAACCGTTAACAGCAGAATTGTCAAGATCAGACACTTTATTACCGTCTTACTCCAAAAAATTGAAGCTCCTCGCAGAGAATTTTGTTTCTAGCTTAGTCGACTCCGACTCGTTAGAGGAAAATTCGAAGTTTCTTGAGATGATTTTTGATACCTCAGAAATATGGGCATCTCTTCCGTCGAATGGCGAAAAAGGTATTGATATTATATATTCTGCCTTTAGTGATAATGGATTCAAGGATTTTCTAAAATGTTCTGAAGAAGAAGAAGGAATCATAAAACATGATGAACATCAGAACAAACCGATATCCACGGATTTAATCGGATTAAATACGATAGAAAAATCAACCGAGAAACTGCTAAGAATAAGATCTTCACTAGTTTCTTTGATTAGGTCATCTACAAAAGAAAGCTTAGTCATTCTTAATGATGGAGCATTGGTAAATGTAATCAAAGATAATAATTGGAATGTCGTACTGAACTCAGCACCATCAGTTGGCGCTACAAATGAAATTGAAAATGATATTAGTAATATTTATATCATTGCATGGTGCTATGCATGGTTTATGAGTAAAAAACCGAGCCTTGAATTAAATCATCAAGCTTATTTGTGTCATTTACTCAATATAGAAAAAGGATTCGCTGAAGCTTCAAAAATAAAAACATTCATCTCCGATTTTTTATTGAATTTCTTTAAAAAATTGTGTTCTAAATTTGAGAGTGACTCAAAAATTCCAAAAATAAGTGTTGAGAATTTCAGTGATGCATTTGTATACATGTATACCAACATTCAGGAGGTGGCTAGGTTTGAAGACGAATTCACTTTTGCTTTTATGTCTGGGGAAAACTCGCCACCATATACTTTAAAAGTGTTGTGGGAGTATTTTTCTGGCGATCCAAAGCAAGCAGAGATGCGAGCATACTTTATGTATATTTGTTGGAGTCTACATGCGAAAAGTGTCCTAACTAAATGTCTAACATTCCCTCCGATAGATTTAGATCCTAGAAAAGCGCTTGCATTAGCCGAGATTTCGGATAAAGCGTTAACCGAAAAAAACAATGATCTTTTGCAACCTTTATACGATTTGAAGAGTACAGTAACTTCTAAACCATATACCTTATTTGTGGACTTATTGCGTAAAGTAGCTCCGGTGTATAGCGAATATTCTGCTTCGTTTGAATTGATAGGTTCATTAGAACTTATCAATTCTACTTTTGCTAAAGGGAGGGTCTGCATTACTCCACGTAAAAATGATGCACCTGATATACTTATTATCACTTTACCACCAAAAGGCCCTTTAAGATTTGTTGGTCATAAATTAAGGAGGGAGTTTCTAGGCCCTTTTTTAGTTGAAAGAATAATCCCCATTGAATTTGAAATATTAATTGAGAATTTGGAAGACTTTAACATCGAGATCGATATTGAATCGACTTCTATTACAGGGATAAAAAACTCATATAGCAAAAAATTAAATGTAAGGTTAGTCAACGTTAGCAGTTATAATCAAATTTCATTTGATGAAATTGAAGAAGCATTTGATAATTTTCCTGAACAGCAAATGCGAGGAAACGAGTACGTACCGCGTATCGAAGATGAAAAGAAAATTGAAAAAGCCTTAATTACCAGTAAATCACTGAGAAGTCTCTGGATCACAAGCCCAAGACGCTCAGGTAAAACGACTATGCTTTACCGTATACTTGACTCTTACTCCCATAAGGTTGGAAGAGACATTATAATTATATATCTTACCTTAGATGACAAACCCAAAAGCACAACAGATTTCAATAAATGGATATGGAAGAGATTACGTGCTATACAAGCAAATAAAGAGTTAAGAAGTCTGTATAATGATTTTAATGAAATAGGCAAAGATATAGATTTTGACAATGATGTTGGTACGTTTATGTCTTTGCTGGCAGATCTATTAATACAATACGCAGAAAAGGCATTATCAATAAACCGTGTTATATATATGCTTGATGAGGTGGATAAATTTGCTTCAATGCATTTTAGTAGTGCAGAGCAGATGGACACTGTAAATAGCATTCTTTGGCAAATAAGAAACATGACTTCTAATAGTAGGAATGTAGGGGTTGTATTTGCTGGTTCCACAGCTGCAAAAGAAATTTTTATTTCAAACCCGGTCTCTCCTTTTTATAATAGTATTGAACATATAGAGCTTACCCCTTTTTCTTGTAAGAACAAGGAGTCAGAAATAGCTTCTCGTCAAATCGTGGAACCTTTAAAAATCCGTGGGAAGTTTGAACTTAGTAAGCAAAGCCTAGAACATTTATTATGGGTGTGTGCTGGCATCCCGTATTACATGAAATTATTAGCTGGTTCAACATATTCAGTTATAAAACAGGGTAAGATAATTGAGTCTGATGTCAATGATGGACTGTACGCACTCCTAAACAAAAAAACTGGCATTGCAAAATTAGATGGTATGGGAGGTGCACCAGGAACTGATGATCTGCGTACTACGTTAACTTTGAAAAATAGTGAAGATGGTGTTATTGCAAGAGCTGTTTTATTCACGTTAGCAGAGCTTTATAGTCCTGTTAGTGGTCATGAAGTACTTAGGGGAAAACTAACATCTAACGAATGTAAACTTACTTATGAGTACAAGCTTACAAAAAAACAAATTAATGATGGCATTGATACTTGTATCAAACTGGGGTTAATTAAATCTAAGCACAGTGATTCAGTAAGCAAACTTATTTTTTCCATACCAATATTAGGTGAATCAATAAGATTTAATTCGCATAAATTTTGGGCAGAAATCCATACGGAATTAAAAGAAATTAGCGCATATGAAGGGGAAGAGTAATGATTCCAACCTATTTTAAAAAACTGTCTGAAGGTATTATTTCTTCTTGGGTTAAGAAAAGAAGTAATTACATTATAATTTCCCCACCCATGTCAGATTCATATCTTTTCTTTAAGCAATTGACTGATAAAAATTTCATAAAATCATTATTAGGAGAGGATGCACAAAGATTAAGAATAGCAATATTAGACACATTGGACTTCAAATCAGAAATGTCTTTTGCCCATAGGGTTTGCAAGTGCTGGGCTGTCAACGAAAATTTTATTAATATGAGCGATCCTACAGATATTTTACATTGTGCAACACAAGAAGTAACTGAGCGTGGGGAAATACCTGTATTAATAATCAAAAGGTTTCATGAGGCACTCTCTAAACTGGGAGAAGATATTGGAACCACACTAAGAAATCTTGAGCATGATTATTCGCTAAAAACTGTAGTTGAACTGCCAGTAGCTATAAATACATTGAGAACAAAACGAGAGCAAGAAGATCGACACATTACCCCGTTCCTAGTTTCAGATTGGGGACAGGGACATACCCATAAAATATTAAAGGGTTATGATATCAATGAAATAAATAATATTGTCAAGGAAAACGATTTAAATGAAGGAATTGCTATACCTCTTTTAAAAATGACTAGCGGCCTGCATGGAATTGTTGAAAGTCTGGTGCAAGATCTTGAAAGGGTCAATGAAAATAATTTCGAACCACTTTGCGGTTCAAAAGCAGATGATCTTTGTAGGAATATTTTCGAATGGTTTGAAAGTGCAAACAGTGATTATTATAAAAAAGCAATTATTGATTTTGCAGATGGACAAGAAAAAGAAAAAAACCTTTACATTTTAAAATCTCATGATTGGGCTGATATTTTAATTAATAAAAAAAACGAGTTGAACTTTAAGATGCTTACTTACCCCATCAGGAGATACCTAGATAGAAATGTTAATATTTCATCAGATATTCAAAAATTAAGGGATATGTTGAGCAAAAATAACTTCATTAAAATAGTTCAATTTTTTGAAGAAAAAAAGATAGCTAGAGCAGACAATGTTCCTCACACAAATTATGGCTTGGATCTAGCAAATTTATGCAAAGATTTATCTGGTATATATAATAACTCAGCCAATTGGGCTGAAATTAAGAAAAAAATTGATAAGATTTTCTTATATGAAAACAACATTACTAAAGAAATAAAACCACATCTTAGACAATGGTCGAATATTGCAAATCTATTATCAAGGTATTTTGAACAAAAAGAGAAATTTCATAATTTAAGAGTGGAACAATTCGTTTGTGAGAGTAAAGATGTTAATGTTTTAGATTTATTGTTATTACTGCAAGCACGTTTAACTGATGCTAATAAGCATGACCCATTTTATGCCTTACAAGCAGTAATATCTCACCCTGAGTCTCTGTTACAGTTATACTGCTACTTTAAGTTCAAAATCAAGTTCTGGCGATTTGACGGCCCAGAAATAGCTGAAAAAAGTATTACGGATTTCATCAAAAGGCCCTTTATATCTCCTGATACAAGCAGCACATTAGGGTATGCGACTCTTTTGTTTATTAGCACATATATTTCGATTAATGATGATATTGATAATGCGTTAGTTAAATCATTCCAAGACATGGAAGGTTATCTAAAAATATATGAACTCAGGAAGGATCAAGTTCATAGTACAGCATTCATAAAAAATTCCGAATGGAATGAATACCGTGATTTTTGCAGTACAATGATTCTTGATATAAGAAAAAGTCTTGGATTAAATAAAAATGATAAACTAGTATTGCCTAAAAACATTTTCGAAATTTACTTAGATCATCTTACATATAGTAAATGGGAATAAGATATAAGTGTAAATATCATCTGACGGTTCGCTTGTCTGGTATTGTACCGTTCTATGAGGGTACAATATACGTGCTATTCATTCCTGCGGGACGTGTTGTGGAGGAAACGATTAGCTGGGGCAGATGCGTGATGACCTCCTTCTCGGCGTCTAATTTTGTGGTCACTCTGGTGGTCTTGGCAGTGTCAACATCGTGAAGTGGTGGCCCCTTTTCAACGTTTCCGTTGTCTGATCCTACCCAGCAATAACGGACACAGCCCTAAGCGAGATTATTTCGTTCATATTGTTCCGGGCTTAGCCAACCATTGGCACTGTGCCGACGGTAGCGATTATAGTCAATTTCAATGTCACTGAACACCGCGTCTTTCATTTCCTGTCTGCTGACAAAATATTCTCCGTGAATCAGCTCAACCTTCAGGCTATGGAAAAAACTTTCAGCGCAGGCATTATTATAACAACAACCTTTAGCGCTCATACTTGGCTTTAACTTATTGTCTTTTAAGATATTACTGTAATCTTGGGAACAATACTGGCTGCCTCTGTCAGTGTGGACAATGATACCACGAGGTTTTTTTCTTCTCTGTAACGCCATTTTCAGTGCATCGCAGGCCAGTTTAGCCGTCATCCGTTCAGACATGGACCAACCTACTAGCGCTCTCGAATAAAGATCTATAATAACAGTAAGATATAGCCAACCTTCCTCTGTCCACAAATAGGTTATATCACCCACCCATTTTTGGTTAGGGTTTTCAGCGCGAAAGTGTTGATTCAACAAGTTAGGCGCTATCGGCAAACTATGGTTGCTATTGGTTGTAGCTTTAAAACGTCTTGCCGCACGCGCCTTCAACCCTTGGCGACGTAGACTCTCCGCGACCGTTTTGCGGTTCCAGCAGAAACCTGCATCACGTAAGTCCAGGGTAAGTCTTGGCGCACCATAACGCTGTTTGGCTCGATTAAAAGCAGTAAGAACATGCATATCGCGGGCTTGCCGGGCCTGTTGGCGTGGCGATGATTCGCCCCGACGAGCCAGCCAAGCATAAAAACCACTGCGAGAAGCATGCAGTACACGCGCCATGCTTTTTAATCTGAATATTGCCTGATGATTTTGCATAAACACATACTTCATTTCAGGCGCTTGGCGAAGTATGTGGCCGCCTTTTGGAGGATGGCCAATTCCTCATCTTTCTCGGCAAGCTGGCGTTTAAGGCGAGCAATCTCAGCTAGTTGCTGCTGTTCGCGTTCACCACTGTTATTCTGCTGGCGCGTTTTAGAACGCCAGGTATAAAATTGTGATTCATAGAGATTGAGTTCTCGGGCAGCTTGAGCCACGCCGACTGTGTCGGCCAGCGCCAACGCTTGCTCGCGAAACTCGGGCGTGTATTGATTACGCGGCTTATTTTTAACAGCTATCGATTTCGTCATGGATCACCTCCGTCAATGAGTTTACCTCACTTAACAGCGTGTCCGTCAAATCTGGGTAGGATCAGTCCACTGTTTATCATTTTAATGTCCGCTCATTATCGCGTCATCTGGCGCACTCTTTGCGGATAACATTCCTGCCTTGCGTTTATCCTTCAGCCGGTAGCTTTGCCCCTTTATATTGACCGTGGTTGAGTGATGCAGCAAGCGGTCCAGGATCGCCGATGCCAGTGATCTCTTCCCATTAAACAGGACCAAGCTAAGCTGGAGTTATCTGCTTTTCTTTTCCCTCACAAAAAGGCAATCCAGCCATGAAAAAGACCCGCTATACATAGGAACAAATCACTTTATACCTGAGAAATCAAATGCTCCCCACCAAATCCCCCAATGTCACCATCAGCATCATCGAATCAATCGGCGAAACTTCAAACCCAACCCGCAGGTAAAATGCCCGCGCTTCATCAGACAGTGCATGAACCAACATCCCGCGAATATCGATAGTTTCCGCTACCTTAATCACCCGTAGGCCAGCATCCCGCACCAGTGCCCGCCAGACGCCCTGACCGTGCAATGATGTATCTTCCGCCAAACGGCCCAACACCGCGATAGGGATCGGTCAGGCATATTGCGCCGAAAGCGTCCAGGTGCGGCAGTTGTCATCACTGCACTGGACGCCAACGAGTAATACGCCCTCACCTTCTAATTGTCACAGCAGACGAACGTTCGGGATGCGCCGGTTAGCTGATTTTTCATTGCCCGCTGTTTTAGCCAGTTGTCCATAGACTCCACGCCGCAACAGAATGAGTATAAGACGTGTCCAGCCTGAAGAGGCCCAGGGGCTAAGATCACTTTTTCTGTTCCCACGGCGCAGATGTCTGCATGGTTTTACGCAGTGCAGTGTTGGGTGCAGGTGCTTGATCCAGACGGACAAGAAATTCCTGATAGGCCTCCGGGTCCGCCATAATGATGCGCTGCCCGATTAACGCTTCCTCTGCGGCGGCGTGCGCGGCCTCCAGCACAAAGTCAGTACGGTTTTTCCCTTTAACCTTCGCCGCACGATCGATCAGATCGCGCTCGGCGGGTTTGATGCGTAAATTCAACGTCTCACACTTGTCAGAAACGTGGTTCGTCACTGGCATAATGAAATCCTCCGGGCTGTCCTCTGGATATTAATTATCCAGCACACGCAGCGCTGATGTCATTACGATTTATTGAAAGCATGAGGAATCGAACCGAAGGAACAAACCGGACTTATTTCCGCGTAGCCGACCCACCTTTTTGATCTACAAGCAAAAATACGGGTCAATCTGCGGGTCTTGACAACAGGCGGGAATAAAATTTATGATGGAATTCAACTTAATAGAGAACTGAATGACCCCGAGTCCGGGCACCATGATTTTAAGAAATCAGCCTCAGGGCTGGTTTTTTGCTTTCCGGGATACGGACTCTCCATCGACCGGCGTTCGATGACTCGCCTCATCCATGAGGCTCGCCCTGCGGGCCAGCGCTGAAGCGCTGTGCAAAAACGCTCCCGGCGTTTTTGTCCGAGTCCGGGCACCATTTATTAAAGAAATCATGATTTAAAGAAACCAGCCTGACGGCTGGTTTTTTGCTTTCAAGGTATTCAGTTTTCCTTAACCATATCCAGTTCCTCTATAAATTTTATCCCGTCTGCGGTACGTACCCAGCGCGGCGCGCGCAGTTCGTCGGCGAAATACACCACCAAATCAAACAGCAGCCCGCCAAGAACCGGCTCCATCTCCGGCGATAGCGCACGCTCCGCCAACAACCGCGCCAGCGCCTGCCCGTACCCGCAGAGCAGATCGGCATCGGGCTCAAAGCGAGGCGATGTCCTGGGCCGGTCATCCACGGTCAGGCTTTCAATCAGATGAGATGGAATGGCATCGTCCAACGTGGGACGCAACTGCGCCAGGCAAAGGTCAAGCCGTGCGCAGAGCTTTTGGCGCTGTGCCGGATCGCCGCTTTGCGGCAAAGCGTCGGCCAGGTTTTCACAATGGCCGGCCAGAACGGTGAAATCGGTGGCTGAATCGAACGGGATGGAAAGTAACGCATGAGTTTGAGTGGGGATCGTAGCCATAAGGCAACCTCAGTGAGTAACAAATTACTCCCACCACCGGAGAGGTCAATCTCATAGGTGGTGGAACCGAACGGAGTTGACCTTACCGGCCTCACTGACACCGGCGCGTCTTGCGACGCCCCCGTCCGGCCCACCATTGAGATGTAGCAGAACGCACGACATAAAAAAAGCGCAAACGCGCTTCGTGTCGTCAGTGAAGTATTTCAGGAGGTCAATCCCGGCACCTGATTTTGCAGGCGCAGCTAAAAGATACCGTTAACGGCGATTAACCGCAAGTGATTTTCAGGCGGGAGAATGGTCGCTAAAAATCCATTTAAGTATTGTTTATCAAATAATTATATACGAAATTTTTGAACTACACTCAGCATTATGCCTCTGTTATCCGGGGAGTTTGGTTGCCGATAGCAGCACGGCCGTTTTCAATTGTTTATAGCGAACAACTTTCGGCGATCGGTTGTGGTAAATGTCGCTCACAACAAAACTTTCGCGAATTGAACACTATACGGTTAGCGGTAATTTCTGAACCAAATTAAGGTTTATGTATTTTTATCAGATGTTAAAACCACCAGGTTTTCTATCCATAAGGCCACCCGCCAATGAGAAACGCCGGTTAAAACCGGCGCATCTGTTAACAAGGTAATGATTATGCAAGGCAGTAAAAGTTACCAACATCCTGAAATCATTTTGGATAAAACTCCGGGTTCATGAATTGCTCAAAAGACCAGGGGCAAGAAGATGGGAAAACGGTGCGCTTGATATTGGTTTCACGCTCCGCGCTGATCACCGCATCGCCGTAGGCATCTTCGATAATTTCCGGAAGATGATGTTTGAGGCTGGGGCTTTTTTTCAGGCGTCGTTCAATCTTACGGCGCTGTGCCTCAATGAGCAGTCCCCGGCTTCGTCCTTGTCTTTCCGCCTGGAATTGCCATTTCAGCATATGGAGGAACAGAACTTCAAGACGAGACTCAAGCTCATTTTCCGCACTTGTTCCCATCGACTTTATTTCCTCCAGCAAATTTTTGGTGTCCAGCTCGGCGAGACGACCTGAACGCAATAAACCTGCTTGTTCCTGAGTCCAGCCATAAAAGTCACTGTCATAACGGGTTGTCATAGTTACTCCCCTGAATTTCAGGTTATCCTGAGCTTGTCAGAGAAAAACGCGCCAGTCAAAACTGGCGCATAGGTTTAAAATTAATCAGTATTCCGGTGAATAGCTTGTTCTCGTGTCAAGCGTCTTCCGCTTAGGCGATCGCATATATCGCATGTCGATAAAAGCCATACCCACGGCGGCGGAACGGAATCTCTTCGTCAAAATCTATCGGCGGTTCATTGCCCATTGATTGAGGTTGTGACTGTGGGGTACCTACCACGCGCTGCCACGGACACGCCCACGGCTTAACCCCGGCTTCCAGCGCCGCAATGATGCCGTCAGTGATGGTCTGATAAATATCGATTCTGGTTTTGGACAATTTCGTTTTTGAGGAGCCTGACTGCTCCAGCGGGGATACGCTGGTCGCCGCTGCGGTGTTAGGGGCGCAGGTCTGGGTATGCAGGGGAATAGTCATGGTTTTTTCTCCGTCAGTGGTGTGATTTTCGTCTTCGTATCGCCTGACGGTTCGCTTTCCTAGCATCGTTCCGGCCTGCAAGAGCGCAGAATGCGCGCTATTTACTCTTGCAGGACGGGTTGTGTCGGAAAACGATTAGCCGGAAGCAGATAAAGAGATAAAGAAGAAACGGAAAGCGCACAGGAGAAAAAACGAGACCCTGAGTACCTGGACGAAGCGCCCCTTGCTCCGCAGCGATGAAATGGGGTTCGGGGTTTGCCACGGCCAACAACGGATACCCGCTCACCACAGTGGTCGTGTGATGGTTAATGAGAGCAATCGCCACTCAGCCTGTATGACGACGGGTATCCGGTGTGAGGCGGGGTTTAGAGTGTAACAACAAGCCGTTATCACGCATCATGCGCCATACCCGTTTTGCGTTCACCATCGGCAGACCTTCCTGCTCCGAACGGCGGCGCAGATTAGCCCAGATGCGTCGATAGCCATAACTCGGCAGGTCGGCAACTTCGGCACGGATGCGTACCAGTAATTCGGCGTCATCCTGCTGCCGCTGCTTGCGGCCATCCTGGTATTACTTACGCCATTTAAACACCTGATTGGCATGTAAATTATGACGACGAGCAACAAGAGAAACGGGGCTTCCTGGCTGGAAGGTCTCCTGCACGATGGCGATCTTTTCCTGCGGAGTGCGACGGCGACGTCGCTCGCGCTCAGTAAGAACAGTACCCATGATTTCGCTTTGACCAGTCTTAAACATAGTTCTAAGCCTACCTCTTATTTTAGGCGGGTCAAAGTGTATGGATCATCAGGGGGCTAATACACCAAATCAGTATGATGGGGCAACGGAGTCAGTATCGGCGGGTCAATATCGAACGGCAAGGTGAGTTCGCCACCCGCTTACAAAGCATTGGCAGAAGGATACAGCCTATGATCTGAATGGCCATCCTTTTGACGAACAGCCAGGGCAAATGTTAAGCCTCACAGACCTTAAAAGCCCCAACTCGGAGAGTCGGGGCTTTTAAGGTACTACGAACTTAAGATTTAACATTAATCAACTTTTATAACGACTTACTGCTATGGGTACTGCGTTCATAGATGTACATGCGTATCACAGGATATATGAGCTACCTATATCTTACGATGTCCTCCCATCTGTTGACTGAAAGGTAATTGTTCACTTAGCCCTATTCGAATAACCCTAGCTAAGTCTGTACAGTACATCCCCCCTCGCGATATATACTCTGTGTTACGTGGCTTTACTTCTGTCGCGATATACCTAACCTAATACCGTTTACACCCATCGCGAATACTCTAACAACTATAAAGCCTTAACTCATCGCGTTTTCAGCACTACACTAACATGCGATTGTAGAGATTAACTACTGGGCCTTAAAACATCGTCGCTCGGGTTTATTAAAGCGACCCTAACCGACATGGTGACACAATATACTTCATGGCCTTTATCGCATTATACCTTAATTTTATCCACTTCATACTTCATAATACTACTTCTTCACCTTCACCACCAACTCAATATAATCGTTACTGCTCAATGCGCTGGCGTTAGATATAAATTTAATACATCTTGCGATAATGTCAATACTGTTTTTACAACCATAGTTTTATTATCTGTAAATCACACTAGCGCTAGTCGGCTCCGCCTATCCAGCTTATTTTTCTGATGATGTGGCGATTGAGATTTAGCCTATTGTGTCCTATACAGTGTACGGGCACGCTCCGCATTAATTTCTCGCTTGGCTGCCAATATAAAACCGTGCTGCTGGAACAGCAATACATAATTATCTTTCATTTTAGTTACATTTCATTAACTGGAGGCGTTGGCGTGCGTAGCTGGCAAATGCTTATTGTTCTCATGGGGAGCCTTATGGTTGGCCTTGCTTGTTTTGGCTTAATATTCTCACTTCTACAATTACAATATAGCTAAGCTTGTTACATCAGAAAAAACAACGATAAAAGCATCCGCAACCTGGTGGGGGCTTGTATCACTATCTTTATTAAATGGTGGTGAGTTGATAGTCACAATCTTGCTCGAATTTTAAGGTTTAACTCGTTTTTTGTCGCCATCGGTGCAAAAGTGATCCACCGGAGGTGCGGACCAAAACTTGGACTACTTTGGAGGTAGTTCATGTACTCATACGAAGACCGCATCCGAGCGGTTAGGCTCTTTATCAAAGTCGGGAAACGCACCAAAGCCACCGTTCGTCAGTTGGACTACTCGCCGAAGAATGCTCTAAAAAGCTGGCATCGAGAATATGAACGATATCATGAGCTGCACATTATCTACTGGTATCAACCGGCGGTTCGCGCCTGTGGTATTCCCGCTACCGCTTCGGCGGCAAAAAGTCCCGCCTGGCCGTCGGTGCCTATCCACAGGCGACGCCGGGTGTTTTGACGGTTGGTTTTTCTGCCAATCCGCATACTCTCTGGGCATGCAAACAGCACATGGCCTATAGCCGGCGGCAATAGCCGCAGCCTCGTTCAGAAAAAAGACGCGGTGCTTCACGTAGCCACCACGGGCAATAGCCCGCAGTGCCACGCGGCAGTCGAGACGGCCATATAGCCTGCCGCCGCGATGGCCCCCCAATATGCCAGGTAGGGAGCTGGGATATGGCTTGCCGTCAGATCCAATCAATGTGTATATTTTTTCCCTATCAGGCATGGCTGCCGTTCCCCTCAAACATCACCGGGCATCGTGAAATGTCAGTTCCACACCGATACGTTCACCCTGGCGCACGCGGCTAATAGCATGTTTCAGGTTGACCCGGTAATAACCTTTGGTTCCTTTGAACGGGCGTCCGGCGGTACTGATGATCGCCGCATCGCCGAGCTTTAGCGGCAGCACCATGGGGCGTGACTGCATGCGCGGACGCTGTTCCGTCATCACGAATTCGCCGCCATGGAAGTCCTTTCCCGGCTCGGACAGCAATGCGACGACCTGTAGGGGAAACACTTGCTCGCCGGCGCTGCGCTGATGAAGCGCTAAATAGTCCTCGGCACCAAGCCGGTTCAAATGGGATTGCGTCTGAATCTGGCCGGCTTTCTGATTGCACCGGTGGAAATCTACCACGTCCGCCGGATAGTGCCCGCCGACGCCCAGTATTTCGCTCCATTGATTGGCAATGACCGCCAGGCGGCGATAGAACACCATGCGCCACGTCTCCAATGGCGTCGGGAGATTGGCATTAAAATAGAACAGTTCGCCGCGCCCCAGGTCCGCCGAAGCCAGTGGAACGCGATGTGCGGCGCTCATGGTTTCGGTTAGGCGCGCCAGTTCGCGCGCCGTATCCGGGTGCAACAAGCCGGGTAATACAGCGTAGCCTTCGATGTCCAGTTGCGCGGAAATGCCAACCCAATCCAATCGATCAATATTCGCATAGCGTGCGGTCATTTGAAGGTTCTCCGTCAGCTCTTAGCTTCGGCTTCGCGGCGCAGCAGCTCGCGCTTGCGATCCACGCCCCAGCGGTAGCCGGCAAGATCGCCATTGCGCCGTACGACGCGGTGGCAGGGAATAGCCACGGCCAAGTGGTTCGCGCCGCAGGCTTGCGCGACAGCGCGCACCGCTTTGGGCGACCCGATGCGCTCGGCGATCTGCGTGTAACTCACGGTCGTGCCCGGGGGAATTTCACGCAGCGCCAGCCAGACACGCTCCTGGAAGGCCGTGCCCTGCACATCCAGAGGAAGATTCAGGCCGATTGCCGGCGCTTCGATGAAGCCCACAACCTGGGCCACCAATTGCTCGAACTCACCGTCACAGCCAATAAGTTGCGCCTTGGGAAACTGGTCCTGTAGACCGCGCACCAGCGCATCCGGATCATTGTCCAACAGAATGGCGCAAATACCGAGCTGACTCTGCGCGACCAGAATGGCGCCCAGCGAACATTGCCCCACCGCGAAACGGATGACCGCTCCTACACCGCCCGCCCGGTAGTCCCGTGCACGCATGCCCAATAGTTGATCGGAGGCTTCATAGAAGCGGCTGTTGGAATTGAAGCCGGCGTCATAGATGGCGCTGGTGATAGAGGCTTTTGGGGTGCTCAACTCCTCGCGCAGCTTGCGGGCGCGATAGGCCGAACTATAGGCCTTGGGCGTCAGGCCCGTTTCAGCTTTGAACAAACGATGAAAATGAAACGGACTCAACTCGACCTCGGCGGCCAGGACGTCGAGTTGGGGCGGCGTCTCCGACGTTTCGATCAGCCGGCAGGCGCGCGCTACCAGCGCGGCGCGCTCGGACGCAGCACTGGTCTGGTCGCCGTGCGCGCGGCGGCTCGATCGATAGCCCGCCGCTTCAGCCGCCTCGACCGAATCGAAGAACTCCACATTCTTGCGCTTCGGTAGCCGCGCCGTGGAACTAGGATGGCAGTACACGCCAGTGGTACGCACGGCATAAATGAAGTGTCCGTCGGCGGCCGCATCCCGCGCCCGGACCGCTTCCCAGCGTGCATCGTCCGTGTCGTAAGCAGTCGTCGTTTTCATGGCGGTAATCCTGAATTCGTTAATCACAGCGCCAGTATAGGCGGGACTTCATTCGCAAGAACTCTGATTCTTGCGAATGAATTTCATCGGCTGGGAAGTCGCCGCAAATATCAGGCCGCCACTGTGCGCCAAGGGCTCCATGCTTCGCGGAACGCACGCATCTGGCGCGGCGTCGGCGCATTCATCAGGTCCTTAAAACGGCGAAGCCCGCAGCCGTTGCCGCCGCATTAGCCAATTGGGCAAACACGTCCGGCATCGCCGGCCAATCCTTGCCGCTTTCGGGGTCGGTAGTGGTGTATTGATAGCCGCGCCGATCGGTCGTCCATCCCAGCGCGCCGCAGTTCGTCAGCGCGACCGACATGGCGAAGCCTCCACGCGTCACCATGTGCCGGAACGGCGATACTTCCTCAATGTCCGCAATGGCGGGCATGAACTCGCGCACGTAAGGCAGCGTGAAACCGCGCAGAACCATGGCACGCGGCCCCAAGTGCTGCCGCTGGCTTCGAGTGCTGGTACTGAAAAGATCAAGGGTTTCCATGTTCGTCTCACTTGGCATCGTGGAAGATGAGGCCCACGGTGTGGCGCTTGCCGCTGCGAATGCGGCTTACGCCGTGCCGCATGGCTACCTTGCGCACGCCTCGCAGGCCCATGGCCGGCCGCTGATTGACCGTGAATACCACCGCGTCTCCTTGGCGCAGCGCGACCACATCGGCTCGTTGGCCCTTGGTTGAAAGCTCCGTCATGACGAACTCGCCACCGACGAAATCCCTGCCGGGCTCCGACAATAGAATGGCCACCTGTAATGGAAAGACATGCTCGCCGTAGAGATCCTGGTGCAGACAGTTGTAGTCGCCCTCACCGTATTCTAGGATCAGCGGCGTGGGCCTGGTTTGGCCAGCTTGGTGGCACCGCTGCAAAAATGCGTCCAGCTCATCCGGGTACTGCGTGTCGATGCCCAGTTGCAGATTCCAGCGATTGGCAATCGGCGCAAGCCGCGGATACAACGCATGGCGAAGCCGATCGAGCAGCGGTGGCAACGGATACGAGAAGTACTTGTATTCGCCGCGCCCAAACCCGTGGCGAGCCATAACGATTCGTGTGCGGTAACCCTCATCCTGGACATAAAGCGAAGCAAGCACATCGCACTGCTTCGCCGTCATAAGGCCGGGCAGTACGGCATTTCCGTGGGTATCGAGCGAACGCTCCATACCCGCCCAGTCATATGTCGCGGGCTGCATGGCGCTGTGTTGACTCGACGCGGCCTTCATACGGCTGACTCCCCGGCCGATTCTTCGGCCAACAGAGCACGCTTGCGTTCGATACCCCAGCGATAGCCGGAGATGGAACCATCGCTGCGTACTACGCGATGGCAGGGGATGGCGATGGCCAGCATATTGGCTGCGCACGCGCCCGCTACGGCCCGAACGGCTCCCGGCGTCCCGAGATTTCGCGCCAACTCGCTGTAGCTGCGCGTCTGCCCTGCGGGTATACCGCACAGCGCCCGCCAAACCTTCTGCTCGAACGCGGTCCCGCCGATGTCGAGGTTGATCACGCCCTCGGGCATGTCCTTGTCGATGAAGGCAACGACCTGATTGACTTCGTGCTGAAGCGACGGCCGATCTGCGTGCAGCTCGATTGCCGGGAACGCCTCGCCGAGTTGTTCACGTAGCGCTTGCACATCTTCGCCAAGAAAGATCGAGCAAATACCGCGCTGGCTCCGGCCAATGAGAACCTTGCCCAGCGCCGTCTGACCGGCGGCGAATCGAATAGGGCCTTCCACCGGGCTGCCTGGAGCACGGAAATTGTACTTGAATGTAGAAAAGGAACGAGTTTTCATGGCGCGTCACTCACTTTGTTAAAGAGTGCGATTAGTTTAGAAGTCCGCGCACTCTTTGAAACTCCGCTCCTTGCGGTTGAATTCCTTATGGAAAAGATGCCGCTTACCCGCCGGGATATCGCGCTACGGCGCCAAGGATGGCCATCACAATGGCCGACCACTAAAGCTACCGGGTTATCGTGCGATGTTTCACTCAAGTTGTAAGAATGTTCACGCGCATGGTTTTGCGCCACTTTCAGTAAAATTATAAACATCTCCCTCAGCGAGGCGTGCGGAATCCCTGGCTTGTCCAAGCGTAATAGCCAACGATGAGGACGAGGACGACTATTGCAACGACGGGACTGATAAACCAGCCGATGGCCGCTGCAATGATGCAGAAAACAATCCCAATGACCGGTCGAAGGATTTGATGGGAGAATTCTGTACTCGGAAGATGAGGCTTAATGAATTCCGGGTGGCGGCGTAGATGATAAAAAGCCGGAATCCACGCTGCTGACATGAAACAGACAATCATCGCGTAGAGGATGACTGCCGTTTTTTGATCCATAAGGTTTCCATCTCGAAAAGCACTTATAAGCACACCCGTCGGGAAAGGTATCAGGGATGCCGTGCCGACTATTCCGAGGTTGATCCAGTTGAGTGCCAGATCAATCTTGCATATGCGCTCGAACATATAATGGTGATTGAGCCAAATTATTCCTACGTAAATAAATGAAACAACGTAAGCAACATAAGATGGCCATTCCAGTAATAGTTCTTCTGCCAGTTTTCCCGGGCCAGCGGCCGACGACGGCCTTGTTCTGCTCTTCTTTGCTCATTTGAAAATTCCTCACAAATAGTTTCAGGGGGTCATCAAAATCATTCGATGACCTGAGCATGAGAATATGCATCCGTCTGCTATTGAGAACTCCGGTTCTTGCTGTCTAAGTAAAGCCGATGTCTTTGCCGTAGTACCGTAGGAGCGCCCATTCCTCACCGGTAAAAAGCCTGTTTTCAAGGGGTAATCTGCGCTGAACTTACAAGAGGGAGCAGGTCAAAAATAATGGACATCATCTTCAATAACTTGACGAGTAATTAACAGACGGTTCGGGCCATACGCTTATGTTGAATAGCCAAACAGGTAATAATGAAATCTTTCACGTCGCCGAGATACGCATTCTACGGCCTGCCCGCCAGCAAACCGCTCACCAGAAGCTGAAAAGCATTTATCGCTTTTGGCAACGTCATCACCGGCTCTTCGCTCGCCGCGACCCAAAGGGCGGCATTCAATGCGGCCCCGTTTAGCAGACGAGCCGCGGCCTCTACATCCACAGGCTTTAAAATACCTTTATTCACCATATCAGCCACCGCGCTCCGGGTCGCATCCAGACAGGCATTCTGACTTGGCCAGCGTGAGGGATCGCCCAGAAACGCCGGCCCATCCAGCAGAACGATACGCTGCACCTCTGGATCAAGCGCCATCTGAATATAGGCAACCCCTTCCGCCAGCAGCCTGGCCCAATCATCCTCGGCAGACTGCGCCATTTCGTGCGCGCTCTTGGCCATCTCGCCATCAATCTGTGCGACAACAGCAGCCAGCAGCCCTTTTTTATCGCCAAAATTGTGATACAGCGCCCCCCTGGTCAGCCCCACGCTGGCGGTCAGATCGTCCATTGATGCTGCGGCAAACCCTTTATCAGCAAAGGCTTTACGCGCCGCTGAGATAAGTTTTACCCGGTTCGCCTCCATGGTCCCGGCTCGACTTTTCATTGCCATACTTTCTCCATTTCATATACGAGCCGTATTTTAATTTACATACGGGGCGTATGTATAATACTATTCACATACGTTGCGTATGTGAGATTAACCGCATATGTCATGCAACGGCCGAACCGGCCCCTAAAAAAAAGGCAATCCTATGATCCAGCGTGACCCGATTTTCCCCGCCAACCGCCATGCGTTGTACCAAAAACACCAATACTCCGCCGCCATCCGCTCCGGCGACTTATTGTTCGTATCCGGACAGGTTGGAAGCCGTGTCGATGGCTCGCCAGAACCCGAATTTGACGCCCAGGTAAAGCTTGCTTTTGAAAATCTGAAGGCAATCCTCGCCGCTGCGGGCTGTACACTTGACGATATTATCGACGTGACGACATTCCACACCGATCCTGAAAAACAGTTCGACACAATCATGGCGGTGAAGCGAGACATATTTCCGCAATCTCCTTACCCTAACTGGACAGCAGTAGGTGTGAACTGGCTTGCCGGGTTCGATTTCGAAATAAAGGTGATTGCGCGTATTCCTGAAAAAATGTGATCCTGCAATATCAGAACGGCAATCGATATGTAAAACATAATATGCCTGATAGGCTTAGCCTTATCAGGCATGCACGAGAACAATAGCAGCCTGCGGCATCCGCTGCTTTCCGGATACCGACTTTTTTAACTTCACGTTAGTATCTCACTCAATATATCCATTGCTAGCATGGGGAGTATGACTTTTCAATCAAAATACGGCGATAAAACGGCTGCCGTGTTTTATTGATCTGATCGCTCATTTTGTATAATTTTTTGACGATATTTAAGTCGTTGAGGATCGAGGATCGTGTTATGAATAATAATTCACATTGATAGTAATCTTTAAGTCAAGACAATTACTCCTCCCCTTTATAAGGGGTAACTATATTTTATTACCTCAAAGGAAGACCCAATGAAAAATATAATTTTATCGGTTTTCTTTACCTCATTATTTCTGGCAGGATTTACTGAGGCCGCAGCGGTATATAATAAAGACGGCACCAAATTGAATCTTTATGGCCTATCGAAGCTAAAATCGGCAATGAATGGACCAGCGATCGAAGCACCGCGGCAAATCTCACGGGACGTTTAGGCATTGACGCACAGCAAAAGCTCGATGATACATTACGGGGAACGGGCCGTAACCTTTGAGCCGGCCGGCCTGCCCCCGGGGTGGAGTTTCATAAGCGGAACATACGCAATCCAGCGAGATCTCGGTGGGCCGGCATTGCAAGCAGGAAATCCAACAACTTTTCTCCCATCGCGGGGGACCAGCCGCCGTAAATGATATTCCCGCGGAATTTGCGCAACAGATCGTCGTGGGACAGAGGTGCGCGTGAACTACCACGCATATAGGGCTGGCGGATTTCACGCACCTCGCCGCTACGGTAGGTGACTTTGATGTGGCCGGTATAGTTGGCCGGGTACTCGTTGTTCGGATCGACGACGTAGCGGATCTTCTGGGCCAGCCGCAAGATCCTGGGATCGTGGACGAGTTCCTCGGAGAATTGCGCCAGCCCCGCATCCTGCTCGAAATAGGCCATGGCCATGCACCAAGGAACGCTGAATTTGGCCGCATAGCCGTTGCCTGGCTGATGCTTTTCCGCCAGTGGCTCCCACAGCCGATGGACGTAGCCGTCGCTCGTCTCGCAAAGGATATCGGCGATGTCGTCCGGATCGTGGTTCTCGGCCGCCAGGCGGATCATGCAATCCATATAGGGATGGGTCATGGTGCCGCTGGCAAAGGGTTTGAAGGTCAGATTATCGATCCGCCAGTTCTCGCCCACGCCTTGGGTAAGGTGCTCGAACGCGGGCTGCGCCGTCGGCGCGAACGCGTGATAGAAGCTGTGCTTGCCCTCGAACACCCGCCGCGGCGCGAGAAAACCCTGCTGTGCGATGCGGACGGCGCGATAGCCGGCCTGCGCAGCCCAGCCGGGATGCAGGCGCTTGGTCCACGCCCCTTCCGCCAGATATTCAATGATCCCCGAGGCGAGGCTGCCGGCGACGCCGAAGGCGCTGGCCATGGTCTGCGGATTCAGGCCGAGTGCGGCGGCGACACCGGCGGCGGCGCCGAACGGTCCGATTGCGGCGGTGGGGTGGAAGCCCTGCGCGTGGATCTTGCCCGGCGCGACGGCATTGAGCCGGCAGGCGGCTTCCATCCCAATGGCGACGCCGAGTATCAGGTCCTTGCCGCTCAGACTGTAGCGCTCGGCAGCCGCCAGCACGGCCGGGACGGTGAAGCATCCGACATGGAGGGGAGACCCCTCCAGGGTATCGTCGAAATCCTCGCCGTGGATAGCGGCCCCGTTCACCATGGCCGCTCCCGCCGCATCAAGCGCCCTGGACTGGCCCGGCGCGGTGCATTCGCCGTCCCGATCGCAACTGTCGATGAGTTGGCGCACATAAGGGGCGTGGCGTCCGGAGATCATCAGGCCGAAACAATCGAGAAGATCATCGAGAATGATGCCGCGGGTTTTTTCGGGAATATCTTCGTAACGGACCTTGGCGAGGCTGTGGGCAAAGCGTTCGCTGACGCTGAGGTCCGAGATGGCGGATTGGCTCATGTTGGAACTCCTTATAAATGTATGGATTAAAAAATAGAAAATCATCCCACTAACGCGCAGGCCGCCATTAGATCAGGCCTACCATCCGCCACCAGATCGGGCCGATGCCCAGGTAAATGGTCAGGAACACGATACAGAACAGCAGGCCGAGCAGCCAGAAGGGCCGCAGCGGGATATAACCGGAGTCGTAGAAGATGGGTCCGGAGCCCAGTCCGTAATGCGTGATGCCGCCCATCAAATTACTGGCGAAGCACAAACCCAGCACGCCGAGCACCGGCGGCGTCCCAACAGCCAGGATGACGCCCAGGAAGGCCGGATACATGGAGGCCACGTGCGCCGTCGCGCTGGCGAAAAAGTAATGAGCAAGCACGTAGATCACGCACAACAGGATAAAAGCCGCATACCAATTGAATCCGCCGACGTAGCCCGCCAGCAGCTCGCTCATCCACGGAATGAGGCCGAGCTTATTAAGGAAGTTGGCCATCATGACCAGAGCAGAGAACCAGATGAGCGTATTCCAGGCGCCCTTTTCCGCGGCCAGATCGGACCAGGATAGTACCCGGGTCAAGAGCAGGACGGCGAGGCCGACCAGGGCGGCAATGGTGGCGTTGACTTTGAAAAGCATGTCGCCGATGGTCCACAGCCCGATCAAGCCGACGAACACGCCGAGCATGATGTACTCGCTACGCGTAATCTTCCCCATCGCCGTTAGCTTCTCTTTGGCGAGCGCCGCGGCCTCGGGGCTTTTCTTGATCTCGGGCGGCCACACCACCATCAGGATCAGCGGCAGCACGGCCAGGCACAGGAAACCGGGGACGGCCCCCGCCAGGGCCCAGGTGCCCCAGGTGATATCCACGCCGGCGTCGCGGGCGAAACCGACCATCAGCGGGTTGGACGCCATGGCGGTCAGGAACATCGCCGAGATGACCAGATTGCCCTGGAATGCGTTGGACATCAGGAACGAGCCGATGCGCCGGCCGGTACCTTTGGCCGGATCGCTGTCGTAGGCAAGGGAAATCGCCAACTGCAGCGGGAACAGTATGCCGCCGAGGCGCGCGGTATTGGAGGGAATGACGGGAGCCAGGACGATATTGGTCAACGTCGTGGCATAGGCCAGGCCAAGGGGCGTTTTACCCACCTTGCTCATGAACAGATAGGCGATGCGGTTGCCCAGCCCGGTCTTGAGGAAAGCCCGAGAAATAAAAAATGCGCTGCAAATAAGCCAGATAGTCGTATCGCTGAAGCCGCTCAGCGTCTGTGCAGGCGTCAGCGTCTGGGTTAGCCCCGTCACGGCGATGGCAGTAAGGGCGATGACCGCCATCGGATAGGGTTTGGTCATGAAGCCGACGATTGTCGCCACGAAGATGGCGAACAACTGCCAGGCCTTGGGATCGAGGCCAGCTGGACTAGGGATCAGCCATATGGCCAGGAACGTGCCTACCCATGCCAGGTGCGGCCAGTACATAGCGAGAAAATTTTTCGTGGGCGTTTGCCCTGCCGGAATACTTTGAGTGTTCGTCATGGTCATCTCTCCGGATTGCTGAATTATTCGTGCAGAAGCGTCATCAGGATCGCGGCGTCCTTCAGGTCCAGAACCCTCCAGGCGTGGTCAATCAACCGCTTGACGGCGGCGTCGCTGAGCACTTTTTCGGCGCAACTGAAAACCTTGACTTCAAGTTCGTCGTCGGTGATGGGATTGTCGGGGCCGCCTCGGTAGCGCTCGTCGGCATCGCCCCGGATCGAGCGGCCATCAGTGAGGACGAGTTCGATGCTTGAGCGCATCTTGTTGAAGCCTTTAGCCTCAATGGCCGGGTCGAACAGGCAGGAGATACGTTGCTGCATGGCCTGCATGGCGTCACTGCCGACAAAAGCATCGGAGAATTCCCGCTTGCCGGCCTTGCCGCTGAGTACGATCATGGACAGGATCGCCGGCAGCGAGAATTTGGCCTGCAGGTGGTTCTTCGCGATCGGGTAGCGGATTGGGTTCAGGATATTCGAACCGGCGCGCAGGACGATCCGTTCAACCTCGCTGCTCTTGACGCCATTGTCCTTGATAAGCTTCAGCATCAAATCGGCGGACGGGTGGGTCAGCACGCCGCAAGGGTAGGGCTTGATGCTCACGCCCGGCCGGTCGATGCTCCAGGTCTGGCCAAAACCTTGCGCGATCTTATCGCGCGAAACGCCGCCGCCGAGCACGGCGCAAAACCCCCAGATTCCGTCCAGCGCAGAGGGATCGGCGGTATAACCCGCCTCGGCGAGGAGGGCGGCGGTAATGCCGTTCTCACAGGCACGGCCGACATGCAGCGGCTTGGTCATGGTACCGAAATTAACGCGGATACCGGCGGCAAAGCTCGCGGCGATGCCGAAACCCCAGCGCAGAGCGTCGCCTTGCAGGCCAAGCGCCTTGGCCGCCGCCGCATATGCACCGAACGTACCGACCGTACCGCTGGAATGGAAGCCGCGCCGATAATGCTGCGGCAGCATCCATTCCGCGATCTTCGTCTCGACTTCGAATCCGGTCATAAACGCCAGCATAAAATCCTTGCCGGAGAGGCCGCCGCGTAACTGCGCGGCGACGAGGGCGCCGGTGAGGGAAGGTATGGTCGGGTGGGTAAGCAGGCCATATACGTGAGCGGGATCGAGGCTGACCTGGGAATCGTCCCAGTCGTGCGCGTGGCCGGCGGTCCCCATGATACGCGCCGCGATGGGCGCGGGCACCCTGGCGCCGGGATCGCCGAGCAGCAAGGCTTCGCCTTTGCCGCCGGTGTTTTTTGCGACTTTGGCCAGGATGTTTACGCATTCATGGTCCGAGCCGGCCACGTACAGCGCAAGACCGTCGAGCAGGCAACGGGTGCCGATGCGCAGCACTTCCGCCGGCATATCGTCGAAAGCGACGGTTTCGACGAATCGTGCCGCGTCCCGTGTCATGGCCATGTCGGGCGGAATGGTGGCGAAAGGGTTGTTTTGAATTGACGTCATGATGTCTGGAGTCTCCGTGAGGTATGATGCAGTTGCTTGACGCTCTCGTTATGCAGGAGACATGCCATACTCAAAACGCATTGAAATAGCAGGGAAAATTAAAATTTTAGAGATTTTTTTGGCAATTATTGGGATATTGGGCCGACCTGAACCATCCAAATCAGACCGCGCCGCCGGCGGACCGTACTCCGGCCATCGGCCTTTCGCTCACATCTTTACGTCGTTGACATAGCCCAGAAATTCGCGGCCCAAAGGTGTGATTTCAGTTCCCTGTTTAGTTGAGCCGGCGCGCAGCATGCCGTGGCGCTTCAGCACGCCGAGATGGCGCCTCAGCGCGGGATAGGTTATGCCGTCGTCGTTTTTCTTCAGCAGGCTAAACACCGGCTCCCGCCCCAGGTTCTGGCCTCGGATCTTCGCGCTATAGAGGGCTAAGATCTCTTTGCAGACGTCCAGCGTGCCGTTCTTCATGAGTTCTTCGCGGAGGGCGGCGAGGGGAGCATGCGGCTTTCCCGTCGTTATGCGCGCGTCGCTGGCCGATTGAAAATAGCGCGGAAGATCGGCGATGGCGCAGGTGCGGCCCGGAGGCACGACCGTGCACAGATAGGTAACCATGTTCTGCAGTTCGCGCACATTACCCGGCCAGTCGTAGGCGTTGCAGAAATCCTCCAGCTCCTTATCGAATTTCAGGTGATAGGAATGATGCGTTTCGGCGAAATGCCTGGCCAGAAGCAGCACATCGCCTTTGCGCTCACGCAGCGGCGGAATGTATAAGGGGCAGGTGCAGATCCGGTAAAACAGATCCTTGCGAAACTGCTTGGCGCGGATCATATCGCCGAGGCTTTCGTTGGTGGCGGCGATAACGCGCACGGAGATTGGCAGCACCCGCTCACCACCGATGCGGCGCACCTCCCGCTCCTCCAGCACCCGGAGCAACCGGGCCTGCACGCCGAGCGAAGCGTTTCCCAGTTCGTCCAGAAAGATCGTTCCGTTATGGGCCTGTTCGAACAGGCCGGGCTTACCGCCGCGCCGTGCGCCGGTGAAGGCGCCTTCCTCGTATCCGAACAACTCGCTTTCTGCCAGGCTCTCCGGCAGCGCGGAAAAATTGAAGGCGACGAACGGGCCATTGGCACAGGCGGAAGCCTGGTGGATAGATTGTGCAAACAGTTCCTTGCCCGTTCCGCTCTCACTCTCCAGCAGCACGGTCAGAGAGGTGCCGGCAAATTTGCGGGCGATCTCAATCGCCTGGAGAATAGCCGGCGATTTACCCAATATGTTGGTGAAGGAATATTTCGCCGTTAGTCCCGTTCCCTTCAGCTTGCGCCTGACTTTGTTCTCCAGCTCCTGGACCCGATTGACCGGCTTTACGATGATAATCGCGCCGATATTTCCGCCGATCGGCTCGGCAACCGGCCTGATCTGGAGAACATAATACTGCTGATTGATCTTGGTGACGATTTCCTCGTTGCTGTTATCGTAATAATACGAAAAGGGGCGTTCCAATTCGGTGAAGACATCTTCGAAGCGCAGTTCTCCGATCTTGTCGACGCTCGCGATCAGGCCTTCGGCGCCATGGTTCTTGAAGATGATGACGCCTTGTTCGTCAATGCCGAGGATGATCTCGTCGATATTGTTGATGATGGTATTTCTGCGCGTGCTGAGTTTGTTGTTGCGCCGCGCCATCTCGAAGACGGAATCCATATAGGTATGGGCGATGGAGTTGAGCACGTCGCCGGAAATGGAGAATGCCCGCAGGATTTCGGCATAGGTCGTGATGGTGATTTCCCTCACGCCGAGATCGATGAATCCCATGCTGTCGGGAACGCTTTTCTTTCTGCCAGCGCTGATGGCGACCGCCTGGTCCATGTTCGCAGGTTTGGGGCAGCCGGGATAATACGGAATGATGTTTAGATGATTGATCCCGAAGCTGGCGATTTCCCGCATAAGATATTTCGCCCTCTCCCGCGAGTTGTCGACGGCCAGCACAAGGGTTCCCTTGGGCAGTTCGAGTAGCTGGTCGAAGTTCGACGGGTTCACGAACCGACCAGCCAGCAGTATCGTAGTGCCCGCCGGGAGAACTTGCCTGGCGTATTCATAGGTGCCGGGATAGGTCGCGAGGTACAGATCGTAATCGTGCGGCGGGGCATCTGCGCTGGTCTCAAGGCACCAGCACAGGATCTCGGCGTATTCACCGATCAGCGACCTCAAGCGCGCGCCCATGGCGTCGCAGACGACCTCCGCCAGACCGATCACACACAGTTTTTTCTTCATCCTTTTCACCCTCATTGGTGAAGGAGATCGTGCCGGCGCCGGAAAATGACGAATTACGGATCGACGAACAGGGCGATCTCGCTGGAACCCTTGTCATAGGGCATATTCCCCATCGTGAACGACTCCGATTATAGAATACCCGCCAGTCGATTACTTGATCATGGTCACTACCGGGACAATGGCATAACAGACGGCGTTGAGCGGAAAAAGCGGCTGTTCGGCCACCTTAATACAAACCAATAAACAAAGTATTAGTCGTGGATTTGAGTCCGAGTCCGACACCATGATTTAAGCCAAACCGAGCACGCTCTTGCCGTCTGGCCCTAGGCTAATTCCCGCTTACATTTGCGGTTGCTCAAATCTAGGGCAGAGTTTATAATAAGACCTCAAATATGGTCTTTTTTGAGGTCTTATTTATGACTAGTGCTATCTATGCCGATCGCTCGGCATCAATTTCCGAGCTGAAAAAAAATCCAACAGCCACCGTTAAATCTGGCGATGGCCGCCCTGTGGCGATTATGAATCACAGTAAACCGGCATTCTATTGCGTGCCCGCGTCGCTGTACGAAAAAATGCTGGAAATCATTGAAGATCGTCAGTTGGCCCGTGTTGTGCGTTCCCGTCTCGACGAGGAAGATATTGAGGTCAGTTGGGAGGACTTATAATTGCCGGAAAAGGAATTCAACACCAAGCTTAAGTTTAAAAAATCCGCAAAAAAGGAATGGGATGCGCTCGGTGGCAACGTTCGTGAAAAGTTTAAAAAGCAGCTTAAAAAACGCGCGGAATCAAAAGAAGCGCTAACTTCGATCAAGAACCAACTCTCCGGCGTAGATTTTTGCTACAAACTCAAACTGCGTGCAGATGGTTACCGACTTGTTTATCAAGTTAAGCAGGTTGATAAAGGCGAGGTCCACGTCATTATCACCGTCATCACCGTCGATCGCCGTGAGGATGTATACGATAGCCTGCAAGATAAGATAAACAAGGATTAAAAAAACCAGCTTAACGGCTGGAACAAGGTTCGATACCTACATCTGCGGCTCCCCTGCGCTATCTCGTCCTAACTTTGTTGGTTCCCGCAGGCTGCTGTTCGAACGCGCAGGCAATTATTCGCTCACCTCAATGAGTCGGTAAACGTTTTGCGCGGGCAAAACGTATCGCCGCAATATCAGGGGACGGAAGGTCCAGCGGCCAGCGGCCAATCACCCCAGCCGTTGAAGCGCGAGGTCAACAAACCGGCGTAGCTTGGCCGTCATGCGCCGCTCGGCCAAATGAACGAGGGCCAGTGGCCATGCCGGCGTGTCGATATTGCCCAGCAGTCTGACCAGACGCCCCGCGGCAATGTCAGCGGCTATTTCGAAATCCGCCAGCAGCGCCACGCCTAAGCCATCCCGCACCGCCGACAGCAAGGCCGATCCATTATCGGCGACGAAGCGGCCCGACACCGGGACTGGCGGCAAGCCGGAGAACTGCCAGCGATTGCGCGGAACGCCATCCCGGAACAGGAGGCAATGGTGTTGTGCCAAGTCGGCTGGAGTTAGCGGCACGCCATGTTTCGCCAGATAATCGGGCGATGCGCAAACCTGCCTATAACAAGGGCGCAGTGAGCGGGCAATCAGCCCGCTATCCGGCAGGTCGCCGAATCGGAATGCGGCCTCTATGCCCTCCTCGGCCAGGTCTACGACCCTATCGGTTAGCCGTAGGTCAACGTCCACGTCTGGGTAGAGCCTGAGGTAATCACGAACGAGCGGCGTCACGACGGTTGTGCCGAACGATACGGCGGCACTTACCCGCAGGCGCCCGATGGGACGGCTATGCCGCTCGCGCGCCGCATCCTCAGCGGTTTCGACGCGGGCAAGCACGTCCAGGCAGTCGGCGAGGAAGGCCTGGCCCACCTCCGTCAGGCTTTGCCGGCGGGTAGTACGCTGGATCAGCCTGGTTCCGAGCCGGCGCTCCAAATCCTGAACGTGATTCGCAACCATGGTAGGGGATAACCCGCATATCTTGGCTGCCGCGCTGAAGCTGCCCGCTTCCGCCACGCGGGCAAACACAGCCATGCTTTCTAATCGATCCATTCCACACTCCTGGTTGGATATGTTCGCAGTATTAAGCGGATTATCCAAATAAAATTGCTCAATTATAGTGATCCCTTGGCATCTCGGCGCGATTGCACCGATAAATCGGGCGAATAACGCAAAATAAATAAGGAGCAACGACATGGGCAGGCTTGAACACAAGGTGGCTTTAATAACGGGCGGCGCGCGCGGGCAAGGCGCGGCAGAAGCGCGCTTATTTGTCCATGAAGGCGCGCGCGTGTTCCTGTGCGACGTGCTGGAGGAGGAAGGCCGCGCACTGGCCGCAGAGATCGGTACGGGCGCCAGCTTTGCCCGTCTCGACGTTACCGATGCCCGGGCTTGGCAGGGGGTGGTGGGCGAGATCGAGGCACAGGCAGGCCGGCTCGACATTCTCATTAACAACGCCGGCACCAACGTTCGCCACGCACTCACCGATACGACGCGGGAGGAATGGGATCTTATGCTGAACGTCAACCTGACGGGGCAGTTTCTTGGCATACAGGCGTGCGCACCGCTGATGAAGCGCGGCGGCGGCGGCAGCATTGTCAACCTGGGCTCCACCGCCGGCATCATGGGCCATCCGGTCGCTGGCTATTCCACGTCCAAATGGGGGGTGCGCGGCCTGACCAAATCGGCGGCGATCGAGCTTGCGCCCGCCAATATCCGCGTCAACGCGCTCCATCCCGGCGTAGTAGCAACGCCGATGATGGACCCGGCCGGTACGCTATTTCGCAAGTTGGTTGAGCTGACGCCATTAGGCCGCGCGGGCCGACCCGAGGAGATGGCGGAGGTGGCCCTGTTTCTCGCCAGCGACGCCGCCGGCTTCATCACCGGCATCGATCTCGCCGCCGATGGCGGTTTCAGCGAGCTTGGTACTTACGGCGCGGTGTGGAAACATCTTCACGCTGCATCCTGACGCGCCGGATGGCATATTCCATTTCCGGGACTGCCGACACATAGAGGATCGTCACATGGCTACTTATCACCTGCGCCGTTACTTTCTGGCGTCCGAAAACGCCACCACCGCTTACCTGGCGATCTGGCGCGCCCACATCGCCAGCCTCGGCGTATCGGGTATCGCCACCGAGGGCTTTTTCACAGTTGCGGAGAATTCCCGCGAAGTGGTGGCTCTGCTCCGCTTCGCTGAAGGCGCCGACCCCGAACAGGCCATCCTCGCCTACATGGCGAGTCCAGGCTTCGCGCGGGACATGGCCGGCTTCGACATGTCGCAGATCGTGCGGGTCGAGGTCCAGACCCTTTCGCCGGGCGCCGGTTCGCCCCTCGACTGAACGCGGCCCCGTTACCGGGGCTTGTTTAATGCCTGTGGAAACTCAGCCGGTACCCGGCCTCTTTTACCCGACTGCATCTGTCGTTGACCTTGGTTTTTAATTACGAAAAGCATATGATACATATATGAATCATATACGGAGATAATTATGGGTCTGGTCAATATTGATGATGATTTGCACGATCAGTTACGCAGAGCCACCAATGTATCATTACGTTCAATTAATGCTCAGGCCGCCTACTGGATCAAGGTAGGGATGTTATGCGAGACCAATCCTACGCTTAGTTTCAATGAGATCATGAAACGTGAGTTGAGTAGTGCAGGTGTTTGTGCCGAGCCGCTGGCGGTGAGTGGGTCATGACCAAGCAACCTCGGGAACTGGCGTTGCTGGCCGAATCAGGACGACTATTGGCCTGCGTGTTTGGAATGCTTGACCAAATCCCGCTCCGCGGTATGTCGACCTTGGAAATAGATCACATCGTAGAGCAATTTATTGTTAAAAACCTCCAGGCACGACCAGCCAGCAAGGGGCAGTATGGCTATGGGTTCGTATTGAACTCCTCGATAAATGATGTGGTTTGCCACGGCGTCCCATCCCAATCAGATGTACTGCGCGATGGCGACATCGTTAATTTCGACATTACGCTGGAAAAGAACGGTTATATTGCCGATTCCAGCAAAACCTATCTTGTTGGTGAGGTTGATCTGAGTGCCAGAAGACTGGTACGGACGACGTATGAAGCCCTGTGGAAAGGCATCCAGACGGTTCGTCCAGGCGCGCAGCTGGGTGATATAGGTTGGGCAATCGAACGTCATGCAAAACGAGGCGGCTATTCTATTGTGCGTGAGTTTTGTGGCCATGGCATTGGTCGCGAGATGCATGAGGAGCCGCAAATTTTACATTATGGCAAGCGGGGAACCGGCCTCGTCCTGCGTGAAGGTATGGTTTTCACTATCGAGCCGATGCTGAATCAAGGCGGACGCAGCGTAAAAACGGAAGCTGACGGATGGGCCGTGATGACGAGAGACGGGTCGCTCTCCGTACAGTTTGAACATACCGTTGCGGTCACAACCTCCGGCGTCTCGGTGTTGACCCTGCGTCCCGATGAAATTGACATGATTAACCAGCTTTAATCGCCGTACCGGGCGGAGCAGACGGAATCGACGCCATCCTTGCCCGTACATCCTTACCCATACCTATAAGAATACGAGCGCCGCAACAGGAAACGTCCGGGTCGGCGCGGAAAAATGGACTTTCTTCGCGTCCGGGCAGCGATCTCTAGCCAAACCGCATGTAAAAAAACCAGCCTGAAGGCTGGTTTCCCGTGTTAAGAGGCGGGGCCGCCGGCTCGTTAACCGAGACTATTCGCCGCTCGCGAAGGCAAAACCCTCATCTTCCCAGCCCGTGATGCCGCCGATCATCACTTTGACCGGCCGGCCGAGTTCCGCCAGCTTCAACGCCCCACGCTCGGCGCCGTTACAGTGCGGACCGGCGCAATACACCACGAACAGCGTATCCTTCGGCCACTGCGCCATCCGCGGCTCGGTAATATACCGATGCGGCAGATGCAGCGCCCCGGGAATATGCCGCCGCTTGAACGCTTCCGGCTGACCGATCACCTGCAACAGCACGAAATCCATCTCATCGGCCGCCATGGAGGCATGCACATCGGCGCAGTCGGTTTCCAGCGTCAGGCGCTTGGCAAAATAGGCGCGCGCGTCTTGCGACGAAGCAGATTTAATTTCAGATACATAGCTCATTTTATTCTCCTCTGGGTAAGGTCTTATAGTAAGCCGGCGTCACCTTTTGCTGGAAGATGGCAGCAATGCCATATAACATCTGAATCATGCCAAAATCATCCCTCGATAATCTCTGCGTCGTCGCGCTGGCCCGGTCCGCCGGCATGAGCACCCGCACTTTTCTACGCCGTTTCAAGGATGCCACCGGCACCACCCCGGCGCGTTGGCTGATGGCCGAACGGCTGAGTAAGGCGCGCGGCCTGTTGGAAGAGAGCAGCCTGACCATCATGCGCATCGCCGAGGTAGCCGGTTTCGGCAGCGCCGCCAACTTCCGACTCTACTTTCGCCGCCAGTACGCCACCACGCCGGCGCAATATCGCGCTCGTTTTAGCCAAAGGGAACCGGAGGCGCCGATCGCGTAAAAGATACTTTGCCGATGAAACGCGGCGGCCAGACTGAAGAGGTCGCCCAGGCAATAGCCCGGCAGCTGTCCGATGAGGCGTCATATGTCACGGGTAGCTTTATCGATCTGGCCGGGGGAAGTTTTCGCCGAGTTAACAAATTATTTAGCGGCGCATGACGAGAGCCGGTTTACCCGCATCCGCCGCCGATTGGCCAGCGCCAGCGCGATCGCCAACAGCGATAATACGATGATTATCGCCCCGTAAATATTGGCCGTGGCCAGCAAGCCGGCGCGCCGGACCAGGTAGCCGGCGGCAATGGCCGGTAGGCTATTGGCGAGATAACACTCGATATAAAAGGCGGCCATCAGCCCGGCCCGCTCGGCGGGCTCGGCCAGCGTCATGACCGTACGCAGCGCGCCAAGGAAACCTGCGCCGAACCCCATCCCGGCCAGCACCGATCCGGCCAGCAGTATCGACGCCAATCCGCTATTGGCCCCCAGCAATATCGCCAGCACGCCCAGCGCCAACATCATGGCGCCAGCCAGCAGCGACGTGAACGCGGGTCGCCCGCGGGCCGCCATGATCGCCGCGGCCCCGCTGAGCGTCAGCGCGGCTACCGCCAGGCCGCCCAACCAGACGGAGGAGGATTGGGTCACCTTGGCAATCAACGATGGCATCAATGACAGATAAAAACCGCCCAGCATCCAGATGGCCACGTTGATCGGCGTCACCGCCAGCAGGGCGGCCCGCGCCTGCGGGGGAATAACGATGTTCGGGCGCAGCGAGGCCAGCGCCCCCGCACGGCCCGCGGCGGTTTCAGGCGTACACCAGGTGAGTCCGGTTTCGGCCAGGAAGGATAATAGCAACAGGGCGTACACCAGGCGCAGCGGCGCGGGCGCGAACCGCAGCAGCACGCTGGCGCCGAGCGCGCCCAGGGCCATGCCGACCATCGGCGCGATACTATTGATTAACGCACCCCGTTCATGGTGCAGATCCAGCAGCGCCGCGCCTACGGCCGCCGCCGCCAATCCGGTCGCCACCCCCTGCACTACCCGCGCGGCGATAAGCCATGCCGGGCCGGCGGCGCAGAAAAATATCCCCATGGCCAGCAGTTCCAGCAATAGCGCCATGCTAATGACGGGGCGCCGGCCGATATAATCGGAAAGGGAGCCGGCGCTTAACAGCGATACCAGTAACGCCAAGGCATAGGCGCTGAAGATGGTGGTCAGCAACATCGGCGAGAACGCCCACGACGCCTGATAGAGCCGGTAAAGCGGCGTCGGGGCGCTGGATGCGGCGAAAAAGGTCGTCAGCGTGACGGTATGTACAGCGGCGGCCAAACCGGGCGGGAAACGGCCCGCGGTTTTGAGCGTTGACGCGGGAATATTTGATCTGGACATAACGACACTCGTATAATAAACGCAAATATTTTGCTTTTATGTATCCTAGAGGATGCCGGGCACTAACGCAAATAATTTGCTTTAGTTCCGGCGGCGGCAGGTCGCGCCAACGGTAATCCCCCCAGGCAAAGGAATCATCGACTATGGCTGACAAAAGCGGTGTCCGGCCGGGCGGCCGCAGCGCCCGTATACAGGCGGCCGTGCACCATGCGGTGCATCAGTTACAGCAACGACGCGGCGAACTCACGGTACCGGCGATCGCCGCCTGCGCGGGCGTTACGCCCTCCACCATCTACCGGCGCTGGGGCGATCTGGCGCAATTATTATCCGACGTCGCGCTGGAACAAGTGCGCCCGGATGGCGAGCCGCGCGATACGGGTTCTTATCGGGAGGATTTGCGCGCATGGCTGGAACAATATATCGATGAAATAGCCACCGACCCGGGCCGGGCCATTGTGCGCGATATCCTCGCCTGCCCCACGCCGGGAAACGCCGGGAAATGCGCGGAATTTACCCGCCAGCAGCTCGATATTATCCGCGATCGCGCCCTGGCGCGCGGCGAGCCGGTCGTGGATAGCGATACCTTGATCGATGCGGTGGTGGCGCCGCTGTTGTACCGCCTGCTGTTTTCCATAACTCCCCTTTCGGCCGGGCATGCGTTGGTACTGCTTGACCGTACGCTGGCGTCTTGCCCTGAGGCGGGCGGGCCGGCGTTTTATTAGCTAAAAGCCAGCTAGCGATATACCGATTTTTATCAAGGGCATATTAGATGGCGTGAACCCCCGTTAACCGTATTACTCCCCTGACCTGGGTCCAGGAGATGGGCAGCTCCACCGATCCCCGCTTCACCAGGGAGTTTATGCAGCGGCATACGCAAGCCTTGCATAAACTCCCTGGTGGCCACTAATCTGAATTTCCTCGACGGCCTGCTGGCCGCGGACATTGACGGTATTTTCCTGGCTTATATTAAAGGCAAGACCTGGTTTAACCTGTTGCACGTGCACGGCGACAAGCATCTGCTGTTTGACCAATGCCTGGATTACGAGGTGCAGGCGTTTAACTGGGAAGATTACTTAGGGCAATCTGATACCCACCGGCCGGTTGGCATTAAAGATAGATCGGTGGGAATCAAACCTGCGTCCATCTGGCGTCTAGGCGTTAAGAAACCGCTCCCGCACCCGCTCGATAAATATCCGGACTTTTGAAGCCAGGTGCCGGTTTTCAGGCCAGGCGATATGCACCGAGACATGGTCTCCCCGCCAGTGGGTAAATAGCTGGCGCAGTTCCCCCCGATCCAGGTACGGCTGTGCCAGGAAGGCATAGGCGGTCAAGACGCCAAGGCCGGCGCGGGCCGCCGTTAACGCCGCGGTGGAATCATTCACCGAAAACTGCCGGCGGGCGGTTAGCCCGTAAGCCTGTCCCGCCTGAAACAGCGAATGATTAAATAAATCGCGGTAAGTGCTTGCACACTTACCGCGCGATGGTTCACCCAGCAGGTTAGGCCGGTCAGATTTTAAATCCCGCCACCACGGTTTCCAACTGAACGGTCTGATCCTGCATCGCCTGGGCCGAGGCCGATAGCTGTTCCACCAGCGCGGCGTTTTGCTGCGTGGTGTTATCCAACTGGGCGATGGCCACATTGACCTGTTCGATGCCGAGGCTTTGCTCCTGGCTGGAGGACATGATCTCGTTCATTAATGTCGCCACGTTATTCACGCCGGCCATGACCTCATCCATGGTGTTTCCCGCCGTGGATACCAACCGGCTGCCGGTGGCGATATTGGCCTCCGAATCTTCGATCAGCTTTTTAATTTCCCTGGCCGAGGTGGCCGAGCGCTGCGCCAGGTTGCGCACTTCGGAGGCCACCACCGCGAATCCCCTGCCCTGTTCGCCGGCCCGGGCGGCTTCCACCGCGGCGTTCAGCGCCAGAATATTGGTCTGGAAAGCGATGCCGTCGATCACGCTGATAATATCGACGATTTTATGGGAGGAACGGGTAATGGACCCCATGGTCTCCACCACGTTTTTGACCACCGCCGATCCTTTCTGGGCCACTGCGGAGGCTTCGCGCGCCAGATGATTCGCTCCTTCCGCGTTTTTGGTGTTCTGTTTCACCGTACTGGTCAGTTGCTCCATGGACGCGGCGGTTTCTTCTATGGAACTGGCCTGTTCTTCGGTGCGGGCGGACAAATCCAGATTACCGCTGGCGATCTGGCGGGACGCCGATGCAATCGCCAGGCTGCTGTCGCCCACTTGCCGGAGGATGGTTTGCAAAAATTGCAGAAATTCATTGAAGCTGTGATTGATTTGATTGAATTCCGGGCTGCTGCTTTGCGGCAGGCGCTGGGTCAAATCCGCGCCGCCGGCGGAAAGCTGGCTGATATTTTTATTTAGCGCCGCGAGCCGGCGCATAAAAATTTTAATCGCCGTGATCAACACGATCAGCAGCAGCAACACCAGCGGTATTTGCACCATGCCCAGGCTGGCCAGAATGCCATGCGTACGGGTCAGCAACTGGCTGGTGGGCATATCGGTGGCGATAAACCATGGCCCGGTGATATTACTCATAAATAAGGTATGCGACGTGCCGTCATGGTCGTAGTCGGTAACCAAACTCGGGCTGTCTTTGATGCGATCGAGACTTTTACGGATTTGCAGCGCCAGCGGCGACTGATCGCCCAGGGAGGCCAGTTTTGGCAATTTATCGTTGCCGGCATGGCTGGTGCCGACGATGGTCCCATCCTGTTCAACGATATAAATGGTGCCGTGCACTTTGTTTTCCATCGCCGTCACCAACTGGTTGAAAAAGCCCAGCGTAATGTCGATGGTGGCGACGCCCCACTGCTTATCGCCCTTATAGATGGGCATGGCGCAGTTGGTGCGCGGTTCGGTGCTGGCATCATCAAAATAGGCCGGAGCCCATGCGCACCGGCCTTTTTCGCCCTTGGAGGCGGCCAGGTACCATGACTGATCGAAATAATTATCGGACTCGGCGCTGTTCCAGAACGTATTGACCGTCAATTGATTGGACTTGTCGCGGGCAAAGAAGGTGCTGAACTTCACTTTGGCGGGATCGCGCTGGTTCGGCAACGGCCAGATGCCGCCGCCAAAGACGGCGCTGTCGCCATATTGATCCACCAGGGCGGGCAACAGCCGGTCTATGGTGTCGCTGTCCATCTGCGCCACGGTCTGGGTGATGCTGCGCACTTGGGATTCCACCTTGATCAGGCGATCGTTGATCGCCACGGCGACATCGGCGACCTGGTTGGCGACCATGGCGCTTTCGGTCTGCCTCAGTTTGGGTGCGACGGAGATTTGGATGACCACCACGGTAACCACGATCAGCGCAATAAAAAACAAGCCGATCAAAGCGATAAAGCGGGATTGAGTAGTTTTTAACATATCAGGGTACCCACAGACTAAGCAGCGAGATCGCTGCCTAACTAATAACGGCGTTTTCTGATATTTCTTTATGCATAACTAGTGAATATCACTTTCTAAGCGATCGTTAATTAAAGCCGGCAGAACATTATGCCAATGAATCTCCTTCATATTTACGCAAATACGACGGGTATTACCCCGCCGCGACGGCGCTTCCCGCGTGCGCCGGGAAAGACGTAGTCAGGGTAAATAGCGTTCGGCAAAGCTTTCGATATCGCGAAATGCCCCCATGCGTTCTTGCAGGGTCCGATGATCCCAATGCCACCATTGGCTGCGCTCGATCCGTTCGATCAGCGCGTCGGAAAAACGCTGGCCGATGGGTTTGGCCGCGACCCCGGCCACGATGGTATAGGGCGCCACATCCTTGGTCACCACCGCCGCGCTGCCAATCGCCGCGCCGTTGCCGATGGTCACTCCCGGCATAATCACCGCGTTATGGCCGATCCAGACGTCGTGGCCGATGGTCACGTGCTGCTCGCGCCGCCAGTCGAAAAACGCTAAGTCATCTTCACCCAGATCATATTCGGAACCGCGGTAGGTAAAATGATGCTGGGCGATACGCTGATAAGTGGGGTGATTGCCGGGATTAATCCGCACATACGTGGCGATGGAAACGAATTTGCCGATGGTGGCGTAATAAATCTGGTTGTGTCCGGCGGTATAGGAATAATCGCCGAAGTCGACCTCTTCTAAAATGGCGTCATCGGCCAAATGCACGTATTGGCCGAGACGCGTGTGGTTTAAGATCACGTTATTGCCGATTTTGGGTTGCGCTGCGTTGGTCATGGTTGGGAGTCCCGTGGGTGTGAGGCAGGCAGGGTTGCCGGCGGCGTCAACAGGGCCAGCATCGTTTTGAGCGTATCGGCCAGCGGGCCGTCGTTGTTGAGAATAAGACAATCCAAGGGCAAGTCTTGCTGGTACTCCCGCGCGCGGGCCAGGCGCCCTTCGATTTCACCGGCGGTTTCCCTGCCGCGCTGGCGCAGCCGCTGGTTAAGCACCCCCGGCGCCACGGCCAGGCATAACGGCACCAGTTGTTTCCCATACCGCCGCCGCGCCTGGGCCAGGTGCGCGCGCGAACCGTTGGCAATCACGTCCACGCCGCGCAGCAGCCAGAGATCGATTTCAATACCCAGCGCGTAGCGCAGCTGATGCGCCTGCCAGTCGAGGGCGAACAGCCCCCGATCGCGCCGGCGGGTAAACGCGGCGTCGCTCAGCTCGATGTGATTTTCCCCGCCGGCGCCCGCCGCCCGGGTAATATAGCGATGCGCCACGGTCAGCGGTTGTTCCGGCAGGCGTTGCAGCGCCGCCAGCAGGCTGTCCTTGCCCGAGCCGGACGGTCCCATCAGATAAATTAAGCGCCCCATCAAAATACCTGCCGCCCTTGCCGCCACACATTTTTCACATAAACATGGCCGTTATGGCGATGGGCCAGCACCAAATCGGCGCGCTTGCCTTCGGCGATCTGGCCGCGATCGGCGAGTCCCAGCGCCCGGGCCGGGTTACCGGTCATCAACATCACCGCCTGCGGCAGGCTAAAGGTATTGGTCTCATCCGCCGCGATGCGAAACGCCGCGTCCAGCAGACTGGCCGGGTAATAGTCGGAAGACAGAATATCCAGCACGCCAAGCGTCGCCAGATGATGCGCCGCCACATTGCCGGAATGAGATCCGCCGCGCACGATATTCGGCGCGCCCATCAGCACCTGCAAACCCAGTTGATGGGAAGCGAGCGCCGCCTCTTCGGTGGTGGGGAACTCGGCGATGGCGCTGCCCAGATCGCGGGATTCCAGCACATGCTCCAGGGTGGCGTCGTCATGGCTGGCCAGGGTAATGCCGCGCTGGCGGCAATGGGCGGCGATCGCCGCGCGATTCGGGGCGGCCCAGCGCGCCGACAGGGCGATTTGCTGCTCTTCATACTCGTCCATCTGCCGGTCGGTGAGATGGTACTTGCCCTGGGTATATTCCCGGTATTTTACCGGCGAGACAAACTGGCGCTGGCCCGGTGAATGATCCATTAATGACACCAGGGACACCCCGGGTTTTTCCATTAATTGCTCAAACAGCGACAGCGTGCTGTCATGGGGCAGTTCGCAACGCAGGTGCAGCCGGTGATCGGCGCGGGTCATGTCCGAATGCCGGGTGGCGATGATCGCGTCGATCATTTTTTGCAAGGTGCCCGCGCGGTGGCCGCCGTCGCGCACATCGCCGATGGCCACCGCGTCCAGTACGGTCGTGATGCCGTTGGCGACCATTAACGCGTCATGGCTGCTCATGGCCGAATGGGCCGGCCAGTCGACATTCGGCCGGGGAGTAAAAAATTTATCCAGATTGTCGGTATGCAGCTCGATTAAGCCGGGCAGCAGCCAGCCGCCCTCGCCGTCCAGCGCCTGCGGCAGCAGGCTGGCGCCCGCGGCAAAGTTCCGGATCGCGCCGTCGCGCACTTCCAGCGAACCGTCGACGATTTCATCGGACAATACCAGGCGGACATTATTAATGATCATGGGCGGTTCTCCACGGGCTGCGGCGGCCGCATATCATATAGCCGGTCGGCGACCCGCCGGCGCACCTCTTCATCATGGAAGATGCCGACAATCGCGGCGCCGCGCTGCTTGGCCTGCTCGATCAGCCCCACCACCGCCATGCTGTTGCGCTCGTCAAGGGAGGCGGTAGGTTCATCGAGCAGCAACACCGGATAATCCACGATAAAGCCGCGGGCGATATTCACCCGCTGCTGCTCGCCGCCGGAAAAGGTGGACGGCGCCAGATGCCACAAGCGCTGCGGCACGTTAAGCCGCTCCAGCAGCGCCTCGGCGCGGGCCCGGCATTGCAAGCCGTCGACGCCCAGTTCCAGCAGCGGCTGCATCACCAGGTTCAGCGCGCTGACCCGGGGGATAACCCGCAAAAACTGGCTGACCCAGCCGACGGTATGACGGCGCACCGCCAGGATTTCACGGGCTTCGGCCCGGACGATATCCAGCCATTGCCCCTGATGCCGCACCAGGATTTGCCCCTGGTCGGGCAGATAATTCGCGTAGAGCGAGCGCAGCAGCGTGGATTTACCGCTGCCGGAGTGGCCATGCAGCACCACGCATTCCCCGCCTCCGACCGTTAGGTTGGCGTCATGCAGCACCGGCAGGCGTACGCCGTTCTGGTTATGTAACACGAAGGTTTTGCTGAGATGCTCCACCTGTAATTGCGTATTCATTTGTTTGTTGCCCATAGCGAAATGTCACCCACTTCAGGAGAGGACCGACGAAACCAATAATTGGGTATAGGGATGATGGGGATCGTCCAGCACCCGATCGGTCAGGCCGCTTTCCACCACCACGCCTTGCTTCATCACCAATAAACGATGGGCCAGCAGCCGCGCCACGCCCAAATCGTGGGTCACGATCACCGCCGCCAACTGCATTTCCACCACCAGGTTGCGCAGCAGATCGAGCAGCCGCGCCTGCACGGAAACATCCAGCCCGCCGGTGGGTTCATCCATGAACACCATGCGCGGATGAGTCACCAGGTTGCGGGCGATTTGCAACCGCTGCTGCATCCCGCCGGAAAAGGTGGTGGGAAAATCATCAATCCGCGCGACCGGAATCTCGACATCTTCCAGCCAGCGGCCGGCTTGACGGCGGATATCGCCATAGTTGCGCTGGCCCATCGCCATCAGGCGTTCGCCGATATTGCCGCCGGCTGATACCCGGGGGCGCAGCCCATCCAGGGGATATTGGTGCACCACGCCCCATTCGGTGCGCAGCAAACGGCGGCGATCGCTCTCGGCCATGGCGTAGAGATCCCGCGCCGCGCCTTCGCCCGGCCGGTACATAATCCGCCCCGCCTGCGGCGCCAGGCGCGCCGAAATCGATTTTAACAGCGTGGTTTTGCCGGAGCCGGATTCGCCGACGATGCCCAGGACTTCGCCGGGATAGATCTGGAACGACACGTCGCTAAATCCCTTACCCGGCGCGTAGAGGTGCGTCAAATGCTCCACCGACAGAAGCGGCGTGGAGGAAAGCGGTACAAAGGTCATGGCTGCTGCGCCTCTTGCTGATGGGAGTGCTGCTCCAGTTGCTGTTGGCAAAAGTCGGTGTCGGAGCAAATAAACATGCGGTTGCCCAGATCGTCGAGCACCACTTCATCCAGATAGCTGTGGCGGGACCCGCACAGCGCGCAGGGCTGATCCCATTGCTGTACGCTAAAGGGGTGATCGTCGAAATCCAGGCTGGCCACCTTGGTAAACGGCGGCAGCGCGTAGATGCGTTTTTCACGTCCGGCGCCGAACAATTGCAGCGCCGGCATCATATGCATTTTCGGATTGTCGAACTTGGGGATCGGCGACGGGTCCATCACGTAACGATCGTTGACCTTCACCGGATAGGCGTAGGTGGTGGCGATATGGCCGTAGCGGGCGATGTCCTCATACAGCTTCACCTGCATCACCCCGTACTCTTCCAGGGCGTGCATTTTGCGGGTTTCGGTTTCCCGCGGTTCGATAAAGCGCAGCGGTTCGGGGATCGGCACCTGGTAAATCAGGATCTGGCCTGCGGCCAGCGGCGTTTCCGGAATACGGTGCCGGGTCTGGATAAGCGTGGCCAGGCTGGTGCGCACGGTGGTGGCCACGCCGGATACCCGCTGGAAAAAACGGCGAATGGACACCGCGTTGGTGGTGTCGTCCGCGCCCTGGTCGATGACCTTCAGCACATCGTCGCTGCCGATAATACTGGCGGTCAGCTGCACGCCGCCGGTGCCCCAGCCGTAAGGCATCGGCATTTCCCGTCCGCCGAACGGCACCTGGTAACCGGGAATGGCCACCGCTTTGAGAATCGCCCGACGGATCATGCGTTTGGTTTGCTCATCCAGATAGCCCGGATTGTAGCCGGTCAAGATCTCACTCATGCCGGTTCTCCCCTGGTGCGCCCGCACGCGCGGTAAATTCCCGGCGCAGGCGGTTGAGCAATTCCAGCTCGGCCTGGAAATCCACGTAGTGCGGCAGTTTCAGATGGGAGACGAAACCCGCCGCCTCCACGTTATCGGCGTGCGCCAGTACAAACTCCTCATCCTGGGACGGGCTATCGACCGGCTCGCCGTAGTCGGGAGCCTGTAAAGCGCGATCCACCAGCGACATGGACATCGCTTTGCGTTCGGCGCGGCCGAAGACCAGGCCATAACCGCGGGTAAAATGCGCCGGCTGTTCCGGCGGATCGACAAACCCATTGACCATTTCGCACTCGGTAAGCAGGATCTCGCCGATATCGATGGCAAACCCCAGTTCTTCCGGCACGATGGATACCGTCAGGTAGCCGCAGCGGATTTCGCCGGCGAACGGATGGGTGCGGCCGTAGCCGCGCTGGCCGGAATAACTCAGCGCCAGTAAAAATCCCTCGTCGCCGCGCACCAGCTGTTGCAAACGGGCCGAACGGGAACAGGGATAGGCGGGGGGATGGCGGGTGATATCGTCCGGCTGGGCGCCGTCGTCCCGCTCCGCGCGCGCCAGCCCCTGGCGCCCCATCAGGTCGAAAACGTGGGTGCAGGTTTCCGGCAGCGGTTCATCGGCCCGCGGCGCCGCGGGCGCGTCGCCGCCTTCCGCCAGCAGGGTGAAATCCAGCAGCCGGTGGGTATAGTCATAAGTGGGTCCCAAGACCTGGCCGCCGGGCAGGTCTTTATAGACCGCCGAAATACGCCGCTCAAGCCGCATATTTTCCGTGCACAGCGGCTCGCTGACCGCCAGGCGCGGCAGCGTCGTGCGATAAGCCCGCAGCAAAAATATGGCTTCGACCAAATCGCCGCTGGCCTGTTTAATCGCCAGCGACGCCAGTTGCCGATCGTAAATACCCCCTTCCGTCATTACCCGATCCACCGCCAGACCGAGCTGTTGCTCGATTTGGCCGCAGTCCAGCGCCGCCAGAGCCGCATCGCCGCGGCGCTGGTGGTCCTGTAATTGATGGGCGGCATCGATAGCCTGTTCCCCGCCTTTAACCGCAACGTACATCAGCATTCCTCCACATGGGTGGCGCGCGGCACGGCCATCAGGCCCTCGCCGCAAACCAGCAGAAAATCGATACCGAGCGGAAAACGCCGCGGCCGGTTAAGCAGATAATCGCGCACCGCCGCCGGCAGGATCGGACTTATCCGGCGGCGGGTTTCAATACCCGGGCCGCTCAGATACAGCGCGGCGCCCTCGCTCAGGCTGGCGACCTGCACCACCGCCGTAGCGCTGAACTCAGGGGAGGTTTCGCTGCCGCTGGACAGCTCCGTCAACTGCGCGGCGCCGGGCAGCGTATCGAACAAGGCAAACGCGGCCGCGTCCAAGCGTTCGGCCACCGGCGCGCCGGTATGGAAACGCAGGTTATCCATCACCGTTTGCTCCCCAAGCGCGAGGCTGAGCCAGACCGGCGTTGCACCGTCAGCCAGCGTCAGCAGCACGCTGGTCGCCGCCGGTCCGATGGCGCCCCATCCCGGTACGTCCGCCAGCGTAACCCGCACGCCCGGTTCGCCCAGGGCTTTAAGGATCAGGCGAAACGCCTGCTGGGATTGGTGAATGGGCTGGGTAAATCCCGCCAGTAACTCCATTAGTTATCCCCCCTTACCAGAGTGAAGAAATCGACCCGGCTGGCGGCGATTTCCCGCGCCCGCGCCTGCTGTTGTTCCCGGCGCAGGGCGGCCAGGGGTTCAATGAGCCGCTGTTGCAGCTGTTCATGGTGCGCCGGCAGTTGCAGCAGGGCATCGGCCAGGGCGCACAGTTCGGCGTGCGCCTTATCGCGCCCGGCCACATAACTGTAACCATAAGCGCCGCCGGCCAGACGAATCACCGCGCGGGTGACCGTCATATCGCCCAGGACAAACCGCCGCCCGGTCGCCCCCATGCGCGCCTGCAGCTGGGTCAGCCCGATTTCCGGCGCCCGCACCAGGTGAAAATCCACCCGCAGATCCAAGGCCTGCCAATGGGCCTTCAATTGCTGCGGGGTACTGGCCGCCAAGACCGCCATCCAGCATTGCCGTTGTTGTTGGGTAAACATTCAGTGCTCCATCGTCAGTTCGATCATATCGGCGCGCGACAGGGTGTAGGAATACTCCGCCACCCGGTCGCTGCCGGCGCAGGCGTTAATCGTACGCACGCATAGCAGGGGAATTTGGTTGGCCACTTCCAGCAGTTGGCTTTCTTTGGTTTGCGAACGCCGGGCGCTGATACGCGTTTGCCGGCGAACCAGTCCCTGGTCAAGACGGGTTTTGATAAAGTCGTGCAGCGATCCATTGCGAAACTGCTGCAGGACGGGCCACCAGCCCAAATCCGGCAGGTAATGATCGATGACGCTCAGCGGTACGCCGTTGACCCGGCGCAGGGTGCGTAAATGGATCACGGTATCCCCCGCGTCGCAGGACAGCGCGCTCGCCACCGCATCGCTGCAGGGACGCAGCACCGCCAGCAATAATTCGCTGGTGGGATGGCTGCCCTGATCCAGCAGATTCTGGCTGAAGTGGGTACGGGCATGCAGCGGATAGTCATAGGGGCGCATCAGCACCAGGATGCCGATGCCGTGCCGGCGTTGTAGCCAGCCGCGGTCCACCAGTTGATCAACCGCCCGGCGCAGGGTATGGCGGTTCACCTGATAACGCTGCGCCAGCTGTTGTTCGGAGGGCAGATAATCACCGCAGCGATAGCGGGCGCGCACTTCTTGCTCCAGCAGCGCGGCGATTTCCTGATAGCGGGTGGGATAACTGGTCGGATGTCTAGACAAGTTAAGCATAAAAAAATACTCCGCGAACGGGCATGGCATGACGAGTACCGGTGGAACAAAGGGAGCGAATAATGGGGGCCATGATAAAAATCCCGTGATGATATTGGTTATCATGGTGCGGGGGCCAGATGACAATCATGTTAATCCGAGATGACGTAAATATGAATAATAATGCCGGCGCCACGATGCTGGCGACCGGGTAGTAATATAACAGAAAGACCCTTTGCATATTCATCCAATAAACGCCGCAGGCGTCATCTGACCATCATATAACCATCATCCTGTTGTCATAAATTAAACCCTTAATACATTCCATATCCTGTTGATAGCCCGATTCCGGAGCATAATTATGGCACAGGCAATATTGAAACTCGCGCAGGCTCATTATCATGAACCACTGCCGGGCCGCCAAAAACAAGTATTGGCGGTCAAAGGATTAAATAAGCAATTCAAAGCACAGCAAAATGTACTGACCAATATCAATTTTAACCTTTTCGCCGGTGAACTGGTCGCGGTTATCGGCCGGTCCGGGGCCGGTAAATCCACCTTGCTGCATATGCTAAACGGCACCATCCCCAGTTCCGGTGGTGAAATGCTGCATTATCAGGAGGATGGTTCCACGCTGGATATCGCCAGGCTGACCGCGCGCCAGATGCGCCGATGGCGGGCGCAGTGCGGCATGATTTTCCAGGATTTTTGCCTGGTGCCGCGGCTGGATGTCATTACCAACGTCCTGCTGGGACGCCTGAGCCACACCTCTACGTTTAAGTCATTTTTTAAAGTATTCGATGACGGCGATCGCGCCAGGGCCATTGAATTATTGCAATGGCTGAATATGCTGCCCCACGCTTTGCAGCGGGCGGAAAACCTGTCCGGCGGCCAAATGCAGCGGGTGGCCATTTGCCGTGCCATGATGCAAAACCCGAAAATCATGCTGGCCGATGAGCCGGTGGCCTCCCTCGATCCCAAGAATACCCGGCGTATTATGGATGCCCTGCAAAAGGTGGCGGAAAATGATATTGCCGTAGTGGTTAACCTGCATTCGGTCGAATTAGTAAAGCAATATTGTACCCGGGTGATTGGTATTTCCCAGGGTAAAATCATTTTTGATGGTCATCCCGACATGCTGGATGAATCGGTATTACAGGCATTATACGGTGAGGAAGCCCCCCAGGTTAATTAACCGGTTTACGCACGCCGCACCTGCACGAAAAACATAACGTCATGAGTTTTATTTATTTTTCCTATTCACACACAAAGGCTATTTTAATGAACAAAATACTTTCCGTGATAACACTGCTGGCCGGCGCGATAATGTCTTGCAACGGTAATGCGGCAGACGCACCCAAAGAGCTTAATCTGGGCATATTAGGCGGACAAAACGCCACGCAGCAAATTGGCGATAATATGTGTGTGAAGGAGTTCATGGATAAGACGTTAAACGTCGATACCAAACTGCGTAATTCTTCCGATTATTCTGGCGTCATTCAGGGCATTCTCGGCGATAAAGTGGATATGGTATTAAGTATGTCGCCCTCATCCTACGCCTCGGTCTACCTGAATAACCCCAAGGCGGTGGATTTGGTCGGGATCGTAGTGGATGATGCCGACCAGTCGCGGGGCTATCATTCGGTAGTCGTGGTAAAAGCCGACAGCCCTTATAAAAAACTGGAAGATTTAAAAGGCAAGTCTTTTGGTTTCGCCGATCCGGATTCCACTTCCGGTTACCTGACCCCCGACCATGTGTTCAAAAAACAGTTCGGCGGCAATATCGATAATAAATACAACAATTTTTTTTCCAGCATCACGTTCTCGGGCGGTCATGAACAGGACATCCTCGGCGTCCTCAACGGCCAGTTCGAAGGCGCGGTAACCTGGGCGTCAATGGTGGGCGATTATAATAGCGGTTATAACACCGGCGCCTTCGGCCGGTTGATCCGGGCGGATCATCCCGATTTAATGAAACAAATCCGTATTATCTGGCAATCGCCGCTGATCCCCAACGGCCCGATTTTAGTGCGCAACTCGTTGCCGGCGGACTTTAAAGCCAAGCTGGTGGCCGTCATCAAACAGCTGGATAAAGAAGATCATGGCTGCTTTATCAAAGCGGTCGGCGGCAAGCAGCATATCGAAAATACGTCCCTGAGCGAATACCAGGATATTATCGATCTGAAACGCGAGTTGACCAAAGGCAACCGTTAACCGACCCGTGATGTTTATTAACCCACGCCGGCCGGCGGTTCACGGCCGGCATCACACCGGTGGCTTATTTTGAATACCGATTTCACTCATTATTACCATCAGGTGCGCCGCAAACAAAAACGCGACACCCTGCTGTGGTCGCTGGCGTTAGTGGTGTTATATCTCGGTGCCGGCAATATAGCCGAATTCAATCTTTACGCGGTATGGGTCGCTATTCCGCATTTTCTTGATTATTTAGTACAAACTATTCCCGTCCTGCACTGGAAACTCCTGTTCGCCGACGGCCATACCCAGGGTTCGCTGCCCTACTGGGGATACCGCCTGCATATTCAATTGCCGCTGATTTGGGACACCGTGCAGCTGGCGCTGGCCTCTACGATAATCTCGGTGCTGGCGGCAAGCGCCCTGGCCTTCCTGGCGGCGGGCAATACCAAAAGCCCCGCGTCGCTGCGCTTCACCATCCGTACCCTGGTGGCTTTTCTCAGAACCATGCCGGAGCTGGCATGGGCGGTGATGTTCGTGATGGCGTTCGGCATCGGCGCGTTTCCCGGTTTTCTGACGCTGGCGCTGCACACCATCGGCAGCCTGACCAAACTGTTTTACGAAGCGCTGGAAGGCGCCTCCAATAAGCCGGTGCGCGGTTTGACCGCCTGCGGCGCGGGCACGCTGCAAACTATGCGTTTCGGTTTGTGGCCGCAGGTTAAACCGATTTTCCTGTCCTATAGCTTTATGCGGCTGGAAATCAATTTCCGCCTGTCGACCATTCTCGGACTGGTGGGCGCCGGCGGTATCGGCCAGGAGCTGATGACCAATATCAAACTCGATCAATACGATCAGGTCAGTATGACGCTCTTGCTGATTATTCTGGTAGTGGCCTTGCTGGATTATTTGTCGGGCAAGCTGCGTAAATGGGTGGTCGAGGGTAAAAAATAATGTTGACCCAGAGGTTATCTCCACAGGCGATACAACAAATCAAGCGGCAGCACGGCGAGATATTCGCCCGGCAAAACCGCTACTTGCGCCGCGTCGGGCTGATTGCCGCGGTCGTCGTGCTGTATTACGCGTTTTTTTTCCTTAATTACGGCCTGCCCTGGCCCCGGCTGGTTAACGGCGGCCAGCAAATAGGCCGCTATTTCCTGCGCATGCTGGTTTGGCACGATGTCGCGTCCTGGCCCTTCGCCTACTACCTGGAGCAGATTTTTATTACCGTGGCCATCGTCTGGGTGGGCACCATCACCGCGTCGGCGATCGCGCTGCCGCTCTCGTTCCTGGCGGCCCGTAATGTAATGGCGACGCCGTTCCTGCGTCCCGTGGCCTCGGCCATCCGCCATATGTTCGATATTTTCCGCGGTATCGACATGGCCATCTGGGGCATGGTGTTCGTACGGGCGCTGGGCATGGGTCCGCTGGCCGGCGTGATGGCGATAATCGTGCAGGACATCGGCCTGCTGGGCAAGCTATATGCCGAAGGACATGAAGCGGTGGATCAATCCCCGGGCCGCGGGCTGACGGCGGTGGGCGCCAATAATATCCAAAAGCACCGGTACGCCATTTTTACCCAATCCTTCCCGACCTTCCTGGCGCTCAGCCTGTATCAGATTGAGTCCAATACCCGTTCCGCAGCGGTGCTGGGTTTTGTCGGCGCGGGCGGGGTCGGCCTGGTATACGCCGAGAACATGCGCTTATGGAACTGGGATGTCGTGATGTTCATCACCCTGGTTATGGTGGCTATCGTGATGGCCATGGACAAAATCTCGGCCGTCTTGCGCAATAAATATATTGTCGGCGAAGATATCCCCTTATACCGGCCGTAGCGCCCCCACGCCAGCCGGTTCAGGCCAAACGGAAATTGGCCACCATGGTCGCCAGCAACGCCGCCTGCTCTTCCAGGGTATTGGCCTGGGCGGACGATTCGGTGACCAGCATGGCGTTTTGCTGCGTGGTGATATCCAGTTCGCCGACGGCGCGCGCTATCTGCTCGATGCCGCGGCTTTGCTCCTCCGAGGCCGATGAAATCTCGCCCATGATATTATTGACCCGTTCGACCGAAGCCACGATATGGTCCATGGTGCCGCCGGCATCGGCGACCAATTTGGTTCCCGCCGCAATCCGCGATACCGTCTGGGCGATCAGGTCTTCAATTTCTTTCGCCGCCACGGAGCTGCGCTGGGACAAATGGCGCACTTCTCCGGCCACTACCGCGAATCCACGCCCCTGTTCGCCGGCCCGCGCGGCCTCCACGGCGGCATTCAGCGCCAGGATATTGGTTTGGAAAGCAATACTATTGATGACGGCGGTGATATCGGTGATTTTCCGGGAGCTGGCGGAAATTTCATCCATGGTTTTCACCACGTTCTTTACCACATCGCCGCCCTTATGGGCGTCCAGGGACGCCTGCGCGGCGATCTGGCTGGCATGCCGCGCATTATTGGCATTGTTCTTCACGGTGGAGGTCAACTCTTCCATGCTGGCGGCGGTTTCCACCACGGCGGCGGACTGCTGTTCGGTGCGCGAGGAAAGATCGTTATTGCCGGCGGCAATTTTGTCCGCGGACGAGGTCACGGTGCCGACGCAATCCCGGATGTCCGCGATCATGCGGCGCAGCTTGCCATTCATTTTACCCATGGCGGCGGTGAGCTGCCCCAGCTCATCATGGCGGTCGGGCTCGATGGACGCGCTGAGATCGCCATTGGCGATATGCTCCGCCAGCGACAGGTTTTGCAATACCGGTATGGTTATTTGCCGGGTGATATACCACGATACCAGCACGCCGAGAATCACGGCAATCAGGCCAATGAAAATGGTAATGTTTGACGACTGGTTGGCGAGTTCGTCATTCTTCACCTTGATAATATCAATAATGGTTTTTACCGCGGCGCTGCTTTTATCCCCCGCCGTCTTGACGGCATTTTCCGCCTGGCCCAACCGCTGGAAATTGGCGTAATACGCCTCGCTGAGGTCCTTATATTGGATAAAACCGCCCCAAAACTTATCCACCGGAATTTTTTGCTTCGGGGTCAAGGCGGGCAGCAGATCCCGATAGGTATTTTCCGCCTGGACATACCGGGTTTGCAGCAGTTTCAGGGCATCTTCACTCCCCTGCAGGCGCAGTTGGTAAGAACTGTTTTTGAGATCGGAAAATAATAAAATCAGCTGATTGGTTTTAGTTTGCCAATCATCAGCGGCAGGCTGATTGACCGGTACATTATACGGTAAACCGGCCAGTTCGGTCCTGAAGGTCTGGCTCGGGTCCTGGCGATATAAATCGTCTAATTGTGCTTTAAGCGTCGCCCCTGCCTGGGCATAGCCACCCATCTCGCCAAGGGTTTTATGAAAATCAGCCAAATAACGTTCTATATTATTGATGTTATCTTGGGATGTTTTATCCCATTTTAATTTTTGCGCCTCACGGGTAAGCATGCCGGCATGATCGATAAAACCGGCCATCACTTTTCTTACCGCATCATCCGAACTATAAAGGTACTTGACCCGATTAACCTTAACCTGGAATACATCGATGTTGATATTATATATCAGGTTGGTTTTTTCATATATATCCCGTATCTCTTTAAACCGCTGGACGCTGAGAATCGTTGCTATTACCACCAGCAACAGCACCGCGCCAAAACCGGCGTAAAGTTTGTGGGAAACCTTTAAACTATTTATTTTATTCATTAAATCTAGCGCCTTGCCTCTGCGGATATCAATATCGCCATTGTTAATTACAGGATGTGTAATAAATGGAAATTCATGATATGACTATCGGCATCGGAGCTATTTTCTTTAGGAAAAAAGTGATTTAATGCAATAAAAAATAAAGACACCTTGATAATTTTAATTATTTAAATCAGCCATACCTATTCTCCCTGCGTTATAGCGGCGGGAGAATTCACGACCCAATATTGATAATTTAAATAGGGTCAAAAAATAACGTTCGGTAAACATTTTAGTTGTGCTAACGAGCATAACTCACCGGCGCAGCCACGGCTGCGGTCATTAGCCCAAATCGGTGCGCCGATCCAGGCGATTAATTTGGGCAGGTGAATAGGATGGTGAGACGGCAATCACATAACGGGTTTAACGCCGCCGCCGGCGCAGCGCATAACGCACGGCGCGCGGCACCAGCCACACCAGGACCAGCGCCGCCACCGCCAGCAGGCCGAACTTCAGGTGATGGTCGACCTTTTCCAGCCATGGCGCGATAACCTGGCCGCCCAGATAACCCAGCGTGACGAAGATCAGCGCCCACGCCGCCGCGCCCAGGATATTGAGCGGCACAAATTTGGCCGGCGGGAGCCGGCTGGCGCCGATTAATAATGGCCCAATCAGGCGAAAGCCATACATGAAACGCACCCCGATCACAAACCCCCGCGGATGGCGCAAAATTAACCGGTTGGCCCGCTCGATATTGGATTGGGCCCGTTTAAAACGACGCAATACCGCGGTGCCGTAGCGGCGGCCGATAAAATAGAGCAATTGGTCGCCGGCAATCCCCCCCAGGGCGACTACCGCCACCACCGCCCAGTAGCGCAGCAGCCCCTCGTGGGCCGCCAGACCGCCGAGCAGGGTCACCGTTTCCCCTTCGGCCAGGCAGCCGATAAACAGCGCCCAATAGCCATACTCGGCGATGAAATGATTGATATCCAAGAGTCTCAGTTTCCCTTTGCGTAACATGGGCCAAACAGCCGCCGCGCCGGCAGGCGAGTTATTACAGCATAGACCCTGTTGCCGGCCATGACCGGCTCATGGCGCGGACGCTTTAACCGGGACGGGTTAAAATATAGCGGCGGACGGCACTTTAGCGCTAATATACCCTATGCCCTTTTTTCTGACATCACAGGTTCCGTATGGCATTTATCCCTAAAAATTACGCCCGGCTTGAGACCGGCTACCGTGAAAAAGCCCTGAAACTGTTTCCCTGGGTCTGCGGCCGTTGTTCGCGGGAGTTTGTTTACTCCAACCTGCGCGAGCTGACGGTGCATCATATCGACCACGATCATAGCAATAATCCGGAAGACGGCAGCAACTGGGAAATGTTGTGCCTGTATTGCCATGACCATGAGCATTCGAAATATACCGAGGCGGATCAATACGGTTCTACCGTGGTGGCCGGCGAGGATGCGCAAAAAGATATGGGCGTCGCCACCCATAATCCTTTTGCCAACTTGAAATCATTAATGAAGAAATAATCGTTCTTGCGTTATTTATCCTCAAACCAGTCGCTATTTTGCTGGGCGATTGGCGTGATGGAGTAAATTAATTCCTGCAGATGTTCGCGCATCGCCTGTTCCGCGGCGTCGGCGTCACGGGCTTTCACGCCGTTAAAGATTTTGTAATGCTGGCTGATTAAGCTTTGCGGCGGCGAGACCTGTTCGAGGCTGAGAAAACGCACCCGATCCATCGTGGCTTTGATTGATTCAATAATGTCCCAGGCCAATGGGCAATCCGCGACTTGGGTCAGCAAGCGGTGGAAATCGTCATCAAGAGTAAAAAATTCCCGCATTTGCTGATTTTGCGCCGCCAATTCCTGGCGATGCAAATTATGCTCCAGCAGTTGAATATGGGCTGGGGTAATATCCTGGGCGGTGCGGCGCACGATAGCGCACTCCATCGCCTGGCGAATAAAACGCGCATCCGCCACCCGCTTGGCGGAAATTCTCATGACGAAGGTGCCGCGCTGCGGCAGGATTTGCACCAGCCCCACTTCGGCCAGCTTAATAAAGGCTTCCCGCACCGGTTGGCGAGAAACCGCAAATCTGGTTGCTATTTCTTTCTCAGACAATAACTTACCAGGCGGTATGGTGCATTCAACGATATCTTTGCGCAGCAGCCGATAAATTTGCTGGTTGACCGGTTCGTTATTATTGAACTGAAAAAGTGTATCCATGCGGGTGTATGTGATCCTGAGGTATTAACAATGCATTTGAAGATATAATACCTGTTCCCCCAACGCAATTCTGCAATAGACTGCCGCATAATCGACACTGGCGCGGTAATCGGCGGCTTTACCCGCCGGCCAGGATGATCCGCGCCTGATTTAACGTCGGCATGCGCCCTGCCCGGCGATAGCTTACCTGCTTTATCGCCGGGCGGGTCCGCCGCCGGCCTTTAGGCGTTGGCGTTGTTGCCCGCCACCAGGCTTACCGCCTGTTTGGCGCCATGGGTTTGTATTAACCCGTAGGCATCGGCCACGCTGTTTACGAAGGCGGTATTGGCCGGCAGATCGTCGCCAAACACGCTCTTGAGACTTAATAACGCCTCCACTCGCGCCCTGCCCTCGGCGGAATTTTGCACAATCTCGGCCAGGCGGTTTTTTAACGGGTCGCTGATATCAATCGTCTCGCCGCTATCGTCCACCCCGCCGACATAACGCATCCAGCCGGCGACGCCCAGGGCCAACAGGGGATACGCCGTACCGCGCTCCAAATGCACCCGAATGGAATCCAGCATGCGCTGCGGCAATTTTAGCGTGCCGTCCATGGCGATTTGCCAGGTGCGGTGTTTTAAGCCGGTATTGCGATAACGCGCCAACAGGGAGTCGGCATATGCGCCGAGATCGACATCCGGCGTATGCAGGGTCGGCGCCTGTTCTTCCAGCATCAGCCGCCGGGCGGCCCGTACGTAGTTGTCATCTTCCATGCAGCGATCGATATACTGATATCCCGCCAGATAACCCAAATACGCCAGGAAGGAGTGGCTGCCGTTCAGCATCCGCAGTTTCATCTCTTCATAGGGCAGGACATTGGCCACCAGTTCGGCGCCGGCTTTTTCCCATGCCGGCCTGCCGGCAACGAAGTTGTCCTCGATCACCCATTGCCTGAAGGGCTCGCACGCTATCCCGACCGCATCTTCCATGCCGCCCAGCACGCCGCTGATTTTTTCCAGGCTGGCGGGAGTCATCGCCGGTACGATCCGATCCACCATGGTGGACGGAAAACTGACGTGATGCTCAATCCAGTCGGCCAGCGCCACATCGCGGTTTTTCGCCAGGGCGATCACCACATTGCGCGTAACGTGGCCGTTTTCGGGCATATTATCGCAGGACATTACCGAAAATGCCGGCAATCCCTTTTCCCGGCGAATGCGCAGGGCCTCGATAATTACGCCGGGGGCCGACTGCGGCTGATGGGGGAATTCCAGATCGTGCCGGATAAGCGGATGATCGGTATCGATGGAAGCGGTGGACGGTAAATAGCAATAGCCTTTTTCGGTAACCGTCAGCGATACGATGGCGATATCCGGCTGCGCCATGGCCTCGATTACGCGATCGATACCGTCCAGCGCGCTGTGCAGCGCTTCGCGCACCACCCCGACCACCCGGCCGTTCCAGTTATCGGCATTCATTTCGCAAACCGAATACAACAGATCTTGTTGTTTTAATGCGGTAATTTGCTGCTCACCGCCAATTAAGTTGACTTCGCAATAGCCCCAGTCGCTGGCATGTTCGGCGGCCAATATGTCGGCAAACACCGCCTGATGGGCGCGATGAAACGCACCGAACCCCAGATGGACAATGCGGGTTTTGAGCTGGTCGCGGGAATACGCCGGCGTAACGACCTTGCCGGATAACTGAGGTAATGTCTTAGTTGATAAGTGCACGATTGAGGTCCTGGATATAGGCAAAAAACAAAGATAATGTCTACTACCATACAAGTGCTAAGATATTATTTTATTGAGCCGAGTCACACTTCTAATGAAAGAAACCAAAATAAGGATAAAAAGCAGGGTTTTCTCCGCAGCGGCCGCCGCCGGGCGAACCCGGCGGCGGCCGACCCATGCCGGTCGCTTAGCGGATGCTCACGATATCGGTGGCGCAATGCAAATAGCCGTTAAGGGCCTGTTTCCACAATAAAGAGTCGCCGGCGGCAGAGGGCATACCCGTTGCGTTGCCGCCGGTTTGCGACAGCAGGTAGCCGGGCGCGTAAACGGGCATGCCGATCTCCTGCACCTGCCGGCACAGCGCGGCTAATTGCTGTTTATTGCTTAACCGGCCGTTGAGGGCCTGCCAGAATGCCTGTTGCTGCGCATGGCCGACCCGTTTCAACGCCTCGCCGAGCATGCCCGAATGCGCCTGCCTGGCCGGGTCGGTATTGACCCGCAGCGCATCGAAATAGGAATAGGTGCCCGCCAGGGCATATAGCAATATACCGTCGTTAAAATTGTTCGCTTTCACGCAGCTTACCATACCCTGGTATAATGCCGGCGGGGTCAGGGTATTATTAATTGAGGCGGCTGGCAGACAACCCGGATTGGCGACCTGGCTCAGATAAGCCGTATTACTATTTTTTTTATTGCTACCGGGCCCCGGCGAATGAGAACAGCCGGCTAGCGCCAACACCAGGGTAATCAAGATTATTATTTTCATATTTCGCTCAATTTATTTTATCTATTTATCTATCTATTTCCGCAAACAGCAAAATATTACCATTCTATTTCCCTGTGGGCATTTTCATTAGTTTTGGTTAACATATCGCGGAGCATTTGTTGCATAACGGACGACGCATTATTGGCGCGAATACGCGTTTCGTCTATCGCCTTATATATTTCCCCCGTCTCGCCTTCTTGCTCCAGCCGGGTCAATACTCCCTCGAAAAGGGAAATTTGCGCGGCGCAGCTTGGATAAGGCGCCGGCGTATAACGCTGATTAAAGGACACCACGTATTCTTTTACCGTTTTAGCATTCAGCGGACTGATTGCCCATAACCCAGCATAAAAAGCCCGATCCATATCACTTGAAATCGGCGACGGGCTGGCGGCCGGGGATGGCGCGGCCAGCGCTTTTATCCGCTGGTCCAGCGGCACGGCTGATTTACCGGAAGCCGCCAAATGATCGAACGTGTCCGGCTGGTTTGAAGCCAGCCCGCGGGCGGGAAAAAGAGAAGTTATCATCGTTCGTTGTCTCCTTGTCCCGGCTTATTCAGGACATGATGGTGTAAAAACAGTTCATGTAACCGCCGCTGCGCGGATTCGGTAAGCTGGCGGCATTGTTCGGGCAATGTGGGAATGGCGGTCAGGCGACGCACCGCGGCCGTCTGGAAATCGCCGGCATCGAATTCCGCCAGCCGATCGCCATATTTCATGACGAAGCGGTTTTCCGGATGATATTCAATGCGGCTTTTACCCGGCCATACCGCCTGGATTTTTTGTTGCAGACGGGCATGGGACCCGCGGGCCGCTGCGGGCAGCAGCACGCACAGCGTGTCGGACGTGTCCCGCTCGGGCAGGGCCGCCAGCCATTCGTCCAGCAGTTCCAGCAGCATATCCGGATGATTGAGCGCGGCGGACAATAACTGGCGGGCATGCTCATTGAGTTGTCCCTGCAATGCCGTACCCAGCCGCTGCTCCTGCCCAAGGTAATCGGCAACCGCGGCGGCGGCGGTCAATAAGCCTTCCTGGTAACCTTCCCGATACGCTTTCTGGCGGATATCATCCGCCTGCCCCTGCGCCGTTTTGACCAGTCGGCCGGCCTGCCGGCGCGCATCGTTGACTAAATCAATGGACTGCCGCTGGCGCAGTAAATGTTTACGCTTGATTAAAACTCCGCCTGAACTCGGCGGCATCTGGAATAGCGGGATTTCTCTTGGCATATTGGCAAGCCAGCTTTATCAGTAATGGACTGGGAGGCGCAGCGGGTGCGGCGCCATCGTCCCGATCCATATCGGGTGAAAACAACAGGGGAATGCGTTGTTGTATGGCCAGCGGCAACCACGGCCCGCAGGCCAGTAGTTCGCTTTTCCCCCAGGCTAGCAAAGTATCCGGCATGGTCACCGGGACAGCGGGTCCGGCCGAGGAGTCGACGATGGCCAGCTCGGCGAATTGCCGCGCCCAGCCCGGCAATAAACGCAACCGTCCCTGCCTGGACAGCAGCGCCCGGTGCCGCTGGCAGGCCATCAGTAATGCGACCTGCGGCAACGCGTGCCAATGGCGGATAAAGTGCGCGGCCAGGCCGCGCTCGGGCATCTCCGGACGCCGGGTCGACCAGCACTGCGCCGCGATAACCATTTCGTTGATAATGGACCGCGGCCCGCTGCCGCTTAACGGCGGGGCCAGCGGCAAGCGGCGCGGATGCATCCATGACAGCGGGTCAAACAAAATGACATCAAGGGGCGGGATGGTTTGCATCGGCAAGCCCCCGCCCGGGTCGCGATAATTTGGCCCTGCGCAGATACCACCCGCCGCCCGCCAGCGTAAGCAATAACGCCATGCCGCCGCCCAGCATTATCGGCCAGGTGCCTTGCCCCGCCTGCCGCGTCCGGGTATCGACGGGTGCATGCTGTTGCAGCGATGCGGGCCGGGATAGCACGACGGAGATATTGTCGTATTCGACCTGGTTAAAGCTGTTCTTTAAAAACCGCTTGATATCGCCAATCATCAGCGTCGGATCGGCATCGCTCTGGTAATTGACCAGGGTGGAAAGATGCATTGGCTTAGGCGCCCGCCCGCCCTCCGCCGACTCAATGTCATAACTGACATGAACCCGGGCGGACAGCACCCCCTCCAGGGTTTGCAGCGACTGCTCAAGGCGCTGTTCAATAGCCGAATAGAGCCTGGCTTTTTCGGCGCGCGGCGAAGAAACCAATGAGTCGCTGGGAAAGAGCTGCGCAATTTCCATGCGGGGCTGGGCGGGCAAAGCATGCATTTTCAGCAAATCCACCGCAGCGGGAATATCGGCTTTGTTAACGCTGACGCTGTAGCCGGTCTTGCCTTTATCAACCTTGGCGGCATCGATGTTATTGCGCTGCAGCGTAGCGATAACCTCGTTGGCCTGGTGTTGATCCAGGCCTTTAAGCAGCGCTTCATCTTTACAGGCCGTCAGGCTCAGGGCCAATAAAGATGAAATCAGTAAGGGTCTGATCCTCATCATGATCGCAGCAACGTTTCCACGGCCCCTACGATTTTACGCATCCCGGTGCCGATAAAAGTGACGGCGTTGCTGTAGGTCAACATGCCGGTTTGTAACCTCCCAAGCGTAGCGGGATGGGATAAATCGGGTGAAGCGAGCAGACCGGCAATGTCCTGTTTTTGCCTGGCGACATTGACGGCGGTAGCCGCCATGCTTTGCCGGGCGATGCTGCTGATTGACTCTATATCCCGGGGATCTTGCCTGATATCCGCGATACGGCTGGCGCTGATTTCCGCAATGCGTTCAATAGTCATGATTTTTCCTTTAATTACCGTTAGAACTTCGACAAAATCAAAGAATCGAGATCGGCTATTTTTTTAATCGCGGTGGAACTCAGGCTCTGGACAATATTATATTCATTCAGCTTTGCCTGGTATTCCGCCAGATACATCGGATTGGATGGATCGCTGCTGGCCTTTTCCAACGCGTCCTGGGTGGCGATATTGGCTTTTTCTACGCTAGGAACCAATTTGTCGTATATTGCGGTTATTGAACCCATGGGAAACTCCTGTGGTGTATTAAGGTTTAGGGAAATACCAGTGGCCGGGGGTCATTTTCACGTACCCATGCTGGCCAAATTTGAATGATTTGCCTTTAAGCCAATCATCCATCATTTCGACGGCGAACTGCACATAGTGTCCGCTCCAGCGGCGTTCATGCTCTTCAAGAAAAAAACGCACCCGCTGAAGTTCGCCATCGTTCAACGCGCCGGTAATCACGAAAGTGACGCTATCGGGGTGGTCGACCCGGGTATAAGGCAGCGCCAGCTTTTTAATCCCCGCCTCGGCCTGGCCGGCCACGGCTTCGTCATCGATTTCGGTGAATGCAATTTCCCGGGCATAGGGCAGTTGCGCCAGGAGTTGTTCATTTAGCGCCGCCTGCTGTTGCTCGCTGAGCCGGCCGCGCTGGCGGCTTAGCAGCAACACCGGCAGCTCCGGATTATCGAGCCGGATCTGGTGCGCCATTAAAAAAGGGTGGTGCTGCCCCAGCCAGCGCCAGATACGCTGCGATTCTTCGCTGAGATTGGCCGTCCTGGCCTGCCGGGTGGACTTCCACCGCACCAGCGCCTGCCTGGCCCAGACGGCATCGCGTTCGCTACCCGCCAGCACATACATCACCCCATCGCGCCCCGGCAATATTTGGTATTTCCCCGGCTCGTCGCCCAGTTGGCCGGCCAGGGCCACGATTTCCCGCTGCTGGTTATCCCATTTGACCTGGGTGAGACCCAAAACCAGGGCGATGGCCCCCAGGCCGGCCAGGACGGCTATCTTCCAGCGCCTTGTACCGGGTGCGGGCGGCGGGACGGGAAGCGGCACGGGACCGGGCTGATAATTGAGTATCGCCTCAGACCAGGCTTCCCCCGCCCGCCGCACCGCCAAGACCACCGTTCCGACCGTTATGGCTTCCTGGGTGGCCAGCGGCAATTCCCGCACCGCGTTATCGGTAAGCTCGCGCAGCAGGAGGTTATCGCCAGCAGCGGGATCGCGGATGATTTCGAAATTAAATCCCGCGCCGTCGACGGGAATGAATATGGAGTCTTCGGGAAAGGAAAGCGGTTGATCCCCTGCCGTAGGACCGGCATCGCTTGCCGCGACAAACAGCGTGTTTCCCGCGGAAATATGATATTCACACCCTTTTAATTTTCCATTAAGCAGCCTGACGATAATGACGTCAGGGTCCGCGTCATTAGGGCTGAGGTATTTACCTTGTTCAGTATGCATGTTGAAATTTTATTAGCACTCAAAGGGATCATGATGGGACAGAGTATAATATGCCGCGAGATAACACTTCATGATGAAAATCTGATAAATTATTCTTCAAATGGACAATAAATAATTACGTAAATAATATTATAGGTTATAAATAATAATGGGTTGCGCATCAGCCAGTGGGTCAACGAACCCGTAAAATCATTATTACACAGTTTGGCAAAAATATTGAGTATAAATATACTTAACTAAGCTCAATGAAATAAGCAACTCCTATAATAAGTCGAGTTTTACGTGGAGATAACGCCGGGAAATTTTTTCCCGGCAGATTATTTTACCGCTATTCTTCCGCATGCCCTATTTTTTCACACACAATGGCGCGGAGATCCCCGACGGTTTCCATTGATAGCAGGTCACTTTCCGTAAGTTCGACGTCGAAAGTCTCGGCAACGCCGATTTCAATTTCCACCAGATCGAGGGAATCCACATAAAGTTCATTGACCAGATGGCAGCTATCGGTAATTTCATGTTGCCGGCGGCCCAATCTGCACGCCAGCATGGCGTGCAGATTTTGTTGGATCATGGGATTATCGCCGGTCCTATGGGGGTTATTCATATTTTTTCCTGAATGCAGAACCGCTATTTTTTAGTCCGGCCAGTACGCCGGTTAAATCTTCCGCGGGCTGGTTTACCGGCGCTACGCTCCTGGCCGGCGGCTGGCTGCGCGGATGCTGCGCCAGCCGTTTGCCTTGGTTGGACAGCACGACCGGCCCGGCGTCATGGCGGGGAGCCGCCCGGTCGCCGATGACCGCCCGCGGCCGCGCCAGCGGAGCCGCACGCCGGGGGGCGGGGATAGCCACCGGCTGCGAATCGATGATCGTCTCGGCCGGGGCCGGCTGGGTCACGATGTAATCCCGCCTGATGGCGGATGCGATGCGCTGGGCGACCTGCGGCCGCGGCCGCCGGCCGGCGGCGTCCTGAGCGGCGTGCGGGCCATGCGGACCGTTATTTTCTTGCCCGGGGCGCGGATTTTGCGGGCCGGCAGCATCCTGAGCGGCGTGCGGGCCGTGGGGATCGTTATTTTCTTGTCCAGGGCGCGGATTGTGCGCCGCGACATTAACTTTCCTTAGCCCGGCCCGCAGGACTCGCGGGTCCTCGGCGGGCTGATTCAGCGGCGCGAAATGCGTAACCGGCGCCTGGCTGCGCGGGTGCTGCGCCAGCCGTTTGCCCTGGTTGGACAGCACGGCCGGCCCGGCGCCATGGCGGGGAGCCGCCCGGTCGCTAATGACCGCCTGCGGCCGCGCCAGCGGAACCGAATGCTGGGGGGCCGGGATAGCCGCCGGCTGCGAATCGATGACCGCCGCGGCCGGGGCCGGCTGGGTCACGATGTAATCCCGCCTGATGGCGGATGCGGATGCGGTGCGTTGCGCGAGCTGCGGCAGCGGCCGCCGGCCGGCGCTGGCCTCTCCGGCCGGCATTATTTGCGCGCCGTCAATCCCGGTCGGGGATGTATACCTCGGCGGCGTAAGCATAACCGTACGCCGCGACGCGGCGCTTTCGGGGGGCAACGAGTAGGCGCGCGCGAGGGTGCCCAAGAAATTTACGGCGGCTGGCTCCGCCTGCGCGGCGGTTAATGGCTCGCCGGATCGTACGCCCTGCGCCTGGCCGGCGGATGGCGGTTCAACTTGCGCTGCCGCGGCGGGCTGCCCGGCAAGACTATCCGCCGAACGCGCGCGCGCGGCGCCGGGGCGGGGAAACGCGCCGGCCTGTCGGCCGCCGTGGGCCGCGGTATTACTGGCCGGAGCAAAGGTCGGGTTGGTGGGCGCAAAGGTCAGGTTGGTGGGCGCGAAGGTCAGGTTGGTGGGCGCGAAGACCTGCGTCGGCGCATAAATATTGTTGTAATAATTATAGGTATTGTAGGTAGCGCCGGGAACCTCATTATCATTGCGCGCCGTGCGCCCGGCTTCCGGCCCGGACCGCGGAGCTTCCGGCAGCGGTTCGGGACCGGCGGCATGGGACGGACCATCGGGCCGCTGAACGCCAGCCGGCCCGGCCGGGGATTCAGCCAGCCCGTCCGCCAGCTCGCGCAGGAAATGGAGCTTGGTGATTTGCACATTAAACGAATCGGCGATCGTCCGGATATCCACCGAAATATTGTCTCCCATACCCTGAAAAATATTCTCGGTTTTCTGATAGGCATGGCGGTCAAAGTACTGGCTGAACTCCCGTATTGACTCATCGGTCAGCTTGCCGGATATTTTTTGCTCTACGTACTTGATTGAAAAAGGAATAATATGTTTTTCATATAATATTTTCCCGGCATTCAGTTTGCCCTCGCCGTACATTTTCGCCAATACGCCCACCAGTTTATTTTCCAGGGCGCCGACTTTAAGGCAGGCGGAAGCCTTGCCCGGTTGCGGACTGCCGAAGATCGATTTTTTGCCCAGGCCATCCTTGACCATCATATCGGTCAGTTCCCGTATGATGCCATCCAGTTCCTGCTTTACCTGCCCGCCGGGATGCGCCAGCGTCGCCATTTGATAGACCGCCGCGATATTGGGCAACCTGAACTCACGGGCGATACTGTTGCCATCCGGGTCGTTATACAGCCGCCGCAGCTCGGCGCCGCATTTGGGATTGGCGCAAAACAGCAGTTCCAGGCCTTGCTGATTGAATTGCCTTTTAAAATCGTCAAGGGAGATGATTTTTTCAGCGCCGGATTGCTCCGCGCCGCAGTCCGCGTCCGCGGGGGCGATACCGGTCACGTCAGGAGCAAAGGCGCCCCCGCCGGACGAAAGCAGGCTATCTTGACCCGCAGCCCGTGCCGCCCGGTTTTTTGACGCGCCGGTGGAACGATCAACATGAGATCCTTTTTTACCGGACGCTGATATCACGCGGGGCTGGCCATTGCCCACCCGCCTTATCTGATTCGGCCAGGCCGATTTATCAGATAACAAAAGCTGGTTAAAGCGCTGCGGCGGCAGGCTGATTGACGTCATGTTGATCGAGTTGGTCATAATAATCTCTCACTGGCAGCTAAAACGAGGCGATAATCTGTTTAAGGGCATCGGCACCAGAGGTAATCGATGAACTCAAGACTTTTACCAGGGTATCGAACATGGCATTGGCATTGCCGTATTTGGTGGTCAAGGTTTGCAGCGTGGTTTTAAACTTGTCCGCCTGGGCGTCAAAACCGCTGCGCCATGATTGATACTGAAAGGTGTTCATGGGCTTAACGCCGCTATCGGTTAAATCTTTTTTGATGGCCTCCAGCGGAGAAAGATCCATCCTGACCACATAACCGCCGTTGTAGGGCTGGACACATTTGGCGTCGATGCCCAGCTCTTTGGCCCACTCTTCCGCTTGGGCTTTGGTGGCGCTGCCGGATTCCGGAAACAGAATACCGGCGGCCCCCACGGAGTACCGGTCGATTAATTTCTGGATCTCGTCTAGCACCGCGCGATCAAACTGCATGGTCTGATTGCCTTTGTCATCGGTGGTAACTTTAAGATGGCGGGTCAAGCCGCTCATGAAATCGCTGAAATCCCGGAACAGGTTGGTATAGCGCTCCACCACCGTCTCATACACCTTGAGATATTGCGTTTCGATCAGGCCGATACTGTCGACGACTTGTTGCCAAAGCTCGGCATTACTGACAAACGAGGTGGCGACATCGCCGGCGGCGAGACCGGCCGCCCGCGGGCTGATAAACCCGGTGAGATCCGGCGGCGCGGGCAAATGCGCCCCGCCCTCGATAGCCCCGTTTAATTTGGCGTTGGCCGCGTGCCGGATTACCGCGAGTTCCCCGTCAAAGGCAAACGCCCTGGCGGGACGGCCCCCGGCGCTCCCGGTGGTTTCCTGCGGGGCCTGGCCGGCAGGGGCGGGCACGGCGGCCAGCGCCTGCTGGCGGTCGGTAACCTGCCCGATCGCGTCGCGGGTGTAGGCGGCGACCTGCCGGCAGGCGCGGTCTAAGGCCGTGCGGCAGTGGTCCCATTCCGCTTTGGCGTCGCCCAGCATAAGGTGGTTTGCCGCCGGCTGCGGATTATCGGCCGCCGGCGAGGGAGGCGCCGTAACGCCCCGTCCCGGCGCGCCGGCAACGGGCGGTGCGCCGGGCGTCGCGGGGGCGCCCGGCACGGGCCGCATAACGGTAAAATTCAGATTTTCCATGGTCAGGTCACTCCGCGCCGTCCGCCAATCGCGGGCGGCGCTATTGAATATCAAACCGATTTACCGGCTATCATATTGGCCGTATCCAAATGGCCTTTTTGAATCTCGGCTAATTTTTGCTGCAATGTTTGCAGTAAATTCTCATGATCGCGGGCATTGGTATTGCTGGTGTCCGCCAGGCCGTCGGCCACCTGTCCCGCCTGCTGCAGCATATGTTGCTGGGCGTTCTCATTGGCCTGGATAACCTGGGTGTTGCCGCCGACGATACCCGTGGTGGGATGGGCCATTTGCGAAATCAGCACGCCCTTCATTTTGGTTGCCTCGGCTTTGGCCATCAGGTTTTTATAATCGTTCTCTTCTTTATCGATCCTGGTTTGCGCCTTGATTTCGGTCTCGCGTTTGATATGGGCGTTTTGCGCCGACGTTACGTTCGGGCTATGCTCTTTAACCGCGAAATTGCGTCCGTCGGTGGTGGCGAGTTTCGGCCGCGGCGACATGGCGGGTACCGCCGGCGATGCGACGGTACCCTTGGCGCCGTTGAGTTTGTTCATCGCCAGATCCGTCTTGGCCTGCTGGACCTGTTTCAAATTATTGTTGATGGCGTAGCGCTCGTTTTTAATCGCCTTGCCTTGCAAAGAGGCGCCCGCGCCGGCGATAGCGGTGCTGAATGCCGCCTGGGTGATTGCCCCGCTCAGCGCCGCCTGCCCGGAGGCCCTCATGGCGTTGGCCACGCCATCGGCCATTTGCCCTTTAACCAGCGCCATATCCGACTGATTGTGCCGATCGGCGGTTTTATTTGATTGCAGCGCCTGCAAAATAACGGCAAATAAAGCGGCGATATTACTGGTGGACAAATTGCCCACCTCGAATTTCTTCATCTCGGTTTTGCCGGCAATCAGCTTGGCCAAATCTTCGGCCGGGTCGCCTTCTCCGGCGCGTTGCGCCAACTGCCCGGTGCTCATCGCCCTGGCCTTATCCGGCATACGCAAGGCATCGGCGGCGCCAATGCCCGCAACCTCCTGGTTGATTTGCGCCGCGCGATTGGCCAATTCCCCGCTGGTATCGGCCGGGCGCTGCTTTATGTCCTGCGCAGCATCTTGCACCGCTGGATTGTTATATATGGCGTGTTGCGGTTGAATTACCAAGGTGGTCATAATAGCTATCCTTTTAAGCAAATGTATTTCTGAGAATCATGTTATTGGTACCGGCTGCATTCATTTGTATTTCTGATAAATCGGCCCATTTTTGCTGTATGTTTTTCTGGCTTTCGCTGAAATTATCCAACAAGGTTTCAAGTAATTTCTTTATCTGATCCAGCACGCTGGCCGATAAGGTAAAACCCGCCAGAATATCCTGGGCATTTTTTTCCGCCACGCCGCGCGCCACGCCCAATCCTCCCTGTACGCCCGTAGTAGTCACGGTTGCGCCCACGTTTACCACATTAAGATTATTGGAATATTTTTGCAGCGTTGCCGTATCCGACTTCAGCCCTAATCGATCCATCAGGCGTTTCATACCGTCGGATAACACCATGCCGGATTTATTGGCCAGGTTTTTCAATACATCGGGCACTATTTTTTTGATCGCTTCACCGATCATTTTGCCTAAGGCCGAGGACGCGAATTTACTGGCGGCGGCCTTGCCGACAACAACGACGGCAATAATCAGCGCTACGGCGACCAGCGCCCCGACGATATTACCGACCATATTGGCGGTCGTGGAATCCACCCCCATTTTTTCCAGCATTTGGGTAATGCCTTTACTTAGCGCTTCCACCAAGGGTTGAATCACCTTTTCCATGATGGGATTTAAAATTTTCTCCATAAAGGACACGCCGGTAATGGCCTTGCCGATTTGATCGCCGACCATCAGCGCCAGCCCCACCGCGGCGAACGCCAGGCTGGCGCCGCCGGAAAACGCCGCCCCTATCACGCTCAGGGCGGTAATCAGACCCCCGAGGATTTTGCCGACGCAGCCCATCGCCTTATTAAGCTCGTCGGCTTTACGCATTTCCGCCGCGGCTTTATCCGCCTGGTTTTTCAAATCCTGCTGGACGGCCACCTGGATACGCTGGAACAACTCGGCATCGCTTTCCAGCGCTTGCTGGCTATTTTTATCCACTAGCGTAATAAAAATACCGATTAACAGCATCATCCGCGCCATGGCGTCCAGGGCCTGTTCGGCGTGCTCTTTGGTTGCCAGGCTTTGCTGGCTGCCGGTCGGCTGCATTTTGCCGTACAGGTCGTCCACCGCCTGCGCTTTATCGTTGGCTACCCGGTATGACGCATCGGCTTTGGCTTGCGCCTTTGCCATGTGTTCACCGGCGGTTTTCAGTTCATTTTCCGCCGCCGACAGCGCTTGTTGCGCCTGGGCATAGCCCTCATCGTCCGGGCTTAACAGCCCCAGGGCTTCCCCTGCCTGCTGGTAAACCCGCTGCTGCGTTTCCAGCGCCGTCTTGGCCTGTTGCAGCGCATCCATATCTCCTAGGGCGCTGTCATACGCCGCCTGGCTCTCGGTCACCGCCTGCTGGAATTGTTTGGCCAGCTCAGTGTTGGCGTGCTGCAACGCGGCGCTATTGGCCACTGAAATTTCCAGGCGGTTCGCCAGCTCCTGCAGGGAAACATTCGCCAATAACACCATGGCCTGGCCCAGCAAATAGGTAAATTTGGCGTTACTGTCGAGCTTACCCTCCGCGCCAAGGGATATCGTAGGCAACGGTAATTCAGGGGCGCCGTTTTTGCCCAACGGCGCCGGCGCGGCGCGAGGCGTTTTATCGCTTAATACCGCCAGCAATTCCTGTGCCGCGCCCTGCGCTTGTTTAAACAAAGTCTGGGCTTTGGACGGAGAAATATGCGTCTTATCAAATAGCGCCGAACCGGACGTATTTTTTTTATCGCTGATTTCTTCCGGGAGGTTGGTATAACCTAATTCATTACTGAGTTTAATGGCATCCGTCATATACGTTCTCCATTTTTTGAGAGAAATTCATTTAACTTTTCCTAATGATTTATCGTATCCAAGTAGGCTTTGGCCCGGATGCGAAATGCTTCTTCCTGGCTATGCTCGATGACCAGTTCGAAACACTGTTTAGCTTTATTGGCCTTTTGCATCAACAATTGGCATTGACCGCTGAAAAACACTGGCCGATAGTCGTTTTGCGCCAAGGCAAACGCCACCGCATAAATATCCGCCGCTTTTTGGAATTGCTTTTGTAATTGATATACCGCGCCTAACCCCATGTAATAATCCGGATTATAAAAATCATAAATGCACAAAAAACGGAAAAAAGTTGCGGCTTCGTCCAATTGGCCTTTGTTATAGAATGCATATGCATGTGCATATAATCCCTCCATCATCTCATCAGAGAGATCGTGTACATCTTTTAATGTGGTACCACTATTAACCGCGTTCCACAGCATATCCGCGATCTGATCTTCACTGACATTGGCATTATCATTAACAGTCATATTTTACTCCTGAAAATGTCACCATCGACAAGGATGTGACGTTATTAAAACATTAAGAAGGTACTGAAACTTTCAACTATCGCTCACCGATAAACCTACTCGGATTTAGGCGACTTTTCATTATCGCGCCAGGCATTTTCTACTTGCCGTAGCCACGTCATTAAACGCAACACTTCATCCAATTCTTCCAATCCAATAAAAGAATAGATACGGTGGGTTTTATAAATCTTCCGGGCCAGGGAAATATCACGAATAACCGGCACGCCGACTTTTTCGGCGTAAGTGCGCACGGCCAATGCGCGCTGGTTACATTCCAATACCGAGATAAACGGCGCAGGCACGATTTCAGGATTGAAATAGATACCAATGGCGATATGCGTCGGGTTAGCGATAATAAACTGCGAATTTCTGATATCCGCTTTGGTCTGTTCCGACAAAATTTCCATATGGATTTGCCGGCGTTTTGCTTTAACCTCCGGATTACCGTCTTGTTCTTTCATTTCCCGTTTCACTTCCTGTTTATCCATCTTCAGCTCTTTGATATGCAGAAAATAATCGGCAATCGCATCCAGTAATGACACCAGCAGGATGCACGCCAGGCAGGTCAGGACCAGCGAAAGCAATAATTTGCTCCAGATGCCCACAATCGCCGCCGTATCCCCGTGCACCTGGGAAAATAACAACACCTTATGGTTGTGCCAGGTGATAACGATGGCGCAGGCGAAACACAGCAGATAGAGCAGGGATTTAACCGTATCTTTAATGGTACGCAGGCTAAATATTTTCTTTATGCCCTTCGTCGGATTGAGGGCATTCAGGTTGATTTTCAAGGCTTTGGTGGCGATCACAAAACCGGTTTGCAATAGGGTAGGTAACGCCGAAGCCAGTACGCAGACCACCAAAACCGGAACGATCAGTTTTAACGCCAGCAGCAAAATAGCCGTGCTGTAGGCTTTGATATCTAATTCAAAATTGCCGGCAATCAGATGGCGATAGGCCACCATCAGCTCGGTTAACGAACTTATCGACGTCAACCAGATAACGCCGCACAGCAGCATGCAGGCGATAATCAAATCACGGCATTTGAAGGTTTGCCCTTTTTGCGCGGCATCTTTCAGGCGTTTCGCCGTTGGTTTTTCGGTCTTGTTTGACATACGTTTCCCGCAGCTGTTGGGCGCCGTTATTATAAAGTCATTCGATAATATTTAACCTGGCATAGCAGATTAAATTCTGTGATTAATGATTTTCAGTCACGATGGTCAACCAGGTACCGAGCTGATTCTGGTTGAGCCATAACGACCTGAACGCCTCAGGTAATATGGGTGAAAAATAGAGAATAATAATAAAAAACGCCACCAGGCTTTTTACCGTTAACGAAATGGAAAATGCATTCATCTGCGGCGCAAACCGCGACAGCAGTCCCAATAAAATCTCCGAAAGCAACAGCGCAGCCAATACCGGACTGGCAAGGATAATGACTTTACTCATTAATTGCGTTATCAGCCCGAAGGTAGGGACCAATGCCGGCGAACAGGTCGATAAGGGATCGCACAGCCGATAGCTGGTCCTGAACGTTTCCAGCAGCAGCGTCAGCCCGCCCCCCAGCAAAAACAGGGCGCCGGCAAACAGGTTGAATAAATTGGCCAGTTCGGAGGTATCCACTCCGCTCATGGGGTCCAGCGTGCTGCTGATGGTGGCGCCGCGCTGGTTATCGATAAAGCTGCCGATACCGTGCATAACCCAGAAAGGCATGGCAAATAAGATCCCCAATATCAGCCCGATAAACACCTCCTGGAACAGGATAATCAAATACCCGTTTATATCATCCAGAGGCAGCGCATTTATGGGGTATGGCCACAGCGAGGCGCCAATCAGCATGATTACCGGCATACGGATAGTAGCGCTGAGAATACCGCTGGTAAAAAACGGCAGCAAAAAGAAGGCGGGCGTAATTCTTGCCGACCCCATCACCCCAGTGGCTAACCAGTGCGGCAGGTCAAAAAAAACCGTGATATCCATAGGTTATTGCCGGCTCAGCGCCATGCTAATCACTTCGCGGCCGAATCCCAGCAAGGTTTCTCCATACCAACCCGACAGGATAAACAGGCAGAGCGTGACGCTTAATAATTTTATGCCAAAGGGTAATGTCTGTTCCTGTAATTGCATCACCGTTTGAAATAGCCCCACTAACAGCCCTACCACCGTGGCCACCAAAATAGGACCGGCGGATAATAGCAGCACCAGGTATAAAGCTTTATTACCTGCAAAAACCACATCGTTCATTTTTTTACCCTATTTTCCTGACGGTTACGTGGCCAAATCGATATACTGTAAAATCAAACCTTGGGAAAGTAAGGTCCAGCCGTCCAGTACGACAAAAAGAATAAGTTTGATCGGAACCGAGATCGTAATCGGGCTCATCATCATCATTCCCAGCGCCAGCAAAATGCTCGAAATAAGCAGGTCCACCACCACAAACGGCAGATATAAGTAGAACCCGATTTTAAAGGCGTTTTTTATTTCGCTTAACGCATAGGCCGGCAGCAGCGCCAGCATCGACGGAGGCGATAATTCGTCGTCATTATGATCGTCAGCATTCTGCGTTGACTGGGCCCGCTCAAAAAAACGGGCTAATTCCGGGTCTGAATATTTTTGCAGGTAGCTTTTATATCCGTCCAGACCGTTTTCCATGAAATTAATCACGGAATCCGAACTGGTCATATCCACCTGATGCTCCTGGAACGAGGCATAGGCATCGCGTGCCACCGGCGCCATAATAAACAGCGCCAGCAGCAAGGCAACGCCGTTGAGGGTGGCATTCGAAGGTACCTGCTGTAGGCCCAGGGCGTTTCGCACCATGACAAATACAATGGAAAACTTGATATAGCAGGTTCCAGACGCGATCAGAAACGGCAATAACGATAAAAACGTTAATACACCGATTAACCCCAGGTCACTGGTCATCGGGCATGTCCTGATAGAGTTCCATCACTTCCACTCCCAGGCGGTCTTCCAATTGCACTAATTCACCGCGGGCCAGCAGGGCGCCATTGGCCCTGATCTCGATTTTTTTCTCGCAGGCCGGGTCCATTTCAAGCACTTTGCCGGCAAACAGTTGTTGTATTTCGCCGATGGCGAGATATCGCCGTTGCAAAATAAATTCCAGTTTTAACGGCACGGGGCTTAGCGCATCGCTCATGCCGGCCTGGCCCGCGTTTCCCGGCTCGTCTTCTTCAGGTTCAGGCAGGTCATATTCTTCGTAATGTTCGTCCATCATAATCATCTCTTCGTTTTGAAAAAATTGGCCGATAATCTTGCCCTGGCATATAACCTGCCGGTTAGCGCGGGTAATGAGCATCACATCGCCCACGGCGAGCCCGGCCGCCAGCCCGGCCGGTAGCCGGCTGGCGCCGATTACCCATTTCACCGCCAACGGTATGTGCCCCAGGCGCAGCGGAGCCAACGCCGGTGGCGGCATCCCGCAATCGTCTAATGCGGTGACCCAAAGCGGGCATTCACGGGCGGATAAACGGGGCAAGAGCGACGCCGGACCGGACGGCGCAGCCACCATGGCTTCCGCGCGCAGCGACCGGTAGGGCAAAGCATAATGTTCAAAGGTCAGCGGCTGGGCCACGGCATTAAACAACGCCATGATTTTGCCATCGTCGCAGGCGTGCCCAGCCATGGCGGCAAGTTCCGGGGCGTGGTACGCCAGCCAGGTCCTGGCATGGATAATTGCCCGCCAGGCGCCGTTATCGGCGCTAATGGCCATTTGGCCCTGGCCGTCAGCGGGCGCGTCCAGCCCGACGGCGATCCCGTGCGCGCGCCAAGTCGCCAGCACCTGCCGCCAGGCGATATCCGCCCGCGACAGCGCGCGCAATTGCAAATGACTCACTGATCCTCCTCCCCCGGTTCTTCCCGATCCCGGCCCCGCTGACGCTGTTGATCGGAGGCGGGCATAACCCTGTAACCGTCGGCCTCGGGCCGATTGGCCAGCAGATTGTCATGGGTCAATTTGTTGGATGGCAGCAGGATTTTTTGCCCGTCCAGGGAAATCTGCACGCTGTTTACGCCGGAGGCGTACTCCGACTTAAAGGTAAACGTGGCGGTTTTTCCGCTGCCCGGTGCGGTCGACGACCTCTGCGGCGCCGGCGTATTGATGCCCTGGCGCGGCTCCTGGGCCAGCCAGTCGGGGGCCTTGGGCCGCGCCGGCGCCGATTCGGGAAGCGGCCGGGCCATGGCCGGATACGCGGCCGCCGGCGGTTCGCCTTGGTCTACCGGCGTTGGCGCGCCGGCGGTTTCATGCGGTTCCGGCTCGCTCGCGGGCGGCTGCGCGGCATGCGTTGCCCTGGACCGGGCAACGGTTTCCTGCGCCGGCGCCGGGGAATGCGGCGCCGCCAAGGAAGCCAGGGGCGTCGGAGCCGCTTTCCCGGCGGACCTGGCCGCCGTGTTCAACGACTGCGCCAGGCGGCGATCGAGGGTCCCGCCCACCGAGCCGGCGCCGCGTTGATCCCGCCTGGCCCGTTTCCCCGCCTGTGGAATATCCGTAACGTGCCGCGCCAGGAGTCCCGGGACCGCCAAGCCCGCGCCATCTTCAATTTCGCCGCGTTTTCGTTTGCCGGTGCCGCCTTCTCCCTTGGATGGCCGGCCCGCGGCATCGTCCCCCTCGGTTTGAGACCGGACGATCCGCTGCTGATGGACCGCGCTTTCGGCGGCCCGGGTGGTGATATCCACCGCCGGCGCGTGGCCGGACGCCGCATAGCCCGGGTAACCCGCCGATCGATTTAAGATTTCCACGTTATTATCTCCTGCATCTCGGTTTCATCCTGGCGGAGCCGGAGTAACCGCAATGTCTGTTTTTGCCGCTTGAGCAATGATTGATATTTGTCTTGCTGGCGCTGCCAGCGCTGCCGCTCCGACCCGATGGCCTGGAGTTGCCGCCCCAGGTCCAGGCATTGCTGGTTTAACCGGGTTTCCTGCAGGCCCAGCTCCAGAATCCGGCGCCGCAATACCGCCAGCCGGCGTTGCCGTAAAAAAAGCTCGCTTCGATCCAACGGCCCCTGGGGCCGCTCCAATTCAAGCAATTGCCGCAGGCCGGCGCGCTGCTGTTGCAAGGCGGCTTGCTCCGCCATGACCTCTTGCCGGCGGCGTTCAGTGGTTATCAACCGCAGATCGCACCGCTGGCTATTAACCTCGCACCGGCGCACCAGGGTGCTGATTTTATGAAACAGCGTCATACATCACCTGAAGCGTGGCGTTGAAATCCGTGCGTTCCTCCAGGGGCTGGCGCAGGAAATCCTGCAATGCCTGGCGCTTGTTCATGGCGCGATCGTTTTCCGCATTTTCACCGGGTTGGTATTCGCCCAGATCGAGAAATATTTGCAACTCCTCAAGTTTGGCCAGCAGCCGGCGGACTTCTCCCGCCAGGCTTTGATGATGTTCCTGGGTCACTTGTCCGGCCACGCGGCTGATGCTGCGCAGGATATCTATCGCCGGATAGTGGTTTTGCGCCGCCAGTTTGCGGCTCAGGTAAATATGGCCGTCGAGGATCGAGCGGATCTCGTCGGCAATGGGGTCCGGCTCATCGTCGCTTTCCAGCAAAATGGTATAAAAGGCGGTGATGCTGCCGCGGCGGGTATTGCCCGGACGCTCAAGAATGCGCGGCATGGCGTCAAACACCGATGCCGGGTATCCCCTGCGCGCCGGGGCCTGTCCCTGGGCCAGGGCCACATCGCGCAGCGCCCGCGCATAGCGGGTGATGGAGTCCATAAACAGCACCACCCGCTTACCCCGATCGCGGAAATACTCGGCTATGGTGGTCGCGACCATGGCGGCATTACAGCGATCCAGCGACGAGTAATCCGACGTGGCGTAAACCAGAATACATTGGCCCTGCCGTCCCGAACGGCGCAGCGCCTCGGTGAACTCGGTGACCTCGCGGCCGCGCTCGCCGATTAAGCCGATCACGAACACATCCGCATCCGCCTGATCGATCAGCATATGCATCAGCACGGTTTTACCGCAGCCGGCCGAAGCGAAAATACCCACCCGCTGCCCGATGCCGCAGGTCAGCAGGCCGTCAATGGCCCTGATGCCCGTGATAAAGGGTTGGCGAATGCCGCTACGCTCGGAATACGCGGGCGCATCGGTATCGATATTGCGGATTTCCGGTTGGCAACTTGCGGCCGGCGGGATAAGCCGCTCGGCGATACGCCCGGTGGGGTCGATCACCGTGCCCAGCAGGTCCTCGCTGACGTTGACCACCAGTTGCTGGCCGGTCGGGTGCAACACCACATCCCGGGATAACCCCCGGCTGGGGCCGATGAGGCTTAATACCGTGCGCTCATGGTGAAATCCCAGCACCTGGGCGCGGGCAATAACGTCCCGGCACGCCCAGCTGCGGCGAATTTCACAAATTTCGCCCACCTTCACGCCGGGCAGGACCGCCTCGATGATGGGACCGGTCAAGCGCAGGGGCAAAGCCTGCCGGCGCAGCAGCCGCAAGAGATGTGTCATTTACTGCATAACCTCGACAAAACGTTCCAGACGCTCAAAGAAGCCGCTGAGCGCCACCGCAAAATTTTGTCCGCTGGTCAGGCAAGTGGGATTGAGCAGCGCCTTCAGCTCAAGGTAACCCTCATTTTTGGCCAGTAAAAACTGCTCGCCGCGAATAAACTCGGCGCTGCGCATCAACTCGCCCAGTAATGCCGGGGCCCGCTGTTCCAGCGTATTCTCGTTATATTCCGCAATGCGCGACCATAACCAAATATCTTCCTCCTGGCTGCTGATATAAATGCTTGGCAGATCATTAAAATCAAGTGCAATAGTTGAATGGCTATCAAAATTATCCAACAAATTTGGATCACAGCCACTGTCCAGTAAAGCTTCACGAACTAAAGCGGCGATATCGACATACATGTATTTTACTCCAGGTTAATTAAATAGTTTTGATAACATTAACATTGACGGCCTCGGTCAACTCACCAAAAGACATCACTTCAAGGTCGCGAAAACGCGTTTCAATGAGCTTTTTAATAAAACGACGCACATCTACCGATGTTAATAACACCATATCTTTATGCGCTATAAATATGTTTTCTAAACCTACGGTAAATAGATCCATTAATTCATCTGAAACCGCCGGTTCCAGGTTAAGAAATGCGCCCGAGGAAGTATTTCTGATACCGCCTCGAATCATTTCCTCTACTTCAGCCGAAATAATAACCACCCTAAGCTCATTATTGACGGCAAACTTATGGCAAATATAACGCGCCAAGGCATTACGCACATGTTCAACCAGCGTAATAACATCTTTTTCCCGCGGCGCCCACAGGGCCAATGACTCCATGATCAGCTTCATATTACGCGTGGATATCCGTTCGGTTAACAAGCGCTGCAAGACTTCGGCAATGCGCTGCACCGTGGCGTGACGCAGCACTTCCTTAAGCAAGTCGGGATATTTATCTTCCATCAGGTCCAGCATGTGCTTGGTTTCCTGCACGCCGAAAAACTCATTGACATGGTGGGACAGCAGCACCGAAAAACACTGGTAAATTTCATCAATCGCCGGGCGCAGCTGATAGCCCAGCGGCACCAGCGTCTCCCTGGCCTGCGGTTCTACCCAGATTGCGTCTTTTTCGACCCTGGCGGACATCGCCAGCTGATGGATCTCATCCGAGCCGTTGACCACCCGCAGTAAATCAAAATGAATCGTAAAGGCGTCCGCCCGGATTTCGTTGATCAATACCGCCAGGGTTTGTTCGTCGACATTATCCGAGGCGCGCAGCATGATTTCCGGCAACTTGACGCCATAATCCACAAAAAACTGGCTGCGCAGCCGCTCATTCAGCTGTTCTTTTTCCAATAGCGCATAATTGGCGCGCGAGACTAATAAAATCAGGGCGACGGTTTCTGCCGCCGTGCGGTCGAGATCGCCGATGATGCCCATCTTGCTGTCCAATCCCAGGTTTTGCGCCGACAGTCCTTCGTCGAAATCCATGTTGCGGGTTGCCGCGCCGTCCTGGGACGGCAGAGATTTTTGGGACTTCCGGTACCGGAAAAAGAACAGGCCGCTTAACGACAGCGCCAGCAAAATAAATACCGGCAGCGGGAACCCCGGCAGCATGCCGATCGACAGGGCCAGAAAAGCGGTGATCAGCAGGACGAATGGGTTGCCGAGCAATTGCTGCATGATGGTACGGCCCATATTGTCGCCGTCGCCATTTACCCTGGTGACAATCAGCCCGGCGCTGATGGAAATCAGCAGTGCCGGAATCTGCCCCACCAAGCCGTCGCCGATGGTCAGCATGGTGTAGGTCGCCAGCGCGACGGACAGATCCATATGGTGCTGGCTCATGCCCACCGCGATACCGCCGATAAAGTTAACGAACGTGACGATAATGCTGGCAATGGCGTCGCCTTTGATGAATTTCATCGCCCCGTCAAATGAGCCGTACAGCTGGCTTTCGCGCTCCAGCACGCTGCGCCGCTCGCGCGCGCCGTCCGCGTCAATCATGCCGCCTTTTAAATCGGCGTCGATACTCATTTGCTTGCCGGGCATGCCGTCGAGGGAGAAACGCGCCGCCACTTCCGCCACGCGCTCGGACCCTTTGGTAATGACGATAAACTGCACTACGGTGACGATGGCGAAGATGACAAATCCTACCACCAGGTTATCGCCAATGACGAATTGACCAAAGGTGGCGATGATTTCACCCGCGTCGGCGTCGTTGAGAATCAGTCGGCTGGTGCTGATCGTCAGCGCCAGCCTGAACAGCGTGGTGATCAGCAACACCGAGGGAAAGGTGGAGAAGCTCAGGATGCGATCGATATAAAAGGCGCCCATAAAAACCAATATGGCCAGGACAATATTAAGGCCGATCAAAAAATCCACTAAATAAGTTGGCAATGGAATAATCAGCATTGCAATGATCATAATGACCAATGTCAATATCAGCAGCTCCGGGCGCGAATGAATATTACCTAAAAATTTGTTAAACACGTCATTATTCCATTACATTATCAAGGCGAAGGTGGAAAGTTATTGATCTCGTCTTTTCTTAATCAGCTCATGCTTATGGGCGATAGCGGCCAGCCTTTCGAACTCGCCTAGCAGCAGGTAGAAACATTCCCTGCTTTCAAATAGTTCATGTGGTAATAATTTACATGCACTATATATAGTTTGCAGAAAAGCCGATCGCTCATGGTGATATGCCAGCAATATGTCTTCGCCTAATAAAGCATTGAGATGGCCGCCTATTGCCGCCGGCTGCCGCAATAGTGAAAACAGCAATATCAGCCAGTCCTGCTCGGGCTTATTTAAACCAGCGATTGCTTTACTGGATAATAGTTTTTTAATGAATAAACTATCCGCGGATCGCAGCCGTTTTAACTGGCCCAGTTTATTGATTAAACCGCCAAATTCCATCCTGGAACAACTGGGGTCCTGGCAGTCGATATCCGTCAGCAGCGCCGACTCGATGAAATCCAGCACCACGCCGCGGTATTGATAACCGTAACCCGCAATCCAGTCTTTATAATCTTCAATGCCGTCCCGCTCGCTTTGCAGAAACCGACGATAGCTGCCGCGTAGCAGGGCCGGTTTCAATTCCAGGTATTTTTGACCAAAGAGCCTGGCTTTTAACCCGCAATTGATCCCGGCCTGCAGATCGCGCGGATCGGCGTGCTCCTCCACCTGTTGCAGCATGGCCTTGAGCAGCGTTTTGCTTTTTTCGCTCAGTTGACGCTGGCGCAACAGCTCGCGCAGCACCAACACCAGATCGCTGTCGTCGGGAAACAGCGAGCGGGCGTGGCGCAGCAGGTTTTCAATGGAAATATCCGCCGCCGCCGATACCTTCAGCAATGATTTCGCTTTCGGCACGGTATCCTCATCAAGGACACGCTCGAATCCCTCGGACAGGGAATCGCCCTTCTTTTCGTATTGGCGCCGATTGCTGAACTGCGACGCCGCGGCCGATAATTCGTCACTGGCCTGGACAAATTTTTGCACCCGCCCGGCCGGCGTCTCGTCCGCTTTTATTTCGTCGGCCGCCATCCCGGTCGTGGCGGACTCGGAACGCTGGCGGGCATTGGAACGTTCCGATCGGCCGGGGGTGGCATAGACCGGTAGGTTACTATTTATGTTTAGCGCCATTTCTGACTGTCCAGATAGTTGCGCGACCAATCCGCCAACAGCTCGGGCTCGCGATTTTTGATGAATTCCTGCACGAACTCGCCGGCATCCGACTCTATCGGCTCGGTGATTTCACGGGGCTGAATCAGGAAAATACGCACCATATTAGACTGGCTGGCCTGTTTATAACTGAATATTCCGCCGACCAGGGGAATACTGCCCAATACCGGGATTTTTGCCGTTTTACCGGAGGTTTCGTCGCGGGTATAGCCGCCGATTAACAGGCTTTTGCCTTTCGGCACCCGGGCAATGGTGCTGATCTTGGTACGCCCGACTTTCGGCAAAACGCTGTTGGCCGATTCGTTGTTCATCGGGATTTCGTTGCCATCCTCGATATTGAGCACCATTTCGATCTGTCCGTTGGCGGCAAAACGCGGCAAGACGCTGACCATGGTGCCATAAGTGACATGCTGCAGGTCGACGGTGCGCTCGCCAATCAGCTGCGTATAAAACGTACGGTTGTTATCAAAGATGGCCGGCACATTTTCCTGGGTCAGGACTACCGGGCGGGAAACGATATTCGCCCGGTTTTTTTGCGATAGCGCGTGGATGGACGCGACGAACCGCGCCCCATCGAGGGTGGAATAAGACCCGCCGTTAAAATTGACGCCCAGCTGGCTGCCGATATTGACCGATCCCTGCCAATTCACGCCGATATTTTCCAGGTCTTCTTTTTGTACATCGACGATCCAGAGCGACAATTCGACATGGCGTTTTGACGTATCCAGCGCCGCGACCAGATTGGTGACTAGCTGCACCTGTTTCGGGGTGCCCTTTACCAGCAGGCTGTTGGTATCAGGGTTGGCAATGACGCTGATAGGCCCGGCCGCCGTCTCGGCGCGCAGCGCTTCGGCCAGGTTCGCCCTCGGCTGGAACGGCAGCCCGGCGGCCGATATATTCTCGATATTGAATTCGGGCATCTGCGGCGCCGGCATGGCGTCGGGCGTCAGCCGCTGCACATTGGGCGCCACGCCTTTGTCGGCGCCGCGCAATAATTGTTCGATTACCGTGGCGATGCCGGGAATGGTGACTTGCTCGCCGCGCAGCTCGAAAGTACGATCGCCGACGAATGTATTGCTCAGGTGAATAACCGCGGCTTTTTCACCGCTGCCTTGATTGCCGGGCTGTTCATCCATAAACTTGGCGGTGTTCAACACCATATCCACATAGACCGGCGGCCCGGAAATATAAAATGTGCCGCTGTTATTATCGCCGCGCAGGGGATAACGCTTGTCGTGCAATTTTGATTGCCGCAAAAAACTCTCAAGTGAACTCAGTGAAATATAATTCAGCGACATCACTGAATTGCGCATTTCACTCGCGTCATAAACGTAGATTGCCTGCCCATCCGAATACCAGATTAAGCCTAATTGCCGGGATATTTTTTCCAGCAAAGCCTCTGGGTTACTGAAATCAAACTCGCCGCTGATTTGTTTACGCGCCGCGAGTTTGCTGACAATCGCGGGTTTGCCCAGCCGGGATGACAAGGCATCGAAAAATATTTTCAAGCCGTCTTTATTGGCAATATATCCTTCGGCGCCGGCGTCCGCTCCCTGGGCCAGGGGGTTGGCGTGTATCAGGCCCGGCAGCGCGCCGCCCATCAGGCACCAGCAGAGCAGACTGCCTTTGATTAATTTATGAGATTTCATTTTTCCGATTTCTTATTGATCATGTTCCATAATCCCCGGGGGGAAACACCGAATGCATCCCGAATATCATTCGAGAGATGCGAGGATGAGGCATAACCATGCCGCATGGCGGCCTCCGTCAGGCTTTGTCCTTCTTCGACGACATCCAGCAAAGCCCGCGCGATACGCCAGCCCCGTAATTCATTTTTGGCGGAATTACCCAACGCATTACGGCATAAGCGGCGGAAATGGGAATAAGACAACCCATAACGCTCGCCCAATTCATGTAGCTTGTCGCTATTTACCGACTCGTTTAATAGAAACCGGATTAACCAATACCACTCGGTGCGGCGCAGGAATGCGGCCAGCATGGCCATTTCCTCCGGCAGAGCCTGGGTTTGCGACAGCAGCCAGCGTTCAACATCGCTACAGGTGGCTATTTGCGGATAGTCGCTCAGTTTTATGCTTTGCCAATGCTGTTGCTGATCGTATTTTAATGATAAGCCGCGGGATTCATCGATGAATACCTGAAGTTTCACCAGCGCAAATAAAGGCAGTTCCTGATGATTCACCCGCCCGGCCAGCACTTCCAGATTGACCCGGTTCATAACTAAAATGCCGCGCCAGCCTTGCGCTATATTTAATTTTGCGGTTGCCTGCGCCGACTGAAAGCGAATCAGGCAGTCTTGCTCTCTGGCATCAAGCAGCCAGCATCTGGGATCGGTAATATCCTGTTTGGCGTTGGCAACGAGCAGAGTGCTAGGTAAAACAATATTATCTTTGTTCATAATTAGCCCCGCTCTCTTTTGATTTAACTTTACATTCATAATAATGCCTTTATGTTTTTGAGAAATCATGATGGGAATCTGATTCAGGGTCTAATGTTTTGGCTGCCTTTATATTTTTTCACGCTAGCGGGAAATAGACCATTGAGTAAATGACTTCACATATAAGTAAGATCACTTATTAGCCGCCGGTGTTAATACCTGATAATGTTGCCATACGCGGCGGGCGTAATTCATCCGTACTTGCTGGCGCCCGGCCGCCGTGCCGGCATTATATGCGCCCACCGCTTCCCAGGAATATCCATACCGCTTCATCATATCCGCCAGCACCGAGGCGCCGACCATTACCGAAACGCAGCTATCCTCGTACAGATGCTTTTCGTCGATGCCGAGTTTTTGCAGCCGGGGCAAATGGATACTGTTGATCTGCATAAGGCCGATATCCCGGCTGCCGTCTTTATTGATGCCCAGCGCGGCGGGGTTCATGTTGGACTCGGTGATCGCAATCGCCTGCAGCAACCGGGCCTCGATGCCAAAATGCCGTTCGGCGTCCGACCAGCAGTTGGCCAACGCCGGCGTGGTGGCCAGCAGCACAAATAACCACACGGCCAAATGTCGTACCATCATGATGGTTTATTCACCCTCCAGGGCGCCATACAGCGACTTGACCCGGGGATCGTGACGCCAGAGCATTAAACAGGTCGAAGACGAGGTGGACAGCTGGTCATACCATTTTTTGGCGGCGCGCATCCCCTGGCACCGCAAAATCACCGGCAGCAAGGCAGAGGGCATCAGGTGCTTTGACTGTTTCATTATTCGCGTCACCTGTTCGCTATTCGCGCCGGCGGGTTCGGAAAATAAACGGGTATAAAGGGTGTTGAAATAAACGATACCGTCCCGCTCGCCGCCGTGCCGAAGATGGCCGATGAGTTCCAGCGCATGCCGCGGCTGGCCTTCGCCGCATAAAATCACCGCTTTCATGCTTAACAGCACCGGATGGGACATAGCCGCGCCGCGCTGCCGTTCCGCGATGCCGAGCGCGGCGGATGGGTTGCCGTTGCAGTATTCCAGCCACATCATCAATACCTGCGTGGCGATGGCCCCGGGTAATGTTTGATCCACCTGGCGGGCAAAATACAGCGCGCGGGTGATTTCCCCGACAATAAACAAATGCCACGCATAATAATAATTAACCGAAGGGTTATCCGCGGACAGCGCCAGCGCCTGGCGAAACATTTCCGCGGCCTGGCCGTAATCGCCGTTCAGCCCGTGCAGCACCCCGCTCATCGCCAGCGCCAGCGGATGGTCGGCCGCTTTAGCCAGCACCTGGTCCACTAACTCGCCGCATTCCTGCAATGCGCCGTCTAGCTCCATCGTCCCCAATTGACCCAGGGCGAAATAGCATTCCGCCAGATGGCAAAGCAAGGTGATGTCATCAGGTATGGATTGGCGGCACTGCTGGAATAATCCCAGCGCCTGGTGCAGGCTGTCGGGGGTATACGCCATGAAAGCGCTGCGTCCTTCCCGCAGCCATGCTGCGCAGGAAGGTTCACGCACCGGAACGACCGCGGCGTCCCGGGCGGCTTTCAAGCCGGGGATATGGCGCAAGATAAGGGGCCTGAGAAGATTTTTCACCCGGTCATTAGTCAGGCCGGCGTCGAGGGAAATGCCCTCGCGGTGCATGACGAAGTGATCGTGCGTACGGATTAATTCAATACGCAACGACGGCTGGTTTCCCAGGCATAATTCATAACCGGTCAGGTAATAATCCGGCCGGATTTTTTCCAGCAATTCCAGGGTTGACTGCACCGAGCGGCAATTCAACGTCAGCGAAGAGGGCAAGACGTGCAGCCCCGCCGACGCGTAACCGCTCATTTCCTGCACGAGGGAGTCATGCAAGCCCAGCGTATCCAAATGGCCGCTCATGTTAAACGGCAGTACGGCGACAATGGCGCTGCCGGTGGCGGCCTTTTCCGCCGGGGTGATGCGGGTTACGGGCAGCGTAAAACGATACCCTTTGCCATAAATCGTATCGATAAACCGGTTGTGTTTACCTTCCTGCAGGATGCGGCGCAGGACATAGATACAGCGCGTAAGGGACTCTTCGGCCACATTGCCGCCGGACCAGACTTCGTTGATGAGCCGATCTTTGGTGACCACTTCGCCCGCGGACTCCAGCAGCAGGATCAGCACCCCGAGTTCTTTGGGGGAAATACTGATTTTCTGGTCTTTGTAAAACAGAATACGCGTTGAGTTAAGGATAAAATCACCAAACGTATACTGCACTTTAAAATGGTTGATCACCTCTTTTCTTATTCCTTTAATAGGAAGAGGCGCTGGAAAGGATTTTTCAGCTGGTGATTCATCGAATGTCGTAATCATATTTAGCCCCCTACCATTAAATTAATAGAATTTAAATGTATACCTTCACTAAATTGAGCCTATGGCATGACCACTGTATGCTTCATCAATACGTCCCGTTTTTTCAACAATTACCGTGTTTGACAGCAGTAACCACATGCTTACAATGGACTTGGCCATAAAATTAATAAAATGAACTACAATCATTAACAACGCTATTATTAAAAATATTATAAAATATTGTTTTATATGATCAGCATCTCGCAATTATCTCGACAACCTATCGCCCTGTGGCCGCCGTTCTACCTTCGTACCCGCTGTTTTGGCAATATTATTCCTGGATAACAACCCTTTCATGGATACAGCTTACAAGCATATGGCGATACCGTTTGTCGCGCAGATCATAAAAACATTAAAATAATAGTTAACCTTATGCCTCCGCCGTTTTCTGGATGAGATAAAATAAATTTATCATTCAATTAATGAATATGTTTATATATTTATTCTAATGCAGTCCAGAAGCGCAATAATAGCAGCGGCAATAAAATTCGAATTCGAGGTGATTATATAGTGAGCGGGGCGACTGTCAAATTAGCGGGAAAATAGAAGAGTAAAGTTATCCGTAATCCTGTTTCAGAAAATGCATTATGGCGCTATTTTAGCGTGATAATCGCGAACGGGAAGCAAGAAAATTCAAATTTAATTATTTATTTTAACATTTTTAGCCTTATTAAAACATGGACGCCAGCGTTAACAGTCGCTTAAAAATACGTATCTCTGCGGCTAACCCTTTAAAATATCAACAATAATTCCCCATTAACCAATGACGGTTTATTTTCGTATAGGAAGCATAGACATTTCAGGCCATTAATTTACAAAATACTAATTTGAAGATAATATTCAAATAGATAGTGAGTATATTATATAATAGAACAGGCTCACAATTATTTAAACGCACCGAATAATTCGCCGCTATCGCTATTTCTGGCTGAAAAGGGCGAGCGGTGGCGGGTTTCGCTTGCGGTATCGGTGTTTTCCACCCAGCCGGCGGCGCAACTTCGCGCGGAAGTGAAACGGTTTTTGACGAAACTTTTACAATATCGGCGGGAAAATTACTTTATCCTAGTACGATGATGAACCTTAGCCCACCATTGGCCGCCCGTATCGCATGAAAACCCATTCACAACGAAAAATCAAATGGCGTAATATCGTCTTCCTTGTCGTGGCGCTGTTACTGATAGCCGCTGTGCTGTTGTTTTTTTTCCTCCGTCATTCTTCCGGCACAGGCCCTGGTAAACCGGGCATGGGCATTGCCACCCCGGTCCATAGCGGCACCGCCAAACAGGCGGATGTGCCGGTGTATCTTTCCGCTCTGGGCACCGTAGTGGCGAACGCCAGCGTAACCGTCACCAGTCGGGTGGACGGGCAATTAATGCAGGTTTATTTTGCCGAGGGGCAAAAAGTCGCCCAAGGGCAGCTATTGGCGCAAATCGATCCGCGCAGCTACCAGGCCACTCTGGAGCAATACCAGGGGGAACTGGCGCAAAACCAGGCGCTGTTGAAAAGCGCGCAGCTTACGCTGGCCCGGTATAAAACCCTGTTCGCCCAGGATTCCCTGGCCCGCCAGGATTTGGAAAGCCAGACCGCGACGGTGGGCCAGTACCTGGGCACGCTTAAAGCCGATCGGGCGCAAATCGACGCCGCGAAACTCAACCTGGAATATGCCCGCATCACCGCTCCGGTCGCCGGCCGCGTGGGATTACGGCTGGTTGACGCCGGCAATATGGTGCATAGCAGCGATACCACCGGCATCGTGACCATCACCCAGACCCAGCCCATCGCGGTCACTTTCAGCTTGCCGCAGGCCCATATCCCCACGTTATTGAAGACGCTGCACCAGGGTCAATCCCTGCCGGTGACGGCTATCGATCAGGACGGCACCACGGTGCTGGACCAGGGCGAACTGAATTTTATCAGCAATGAGATAGACAGCGATACCGGCAGTATCAAGCTGAAGGCGATTTTTGCAAATAACGATGAGCATCTTTATCCCAACCAATTCGTGAATATACGGCTGCAAACCGGCACGCTGACCGGGGCCACGGTGATCCCCGCCCAGGCCATGCAGTTGAGCAGCGAGGGGGATTTTGTGTATGTCATCAAGGCGGACAACACCGTGGACCGCCGGGCGGTTAAATCCGGGCCGGTATTTGGCGATGATATGCAGGCCGTCTTGTCCGGCGTCGCTCCGGGAGAACGCGTAGTGACCGAGGGCATCGATCGCCTTAATACCGGCAGCAAGGTTTCGGTGGTGAATGCGACGGCGGCGAATACGACGGAAAGCAAAAGCGTGACCGCGCAATGAATCCTTCCCGTCTGTTTATCCAGCGCCCCGTGGCCACGATTTTATTGATGATTGGCGTGCTTATCGCCGGTATTTTTGCCTATCGCATGTTGTCCACTTCCGCCCTGCCGCAGGTGGATTACCCCACCATCCAGGTAACGACGCTTTATCCCGGCGCCAGCCCCAGCGTAATGGCCTCGTCCATCACCGCCCCGCTGGAGCGCCAACTGGGTCAGATGGCGGGCCTGGGCCAGATGTATTCCACCAGTTCCGGCGGCGCGTCGGTTATTACCCTGAAATTCACGCTCGATCTCTCCCTCGACGTGGCCGAGCAGGAGGTGCAAGCGGCCATTAACGCCGCCGACAGCCTGCTGCCCACCGACTTACCCAATCCGCCCACCTATAAAAAGGTCAATCCGGCGGATACGGCGGTCATTACGCTTGCCGCCACCTCCGATACCCTGCCGCTGATCAAGGTGCAGGATTTGGTCAATACCCGCATCGCCCTGAAGCTGTCGCAGATTTCCGGGGTGGGCATGGTGACCCTGGCCGGCGGTCACCAGCCGGCGATCCGGGTGCGCATGGACCCCCATGCCCTGGCGGCGCGCAACCTCACGCTGGAAGATGTTAATACCCTGATTGGCGAGAGCAACGTCAACGGGTCGAAAGGCGGGTTCGACGGCAAGCACCATTCCATCACCATCGATGCCAACGATCAGCTGCGCACGGCGGCGGAGTACGGCAATCTGATCCTGACCTACCAGAACGGCGCCGCGCTGCGCCTGCGGGATATCGCGCAAATCGACGAGGCGGAGGAAAACGTATTCCAGTCCGCCTGGGCCAACCGCCGCCCGGCCATCGTGATCAGCGTGCAGCGCCAGCCCGGCGCCAACGTGATCTCGGTGGTGGATAATATCAAAGCCCAATTGCCCACGCTCCAGGCCGCGCTGCCCGACGGGGTCAAGGTGGAGATTTTATCGGATCGCACCCAGACCATCCGCTCTTCCATCAGCGACGTGCAGTTTGAACTGCTGCTGTCCATTGCCCTGGTGGTGATGGTCACCTTTGTGTTCCTGCGTAATCTGGCGGCGACGCTTATCCCCAGCATCGCCGTGCCGCTGTCGCTGGTCGGCACCTTCGGCGTTATGTACCTGGCCGGCTTTAGCCTTAACAACCTGTCGCTGATGGCGCTGACGGTGGCCACCGGTTTTGTGATCGATGACGCCATCGTGGTGGTGGAGAATATCTCGCGCCGCCTGGAAAACGGCGAAACCCCCATGCAGGCCGCCCTTAACGGGTCGGCGCAGATTGGCTTTACCATTATCTCGCTGACCTTTTCGCTGATAGCGGTGCTGATCCCCCTGCTGTTTATGGGCGACGTGGTGGGACGCCTGTTCCGGGAATTCGCCATCACCCTGGCGGTGGCGATCCTGGTTTCCATGATAGTGTCGCTGACGCTGACGCCGATGCTGTGCGCCTATTTGCTGCGCCATATCCCGGTGGAAAAACAGAGCCGCTTCAACCGCAAAGGCGGCCAGCTGTTCGACCGGCTGGTAGCCGGCTATGACCGCTGGCTGACGGTGGTGCTTGACCACCAGCGCCTGATGCTGCTGGTGGCCCTGGCGACCCTGGCGCTGACCGCGCTGCTGTACATAATGGTGCCCAAGGGGTTTTTCCCGCCCCAGGATACGGGGTTGATCCAGGGTATTACCGTGGCTTCGCAGGACGTCTCGTTCAGTGAAATGGGCGTACGCCAGCAGCGCCTGGCGGATATCATCCTGAAAAACCCGGCGGTGGAGAGCGTTTCATCCACCATCGGCATCGACGGCAATAATACCAGTCTTAACAGCGGCCGGCTGCAAATCAACCTGAAACCGTTCGCGGATCGCGACGCGCGTTCCGATGCGATTATTACCCAGTTGAAACAGGCCACGCAAAATGTTGCCGGCATCGAACTTTATATGCAATCCGCCCAGGATTTGACCGTCAACGATCAGGTGACGCCTAGCCAGTATCAGTTCACCCTCGACGATGCGGATAGCGAAAATCTGGTGGCCTGGACGCCGAAATTGGTGGCCAAGCTGCAACAGCGTCCGGAATTCAGCGACGTGGTGAGCAACCTGCAGGACCAGGGGCAGGTCGCGTATGTGGAGTTGAACCGCGACGCTGCGGCGCGCTACGGCATCACCGCCGCCGACGTGGATAATGCGTTATATAACGCCTTCGGGCAGCGCCTGGTTTCGACCATTTTCACCCAATCCAACCAGTACCGCGTGGTGCTTGAGGTCCTGCCGAAGTATCAGCAGTCGCCGGCGTCGTTCGATGATATTTATCTGGCGACCAACCTGAGCGATAGCACCAGCGGCACGTCGGCCGCCGGCACGACCTCCGGCACCGCCAGCACCGCTACCGCCGCCGCTACCACCGGCGCCATGGTAAAACTCACCTCCATCGCGCGCATCCACCTGCGCACCGGGTCGCTGCTTTACGCCAGGCTGAACCAATTCCCGGCGGTCACCCTGTCGTTTAACCTGCACGCCGGCTACTCGCTGGAACAGGCGCAAAAGGCCATACAAAGCGCCACCGACGAGTTGCAATTGCCCGCCAGCATTACCTTGCGCTATCAGGGCGAGACCTCGGCTTTCCAGAACTCCACCGATAATACCCTGTGGCTGATCCTGGCGGCGCTGCTGACCATGTATGTGGTGCTGGGCATTCTTTACGAGAGTTTTATCCACCCGGTAACCATTTTGTCCACCCTGCCGTCGGCGGCGGTGGGCGCCCTGCTGACGCTGCTGTTCGCCAATACCGAGTTCAGCCTGATTGCCCTGATCGGGGTGATCCTGCTGATTGGGATCGTTAAAAAGAACGCCATTATGATGATCGACTTTGCGCTGGAGGCGGAGCACCGGCAGCATCTCACGCCCCGCGAGGCGATCCACCAGGCCTGTCTGCTGCGCTTCCGGCCGATTCTGATGACCACCATGGCGGCCCTGCTCGGGGCGCTGCCGCTGATGCTGGCGCACGGATCGGGCGCGGAGCTGCGCCGGCCGCTGGGACTGGTGATCGTCGGCGGACTGATTTTCAGCCAGGTGTTAACCCTGTTTTCCACGCCGGTGATTTACCTGTGGTTTGACGGGCTGTCGCAGCGCGGGCAGCGGCTGTGGGGCCGGATCGGCAATCAGGAGCGCCGATGAATATCTCCCGGGTGTTTATTTTTCGTCCGGTGGCGACGCTGCTGCTGACGCTGGCGATTTTGCTGCTCGGCATCCTGGGCTACCGGCTGCTGCCGGTGGCGCCGCTGCCGCAGGTGGACTTTCCCACGATAATGGTCAGCGCCAGCCTGCCCGGCGCCAGCCCGGAAACCATGGCCGCCACGGTGGCGACGCCGCTGGAACGCGCCCTGGGGCAAATCGCCGGCATCAGCGAAATGACGTCCAGCAGTTCGCAAGGCTCCACCAATGTGATTTTGCAATTTGATCTCGATCGGGATATCAACGGCGCGGCGCGCGACGTGCAGGCAGCCATCAACGCCGCGCGCAGCCTGCTGCCCTCCAGCATGCCGTCGCTGCCCACCTATCGCAAAGCCAACCCGTCCGACGCGCCGATCGTCATGCTGGCGCTAACCTCCACCACCCGCAGCAGCGGGCAGCTCTATGACCTGGCGTCCAGCGAGATCCAGCAAAAGATTGCCCAGGTCACCGGGGTGGGCCAGGTGTCGCTGGTGGGCAGCTCGCTGCCGGCGGTGCGCATCGATCTGCGCCCGCAGATGATTACCCATTTCGGCCTGTCCCTGGATACCGTGCGCAGCGCCGTGGCCAATAGCACCAGCAATTTGCCCAAAGGCGTATTGCAGGGGGACCGGCAGTCATGGGTGGTGGACGGCAATGGCCAGTTGGATCTGGCGCGCGATTACCGGGCGCTGATCGTCAGCTACCAAAACGGCACCGCCGTGCGGCTCGGGGATGTGGCCACCGTCTACGACTCGGTGGAAGATAAGTATAACGTCGGTTATTACAACCAGACCCCGGCGGTCATGATTGGCGTCACCCGCCAGGCGGGCGCCAATATGCTGGAAACCATCGACGCCATCAAGGCGCGCCTGCCGGCCCTGGCCGCCACCCTGCCCGGCGACGTCGGTTTGCATATGGTGGTCGATCGATCGCCGAATATCCGCGCCTCGCTGCGCGATACCGAAGAGACGCTGCTGATCGCCATCGCCCTGGTGATCGGCGTGGTGTTTATTTTCCTGCGCAATGCGCAGGCGGTGATTATCCCGGCCCTGGCGTTGCCGGTATCGATTATCGGCACCTGTGCGGTGATGTACCTGCTCGGCTACAGCCTGGATAACCTGTCGCTGATGGCGCTGATTATCTGTACCGGCTTTGTGGTGGATGACGCCATTGTGGTGCTGGAGAATATCACCCGGTATATCGAAGAGGGCATGGGGCCGGTGCGGGCCTCGCTCAAAGGCGCGCAGGAAGTGAGCTTTACGGTGCTGGCCATGACGCTGTCGTTGGTGGCGGTCTTTATTCCCATCCTGCTGATGGGCAGCATTGTCGGCCGCCTGTTCCGAGAATTCGCGGTGACGCTGACCGTCTCGCTGCTGATTTCCATGTTGGTTTCCCTGAGCCTGACGCCGATGTTATGTTCGCGGCTGCTGCGGCGCAAAGCGCCGGTCACCCGCAGGCCGAACCGGTTTTATGAGCTGATTGAACGCGCCCTGGCCAGGCTGCTGGCCGGTTATGCCATCGCGCTGGCCTGGGTGATGCGGCACCAGCGGCTAACGCTGTTCAGCCTGCTGCTGACGGTGATGCTCAATATTTTTCTGTATACCGTGGTGCAAAAGGGTTTTTTCCCCAACCAGGATACCGGCCTGCTTATGGGCATGCTGCGCGCCGACCAGAACGTGTCGTTCCAGGCGATGAAGCCCAAAGTGGAAGAATTTTCCAGGCTGATCCAGCAGGACCCGGCGGTGGACGGGGTATTGTCCTCCATGGGCAGCGGCGGGTTCGGCTCGCGCAATACCGCCAATTTTTTTGTCCATCTGAAGGACTTTTCGCAGCGCGACGCCAACGCGGCGCAGGTGGCCAACCGGCTGACCGCCAAAGGGCTGAACCAGCCAGGCATCCAGCTATTTTTAATGCCGGCCCAGGATCTGCATATCGGCGGACGCAGCGCCAATGCGCTATATCAATACAGCCTGCAGGCCGATGATTTGGACACCCTGCGCATCTGGACGCCGAAAGTAAAAGCCGCGCTGGAAAAAATACCGCAACTGACCGGCGTGGACGCTGATTCCCAAACCGGCGGCCAGGAAGTGATGCTTAATATCGACCGCGACAAAGCCACCCGGCTGGGGGTCAATGTCAAGATGCTCGATACCCTGCTCAACAACGCCTTTAGCCAGCGGCAAATCGCCACCCGGTACAAGACCCTGAATCAGTATCACGTAGTGATGACCCTGAGCGACGATTTCACCGGCGACCCGGCGATCCTCAACGATCTGCTGGTGGTAAACGAGGCGGGCCAACAGATCCCCATCGCCGCCTTTGCCAGCTTCAGCGGCGCCAACGCGTCCCTGTCGGTGGCGCACCAGGGCCAATCCGCCACCAGCACCGTGGCCTTTAACCTGGCGGACGGCGTGTCCCTTGAGCAGGCGCAGCAACTGATTAAAACCGCCATGGCGCAAATCGGTTTGCCGACCACCATCCAGGCGGGTTTCCAGGGCACCGCCAAGGCTTTCGCCTCCCTGACCGCCAGCATGCCGTGGCTGATACTCGCGGCGCTGGCGGCGGTCTATATCGTGCTGGGGGTGCTCTATGAAAGTTATATCCACCCGCTGACCATTCTGTCCACCCTGCCGTCCGCCGGGCTGGGCGCGCTGTTGCTGCTGATTATCACCGACACCCAGCTTACGGTCATCGCCCTGATCGGCATTTTGCTGTTAATCGGCATCGTCAAGAAAAATGCCATTATGATGATCGATTTCGCGCTGGCGGCGGAGCGCAAGCAGGGACTCAGCCCGCAGCAGGCCATTACCCAAGCCTGCCTGATGCGCTTTCGCCCGATAATGATGACCACGCTGGCGGCGTTTTTCGGCGCCCTGCCGCTGGCGCTGGGCAGCGGCGGCGACGCGGATTTGCGCAGTCCGCTGGGAATGGCCATTGCCGGCGGACTGGCGCTAAGCCAGTTGCTGACACTGTTCACTACCCCGGTGGTTTATCTGTATCTCGATCGCCTGAGCCGCTCCAGCCGGCGCGCCTGGCAGCGTTACGGAAATCCGGCGCGGCCTGAAACCCGCTAATCCCCCATTAACTTTTACAGCGAATTGATACACAGCGAACTTATGATAATGATATCCAGACATTTCACCCTGAGTCTGCTCTCCCTGGCGCTGGCGCTGATGCTCGCCGGCTGTATGGTGGGACCGGACTACCAGCGCCCGACCACGGTGGTGCCGGCCGGGTTTAAGCAGGCGAAAGGCTGGACGCAGGCGATGCCGCAGGACCAGTTGGGCAAGGGTGAGTGGTGGGCCGTCTACCGTGACCCCACGCTCTCCGCGTTGCTCAGCCAGGTTAAAATCTCCAACCAGAACGTGGCGCAATATGAAGCCCTGTACCGTCAGGCGCGCGCGCTCACCTCGGCCGCGCGGTCTAACCTTTATCCCACCGTTGCCGGCACCGCGGACACCACCCGCAGCGGCAACCGCAGTACGGTGGGCAATACCCATGAAGCCCAGGTCAGCGCCAGCTGGGAGCTGGATATTTGGGGAAAACTGCGCCGTACCCTGGAGGAAAACCAGGCCAGCGCCCAGGCCAGCGCGGCCGAGCTGGCCAATATTACCCTCAGCGCCCAGTCCGAACTGGCGCAGGCTTACTTTCAACTGCGGGTGATGGATCAGCAAATCGCGTTATATCAGCAAAGCGTTGACGCCTATCAGCGCTACCTCAATGTCATTGAAAATAAATACCGGGTCGGGAGCGAATCGCGCGCCACCCTGGCCCAGGCGCAAACCCAGTTGGAAAGCACCAAGGCTTCCTCATTGGATTTGCAATGGCAGCGGGCCCAGTTGGAGCACGCCGTGGCGGTGCTGATTGGCCGGCCCCCGGCCCAGTTCAGCCTGCCCCCCGCTCCGCTTATCGCCACCTTGCCGCAAATTCCGGTGGAACTGCCCGCGCAATTATTGCAGCGTCGTCCCGATATCGCTTATGCGGAACGTAATGTCGCCGCGGCCAATGCCGCCGTGGGCGTGGCCCAGGCGGCCTATTATCCGGATTTGACCCTGAGCGCCAGCGGCGGCTTCCAGAGTTCGGTGCTGCATAATCTGATCTCCATGCCGAACCGGGTATGGTCGCTGGGACCGGAGCTGAGCGGGACGCTATTGGACTTCGGCGCCACCAAGGCCGGCGTGGAGCAGGCCAGGGCCAGCTACGACGCCAGCGTCGCCAGCTACCGCCAGAGCGTGCTTGAGGCCTTCCAGGAGGTGGAAAACTATCTGGTCGAGCTGTCCACCCTGGAGGCGGAAACCGCCGCGCAGCAGCGCGCCGCCGAGTCCGCCCAGGAGTCCGCCCGCGTTACCCTCAACCAGTACCAGGCCGGGATGATTGATTACCTGGACGTGGCCACCACCCAGAACACCAGCCTGTCCCAGCAGCAAAACCTGCTGTCGCTGCGCAGCACCCAATGGACGGCCAGCGTGCAGCTGATTGTCGCCCTGGGCGGCGGCTGGCATAACGACGGCCGCTAAGCGCCGCGGCCGGGCGTTGCCCATCCCCCCGGGGGCGCTTTAATCGAGTTCGGCCACCGGTTCCCGCGCCGTCAGCGGGCTGGTGGCGACCCAGACCCGGCCCTGGCGCACTTCCACCGGCCAGGCCGGCACCGACAGGCCGGCATCGTCCAGGCACACCCCGTCGCGCAGGCGGAAATGCTTTTTATACAGCGGCGAAATCACCACCGCTTCGCCGCCCACGTCCCCCACCAGCCCGCGGGCCAATACGTTGGCGCCGCTGCCCGTCTCCAGGTTGGATAACGCAAACACCCGGCCGCCTTGCCCGGGTAGCCCGCCGTTATCTGGTAACCCGCCGTTATCTGGTAAATAGAACAGCGCGATTTGCCGCTCCCCCAGCCTGGCGGCCATGCCGGCGTTGGCCGGAATCGCCGCCAAATCGCACACCGGCAGCCAGCTTCCGGTTTGCGCCGCCGGCACCATGGAAGCCGCCGGCAGCGTTTTTTCCGCGGCCGTGGCCGGGCGCACCTGCTGGCGCTGCGGCACCATCACCACCGCTTCATCGGGCCGATCGCTGTTGAGATAGGCGCGAAACAGCGGCAGCCGGTCTTTATCCGCCAGGGCGGTATGCCATTCGCATTGATAACTCGCCACCACCGACTGCATTTCCCGCTCCAGCTCGGCGCAGATCCCCAGTTGGTCATCGATAATCACCCGGCGCAGGTACTCAAGGCCGCCTTCCAGGTTATCCAGCCAGGTGCTGGTGCGTTGCAGCCGATCGGCGGTGCGGATATAAAACATCAGCAGGCGGTCGATCAGGGCGATCAGCGTATCGGCATCCAGATCGGTGGCCAGCAGGTCGGCGTGGCGCGGCTTCATGCCGCCGTTGCCGCACACATAGAGATTCCAGCCCTTGTCGGTGGCAATCACCCCGATATCCTTGCCCTGCGCTTCGGCGCACTCGCGGGTACAGCCGGAAACGCCCATTTTGAATTTATGCGGCGAACGCAGCCCTTTGTAGCGGTTCTCCAGCCTGACCGCCAGACCGGTGGAGTCTTGCACGCCAAAGCGGCACCAGGTCGAGCCGACGCAGGATTTGACGGTGCGCAGGGATTTGCCATAGGCGTGCCCGGTTTCGAAGCCGGCGTCCACCAACTCGCGCCAGATAACCGGCAGTTGCTCCATACGGGCGCCGAACAGGGCGATGCGTTGTCCGCCGGTGACCTTGGTATAGAGGTTATAGCGCGCGGCCACCTGGCCGATGGCGATAAGCCCCGCGGCGGTGACTTCCCCGGCGGGCATGCGCGGCACCACCGAATAGGTGCCGTCTTTCTGGATATTGGCCAAGAACCGATCGTTGGTATCCTGCAGCGGCAAATGCTCGGGCCGCAGCACATAGTCATTCCAGCAGGACGCCAGCAGGGAAGCGGCCAGCGGCTTGCAGATCTCGCATCCCAGCCCGTGGCCGTGTTGGGCAATCAACTGTTCAAAGGTGCGGATATTATTCACCCTAATCAGGTGATACAGCTCCTGGCGGGAGTAGGCGAAATGCTCGCAGACATCTTTTTTCACCTCCACGCCCAGTTGCGACAACTCGTACTCCATCACCTGCTTGACCAGCGGCACGCAGCCGCCGCAGCCGGTACCGGCCTTGGTGCAGGCTTTGACCGCCGCCAGGTCGACCGCGCCCGCCGCCACCGCCGCGCGGATATCTCCTTTGCTGACGTTATGGCATGAGCAGATCTGCGCCCCGTCCGGCAGGGCCGCGACCCCCAGCCCTTTCGGCGCGCCCCCGGCGCCGGCAGGAAGAATCAGGCTTTCCGGCCGGTCCGGCGGGGCCATATCGTTAAGCACCATTTGTTGCAACGTGCTGTAATCGGCGCTATCGCCCACCAGCACCGCCCCCAGTAAATGTTTTTTATCGCCGGAGACCACGATTTTCTTATACACCTGCCCGGGACCATCGGTCCATGAGTAGCTCTGGCTGCCGGGAGTCGCGCCGTGGGCATCCCCCACGGAGGCCACCTCGACGCCAAGCAGCTTCAGCTTGGTGCTTAAATCCGCGCCGGTAAAGACCGCGTCCCGATCCGCCAGGCAGGAAGCCAGGGTGCGCGCCATTTGATAACCGGGGGCTACCAGGCCGAACAGCCGATCGCGCCAGGCGGCGCATTCGCCGATGGCGTAAATATCGGCATCGGAAGTCACGCAGCGGTCGTCCACGGCGAACCCGCCCTGCGCGCCCAGCCGCAGGCCGCAGGCCCGGCCCAGTTCATCCCGGGGGCGGATACCGGCGGAAAACAGCACCAGATCCGTAGCCAGATGGGTACCGTCGGCAAAGTCCAGGCGCAGGCCGCCGTCTTCGCCGTCGAGGATCGCCAAGGTGTTTTTAGCGGTGTGCACCACGACATCCAGCGCCTCGATTTTTTGACGCAGCATCGCCGCGCCGCCGCCGTCAAGCTGTACCGCCATCAGCCGGGAGGCGAATTCCACCACGTGGGTCTCCAGGCCCAGATGCTTGAGCGCATTGGCGGCCTCCAATCCCAGCAGGCCGCCGCCGATCACCACCCCCGAGCGCGAATCGCGCGCCCGGGCGGCAATGGCGTCCAGATCGTCCAGGGTGCGATATACCAGGCAGCCCGGACGGTCATGGCCGGGGATCGGCGGGACATAGGCGTAGGAACCGGTGGCCAGCACCAGCCGATCGTAGCCAAGGGCGGCGCCGTGATTATCCGTCAGGCATTTGCGCCGGCGATCGATGGCGGTAACGGTGCTGGCGCTGTGCAGCTCGATGCCGTGGCGTGCAAAGAATCCGTCTTCCACCATCGACAGCGATTCGGCGCTGCGGCCGGCAAAATATTCCGATAAATGCACCCGGTCGTAAGCGGGCCGGCTCTCGGCGCCAAATACGACAATCCGGTAGCGCCGGTGCAAATCATGCTCGACCAATTGTTCCAGAAAATAGTGGGCCACCATGCCGTGGCCGATAACTGCTAATACGGGTTTGCTCATCTCTTAAGTCCTTGCATAAAAAAAAAGGCGTCCAAAAACATGCAATTCCTGCATGTTTTTGGACGCCTTTATCCGGTGACCCGCGCCGCGCCGCCATTGGCCCAGCCCGAGGTCTAGCTATGTATGGTTAATCGCTACTGTTTTAATACCTCTTCAACCGCCAGCAGCGCGGCGGCGACGTCGATCAATTTTTTATTCTGGTTCATCGCCATGCGGCGCAGGGTTTTATACGCCTCGTCTTCGCTCAGCCCGCGATGGGCGATCAGCAAGGCCTTGGCCCGATCGATCCGTTGACGCTCATTTAGCGTGGCATGCATTTGCGCCAGCTCATCGGCCAGGTTTTGCAGCCGGCGCGACTGCTGGCGCACCATGGCCACTACCGAGCGTCCCAGTTCCGGGCTAAGGCCGTCGCTGCTTAATCGCTGTTTTGCGGCGTCTTCCCGACCGTTAATGGGCATAAACACCGTATAATCAGCCTGTTCGCCGATTTGCCGCACCAGCAGCTCCTCCAGCAGCGCGTCGCCGGGCTGGCCACCGGGGTGGCCTTCGGCCGCCGCGATGCTGGCCCGGCATAGCCGCATCAGGGTGGCGGCCAGCCCGTCCTCGACGGTCTTCATACCGTCGATGCGCCGGGTGGTAACCGCAAACCAGTCAAGGCTGCGATCCGGTTCGGGAGACGCCAGCGCTTTACCGGTGCCGGCGATCCGCCGCAGCCGTTCAAAATCGCCCGGCTCTTGCCCGCACAGATCGCGCCAGCGCTGCAGGTCCGGCGGCTCGGCGAAATCGGCGAACGTGTCGAAGCACCGTTCCTGCCCCTCGATCAGATCCAGCAACTGCCGCCGCTGCCCGTCGTTGAACTCGCGCGCGGCAAACCCGGCCGCGCCGACGGCCCGCTCCTGCCCCGCCAGCTCCTTGCCCTGCATAAAACTAAACATGGCGATCAGCGCGCGGGAAATAACCGGCTCCGCCGCCGTGTCCGCCGCGGTAAACACCAGGGCCAGCAGCGCGCGGATAATACCGTTAAAAGCCGCCGTAACCTGGGCCGGCGCCAGGGCCGCCTGCCGCACCTGGTCGCGCAGCGCCGGCAGGGAACCGAGCGCGTATAACACGCCGGCCACCCGGCCCAGCCGGTGATTTTCCGCCGGTAACGCCGCGTGCCCCGTCTCAAGCTCCGCCAATAATGCCAGCACGCCGCGCTGGGCGCCGGCCACATCGGCGATCCGCAGCGCGATGGCATCGGCGTACAGGCGCCGATCCGAGCAGAGGTAGATATTGGTGGCCCCGCGTTCGCGCTGCAGCATATGCACCAGTTGGCTGACCGCGCCCACCAGCTCACAGGTTTGCAGTAATTGCCGCAAAGCCGTCACCTCGCTTTGCCGTGCGGCCAGCAGGAAACGGATAGCAGTGCGAGTATCGGCGACCAAAGGGTTCATGGCTCCTGCCCGAATTAACGAAATCATGACCTCGATAAGCTATAATACCGGCCCGGGGCAAAAACACCCTGCGCAGAATCAATTTTCACTCGATCCCGCCGCCCTCGCCCCAGGGCGACGGGAACCCAATAGCGGCCGGCCATCAGGCGGTCGTTTCGGTTTTCTGACCGGCCGCCGCGCCCATGCGCGCCAACTCCGGCCATACGGTCATCAGCGTGGAGACGATGCCGTCCAACTCTTCATGACTGGCGCCGTCGCGGGCCTGGACCGACATGCCCTGCAGGATACAGGTCAGGTATTTCGCCAGGGTCGGGATATGGGTTTGCGCGGGTAAATCTCCCGCTTTCTGGCGCGTGCGTAAAAAGTCCGCCAGCATATTTTCCTGGAAATGATGCCGGGCACGCAGCATTTTCGCCACTTCATCGGAAGATGAGGACAGCGCCGCCGACGTACAGATAATAAAACAGCCCGACGGCAGATCCTTATCGGTGTACATAGCCGCGGTGTCGCGCATAAAGTCTTCGGCCGCCTGGGCTACCGAGCAGTCAGGATTGGCCAGCAGCGCCTTGCCCCGTTCAGCGAACTTGGTGATATAGCGTTCGGCCGCCGCGCGGAACAAGCCTTCCTTATTGCCAAATTCACCGTAAAGGGTCGGCGCTTTGGCCCCGGTGGCCTCGACTAAATCGGCCAGGGAGGTGGCTTCGTAGCCATGGCGCCAGAAAAGTTGCAGGGCTTTATCCAGCGCATCGTCGCGGTCGAATTGTTTCGGACGTCCGCGTCCTTTCCGAATGGACGCAACTTGATCGGTACTCATGTGATCCTCTCTTATCGCAGTTCTGGTATAAACAGGAGATTTTTATCAAGGTATGGTTATAAATATCCGTCACCCTATATAATTAACGATCATTACAAAAATTACAAGGGTATTTCGTCGCATTCCACAAAGAATGTTAAATTTTTGCCCCATGTCCTTGCAAAAGCTGGATTTGCCCCCCGTTTCGGTTGCCGCCGCAGCCGGCCGTCACTTTCTTTCAAGAATAATTTTCTTACTATACAAACAGATAATAAATATATTAATGATCATTAAAATATTATCTTGATCCGTGGCGTAGATATGGCTAGTATTTAGTTATCGAACGTTAACAAATAATGTTACCCACTTAATCCTGAAAACCTATAGAGAGAACCTATTATGAACCGCATCAACAACGTAAAATACGCTCTTGCCGCCATTGCCCTTGCCGCCGTTTCTTTTGGTAGTTTCGCCGCCGACCTGGTGAGCTCCGCTCCGGCGGGACAGCAGCAGGTAGGCGTAATCAGCGCCACCGGCGGCACCAACCTTTCCTCGCTGGAAAGCCAATTATCCGCCAAGGCCGCGGCCGCCGGCGCCAAGTCGTTCACAATTACCTCCACTTCCGGCCAGAATAACCTGCACGGCACCGCGGTAATCTATGAATAATCGTCGCCGGACAACTTTTCCGGTACGACGTCCGCCTGGTGTTATGCTATGCGGGCGTTGTTGGCGGTATTAAGATAATTTTCATATATATCAGATACATGAATCATTAAATTAATGATCATTAAATAAAAATTGATCATTTTTATGAACAGGTCTATTATTTGTTTAGTAGTTGTTAATAAAACATTGCCGTCAATGAGAACCTGCTTGACGGCACCGGGAGTCGCCATCATGAAAATATTCAGCCTTACCATCGCCGCCCTGGTTCTAAGCGCTTTATCCTACGGTAGTTTTGCCGCCGATATGACCCACGTCAGCTCTTATGACGGGCAACAGGCCGCGGTAATCACCGCCAGCGACAGGCACGAGATGCCGTCACGGCTGGGCAACCCCAGCGAAAAAGTTGCCAAGGACGGTGCCCGCGCCTATCCGATGACATCGGTTTCGGGCCAAAACAATATGCACAGCACGTCGGTGGTCTATGAATAATGCGTTACCGGCGCCAGCCGGCCAGTATTTAAAATCCGTCGGTTATTTCTCTTTCTAATAGCGTTTGCGTATTTTCTCTTCGCAAACGCTTTTTTCCCCCCGCAAGAATAATCCTAATTCACCCCGCCGGAAAAAAATAAAATTACCGGTAATTAAGTCTTTTCTTATTTCCATTAAGACCTGTATTATTCCTTTTCCCGCCAAATCTTCTTTTTCCATTAATAATCGCAAATAGAAACATCTCCGATAAATATCTTTACGGTTAACCGCGTTGACCCCGACCTATATAAAGTAAATGATTTAAAGGTGAGGCAATTCTTAATATATGGAGCACGCCAATGCGTCGTATCATGGTATTTCTCGGGATTATCGTTCTTAGCGCCGCCCTGAGCGGCTGTCTGTGGCCACCGCCTTGGGGCGGCGGCGGTGGGGGCCACGGTGGTGGCGGCGGCGGCGGTCATTATGGCGGCCCTGGCCGCTAATATCAGGGTTTAAGCGCGTTTGAAAACCGCACGTCAACTGTTAGGCTATTTCCTGACATTTGGTAGTGCGGTTTTTTTATCCACGGTTATCAGCACTTTCACTCCACTTGCAGTTATCCCCCAATCAAGCCAAAATCGAAAACTGTCGCCTCACTGTGCTCAAAGGACGCGTTATGACCGAGTTGCGCTGTTTTAAACAGGTTGATGTCTTCACCGACACCCCCCTGCTGGGTAATCCGCTGGCGGTAATTCTCGACGCCGACGGCTTATCCGATCAACAGATGATGGCGGTGGCCCGCTGGACCAACTTATCCGAAACCACCTTTGTCCTGCCTCCTTCCCTGTCCGGGGCCGATTATCACGTCCGCATTTTTTCGCCGTCGGGAGAGCTGCCCTTCGCCGGCCATCCTACGCTGGGCACCGCTCATGCTCTGCTGGAAAGCGGTTTTAAACCCAAGACCCGCGCCCGGCTAATACAGCAATGCGGCATCGGGCTGGTGGAGATAGACCTCTCCTGCGCCGGCCAACTGGCCTTCCAGGCGCCGCAGGCGCAAATATTCACGGTCAACGAAAGCTACTTTCCACTGCTTAACGCGGCGGTGGGCGGCGCCACCCGGGTAACCTGGTCGCCGCCGGTGGTGGTGGACATGGGCATCCGCTGGCTGGTGGTACGGGCCGACAGCGCGCAGGCGTGCTTGCAAATCACTCCGGACAGCGCCGCGCTGGAGCGATTATTAAGGCGCTGCGAAGCCAACGGACTGGCCATTTACGGCCCGCATCCGGCGGACGGCCAGGCGGATTATGAAGTCAGGGCGTTTGTGGTGGAGCTGGGCGCGCTGGTGGAAGATCCGGTTACCGGCAGTGCCAACGCCTGTCTGGCGCGTCTGCTGCATGCCCAGGGTTTTCCCGACAATCCCTCGTTCGCGCAATCCTACCGCGTTCGGCAGGGCACCGCGCTGCAACGCAGCGGCCGCTTACAGGTTTATTTTACCGCGGGTGCTCCCTGGATTGCCGGTCAATCGGTCACGGTGGTCAACGGCAGCTTCAAATTATGAGAATGCAACCCCGTTTTTTAACATCAAATTTACCTGAACGGTAATAATTCGCAACACACTGCAACTTGTGTGGCTATTGCGCATCAACTATTTGCGGCTACCTTTAAAACTATCACACCGTCTGCCAGGTGCGGCGGATAGGGGAAATGAGGTAAGCAGCGGTATTTGAGGTAGCCTGATGAGCCAGACAGACTGCACCATTATTTTCGACGGGGCGCCGCTCACCGGCAAAGCCGATGTGCCGCTGGTGGATTTTTTGACCGCGCAGGGGATTAACCTGCCCCACGTATGTTATCACCCGGCCCTGGAACCGCTCAAAACCTGCGATGTGTGCTGGGTCGAGCAGGATAATAAGCTGGTACGCGGCTGCACGCTGCGCACCGCCGACGGCATGGTGCTCTCAAGCGTAGGCGCGACCGCCAAGGCGGCGCAGCACGAAGGCATGGATCGCCTGCTGGCCAAGCATGAGCTGTATTGCACGGTGTGCGAGCACAATACCGGCGATTGCACTTTGCATAACACCATGGCCGATATGCATATTCCCATTCAGCGCTATAAGTATGAGCGCAAGCCCTACGAAAAAGACTTTTCCAACCCGTTTTATACCTATGATCCCGACCAGTGCATTTTGTGCGGCCGCTGCGTGGATGCCTGCCAGAACGTGGAAGTCAACGAGACCCTGAGCATTGACTATAGCGCGGAGCATCCGCGCGTATTGTGGGACGGCGGTGAAAAGATCGCCGGTTCGAGCTGCGTCAGCTGCGGCCACTGCGTGACGGTCTGCCCGTGCAATGCCTTGATGGAAAAAACCATGCAGCCGGACGCCGGGCCGTTCACCGCCATGGCTCCCACGCTCAAGCGCCCGCTGATCGATATGATCAAAACCATTGAGAATACCACCGGCGCCGAGATTATCACCGGCATCTCCATGATGGATATGCACTGGCGCCAGCCGGAAATCAAACGGACCAAAACCGTCTGCACCTACTGCGCCGTGGGCTGCTCATTTGAAATGTGGACCCGCGATCGCCATATCCTCAAAGTGCAGCCGGTGGTCGATGCTCCGGCCAACGGCATTTCCACCTGCATCAAAGGCAAATTCGGCTGGGATTTCATTAATAGCGACCAGCGCCTGACCACCCCGCTGATCCGGGAAAACGGCCGTTTTCGCCCGGCGAGCTGGGACGAGGCGCTCGATCTGGTGGCACGCCGCCTGCTGGAGATCCGCAACACCCACGGCGCCGATAGCATCGGTTTTATCGGTTCGAGCAAAGCCAGTAATGAAGAAGCTTACCTGACCCAGAAAATCGCCCGGCTGATTATCGGCACCAATAGCGTCGATAACTCGTCCCGTTACTGCCAGAACCCCGCCACCCAGGGGCTGTTCCGTACGGTAGGTTATGGCGGCGATGCCGGCACCATCAACGATCTGGAGCAGGCGGATTTGATCGTGCTCGTCGGCAGCAACCTGGCGGAGAATCACCCGGTGATCGCCGCCAAACTCAAGGCGGCCCGTAAACACCACGGCCAGAAACTGATCGTGGTGGACCCCCGCAAACACGAAATGGCCGAACGCGCCGATCTCTTCCTGCGCATTACTTCCGGCACCGACCTGATCTGGGCGTCCGCCATGGCGCGGTATATGTTTGATCATGATTATGCCGATCGGGAATTCCTCGACCGATGGGTCAATCAGGTGGACGAGTACCGCCAGTCCCTCGAACCTTTTACCCTGGAATTCGCCGCGGAAATGACCGGTATTCCCATGGCGCAGCTGATTGACGCCGCCGAAGCCATCGGGCAGGCAAAATCCGTGTGCCTGCTGTGGGCGATGGGTATCACCCAGCACAGCCACGGGGCGGATACCAGCACCGCGTTATCCAACCTGCTGCTGGTCACCGGTAACTTCGGCCGGCCCGGCACCGGCGGTTACCCCATGCGCGGGCATAACAACGTCCAGGGCGCGAGCGATTTCGGCTGTCTGAAGGACTACTACCCCGGTTATGAAAAAGTCACCGACCACGCTGTGCGCGCCAAATGGGCCAATGCCTGGGGCGTTGACCCGCAGAGCTTGTCCGATAAGGCCGGCGACGATAATTTCCTGATGGTGCAGCATGCCAAAGAGGGAAAGATCAAAGCCATGTATGTGATTGGCGAGGAAACCGCCTTTGCCGACGCGGATACCGGCAATGTCCACCAGGGTTTTGCCAACCTTGAGTTCCTGGTGGTGCAAGATCTCTTTATGAGCCGCACCGCCGAGTTCGCCGACGTGGTGTTGCCCGGCTGCCCCAGCGTGGAAAAAGAAGGGTCTTTTGTGAATACCGAGCGCCGCATCCAGCGCTTTTACGAAGTTATGCCGCCGCTGGGCGACAGCCGTCCTGATTGGCGCATTCTGACGGAGTTGGCGGCGAAAATGGGCCATGCCTGGGGATATACCCATCCGGCGCAAATCATGGCCGAGGCGGCGGGCATCGCCAAGGTATTCGCCGGCGTGAATTATGACCGGCTGGCGGGCTGGCAGTCGCTGCACTGGCCGATGAAAGCCGACGGCACCGACACTCCGCTGCTGTATACCGATGGGTTCCATACCGCCGATGGCAAAGCGGTGCTTTACCCGCTGGAATGGAAACCGCTGGCCGAGGCGCCGGACGCGGAATATGACCTGATGCTCGATAACGGCCGGATGCTGGAACAGTTCCAGGCCGCCAACCAGACCGGCCGCGGGCCGCGCTTCTGGTCCCTGTCGCCGAACTGGTTTGTGGAAATCAGCCCGGAACTGGCGGCGCAGCGGGGTATTGAAGAAGGCACCTGGGTAAAACTTACCTCGCGCCGCGCCTCCGTAGAGGTGCCGGCGGTGATTACCGATCGCATGGCCGGCGCCACCTTGTTTATCCCGATCCATCACGGCAAAGACGGCGTTAACGCCTTAACCGGCGAGCACCACGATCCCGACGTCAATACCCCGGCCTATAAAGAACTGGCGGTGAACCTGACCGTGCTGACCAAAGAGAAAATGGCCTCGCCCCTGCCGCGCCATAATTTCCGCTTCGGCAAGCGCACCCCCATCGATAAAGTGCCGGTGGAGCAGAAATGGGCGCGGGATGATTACATCGCGCCGCCCGACCAAGAACCGCATCCGGAGAAATTCTAATGGCTAAACCTATCCCCTACGAGGTCGAACCGCCGAAAATCGGCCCCGACGCCCACGAGGAGCTGGAGCGCCTGCTGCAAACCCTGCATGAACATGGCGTGCTGCGCCTGGCCAACGACCTGGTGGCGGCCAACAACCAGATCGCCCAGGTACTGGTCAACGGGCTGAACCGGGAAGGTTCGCTCAATGTTATACAAAACCTGTCGGTGCTGCTGATGGCGTTATCCACCTTCCCTCCCGGCCAATTTTACAAAACGGTGTTCGCAGTGCGCGATATGATCGATACCCTCGGGCGCGGCAGGGAGGACGGCGCCCGGCAACCGCCGGACGCGCCGGGCGTGCGCGGCCTTTACAAAATGCTTAACGATGACGCCTTCTGGCACGCCGTCACCCCGCTTATCGAAGGGATGAAAGCCTTTACCCGCCGGATGGACGAGGAGGTGGATAAACCCATATCTTCGTTTACCGGCAAGCCCAGCGATGCCTGATGCCACCCCGGCCGCCAGAGCCGGAATAAGGGTCCGATGGAACATGAATCGCTATTGCTGATTGCCCGCATTCAATTCGCCTTTACCATCGGCTTCCATATTGTGCTGGCGGCGTTTACCCTCGGCCTGGCCCAGTTTCTGCTGGTGCTGGAAGGGCTATGGCTGTGGCGCCGGCGGCAGGTTTACCTGGATGTGTATCAGTTCTGGCTAAAAGTTTTTGCCCTCAACGTGGCGGTAGGGGTGGTTTCGGGTGTGGTGATGGAGTTCGAGTTCGGCACTAATTGGGGGGAATTATCCACCCGCGCGGGGCCGATTATCGGGCCGCTCATGTTTTATGAAGTGCTGGTGGCGTTTTTTCTCGAAGCCGGGTTTATGGGCATCATGCTGTTCGGCCTGCATAAAGTCGGGCCGAAAGTGCATTTTTTTACCACCTGCATGGTGGCGCTGGGATCGCTGTTCAGCGCCTTCTGGATTATTTCCGCCAACTCGTGGATGCAGACCCCGGCGGGCTTCACCCTCGGCGCCGACGGCCGCTTCAATCCCCTGCACTGGCCGGATATTATCTTTAACCCTTCGTTTAGCTATCGCCTGGCGCATATGCTGCTGGCGGCCATCCTGGGCACGGCGTTTATGGTGGCCGCCGCCGGCGCCTGGCACCTGCTGCGCGACGCCGGCAATGCGGGGGCGCGCCTGATGTTTTCCATGGCGCTATGGGCGGTGGCCGTCGCCAGCCCGCTGCAAATCATCGCCGGGGATTTGCACGGGGAGAATACCCTGCGCTACCAGCCGCAAAAGGTGGCGGCCATGGAAGGCGCCTGGGATAAGCCGCCGCCGGGCGCGGGCGAACCGATGCGCCTGTTCGCCCTGCCCGATATGGCGGCGCGGCGCAATCATTGGGAAGTCGCCATTCCCCATGTCGGCTCGCTATATTTGCGCCATAACCTGACCGGCGCCATTAAAAGCCTGAATGAATTCCCCGCCAGGGATATCCCCCACGTGCCCACGGTTTTTTTCGCCTTCCGCATTATGGTGGGGCTGGGCCTGATTATGACGGCGGCGGGCGCGGCGGGAGTTATCGTGCGCTGGCGGGGTGGGTTATGGCGCGCGCGCTGGCTGCAACGCCTGATGGTTCCCCTGGCGCCGACGGGGTTTATCGCCATGCTGGCCGGCTGGCTGGTGACTGAAACCGGCCGGCAGCCTTTTACCGTGTTTGGCCTGATGCGCACCGCCGAAAGCGGATCGCCAGTATCGCCGGCGCTGGTGATCGCCTCCACCCTGGGAGTGGTAGTGGTCTATGCCGGGGTGTTCGGCACCGGCGTCTGGTACCTGCTGCGCCTGCTGGCCCATGCGCCGCAGCCGGGGGAACAAGGGCCGGTGCCTTCGCTGGCGCGCCGGACCGGGTCGGGCGAACGGCCGCCATACGGGCGTTCCGGTCCGGAGGACAAGGGATGAATGCGCCGATGTTATCCGTCATGCTAATCCAGCAGTTGTCCGCCGCCGCGCTGGCTTTCAGCGTGCTGGTGTATGTCCTGCTGGACGGCACCGATTTGGGGGTGGGCATGCTGTACGCCCTTAACCGCGGCGAAGAGGATCGGCATATCATGACGCTGTCGCTGCTGCCGGTATGGGACGGCAACGAAACCTGGCTGGTGCTGGGGGGCGGCGGCCTGCTGGCGCTGTTTCCCGCGGCCTATAGCATCCTGTTCAGCGCCCTGTATATTCCCGCCTTTATGATGCTGCTGGCGCTGGTGGCGCGCGGCATGGCCATTGAATACCGCGATCGCGCCCGGCCCGGACGACGGCGCATCTTCGATGCCCTGCTAATGGGCGGTTCGGCCCTGGCGGCCGCCAGCCAGGGCCTTATCATGGGCGTTTTTATCCAGGGCATTCCCCATGACGGCGTCCGTTATACCGGCGATGGCTGGGAATGGCTGGGCATCTTCCCAGCGTTTTGCGCGCTGGCGCTGATGGCCGGTTATGCCCTGCTGGGCGCCGGCTGGCTGGTGTGGCGCACCGAAGGCGGCCTGCAGGCCCGGGCGCGGCGGCATGGGCGGGTGCTGGGGGCGCTGGCGCTGGTGTTGATCTTGCTGCTGCTGGTCCACACCTGGGGGCTGCACGGCGCGTACCGGCGGCATCTGTCCGACCTGCGTTTTAGCCTGCCGCTGGCCGCGTTGCTGCTATTGCTGGCCGGCGGCTTTTGGTGGGCGCCGGCCGGACGTTTCCCCATGCTGCCGCTGTGCATGACGCTTGGGGGCGTCGCCGTCGCCTTCGCCGCGCTGCTGCTGGCGGTCTATCCGGCGATCATCCCGCCGGGGCTGTCGCTTCATGCCGCCGCCGCTCCCGCCCTGAGCCAAGGTTTTTTGTTAATCGGGTTTGCGGTACTGATTCCGGTGACGCTGGCTTACAACACCTATGGGTTCTGGGTGTTTCGCGGCAAAATCCACGCCCGGGTCGCGGCGGATAAAACGGCGCGCAACCGCTAATCCGCCGGCCCGCGGCATCCAGGTTTAATCGGGCAACCGGCCGCCGTCCGCGGGCGGCTTGGCTGCGCCGTTGGCGGGCGCCTGCGCCGCATGGGCCGCTTCCCGCCGCTGGTTTTTCTCCCGCAGGACTTTGGCGCGGCTCTCCAGCCACAGATAAAGCACGATGGCCAGTAATAACGGCGCGATAAAATAGATGGCCCGATAGGCCAGCAGGGCGGCGATAATGGTGCCGTGGGACAAATGTTCGCTGCTCAGCATGGCGACGAATACCGCCTCCAGCACGCCGATCCCCGCGGGGATGTGGACGATCACCCCGGCGATGCTGCTGACCAGCAGTACGCCTAGCACCAGCGGGAAGTCCACTTTGTCATTGAGCAGGATATAGATGATGGCGGCCATGGCCAGCCAGTTGGCGCAGGAGGCGACCAGCTGCGCGCCGGCCATGCGCAGGGACGGCAGCACCAGTTTCTGCCCTTTGATGGTCCAGCGGCGGCGTTTGGAAAAGGCGCACAGCCACAAATAGGCGGCGATAAACAGCAGCAGGCCGATGCCGATTAACCGTATCGCCACGTCGCCGATATCCCATTTGGCCGGCAGCTTGAGTACCCCGAACGCGCAAACGATGCCGGCGAGCAAAATATAGCCCAGCCAGTTGGTGGCCAGGCTCAGGCTGAAGATGCGGGTAATGGCGCTATTTGACAGGCCCAGGCGGGAATACAGCCGGTAGCGCATGCCGATGCCGCCCACCCAGGCGCTCAGGGTAAGCGTAAACGCGTAACAGATAAACGAAACCAGCAGCACTTGCTTTTTGGCCAGCTTATGGCCGCAATAAGCGCGGCCGATAAGATCGTAAATGCCGTAGAGCAAATAGCTGAAAACCACCAGGCCCACCACCATCAATATCGCATTGCGCTGATAATGTTCGATGGCCTGGGCAACATCGTCCCAATCCACCTTGCGGGCGTAAATCACCAGCAAGACAATAACGCCGATAAAAAACAGCCCGGTCAGGACTTTTTTAGTGACGGACCAGAGCCGTTTTTTTTTACGGCCGGGACCGTGGTCCGGCACGGGCGGCGCTTTGCGGTTCGCGGCATCCCGGGTCATGGCTTGGCCCCCTCATTTTCAGGTTCGGCGCGATCCTGCATTTCCAACTCCGGCTGAACCGGCGGTGCCACCAGGGCCAATTTCGGCGTATGGGCGGGCAGCCAGCCAATCCACGCCGGGAAGTGGCGCAAAAAATGGAATACCACCACGCTTTTCGCCAAATGCCAGTAGGTCTGTTTGGGCACCATGGTTTTGTCAATCAACTGGCAGTCCCGTTCAATCAGGCCATTGAGATTAGCGCGCAGCTGGCCGGTGAAGGCGGTGTCATGGATAACCACATTGGCTTCCAGGTTCAGGGACAGGCTGAGCGGGTCGAGATTGCTGGACCCGACGGTGGACCAGCCATCGTCTTTAACCGCGACTTTGCCGTGCAGCGGGCGGCGGACATATTCATAAATCTGCACGCCTTCCGGCACCAGATAGTTATATAACATGCGCGCCCCCACCTTAACGATGGGCATATCCGGTTCGCCCTGCACGATAAGCTTAACCCGAACCCCGCGCCGCGCGGCATTACGCATCTCTTTAAGCAGCCGGTAGCCGGGGAAAAAGTAGGCGTTGGCGATAATCACCTCCCGCCTGGCGCTGCGCAGCATATCGATATAGTGGCGTTCAATATCCGTATCATGTTCATCATTGTCGCGATAGACAAACAGCGCCTGCGCGTCGCCGGGCTGCGCGTTATGCGCCGGCAGGCGGGAACGGCGGCCCCACCAGTTGCGGTGGTGATCTTCTTTATACAGCGCCCGCAGGGTGAACCGATGGATATCCTCCACCACCGGCCCCTCCAGTTCCACCGCATAGTCCTGCTTGGCTTCCGGGCCATAATCGCTCAGATGCTCGGCGGAAAAATTAATGCCGCCGATAAAGGCGATAAGCCCGTCCACCACCACGATTTTACGATGCAGCCGGCGAAACAGGTTGGTGCGCATCCCCATAAAGGCCGGCCGGGGATCGTAATACCGGAAACGGACGCCAGCGGCGGTGAAGGCATTGACGAACTCATCGGACAAATCAGCGGAGCCATAGCCGTCCACCAGGACTTCCACGCGCACCCCGCGCTCGGCGGCGGCGATCAGGTTTTTTTGCAGGGCCTTGCCCACTTTATCCTCGAACAGGATAAAGGTTTCCAGCAGCACCTCTTTGGTCGCTTTACCTATGCGCTCATACAGCGCCGGGAAAAATTCTTCGCCGTTTTCCAGCAGCTTGATGCGATTGCCGTCCCGCCATTCCATATTCATAGATGGATCTCCACGGCAAGGGGCGCATGATCGGATAAATGGGACCAGGGCTGGTTGGCCAGGGAGGTCGGCTCGCTGATGCGGGCATTCTTGACATAGATGCGATCGAGGCGCAGCAAGGGGAAACGGGCGGGAAAGGTGCGGGCCGGGCGGCCGCGGGCCTGGGTAAAGACCTCCACCAGGCCGGCTTCGCGGCCGAGAATTCCGTTGGCGCGCTGGCGCCAGTCGTTAAAATCACCGGCCACCACCAGCGGCGCGTCCGCGGGCAGCGAGGCGATATGCTCGCTCATGCGCAACATTTGCCGATGGCGATGCTCCTCTTTTAAGCCGAGGTGCACACAGATCATATGCAGCTGTAAATCACGATCGGGCACCTGCAGGACGCAGTGCAGCATGCCGCGCTTTTCGGTGCCGTCGATGGAGACATCCAGATTCTCGTGGCGGGTAATGGGAAACTTGGAAAGCAAGGCGTTGCCGTGATCCCCATCGGGATAGACCGCATTGCGCCCATAGGCGAAATCGGCCCAGATGGTATCGGCCAGAAATTCATATTGCGGCACCACCGGCCAGTTCTCAAAACGCAGCGAATGCTTTTCATGCGCGCCCAGCACTTCCTGCAAAAACACGATATCCGGAGAGACGGTGCGTACCGCCTCGCGCAGCTCCGGCAGGATAAAACGCCGATTAAACGCGGCAAAACCTTTGTGGGTATTAATGGTGAGCACCTTAAAGGAAAATCCCTGCTCCCCTTGCGACATGCGCGGCGCCTCCTTCTTATCATGATAATCAGACCGAAGCATGGTATTGAACCCCTGATAAATTAAACAGCAAAGGCCAACGCTTCCGCCTAAAATCGCGAAATGCGGGGCTGGCCTAAAACGAATGGTTTTTTTGACAATAAGTATGCTTATTATCGTAGCTGCTGGGACCCAACTCCGCCAATGCCGGGGCGGCAGCCGGGATTGTTTATGGGTTATTGTCATAAATTCATCATCTGCGTTACGTAAAACTACATAATGATATATCCGGACATACCCATTCATCCGCTTGGCTACGGGAGTTTTATCCATGCAGCATATTTGTTCTTCGGTACGCTCTTTCGTTCTGACCGGCGCCCTGCTGGCCGGCGCCTTGGTAACGGATAGCAGCGCATTGGCCCAACCGGCATCCGCAACGTCCGGCGACACGTTCGATCGCGCGGCCCGCGGCGATATAACCCAGCCAGGGGGCGCCCGCCGCCTGCAATCCGATCAGACGCAGGCGCTGAAAGCGGCCCTGACCAATCAGCCGGCGAAAAACGTTATTTTGCTGATTGGCGACGGCATGGGGGATTCGGAAATCACCGCGGCCCGGAATTATGCGGTGGGCGCGGGCCAGTTTTTCAAAGGTATCGACGCCCTGCCGCTGACCGGCCAATACACCCACTACGCCCTGGATAAAACCAGCCATAAACCCGCTTATGTGACCGACTCGGCGGCCTCAGCCACCGCCTGGACCACCGGCGTTAAAACCTATAACGGCGCGCTGGGGGTGGATGTGTTCGGCAAGGATCACATGACCATTCTGGAACTGGCCAAGGCGGCCGGTAAAGCCACCGGCAATGTCTCTACCGCCGAGCTGGAAGACGCCACCCCGGCGGCCCTGGTGGCCCACGTCAGTTCCCGCAAATGCTACGGCCCGGAAGCCACCAGTAAAAGCTGCCCCGCCCAGGCGCTGGAAAACCAGGGGCGCGGGTCCATTGCCGAACAGTTGCTCGACGCCCGCGCCGATGTCACCCTGGGCGGCGGCGCCAAGACCTTCGGCGAAATCGCCAAGGCCGGGCAATGGCAAGGCAAAACGCTGCGCGAACAGGCGCAGGCGCGCGGTTATCAGTTGATCGGCGATCTGGACGGCCTTAACGGCATCACTGCGGCCAACCAGGACCAGCCGGTGCTCGGCCTGTTCGCCGACGGCAATATGCCGGTACGCTGGATCGGCCCCAAAGCCACCTACCACGGCAATATCGACCAGCCGCCGGTAACCTGTACCGATAATCCCAAACACACCGCCAGTATTCCCACCCTGGCCGCGATGACCCAAAAAGCCATCGACCTGCTGAAAACCAATCCGAACGGCTTCTTCCTGCAGGTGGAAGGGGCATCCATTGATAAGCAGGATCATGCGGCCAATCCGTGCGGCCAGTTCGGCGAAACGGTGGATCTGGACGAGGCGGTGCAACAAGCCCTGGCGTTCGCCCGCGCCGACGGCAATACGCTGGTGCTCGTGACCGCCGACCATGCCCATTCAAGCCAGATCATTGAAGCGGACGCCAAGGCGCCCGGTTTGACCCAGGCGCTGACCACCAAGGATGGCGCGGTCATGGCCATCAGCTACGGCAACTCGGAAGACCCCGACTCCCAGGGCCATACCGGCACCCAGCTGCGCATCGCTGCCTACGGCCCTTATGCCGGCAACGTGGTCGGCCTGACCGATCAAACCGACCTGTTTTATACCATGCGCGACGCGCTCGGCATCCAATAGCGCAGCGATCGGCGGGTCCCATCCCCTGCTCCGGCCGGAGCGCGTCGCGACCAAACTCCGGCTTTTCTTTAGCGCTGAAAAGCCGTAGCCTGTAGCGCTATCCCCCAGAGACGAGCCCTATGCCCGAGCCGAGCGCCCCCGCGCTGAAAGAAATTTTCAATCACGCCCGCCTGCGGCATATCGCCGCGCAGGCGGCCGCCGTCCATGACGGCTTTGATACCGGCCGCTTCCTGGCCGCCACCGCCGACGGGCTGGAAGCGCTGTCGCTGATGGCGCGGCTGCGCCGGGTAAGCGCATGCCTGCATGAGGGACTGCCGGCGGATTACCCGCAGGCGCTGGCGATTTTGCGGCGGCTGGCGCCGCGGCTCGACAATCGCTTTGTCACCCTGGTATTGCCGGAATATGTGGCGATGTATGGATTGGATGATTTCGATTTATCGATGGACGCCCTGCGTTTTTTTACCTCGTTCGGCTCTTCGGAGTTTGCGGTGCGGCCGTTCCTGCGCCAGGACCTTGCCCGCGGCCTGGCGCTGATGGAAACCTGGTCCCGGGACGGGGACGAACATGTCCGGCGGCTGGCCAGCGAAGGGAGCCGCCCGCGGCTGCCCTGGTCGTTTCGCCTGGAAGCCCTGCGCGCCGACCCGTCGCCGGCGGCGCCGATCCTCAACCAGCTGCGCGGGGACCCGAGCCTGTATGTGCGCAAATCGGTGGCCAACCATCTTAATGATATCACCAAGGATCATCCGGACTGGGTGATGGATCTGCTGGCGGGCTGGCCGTTGGATCATCCGTCCACCGCCTGGATCGCCCGCCATGCGCTGCGCACGCTGATCAAGCAAGGAGATCGGCGCGCGCTGGGGATCGTGGGCGCCGGCCACGTCGCCCAGGTCAGCGTGGAGGACTTCAGCGTTACCCCGGCGGCGATCCGGCTGGGGGATAGCGTGCGGCTGGCGTTTCAGCTGCGATCCACCGCCTCCCTGCCCCAGCGGCTGGTGATTGACTATGCGGTACATTACGTTAAAAAATCCGGCGGCACGTCGGTCAAGGTGTTTAAACTGAAAACCCTGACCCTGGCGGCCGGGGCGGCCCTGGCGATTACCCGGGCGCAAATCATCCGTAATTTCACCACCCGGGCGCACTACCCCGGCAGGCATGCCGTGGAGATTTTTATCAACGGCGAATGCCTGGCGCGCGGGGCGTTTACCCTGCTGCCCGGCGGGAATTAGCCGATCCGTTTGACCATATTCACGCCGGTGACCCGAAAGCCGCTGCGGTCGTACAGCGCCCGGGCGCCGGGATTATCCGCCGCCACCCGCAGTCCCAGCTCGGTAATGCCCCGGGCGCTGAGCCGGCTATCAAGCAACGCCAGCGCGGCTTTGCCATATCCCCGGCGCCGCCAGGCGTCCAGGATGCAAAAGTCGCTGATAAACGCCGTATTCCCCTGCCAGCCCACCCATAAATAGCCGATGACGGCCGCGGCCTGGCCGTCCCCGGCCAGCTCGATGCAATACAGCTGGTGGCCCGGGGTATCGACGCCCTGGGGCAAATAGCCGTTAATGCTGCGGGTGGCGTTGACCCGGCCTTTCTCGATGCCGTAGCCGTGGTTGCCGCTCAGATCCCGGGCATATTCTTCAATAAAAAAGCGGCGGTACCCATCATACTCGCCGGCGGTCATTTCTCTTAAGTTCAGCATAAAAAGCAGGTGCCTGGCCGTGACATGGCGGTGCGGTTAGGCCGCCATGATAACAAATCCGCATTGATAATAAATCACAATGCGCTTACCCCACCATCAACGATTAATTCGCTGCCGACCGTAAACGCGGATTCGTCCGAGGCGAGATAGACCGCCGCTTTGGCCAATTCCAACGGCGTGCCCAGCCTGCCAAGCGGCACCAGGGCCTTGATTTCCGCCAGCAAGGCCTCATGGGCCGCGCCGCTCAAACCCAGCTTATCCAGCGCCGGCGTGCGGGTCGGGCCCGGGCTCAGACTATTGACCCGGATGCCCCGCCCCAGCAGTTCCCCCGACAGGGTGCGGGCCAGCGACAACAGCGCGGCCTTGCTGGCGGCATAGGGGCCGCTTTGCGGCAAGCCGATATGGGCGCTGACCGACCCGCACAAAATCACCGACGAGGGGGAGCGCAGCAGCGGCAACAAGGCCTGGATCAGAAAAAACGGCCCTTTGAGATTGGTGGCCATCAGCCGATCCCAGCCCGCCTCGTCCCAGGCTTCCAGCGGGCGATGGGTGACATCGGCGGCATTGACCAGCAATACGTCCAGGCGCGGCCACAGATCGGACAGCCGGCGTGCCAGCGCGGCCTGGTCCGCCAGATCCCCCGCATCGCCCGGCAGGCAGACCACTTGCCCGCCCAAGTCCCGGGAGGCGTCGCGCAGCGCGCTTTCGCTGCGCCCGGTAATGGCCACGGTGGCTCCCTCGGCCAAAAACTGGCGGGCGGTTTCCAGGCCAATGCCGCTGGAGCCGCCGGTGATCAAAGCATATTTATCGGTTAATCGGGTCATCGCTATTTTCCATTCGGGGTGAAAAATGCCATTATTATGACGATGGTATTAAAATGATAGTAGGTACCAAATGGATACTAACGCAGCAGGAGGGATGCAATGATGCCGCAGGCGATTGCGCAACAAAAAATTAATTCACTGCCGCCGGTTACCGCCCCCTGCCCGATGTTGCAGTTTGTCGGGCTGGTGGCGGGTAAATGGGCCATTCCGATTTTATATCGGCTGATTGTGCTGGACGGCCCGGTTCGCTTCGGGGAATTGCAGCGGGGGGTCTATCCGATTACGCAAAAAGAGCTGACCCGCCAGCTGCGCGCCTTTGAAAATAAGGGATTGGTGCGGCGCACCGTTTTCGCCGAGATCCCGCCACGGGTGGAGTACCAGGTCACGGCGCTGGGCAAAACGCTGGAAGCGCCGCTACACGCCCTGGCCCAATGGGTGGCGGCCCATCAGGATGATCTGGGCGCATAGCCGCGTTCACAATACCGCCACGCGCGGCAGGTCGCTGACCCGGGTGGTATAGGCCGGCGACAGCATCTCGCGTTTCATTTGCCAGTCCTGGCGGATGCCCTGCCCGGCAAACCAGATTTTGCCCCGTCCCGAGCGATTGATCCGATCCAGGGTCGCCATCAGCGCTTCCCCGTGCAGACGGGGCGCAAAGGGATCGAACAGGCTCAGCTGCGCCACGCCCTGATGATAAAAATCCCCCAGTACGATGCCCGCTTTCATATAACGCCGATCCTCCAGCCAAATGGCGTCCAGGCAGTGGATCGCCTGGGCGATGATATCCCGGGAATCATTGGTGGGGAACGGGATGAGCCGGGTGGCCTGGTTGCCGTAAAACCGCTCCCCCGCCGCGTGCGGGCTGGTTCTGAGAAATACCGACACCTGCCTGCAATATTGATTTTCGCCGCGCAATTTCTCCGCTGCGCGCACGGCATAACTGCATACGGCCTCGCGCATATCCTGATAACGGTCGATGCGGGAGCTAAAGCTGCGGCTGCACAGGATCTGCTGCTTGACCGCCGGCATTTCCTCCACCTCCAGGCAAGGCTCGCCGCACAGTTCCCGCACCGTGCGCTCCAGCACCACGCTGAAATTTTTACGGATAAACGCCGGGGGGGAATCCGCCAGTTGCAACGCCGTACCGATCCCCATGGTGCGCAGCGCTTTACCCAGCCGCCGTCCGATGCCCCAGACTTCCTCAACCGGCAGCAGGGCCATTAATTTGCGCTGGCGCAGCGGCGATGAGAGATCCACCACGCCGCCGGTTCTACTCCACTGCTTCGCCGCATGGTTGGCCAGTTTCGCCAGGGTTTTGCTGGGAGCGATGCCCACCCCGGCGGTCAGTTTGGTGCATTGGCGCAGCCGCTGGCGCACGTCGCGGCCAAACTGCTCCAGCGCCATGCAGTGGCTGACGCCGGTCAGGTTAAGGAACGCCTCATCGATGCTATAGATCTCAACCGACGGCGCCATTTCCTCCAGCAGAGTCATTACCCGGTGCGACATATCGGCATACAGGCCGTAGTTGCTGGAGAATACCGCCACCTTATGCCGCGCCAGCTGCTGGCGAATCTTGAAATAAGGCTCGGCCATATTAATGCCGAGCCGTTTGGCGCTGGCGGAACGGGCGATCACGCAGCCGTCATTGTTGCTCAGCACCACCACCGGCCGGCCGCGCAGTTCGGGCCGGAACACCGTCTCGCAGGAGGCATAAAACGAGTTGATATCCACCAGGGCGTACATGGTCAGCGCGCCGCATAAATAATGAACGTCACCACGCCAAACACTTCCACCTGATCATTATCCGCCAGCGCAATCGGCGCGTAGGCCGGATTCATCGGCAAGAGCTGCATCAGGGGGTGGAGCTGCAGGCGTTTAACGGTGAAGGCGCCGTCCACGGAGGCAATGACGATATCATGATGCCGGGGTTTGAGTGAGCAATCCACCACCAGGATGTCCCCTTCGTGGATATTGCCCTCGATCATCGACTCGCCGGTGGCCCGCACAAAGTAGGTGCTGGCCGGATGGCGCACGCAGATATCGTTCAGGTCAATGCGGTTTTCCACATAATCCGCAGCCGGGCTGGGAAACCCGGCCGCCACCCGATCGCCAAACAGCGGCAACGGGATCGCTGCGGGGCTTTCCAACGCGGGATATAACTTCATTTCGACCTTCTCCGGATACTGTATTTTTATACAGTATAGACATTTATATTGACGCTTGTGAAGGGGAGGGAAGATAAGAAGGAGATAAGAGGTTGATTTGATATAGGTTTAATTTTAGGCGCCGTCCGGCGGACCGCGCCAGCGGCATGGAGCCGCTATCCCGTTATGGGTTGATCGGCGTTACAAGGTCTGGCCGAAATAGATTTGGTAACTTAAATCAACGTTTTCAACCCCCGGCTTGCCCGCGAGCCTTTTCAGTAATAATTCCGCCGCCGTCTTGCCGATATCAAATCGCGGCGTAATGACGCTGGCCAGTTTTTGCACATTGGCCCGCCCGATATCCAGGCCATGGAACCCCACGATAGCCATCCGCGCCGGGACGTCAATGCCCTGGGACTGGCATTCGAGCAACGCTCCCACCGCTAAATCATCATTAGTGCAGAAAATGGCGTCCACCGCGGGAAACTCCCGCTGCGCGCGGATAAACAGCTGGCTGCCCAGCGTGATGGACGAAATGCTTTTCGGCAATAGCCGCATGGGGGTTCTGCCCGCTTCTTGCAGCGCATTGCATACGCCCAGATAGCGGCGGGCGTCCCGGGGATCGTCCATGGAGCCAATGTAAATTATATTTTCCTTACCGCTTTCCAATATGGCCTGAGTCATATCATAACCGGCTTTTTCATTATCAAAGCCAACCTGGATATCCAAATACTCTTCGGTGAGATCCATTAATTCAGCGATGGGAATATTCGCCATCTGCAAAAATTGTTTTGTCCGCTCGGTATGCTGTTTTCCGGTCAAGATAATGGCGTCTATATTATATGATAACAAATTGATAATTCTTTCTTCTTCGATACCGGCGTCATAGTCATAATTGGCGATAATGGTTTGGTAATGATGGGCAGAGGTGACGGACTCAATACCGGCCAGCACATCGGAAAATATTTGATTCTTAAACGAAGGAATAAGAATGCCAATACATTTACTTCTTGAATTAAGTAAAATCTCGGGCGCGCGGTTAGGAATATAATTGATACCCTCTAATGCTTTGCCGATAAGTTCCCGATTTTTTTGAGAAACCTGATTGGGATCGCGCAGATAACGGCTGATAGTCATTTTTGTCACACCGGTTAAGGTTGCAATGTCCTGTAGCGTTATCCTGGTGCCTTTCATTCTCATCCCCATCGTTAAAGCATGCGCAATTATACATAACTTTGATGGAGGTGCCTATGATCGCGGGCCGGCGCGTAATGAGCCGGCCCGCTGACCCGCACTTAAGATGCGATACGTTTGCCCAGCGGCTTCGGCGCGGCGTTTTTAGGCGCCACGCGGACTTTCATCATAATTACCACCGACATGAGCAGCGCGGCGGCCATTAAACTATAAGAAATGCTGGGGTTGCCGGTAAGGCCGTTCAGATAACCCACCAGCCAGGCGCCGACAAACGCGCCCAGGGCCCCGACGCTGTTAATCAGGCCCATCGAAACCCCCGCGACATTCTTCGGCAGCAGTTCTGGAATCATGGCGAAGAACGGACCATAAGGCGCATACATACAGGCCGCGGCCACCACTAACAAGGCGTAGGAAAACCAGAAGTGCTCGTTACCGATCATATAAGAGGTAAAGAATGTGGCGGAGGCGATTAATAATAACGGCCAGATAAATAATTTGCGATTTTGTATTTTGTCCGATAACCACGATACGCTAAGCATAGCAATAATAGCGGCCAAATAAGGCAGCGCCGACAGCCAGCCGACGGCGACAATATCCACTGAAGCGGCTGACTTGATAATAGACGGCATCCACATCATAAAACCATAAACGCCGATGCTCCATAACGCATGTACCAAACATAGCATAATGACATTACCGGAGCGCAGGGCTTCGCCGTAATTACGCACCGGCTTGATATTTTGCTGTTCCTGATCCATCACCGCTTGTAAATCGGCTTTTTCCTGCGCGCTCAGCCAGCTAACCTGCGAAGGCTTATCCCTGACCAGAAACCACCAGAAAACCGCCCAGATAACGGCGGGGATGCCTTCGAAAATAAACATCTCGCGCCAGCCGAAGGCATTAATCAAATAGCCGGAAACGATGGACATCCACAGTACGGTAACCGGATTGCCCAGAATGAGAAACGTATTGGCGCGCGAGCGCTCCTGTTTGGTAAACCAGTTGCTGATATAGACCAGCATCGCCGGCATCACCGCGGCTTCGACCACGCCCAGGGTAAAGCGGATGATCAATAACATGGGTATATTGCTGACATAACCGGTGGCCGCCGCGCAAACGCCCCAAAGAATCAAGCTGCAAAATATCAGCTTTCTTACGCTGCGTTTTACCGCATATATCGCCCCCGGCACCTGGAAAAAAAAGTAGCCGAGGAAAAACAGGGCGCCAATCAGCGAAGAGACGCCTTTGGTAATACCGAGGTCTTCTTGTATGCCTGACGCGGCGGCAAAGCCAAAATTCGCCCGATCGAGATACGCTAAACTATAGGTAATAAATATTATCGGCATTAAATACCACCAACGCCGAACGGCCAACTTTCTCTGTTGCATGATGCCAGTCCCCTACTCTGAGATAATGATTTTTTCGACGGCTGGAGCAGCCAGCCATCATAATGGAATGATTGTGTTATTATTTTTTATTAGACCGCGGCCAGCATGCCGCCATCGACAAATATAATATGTCCATTTACAAAACTGGACGCGGGCGCGGATAAATAAACGGCCGCGCCAATAAGTTCTTCAGGGTTGCCCCAACGCGCCGCGGGGGTTCGTTTAAATAGCCAATTTGAAAATTCCGTATTATCAACCAAGGCCTTGGTCATGTCGGTGGCAAAATATCCCGGAGCAATACCATTTACCTGGATATTATAGGGCGCCAGTTCAACACACATGCCGCGCGTCAGCATTTTCACCGCGCCTTTGGATGCGGCATATGGCGTAATCGTTTCGCGCCCGAGTTCGCTTTGCATGGAGCAAATATTAATGATCTTGCCGCTACGGCGCGCCATCATCCTTTTTGCCACTTGCTGGGAAACCAAAAATACCGATTTTTGATTAACGTCGATAATTTTGTCCCACTCGCTTTCCGGGAAATCGACAAAAGGATAGCGGCGCTGGATACCGGCATTATTGATTAAGATATCGATTGGCCCCTGCTCCGCCTCGATTTTCTCAATCGCGGCGCCAATCTCCGCCGAGGAGGTGACGTCAAAACCATAGCCCGACGCCTGGATACCCAGATGACGCAGGCTGTCCGCCGCCTGGTCCGCGCGCTGCTGGGTGATATCGTTGATCACGATACTGGCGCCGGATTCCCCCAGGCCGCGGGCCAAAAGATAGCCTATGCCCTGGGCGGAACCGGTAATTAATGCGCGCTTGCCCTCAAGATTAAACAAATTTTTCACAAAAACCTCTTTCACATTAACTGTTACGCGTAACTTTATATGCGTAACAGTTATTGAAAAATCGAATTGATCACATTTTTAATAAATTTATTCTCCTAATAGGACCATTTTGGCGCCGCCATCACGTTCTTGCGCTTACGCACGTTAACCGCCCAGGCGCCGGGCGGCTAATGACGGCAAATTTGTCCGGGGACAATATTCGCTGGTGGTTTTTCATTCATTATCAGGAAGTATTTTGATAACTACAGTAATAATAAGGTTTCATTAGATTCGGCGCGTAGCGACGTGCCATGGTGAGCAATAAAATGGGTGACCGATGAAAAACAAATCATTAACCATGCCGGACTGCCCTCGCATCAGCCGGCGCAACCTGGTAAAAGGCGGCATGGCGGCCGGCGGCCTGCTGCTGGCCAGCCGGGCGTTGGATCTGCCGTTCCGATCGGCTTTCGCCGGGGAGTCGCCGGCGCAACCCATGGCCAACGCCGCCGACAAGCTGGTCTGGAGCATGTGTTCGGTCAACTGCGGCAGCCGCTGCGCCCTGCGCTTGCATGTGCGCGACGATGAAGTGTACTGGGTGGAGACGGATAATACCGGCCAGGATGAATATGGCGACCACCAGGTTCGGGCCTGCCTGCGCGGACGGTCGATCCGCCGCCGGATGAACCATCCCGATCGCCTGAAATATCCGATGAAGCGGGTAGGCGAACGCGGGGAAGGTAAATTCCAGCGCATCAGTTGGGACGAGGCCCTGGACATCATCGCCGGCAACCTTAAGCGCATCGTCAAGGACTACGGCAACGAAGCGGTATATATCAATTACTCTTCCGGCGTCACCGGCGCCAATTTCGCCCGCTCGTCACCGTCGGGGTCGCTTATCACGCGCCTGATGAACTGCTACGGCGGCTACCTGAATCAGTACGGCACCTACAGCACCGCCCAGATCAACGCCGCAATGCCCTATACCTACGGTAGCAACGACGGCAATAGCACCTCCGATATCGTTAATACCAAACTGGTGGTAATGTTCGGCAACAATCCGGCGGAAACCCGCATGAGCGGCGCCGGCATCACCTACCATCTTGAGCAGGCGCGCGAACGCTCCTCCGCGCGCATGATCGTAATCGATCCCCGCTATACGGATACCGCGGCGGGACGGGAAGATGAATGGATACCGATTCGTCCCGGTACCGATGCCGCGCTGGTGTCGGCTATCGCCTGGGTGTTGATCACCGAAAACCTGGTGGACCAGGCGTTTCTGGATACCTACTGCGTCGGTTATGATGAAAAAACCCTGCCGGCCGGCGCGCCGGCCAACGGTCATTACAAAGCCTATATCCTTGGCCAGGGCGACGACGCAACCGCCAAAACCCCGCTGTGGGCCGAGAAAATCACCAGCATTCCACGCGACCGGATCGTCAAGCTGGCCCGTGAAATCGGCAGCGCCAAACCGGCGTATATCTGCCAGGGCTGGGGACCGCAGCGCCAGGCCAACGGCGAGCAAACCGCACGCGCCATCGCCATGTTGCCGATCCTGACCGGCAACGTGGGCATCAACGGCGGCAATAGCGGCGCCCGGGAGTCCACCTATACCATTACCATCGAACGGCTGCCGGTATTAACCAATCCGGTGAAAACCCAGATCCCGGTATTCTTATGGACCGACGCCATCTCCCGCGGCAGGGAAATGACCGCGTTAAAAGACGGGATAAAAGGCAAGGACCGGCTGGACGTACCGATTAAATTTATCTGGAACTACGCCGGCAATACCCTGGTCAACCAGCATTCGGATATCAATCGCACCCACGAGGTCCTGAAAAAAGACCGGGATTGCGAAATGATCGTGGTGATTGAAAACTTTATGACCTCATCGGCGAAATACGCCGATATCTTGTTGCCGGATTTGATGACCACCGAACAGGAAGATATTGTCCCCAACGATTACGCCGCCAATATGGGGTATCTCATTTTCGGCCAGCCCGCCACCACGGCAAAATTCGAGCGCCGCTCGATTTACCAGATCACCAGCGATATCGCGCGGCGCCTCGGCGCGGATGTGGCGCAGAAATTTACCGAAGGGCGCACCCAGTCCGAGTGGCTACAGTTTTTATATGCCAGGATGCTGGCCAAGGACCCCCTGCTGCCGTCCTATGAGCAGTTAAAAGCCCAGGGAATTTATAAACGCAAGGACCCCGACGGCCACTTTGTCGCCTACCGTAAATTCCGCGCGGACCCGGCGGCCAATCCGCTGAAAACCCCTTCCGGTAAAATTGAAATCTACTCGGCGGCGCTGGAAGAGCTTGCCGCCACCTGGCAACTCCAGGCGGATGAAAGCATCAGCCCGCTACCCCGGTATGTCCCCACCTTCGAGGGTTGGGACGATCCGCTGCGCGCGCGTTTTCCGCTGCAAATGGCCGGTTTTCACTATAAGGCGCGCACCCATTCCAGCTACGGCAATATCGACGTGCTGCAGGCCTCCTGTCCGCAAGAAGTGTGGATTAACCCTCTCGATGCCGAAATCCGCGGCATTCGCAACGGCGATAAAGTGCGGGTATTCAACGACCGGGGCGAGATCAGGATCGACGCCAAGGTGACGCCGCGCATCCTGCCCGGCGTTACGGCCGTCAGTCAGGGCGCGTGGCATCAGGCCGATATGGCGGGAGACAAAATCGATCATGGCGGCTGCATTAATACCCTGACCACCCAGCGGCCGTCGCCGTTGGCCAAGGGCAATCCGCAGCATACCAATCTGATTCAGATCGAAAAAGCGTAGGAGCGGTAGATGAGTACGCAATATGGTTTTTATATCGATTCAAGCCGCTGTACCGGCTGCAAGACCTGCGAGCTGGCCTGCAAGGACTACAAAAATCTGGGGCCGGACGTCAGTTTCCGCCGTATTTATGAATATGCCGGCGGCAATTGGCAGGCGGACGGCGAGGCTTATCACCAAAATGTTTTTGCCTATTATCTATCGATCGCCTGCAATCACTGCGAGGACCCCGCCTGCGTTAAAGTGTGCCCCAGCGGCGCGATGCACAAAGGCGAAGACGGATTTGTGGTGGTTAATGAAGACATCTGCATCGGCTGCCGCTACTGCCATATGGCCTGCCCCTACGGCGCGCCGCAATTTAACGAAGCCAAAGGACATATGACCAAGTGCGATGGTTGCCATGAGCGCGTGGCGGTGGGGCAAAAGCCCATCTGCGTGGAATCCTGCCCGCTGCGCGCGCTGGATTTGGCGCCCATCGGCGATCTGCGGGATAAATATGGCGATCTGGCGGCGGTGGCCCCGCTGCCCGACCCCATGTTCACCCTGCCCAACCTGGTGATCAAACCCAACGCGAACAGCAGGCCGGTGAACGATACCAGCGGCTTCCTGGCCAATCCAAGGGAGGTGTGAAATGGGTAACGGATGGCATGAATGGCCGCTGATGTTTTTTACCGTCGCGGGCCAAAGCGTAATCGGCGGTTATCTGGTAATGGCCATGGTGCTGCTGGCCGGCCGCCTGACGGCGGAGAGTACCCGCCGGGTGCACCGCGCCATGTTTTTCCTGTGGCTGCTGATGGGGCTGGGGTTTATCGCCTCGATGCTGCACCTGGGCTCGCCCCTGCGCGCCATGAACGCCCTTAATCGCCTGGGCGCGTCGCCGCTCAGCAATGAAATCGCCGCCGGTTCGCTGTTTTTTGCGCTCGGCGGCATTTACTGGCTGCTGGCGGTGCTCGATTACCTGCCGCGGGCGCTGGATAAACTCTGGCTCGCACTGACCGCATTGTCCGGCCTGGTGTTTCTATACGCCATGGGCCGGGTCTATATGATAGATACCGTGCCGACCTGGAATAATATTTATACCCCGCTCGGCTTTGTCTTGACGGTATTTATCGGCGGTCCGCTGCTGGGTTACCTGCTGCTGCGGATGGCCGGCATTTCCGGACCGGGCTGGCGCTATCTGCCGTGGGTCAGCGTGATTGCGGTGATGATAAGCGTAGCGGCCATTATGATGCAGGCCGCCGCGCTGGCGGCGATCCATAGCTCGGTGCAACAGGCGTCCGGGCTGGTGCCGGATTACGGACTGCTGATGGCGGGCCGGGTGCTGCTGCTGTCCCTGGGGCTGGCCTGCTGGCTGCTGCCGCTGGTGCGCGGCAAAACGCCGCCGGTGGCTGGCCTGGCGCTGGGGTTGGCGCTGGTGCTCGGCGGCGAGCTGATTGGGCGGGCGATATTTTATGGCCTGCATATGACCGTGGGCATGGCGGTAGCCAGTTGACCCGGGGGACGCCGCGCGGTTTATCCGCGCCGCGGGCCGCCATTTTACCGGAGATGTCATGACCGACGCGACCATTGCGCTTACCGGACGGACCCTGGGAGCATTGCTCTATTATCCGCCCCTGTCGCCGCAAAATGCCGGGCTGCTGGAAGCCCTGGCCGGCAGCGGCTGGGAGCTGGAGTGGCCGGCGGTGCCGGAGCTCTATGCCGCCGCGGCGTTAATCCGCACGGGGCTGGCCGCCCCCTGGTTTGATGCCCTGGAAGAGACCTGGCAGCGTCTGTTTATCGGCCCGCATGCCCTGGCGGCCCCGCCGTGGGGCTCGGTTTACCTGGATCGGGAAGGCGTGGTGTTTGGCGAGTCCACCGTGGCGCTGCGCCGCTGGCTGGGACAACAGGGAATCGCCCCGCAGCGGCAAAACCGGGAACCGGAAGACCATATCGGCCTGCTGCTGATGCTGGCCGCCTGGCTGGCGGAAAATAACGAGGCGCCGCTGGACGACCTGCTGGAACAACATATCCTGCCCTGGTCGGGGCGTTACCTGACGCTGCTGGCGCAGGGCGCGGACCATCCGTTTTATCAGGGCATCGCGCAACTGGCCCAGGCCACCCTGGATAGCTGGCAGCGCCAGCGCCGGTTAGCGCCGGCGCTACAACCACTACGGCAGTAATCCCCGCCAGGGCTCATCGCTTTACTTATTCCCCGGACCAATGACATACCCCGTCCGGCGGGATAATCAATCGGATGATGAAACCGCACCGGCTCCACGGTAGTATACGTAACGTATCGGGCGCTTAAGGGCGCCTGTCGTGCGTTATAACGTATAATAACTCCAGGAGAATGAGGCTTATGGCGTCCCGTTCCGCGCTGCGTGATTTGTCGTTTTCCGCGGTTATCGCCGGATTTATCGCCGTCCTGGTCGGTTATACCAGCTCGGCGGCCATTGTTTTCCAGGCGGCGCAGGCCGCGGGCGCCAGCCTGGCGCAGATCGGCGGCTGGCTGAGCACGCTGGGGCTGGCCATGGGGGTTACCTCGCTGGGATTGTCGCTCTATTACCGCACCCCGATTCTCACCGCCTGGTCGACGCCCGGCGCGGCGCTCTTGGTCACCAGCCTGCCGGGAAGCACGGTCAACGAAGCGATAGGGGTGTTTATTTTCGCCTCGGGGCTGATTTTGCTGTGCGGCGTGACGGGGATATTTTCGCGGCTGATGCAGCATATTCCGCAGGGGATTTCGGCGGCGATGCTGGCGGGCATATTGCTACGCTTCGGCCTGGATGCCTTTGTCTCGCTGCAAAGTCATTTTTCCCTGGCGGCGGCGATGTGCCTGGCGTTTTTTATCGCCCGGCGCCTGCTGCCCCGTTATGCGATCCTGGTGGCCTTATGCGCCGGGCTGGCCTGTGCGGCCCTGCAAGGGGATATCGCCTTGGCCGGCAAGCACCTGACCCTCGCCGTGCCGCAGTTTGTCATGCCGCATTTTACCTGGTCCTCGCTGATGGGCGTCGGGATACCCTTTTTCATCGTGACCATGGCCTCGCAAAACGCGCCTGGGGTGGCCACCCTCAAGGCGGCCGGATATGTGGTGCCCACCTCGCCGCTGATGACCTGGACGGCGCTGGTGGCGCTGATTTTAGCGCCTTTCGGCGGTTTTTCGGTGTGTATCGCCGCCATTACCGCCGCCATTTGCATGAGCCCGGAAGCGCATCCCGATCCCGCGCGCCGATATATGGCGGCCGCGGCGGCCGGGGTATTTTATCTGCTGGCCGGGGTGTTCGGCGGCTCTATCGGCCTGTTGTTCAGCGCCCTGCCCGCCGCGTTTATCCATACCATCGCCGGGCTGGCGCTGCTCAGCACTATCGCCGGCAGCCTGCACCGCGCCCTGGCGGCGGAAATCCACCGGGACGCCGCCATAGTCACCTTCCTGATTACCGCTTCCGGCATAACGCTGCTGGGCGTCGGCAGCGCGTTCTGGGGACTGATCGGCGGTATCATGGTCTGGGGAATACTGGCGCTGCCGCGGCGTCTGCGGGCGGCGAAAGGCTAATCGCGCCCGGTATGGCACGGGGGCAGGCCTCGGCCTCTTTTTGCAACCGCAGGCGTTTGCGCTCAATGCCCCAGCAGCGGCCGGTTTCACGACAGCCGCCCCTCGCTGGCAAGGCAGTCCCTGATAATTCCCAACAGTTTCCCGGTGCCGCAGCAGGTATCGTCGTAACCCGGCACATGACGGCGGTTAATCACCCGGTCATGGGGACAGCCGCCCCGGCATAGGGCAAACCACGGACAGTCGCGCATTTTTTCCGCGGCCGCCCTTTCCTCCCCGAGTGCCTGGCGGTTATGTCGCGACCGCGCCAGCAATTGGGCCAAATCGGTGCTCAAGAGCGACCCATAACGGCCGCCGGCGTCACCGACATACTTGTCGCAGGGGGACACATCACCGTTCGGCTCCAGCGTTATCACCTCCTGTGAACAGTTGCCGGCCCAGTAACATGCGGAAAGACGGGTATCGGGTTTGGTCAGTACCTTGATAAAATCCGCAAACAGCGAGATACGCAGGATGTGGCGATAATCATGCCACCAGATGACGAACGCGGCGGATAAAAAAGTGATGAATTCGCCATAGCTGATATAACTTGGCCCGATATCGCCGCCGGGCGGCGTGCGGTTATCCGGTACGATATTCAAAAATTCGATGTCCCGAAGCTCTATGCTGATGAAATAGTCGAACATGTTGCGGATATCGGTTTGGAATATCGCGCGGTCCACCACTATCAATGCGCCATAGGCGATCTCGTAGCGCCGCAGCCGCCCGATACTGCGCGCTACCCGTTCCGAGGTGCCCCGGCCGCGATAATCCACCCGCCGCGTATCATTGACGCCGGGAATACCGTCCAGGCTAATGCCGACATTCATGCCTATTCCTTTGATAAACAACAGCCATTCGTCAGAAATATTCACCGCGTTGGACTGCATCGAATTGGTAATACGCTGCCCGGGCCGCTTGAATTGCTCCTGTAGCCAGATCAGCTTTTTGAAAAAATCGGGTTTGAGCAGGGTGACCTCGCCGCCGTGCCAGACAAATTCGAAACGGGTGATATTGGGAATAGCCAGAAGCCGGCGCACGCAGCGGATCAGGTTGCGAAATGTCAGCGTTTGGTTGGGGCCTTCCGCCCAGGAGTGGCAGTAAGTGCATCTTAAATTACACAGCCGGGTCGCTTTAACCACCACCACCAGCTTGGCAGCGTCGATGGGCGGAGCGAAGATCTCTTGTGCCAGTTCATGATGATAGGTTTTTATTTCATCCTCGTTGAGCAAATTTTCGGCGGGGATGCGGCCGATCAGCCTGGCGCTGAGCTGCCGGTAATCATTAAACGCCAACTGCCGTAAATCCTGCATGCTGACGCCGTCGATGCTGCTGTCGTCGATACTTGTCACGGGAATGAGTCCTTTCATTATGTGTCATCCTCTCGGGGGGTTAAGTGAGATAACCGTCACGCATAGTTACGATACGGTTGGCGTAATTCGATGCTTCGGGTGAATGCGTCACCATCACCACCGTCGTCCCTGCCGAATTAATGCTGGTCAATTGTTCCAGTACGTCACGGCTATGTTTGCTGTCGAGATTACCCGTGGGTTCATCGGCCAGGATCAGATGCGGGCGCGAAATCATGGCGCGGGCAATGGCCACCCGCTGCTGCTGACCGCCTGAGAGCTGCGCCGGATAGTGGCCCGCGCGGTGTGCCAGGCCGAAGGTATCCAGCGTTTGGTCAACCCGTTGCCTACGCTCGTTTTTAGGTACGCTGCGGTATTTAAGCGGCAGTTCGACGTTATCAAATACCGACATATGAGAAATCAGATTAAACGATTGGAATATATAGCCGATAACCTGGCGCCTTAAGGCTATTTTTTGCGCATAGTTGAGCGAGGCCACCGTTTCCCCCGCCAGCTCCAAACTGCCCTGGTCCAGCGATTCAAACATGCCCAGTACGTTTAGCAGCGTGGATTTCCCAGATCCGGAAGGCCCCATGATTGACAGGAAGTCCCCCCGCTCGACGGTGAGATTCACCTGGTTGAGCACCAGGGTCCTGATGGTTTTGGTAGTGTAGGATTTGCCGCCGTTTTCCAGAGTTATCATATTATTCAAACTCGATGATATTGGGTTTTTCATAGTCATTATCCGCAAAAGTGACCACCTGCTGCCCTTCGGCAAGGCCGCTGGTTATTTCTGACTGCGCCGCGCCCTGGCGCTTGATTTGCACCGGGGTTTTTACCGCCCGCCGGCCGATTTCATCGTAGGCATATACCAAGGCCTGGCCGTCCTGGAAAAACACCGCTTCCGAAGGGGCTAGCAGCGCCTCCCGGGCAGCGTCCAGCGAAACGCGCAGATCGAGGGATTGCCCGCGCTTCAAGGCCAGCTGCTTCGGCTGGGGCGAGGTTAATTTGGCTTTGAATTTGCCGTTATCCACCACCGAGGAGACAGATTCGATGGTCAAGGGGATCTCGATGCCCCCCGATTCCGCCACCACACTCACCTGGGGTTTGATTTTATCGAGGTAGTATTCGCTGAAATCGGCTTCGAAATGGTAAGAATGCGGGTTATCGACGATGGTCACCTTCTCGCCGGGTTTGATTTGCTGGCCGATTTTAATATCCAGCGACGAGAGCGTGCCGTCGATGGGCGACACAATGGTCAACTGCTCCAGCCCGCCCTTGATCAGGTCCATCAACTTGCCGAGGCGCTTGACGGATTCATCGATCTCCATAAACTGCTGGGGCAAAATTTTATCCTGCTGCGCTTCGTGTTCGGCCAAAATGGCGTAGGTCTTTTCCCAGTGCGTTAATTCGTCCAGCAGGTTTTCATATCTGGCTTTTTCAATAATCGCATTTTCATAGAGCTTTTTATTACGCTTTATCTCTTTGCCGATCTTCAGCAGGTTGTAATGGGATTTCTGCAATTCCACTTTGGTGTCGCGGCTGTTGCGCTCCAACAACATGCGCATATTGCGCAAATTATTAATTTGCTCAGTGGCGTCGGCGATGCGCGACGTAACTTGCAGGACAAAATCATAATTTGACAGCCGGGCGATAACCTCGCCTTTTTTGACAAAATCCGACGATGCCTTGTAAATTTCAAGCACCTTGCCCCCGCGCTCGGAAGAGACAAAAACGCTCTCGTTCGGAATGGCGATGGCGCGGGTTACCAGCGTGTCGGTATAGACCCCCCGCCTAACGGTATGAAACGTCGCGCTGGCCAAAGGCAGGGTCAGATAATTATCAGCAGTGGCTAACCGGTACATCACCGCGCACAGCAGAATGAACACCGCCGCGGCAAGCCAGGTGAGCCACTTGGCGCGTAAATGCACCGCGAGTTTTGAGTCGATGTTGACATCCATCGGCTCTACCCGCGCCCGGCGCGAAACGGGACGCGCCTTCCGCCGCCGGCCAGCAGCGCCATGGCCATTACCGCCACTACTACCAGCGCCAGCGCAATCAGGGCGCAGCAAGCGTAGGTGTAGGCCAGGCCGGCCACCACGTCATACCGGCTCAGCCAGCGGCGCAATAGCCACAAGCCCAGGCCAAACGACGCCAGCAGCGCCACGGCCAGCGGGATAACGTTCTGCCGCAGGAAAAAAACGATGCTGGTATAGACCGAACCGCCCACCGCCTCCATGATTTTAAGGGTATCGTTGAGCCGCCGCGCTTCTGACAGCCCGATAATAATGGCGCTCACCAACATCAGGAACAGCGACAGCGAGACGGACAGCTGGATGATATCCAGCATCAGCAGGCTATTTTTGAAATGTCCGGCGTAAAGTTCGGTCACGGTGCGCATATGCCGATCCTCCAGGCCATAGCCCTTGAGGGCGGTGACAATGCGCTCCCGCTGCTGCTGGCCGGGAAAGGTCAGCGCCGCGTATTTCTCCATGCGTTCATTAATAAAAATCATCAAGGGCTGCGGGATTTTTGTCCGATCGCCCAGATAAAAGTTATCGACGACGCGCAATACGCGCAGGGCGCGCTTGCCGCCGTCGACCTCGGTATAAAATGTCGTATTGAGCACGTCGTCATAGGAGGACAGGCCCATCAGGCCCATAAAGGCCCGGGTAACGATAACGTGGCGAACCCCCGGATCGTTGCTCACCGCGATGGCATTCTCCTTGCCCGCCAGGGTTTCCAGCCCCCAGACCCGCGGGAAATCATGATCGGCGGACAGGACGTTAACGGTCGCATACCGGTCCCTGGCCTGCTGCTGCGCATGCTGGATGGACAGCACGCTGCGCGACATATCGAACGGACGCCAACTGGCCAAGGCAATATTGGAGCTGCCCGCCGTCTCTTTTAGCCGGTTTTGCAGGCCGCGTAGCGCTTCGGGGGAATTAAGCTGCTCGCTGATCTCGAAGGTCAGGAGGTTTTTTTTACGATAGCCGAAATCGGTGTCCATAATAAAATGGCTTTGCGTCATCACGCCGGCCCAAAGATAAACCATGATGCCGGAGATCAATAACTGCATTACCAAGGTAAAACGATTGATATAATACGCGGTGGTGGTTTCGTGGCGGTTATGCGCCCGCCCCGCCCGGGGGGATAATACCAACCAGTAGAGGTAGGCCAGATGGGACGCCGCCACCGTACAGCCAATCACCAGCGCCACCCCCAGGAATACCGCGGCCACCACTCCGCCGTCCTGGCCGAGCAGCAGTGTGCCTGGGTACCCCGGTACGGCCGCCACCCCCCATAGCATCAACAGCGCCAGCGCGCAGATAATCAGGAACTGCGGGATAATAATTGACGATGCCTCCGCCAGCAGTTGCCCATTGGACGCTCCCAGGCTACGTTTAACGCGCAGGCTGTTTTTCTTCGCGGAGTTAACGATGCCATTCACATTGAAAAAATTCACCACCGTGGTTAACAGTACAAACAGCGCCGCCCCGTACAGAGTGTGCAGCAATGGTTTGGAAATGACGGAGGCGACCTCGTCGGCATATCCCCCGTCGTAATGGATGGCAAGAATGTTCTTGGCGCTGAGGTGGATAAATTGTTCGGGGGTGAATGGCGCGCCGGGGAGCTGCGGCGCATAATTGCGCACCAGCTTGTCCAGCCACCGGTCATCGAACGGCGCCGCCGACGCCGTGCGGATAAATGCGTACAGATGGCTGTCATACCAGTCCCCCCGCTTATCGTGATAACCCGCCACCATGCCCGGCGAAAAAGCAATCATCGCCGGCAGGTCCAGGCTGCTGTCCTGCCGCGGGTCGAGTACATCCTTGATAATAAAGCGGCCCAGGCGGCCCAAATCGACCGCCTGCCCTTTAGGCGAGGCCATACCCAGATATTGGCGATTAAATGCCGGCGTGATGTATATTTCATTCGCCCCCAGCGGCGAGGGCGGCTGCCGGTAGGGATTAAGGTGCGCGAGAAAGTCCTGGCTCACCGCGAATATCGCCACTCTGGGCATGAGGCGGCCCTGGCTGCGGACGTCGGCCAGCAGGCGAAAGGCATAACTCACGCTGTCGATGCGGGCGTCTTTTTGCAATGCGTCAATCAGCGGCAGGGGAACCTGGGCCGAGCGGATATTATCGCCGTTCGGCAAGACAAAACGCGTTTCGATGCGATACATCCGCTGAGGTTCGGAATAGAACCGGTCGGTATTATAATCGGCCAGAAACAGTAATACGATGAGCAGCGTGGTCGCCAACCCCAGGGCGGTAATGACAATAGCCAGCAGCGCGGCCAGCGGATTGAATTTTATATCGTTCAAAAAGGCGTTCAGGGCCATCAGCGGGTTATCTCAGGGTGAAAAACAACAAGCCACTATGATCAATAATTATTTTAAAATCATATAATCGTTACATGATAAATATAATTTTATTAAAGCAAATAATTGCACAAGGAATAATTACTATTTTTTAATAAAGATGGTTTCAAAAAAACACGGTTTATATAAGCCGCCCAGGATGGTAATTTAAACATAATTACCACCTTAGGCACAAAAATACGGCCAGCCGCTAACCAGACCTGGGAGCGGCCCGCAGGAGCGGCGCCGGACCGGGGTATTGACTCGATTATGCCGGGCCAAACCCTTTGGACCAGTTCCATGCCGTCATTTCCGGCATGGAATTATTATCTTCCCCCGCTGATTTTAAAGCATTAAGAGTCACAAGAGGAGATTGACACGCAAAGGAGTTTTGCAGCGCCTGGAGCTTGGCCTGAAGTTCCCGGGTGCTGGCAGCGCCATGATTAACCGGCGATATCGAATTCATTATTACCTCCAACCTTTTCAGATAAAATGGATTTATAGGCGAATTAAATGCCTCTCATTTATAGAAAAAATCATCTATCGTTTAATTTAAAGACCTATACATAAAGCCGTCAATGTACGCTGTTTATTTATTAATCTTATTTAAACTACGTTTAACTTGAGGCTATTTAACCTGGACGCGCCATGGCATAAAAAAGCCGCCCTGAGGCGGCCCATAATCCGCGGGAAATCACGCTCGTTTTTTGGTCGCCGTATCCATCCATACCGCCAGCAGCAAAATAGCGCCCTTGACGATATATTGCCAGAACGTCGGCACATCCAGCATGCTCATGCCGTTATCCAGCGACGCCATGATAAATGCCCCCATCACCGCCCCGGCCACGCTGCCGACGCCGCCGGCCAGGCTAGTGCCGCCGATGACGCAGGCGGCAATGGCGTCCAGTTCGGCGATATTGCCGGCGGAGGGCGAGCCGGCGCCCAGGCGGGAGCTGAGAATCAGCCCGGCAATGGCTACCATCAGGCCGTTAATGGCGAACACCGCCAGCTTGGTACGCTCCACATTTACGCCGGACAGGCGGGCGGCGTCGATATTACCGCCGATGGCGTAAACCCGGCGGCCAAAGGCGGTGCGCGAGGCCATAAAGAGGCCGCCCAGCATCAGCGCCACCAGAATCAGTACCGGCGTGGGCACGCCCCGGTAGTCGTTGAGCAGATATATCGCGCCCAGCACCACCACGGCGGTAATGGCCTGCCGGGTCATGTCGCCGGTGCGGGTGGGTACGGACAGCCCAAGGCGCTGGCGGTTGCCTCGCCGGCGCCACTGCCATGCGATAAATAACAGCAGGCTGATAAAACCGATGCCGAACCCCACGCCGCCCGGCAGATAGCTTTGCCCGATCTGCGACATCGCCGGCGAGGTGGGCGAAACCGTGGTGCCGTTGGTAACCCCGATCAAAATACCGCGAAACGCCAGCATCCCGGCCAGGGTGACGATAAACGAGGGCACTTTGCGATAGGCCACCCACCAGCCGTTCCAGGCGCCCAGCAACAATCCCAGCACCAGCGTCACGGCAATGGTCAACGGCAACGGCCATCCCAGCCAGACATCGAAAATCGCCGCGGCGCCCCCCAGCAATCCCATCATGGAACCCACGGATAGATCGATTTCCGCTGAAATAATCACAAAAACCATGCCTACCGCCAGAATGCCGGTAATGGCGGTTTGCCGCAGCAAGTTGGAAATATTGCGCGCGCTGAGATAAGAGCCTTCGGTGGTAAACGTGAAAAATAACATGATGACCACAATCGCGGCCAGCATCACAAACACCTGCAAATTCATGGATTTTAGTTTACCGCCGGCGGCGGCGGGCGCCGTGGCGCCGTCGGTTCGCGTGATTTTAGACATTGGAGTCACTCCTGAGCGCCGCTTCCATCACCTGTTCCTGCGTCAGGTCGCGGTTAATAAGATCGGCTTTAATGGCGCCTTGATGCATGGCCAGCACCCGGTCGCTGATACCCAGCACCTCCGGCAGCTCGGACGACACCACGATCACCGCGATTCCCTGCCGCACCAGTTGATTAATCAAACGATAGATCTCCTGTTTGGCCCCGATATCGATGCCGCGGGTCGGCTCATCCAAAATAAGGATGGCGGGATTAAGCAACAGGCATTTCGCCAAAATCGCCTTTTGCTGATTGCCGCCGCTAAGGCGGCCGATGGCCAGTTCCGACGACGACGTTTTCACCTTGAGCCGCTCGATGGCATCGCGGATGGCGGCATGCTCGCCGGCCTCGTCCACGATACCGAACGGGCCGCTAAACTGATTAAGCGCCGCCAGGGTAATATTGGAACCGACGCTCATGACGGGCACGATGCCGTCTTTTTTGCGATCCTCCGGCACCATGGCGATGCCCTTGCGCATCGCCTGCCGGCAATTATTAAAACGAACCGGTTCGCCGTTGAGGGTAATCCGTCCTTCCCAGCGGCCGGGATAGCTGCCGAACAAACATTGCACCAGTTCGGTACGTCCCGACCCCACCAACCCGGCAATGCCGAGAATTTCCCCCTTATGGAGAGTAAATCCGGCATTGTTGACCCGCCGGATATGCTGATTAACCGGATGCCAGGCGCTCACGCCTTCGACGCGCAGGATCTCCTCGCCAATCACATGGGGCTCATGGGGATAGAGCTCGGTCAGCTCGCGGCCGACCATCATGGTGATCAGCTCATCCTCGCCGAGTCCTTGCGCCGGCCGCGTGGCGATATGCTTACCGTCGCGGATCACGCAGATCACATCGGAAATGGCTTTCACTTCATTGAGCTTATGGGAAATATAGATGCAGGCGATATCGTGGTTGCGCAGGTCGTCGACGATATCGAGCAGGATCGCGGTTTCGCTTTCGGTAAGCGAAGCGGTGGGTTCATCAAGGATCAGCAGCCGGACCTGCTTGTTCAGCGCCTTGGCGATCTCCACCAGCTGCTGCTGGCCCAGCCCAAGTTCGCCCACCCGGGTATTGGGATCGATATTCAGTTTTACCTGCGCCAGCATGCGCACGCAGCGCAGGTACATATTGTCATAATCCATGACGCCGTATTTGGCCCACTCGGCGCCGAGGAAAATATTTTCCAATACCGTCATTTGCTTCACCAGCGCCAGTTCCTGGTGAATAATCGCAATACCTTTTTGTTCGGTATCACGCACTCCATGGGCCACCAGGGGTTCGCCGCCAAACAGGATTTCGCCGTCGAAGGTGCCGTGCGGATAGACCGCCGACAGCACTTTCATCAGGGTGGATTTGCCAGAGCCGTTTTCACCGCATAACGATAACACCTGACCGGCTTCCAGGGTCAAAGAGACATTATCCACCGCTTTCACCTGGCCGAACCGCTTGGTGATGTTTTTCATTTCCAACAGATTTAACGCCATGATACTCAACCTCCGCAACCCGGCCGCCCTATCCGGCGGCCAGGTTTAGTTCACGTCACAGATAACAGCCGGCGTTCAGGCGGATTAATTCAGATCGGATTTTTTATGGAAACCATCGGCAATCACGGTGCTGTCTATATTGCTTTTATCCACGGAAATCGGCGTCAGCAAATAAGAAGGAACATCCTTCAGGCCATTGTTAAGCAAGGCGTTGGATTGCGGTTTTTCCCCCTTGCCCAGTTGCACGGCGATCTCGGCTGCGCTGGTGGCCAATTGTTTAATGGGTTTGTAGACCGTCATGGTCTGGGTGCCCTGGACGATACGTTTAATCGCGGCCAAATCAGCATCCTGGCCCGAGATGGACACTTTGCCCGCCAGCCCTTGCGCGGCCAGGGCCTGAATGGCGCCGCCGGCGGTGGCGTCATTGGATGCCACTACCGCATCGATTTTATTGTTATTGGCGGTTAAGGCGTTTTCCATAATTTTCAGGGCATTTTCCGGTAACCACCCGTCGGCCCATTGGTCGCCGACCACTTTTATTTTACCGCTATCTATCAGCGGCTTGAGCACGGTCATTTGCCCGGCGCGGAACATTTTGGCGTTATTATCCACCGGTGAGCCGCCCATCAGGAAATAATTACCCTGCGGCACCAGCTTAACCAGGCTTTGCGCTTGTAATTGGCCGACTTTTTCATTATCAAAAGAGATATAAAAATCCACGTCTGCATTATTTATCATGCGGTCGTAGGCTAAAACCTTGATCCCTTCCCGCTTGGCTTCAGCAATTACATTGCTTAAGACTTGTCCGTTGTAGGGAATAATTACCAGCACATCGACGCCGCGATTAATCATATTTTCTATTTGCGACATCTGCGTTTCTTCATTGCCGTTGGAGGACTGCACAAACACATCGGCACCCAAGGACTTCGCTTTGTCGACAAAGATATCGCGATCTTTTTGCCAGCGTTCAAGACGCAGGTCGTCAACCGCCATGCCGATTTTTATTTGTTTGGCCATGCCCGGCTGGCTGGCGATCAGCAGCACCGCGCAGATTGAAAGCAGTAGGGTTTTCAGTTTCATCTTTAATTCCTTATGTTGCTTTTATAAGAACATATTCGGCAATATAATTCGCCGTCAACGGGATAAGAATCAAAACTTTACACAGTAAGATACAAAGGACGCCCGGCGGGCGGCGTATTTAACGTCAATAGTATTAGTAGCGAAAATTATCAGGGGCAATTGCAAATTTTCACAACGCTATTACGATATTTTACTCAAATGTGGGTTCTGTGACCTGCCGCTTATTTTATTCACGGCATGACGCCGTTCCGGGCCTAAAGCCTTAACATTTCCCGTACCGGATAGGTTTTTTTCAGCCATTCCCTGTGATCGCGCGCACAATTAATAATTTCATGAACACCGATGTGAAATAACGTAATTGATCGCGGCGCCGGTTATTACCAGAATCAGTCACAGTTAATTATTTGATGTCCGCCGCCATTACCGGCAGGGGCATTAAATCCTGTCCGCTTCAGAACGGACCCAGTATTTCCAAGGAGCCAGCCACATGTCTCAATTTTTTGATCAAGTCGAAAAAATCCGTTTTGAAGGTCCGCAAAGCACCAATCCCCTGGCGTTTCACCATTACAATCCGGATGAAATCATTCTCGGCAAGCGCATGGAAGATCATCTGCGTTTGGCCGTCTGCTACTGGCATACGTTTTGCTGGGGCGGTACCGATATGTTTGGCATCAACGCCTTCGATCGCCCCTGGCAGCGCACGGGTGACGCCATGGCCCAGGCGCGGCTAAAAGCCGAGGTGGCCTTTGAATTCTTCGGTAAACTAGGGGCGCCTTATTACTGCTTCCACGACACCGACGTGATACCGCAAAGCGATACCGTCAAACAGTATCTCGATAATATGGCCGCCATGACCGAGTTGCTGGCGCAAAAACAGCAGCAAACCGGGACGAAATTACTCTGGGGCACGGCCAACTGCTTCAGCCATCCGCGCTAAGGCGCCGGCGCCGCCGCCAACCCGAATCCGGAAGTGTTCGCCTGGGCCGCCACCCAGGTTAAAAGCGCCATGGAAACCACCCTGAAGCTGGGCGGGGAAAACTATGTGATGTGGGGCGGGCGCGAAGGCTATGAAACCCTGCTCAATACCGATTTGCGCCAGGAACGGGAACAAATCGGCCGCTTTATGCATATGGTGGTGGAGCATAAACATAAAATAGGCTTCCAGGGCGCGCTGCTGATCGAACCCAAACCCCAGGAGCCCACCAAACACCAATACGATTATGACGTGGCGACCGTCTACGGCTTCCTCAAACAGTTCGGACTGGAAAAGGAAATCCGCGTCAATCTGGAAGCCAATCATGCCACGTTGGCCGGCCATACCTTCCAGCATGAAATCGCCAGCGCCATCGCCCTGGGGATTTTCGGTTCGGTGGATGCCAACCGCGGCGACCCGCAATCCGGCTGGGATACCGATCAGTTCCCCAACAGCGTGGAAGAAAACGCGCTTATCATGTATGAAATCCTCAAGGCCGGCGGATTCACCACCGGCGGGCTGAATTTCGATGCCAAGGTGCGCCGGCAAAGCACCGATAAATACGACCTGTTCCACGGGCATATCGGCGGCATGGACGTTATGGCGCTATCGCTTAAAGTGGCCGCTAAATTGATTGAGGACGGCCGGCTCGATCACATGGTCAAAGCCCGTTACAACGGCTGGAACGGCGATCTGGGGCAGCGCATACTCCAGGGCAATCTCTCCCTGGCCGAACTGGCGCAGTTTACCGAAACACACGCGCTGGCGCCGGAGCACCAAAGCGGACAACAGGAACTGCTGGAAAATATTGTCAATCAGGTATTATTTCGCTAAACCGGAAGCGGCGGGCAGGGGTCGCTGCCCGCCAGCCGGCGCGATGGCGCCGTGGCATGATTTGATAAGGGATACCTTATGTATATCGGCATTGATTTGGGGACGTCCGGGGTCAAAGCCCTCCTGTTGGACGAGGAACAACATATCCTGGGCAGCCATACGGAAAAGCTGCCGATCACCCGGCCGCAGCCGTTATGGTCGGAGCAGGACCCGGAGCACTGGTGGCAGGCCGCGGACCGGGCCATGCTGGCGCTGGGCGCGCAGCATGGCCTGGGCGCGGTGCGCGCGCTGGGGCTGACCGGCCAGATGCATGGCGCTACCCTGCTGGACCGCCGTCAGCAGGTATTGCGCCCGGCGATCCTGTGGAATGACGGGCGCAGCTTTCCGCAGTGCCAGGCGCTGGAAGCGGAGGTTCCCCGATCGCGGCAGATTACCGGCAATCTGATGATGCCCGGTTTTACCGCGCCCAAGCTGCGCTGGGTGGCCGAGCATGAACCCGGGATCTTCGCCCGGGTGGATAAAGTGCTGCTGCCGAAGGATTACCTGCGCTGGCGCATGACCGGCGATTTCGCCACCGATATGTCCGATGCGGCCGGAACGATGTGGCTGGATGTGGGCCGCCGGGACTGGAGTGATGAATTGCTCGGCGCCTGCGGCTTATCCCGGGCGCAGATGCCCGGGCTGTACGAAGGCAACCAGGCCACCGGCACGCTATTGCCCGATCTGGCCTCGCGCTGGGGCCTGCCGGCGGTGCCGGTGGTGGCCGGCGGCGGCGATAACGCGGCGGGCGCCATTGGCGTAGGATTATATCGGCAAGGGCAGGCCATGCTGTCGCTGGGCACCTCCGGCGTCTATTTTGCCGTTAGCGACGGTTTTCTCAGCAACCCCGAACGGGCGGTACACAGTTTTTGCCATGCGCTGCCCGGCACTTGGCATCTGATGTCGGTGATGCTGAGCGCCGCGTCCTGCCTGGACTGGGCGGCAAGGCTGACCGGGCTGGGCAGCGTACCGGCGCTGCTCGACGCCGCCGCGGCGTGCCGCTCCGACACCCCGCCGGTGTATTTCCTGCCCTATTTATCCGGCGAACGCACGCCTCATAACAATCCTACCGCGGCCGGGGCGTTCTGGGGGTTCACCCATGAACACGGACCGGCGGAATTGGCGCGGGCGGTGGTGGAAGGCGTCAGCTTCGGCCTGGCGGACGGCATGGACGCCCTGCACGATACCGGACTGCAGCCCGATAGCATTACGCTTATCGGCGGCGGCGCGCGCAGCGCCTATTGGCGCCAACTGTTGGCCGATGTCGGCGGACACCCCCTGGACTACCGCACCGGCGGCGATGTGGGGCCGGCGCTGGGGGCGGCGCGGCTGGCGCAAATCAGCTGCCACCCTGGCGTGGCCTGGTCCGAGATGTTGCCCGCCCTGCCGCTGGAAGCCCGTTATACGCCGGATAAAGCCCGGCACGAGGCCTACCGGGAACAGCGTCATTTGTTCCAGCGCTTCTACCGCCAGGTGGCGGACCTGGGCCGCTGAGGCGGGTTGGAACTCTTCGCGGCGCGCGCCGTTATACAGGTATGCGGGGACCGTCATGGCCCCGTTTTCCCGGCCGGGTTTTATGGCGAATTTGTTAGCTGGCGCACAGCCCGCTAATTCTTTCCCCAGGTTCAAAGGTATAAGCTGGCCTTCGGCAGAATTCCGTGAGAACCCCTCTATGTTTGAGAAACGTTATCGTATAACTCTATTTTTTAATGCCAATAAAGTATACGACCGCCAGGTTGTCGAGGGGGTGGGCGAATATTTACAGGCATCGCAATGTGATTGGGATATTTTTATCGAAGACGATTTCCGCTGCCGGATTAATCAAATCGACGAGTGGCTGGGAGACGGCGTTATCGCCGATTTTGACGATAAAGAAATGGAGCAATTGCTAAGCGACGTTAAAGTGCCCATCGTCGGCGTCGGCGGCTCTTACCAGCGCAGCGAAGAGTATCCGCCGGTGCATTATATCGCCACCGATAATCATGCGCTGGTGGCCAGCGCCTTTTTGCATTTGAAAGAGAAGGGACTGAACCGTTTTGCCTTCTACGGGCTGCCGGCCAGCAGCGGCAAACGCTGGTCCCATGAACGCGAGCAGGCATTTCGCAAGCTGACGGCGGATGAATACTACCAGCCGATTGTCTACCAGGGAGTGGAAACCGCGCTGGATAATTGGCAGCACGCCCAGAACCGGCTGGCCGACTGGCTGCAATCGCTTCCGCCGCATACCGGCATCATCGCCGTAACCGACGCGCGCGCGCGCCATTTGCTCCAGGTGTGTGAACATCTCAACATCGCCGTGCCCGAAAAGCTGTGTATTATCGGTATCGATAACGAAGAACTGGCCCGCTGCCTTTCGCGGGTGGCGTTATCGTCGGTGGCCCAGGGCACCCGCCAGATGGGCTACCAGGCGGCCAAGTTGCTGCATCAGTTGCTCAATAAAGTCCGCCTGCCGCTACAGCGGATATTGGTTCCGCCCCTCAAGGTCATGGAGCGCCGCTCCACGGATTTCCGCTCGCTGCGCGATCCGGCGGTAATACAGGCGATGCACTATATCCGCTATCACGCCTGCAAAGGCATCAAGGTGGAGCAGGTGCTGGACGTGGTCGGCATGTCGCGCTCAAATCTGGAAAAACGCTTCAAGGACGAGACCAGCAAAACCATCCACAACGTGATTCACGAAGAGAAACTCGAAAGCGCGCGCAATTTACTGACCTCGACTTCCCTGACCATTAATGAAGTCTCGCAAATGTGCGGCTATCCGTCCCTGCAATATTTTTATTCGGTATTTAAAAAAGGGTTTGATATTACGCCCAAGGACTACCGGGAAAAATATGGCGAGATTCCGTTTTAACCGGCCCGCCGGAGCTCGCGCGTCCGCATGATAAGCGGCATGCGGGTTTCAATCCAATCGGTCAGTTGCGTCACTATCGGCCCCACCTCCGTGCCCAGCTCGCTAAGGCTGTATTCAACATGGGGAGGCTTGACCGGAAAGGATTGGCGGATCACCAGCCCATCATCTTCCAGGCATGCAAGGGTTTGCGCCAGCATTTTTTCGCTGATCCCGCCCACTTTGCGCCGCAGTTCGCTAAAGCGCAGCGTGCCCTGGGCGAGGGCGATAAGCACCAGCACTCCCCAGCGGCTGGTCATATGCTTGAGCACCTCCCTGGAGGGGCAATCGATATTAAACAATTCGCCGCGCTGCATGCGCTGGGACAGGGACGAATCCTGCACTTGGTTATGTTTCAGACACTTACCTATTTGTTAGTACTTACTTAAAGTAAGTATAGAGGATATGATGGGCCTTCTGAATACCCAAGGAGAATATTTATGATCGTCATTACCGGTGCCACCGGCCAACTGGGCCGCCTCGTAATTGCAGAGCTGTTAAAAACCCATCCGGCCTCGGATCTGGTCGCCGCCGTGCGCAGCCCGGAAAAAGCGCGGGATCTCGCGGCGCTGGGCGTGGAAGTGCGCCAGGCCGATTACCGCCAGCCCGCTACGCTGGATATCGCTTTGCGCGGCGCGGAAAAATTATTGCTGATTTCATCAAACGACGTCGGCGCGCGCGTAGAGCAGCATCGCAACGTTATCGACGCCGCCAAACGGGCGCATGTGAAGCTGCTGGCCTACACCAGCCTGCTGCATGCCGATACGTCCCCGCTGGGATTAAGCGAGGAGCATCTGGCGACGGAAGCCCTGCTGGACGAGTCCGGCCTGCCGGTCGTATTGTTGCGTAACGGCTGGTATCACGAGAATTACACCGCCGGTATCCCCGCGGCCCTGGCCCATAACGCGCTGGCGGGCTGCGCCGGCGACGGACGCATCGCCTCGGCGTCCCGCACCGACTATGCGGCGGCGGCGGCGGCCGTGCTGTCAAAGGAAAACCAGGCGGGCAAAATTTATGAACTGGCCGGCGACGAAGCCTATACCCTGACCGAGCTGGCGGCTGAAATTACCCGGCAGTCCGGCACCGCCGTCAAATACGTTAATCTGACGCAGCCGGAATACCAGGCATTATTAAGCCAGGCCGGACTGCCGGATTTCCTGGCGGTGATGCTCTCCGACTCCGAAAGCGGCGCGTCGCAGGGCGGCCTGTTTGACGACGCCCGGCAGTTAAGCCAGCTGATCGGACGCCCGACGCAGCCGTTGGCCCAGGCGGTGGCCGCCGCGCTCAAGGCCGGTTAAAAGACCTCGCCCAGCGGTTTGATAACCACCAGCAGCACGCAGGCGATCAGCGCCAGCAGGGTAAACCCGGCGGCATAACGCAGTATGCCCGGGGCCACCGGCCGGGATTGCCCCAAGCTGCGCCGCAGCGATCCCGACTGGATACCGTGCAGCGCCGACAGGGCGAGAACAAACAGGAATTTGACGATCAGATCCATTGACGGCGGCCAGTTGCCCATCATGGTCAGCGCCACGCCGGAGATCCAGGTCAATATCATGGCAGGCAGGGTGACCGTTTGATTCCAACGCTGGATGGCGCTAAAGATCCGCAGGCCGGGGGAAAGCTCGGCCTGCGGCATCGTTTTCCATGCGGACATGGCGACCGCCAGCATAAACATGCCGCCGATCCAAACCGCGATGGCCACCAAATGCAGCGCTTTGATCCACATATAGCCCATTATACCCGCTCCTCATTGACCGGTACGTTAGCGACGCCCGGCCCGGCTTCACGCCGTTTGATCATACCCACATTGAAAAAGGTGCCGAAAGGAATAAACGCCAGGATCAACAGCCGCGCCACCTGGGCCTTGCGCCACAATCCCGCCGAGGCGCTATTGATAACCATCCAGGCGTAGAACAAAAAAGCCAGGCCATGCACCGGCCCCATGACCGACGAGACCTGCGGAAAACCGCCAAGATGTTTTAGCGGCACGGCGATGCACACCAGAACCACCAGCGTGGTGCCTTCCACCAGCGAAGCGGCATGTAAGCGTTTTAGTAGCGATATATCCTGGCTATCCAGCCCGGGCGGCGCTTGGTGCGGTATGGCCACGTTGACCCTTTGCCGCTGCGGCGGCGAAATACAAAATGTAGGGTTATTCTACCGGCCGGGGGGGTTGGCGGCAAGGGCGCGGGTCAGGACATGGCCGTGTTTGACAAGGAGATATTTCAGTGGGACGCGGCTATCGTAAATACGCTTATTCAAGAAATTAAAAAAGTAATAATATTATTATATTTCCTAAAAACTATTATTATAATTCAAGCGGTAATCTTGTGAAGAAAATCACGTTAAAATTTTAACTAAATGATGCTTTTTTCACACCGATGGCATAACTTGTACTTCCACACACAAGGAAGAATAAGCTTTATGCTTAACATTATTGATATTAACAATCATGCATCAGAGTTATTAATATCGGGCACAGCCCGAACCTATCATAATAACTTACCCAATAAACTTGAATCGCTATTAGAACTTATTAATAACGAATCGCTTTATAATAATTCGCCCCATGTCTCTTTTATGCCCTCCGCCAGAATTAATTCCGTCAACGAACAGACGGCCTGTCTGGCCATGATGGCCAAGGTGGTCAATTCCGGGCAGTTTGCCGGCGGCGATGCGATTCTCAGGCTGGAAAAACTGCTGGAGGAGTATTACCAGGCAACCTCATGCATTGCCACCAGCAGCGGGGCAGATGCGCTGAAAATAGCGCTGGCCGCCATCGGCGTCGGGGCGGGTGATGAAATCATTATTCCGCACAACGCTTTTGCGGCTACTGAAAACGCCATTTTTTCCACAGGGGCGAAGCCGATCTATGCGAATATCGATGAGAGTTTTAATATCAACCCCACGGAGATTGCCCGGCTCGCCACGGATAAAACCAAAGCCGTCCTGGCGGTGTGCCTGTATGGCTCCATACGCAATATGCAACAAATATCCCGCGAGGCGGAGTGCCACGAGCTGCGGGTCATCATCGATGCGGCGCAATGTTTTGGCATTCCCGAGATTTTGCGCTTCAGCGACGCCGTTGCGCTGAGTTTCAATCCGGTTAAAAATATCGGCGGCTTTGGCAAATCCGGCGCGCTATTGACCTATTCGACGGAGATAGCCAAACGGGCCAGGCAATTTTCTCATCACGGTATCGTCGAAGGTGAAATACACGTCAAGACCCATGGCCGGGGTTTTAACAGCCGGATGGATAATATCCAGGCCTCGGCGATATTGGCGAAATTTGGTTTTTTTGAAATGAATGCGCTTAAGCGCGCCTTTTTAGCTTATCGCTATATAAATAAGCTTACGCTGCTGGAGCAGAAAGGCCGGATTATCCTGCCTATCGAGCGGCAGGGAAACACCTGGCATTTATTCCCGATCCGGGTCAATGAGGGTAAACGCGACGAGCTGATACGCTATGCCAAAATAATGAATGTTGAATTCGATATTCACTGTACCCCGCCGGGGCATGGGGACACGCATGATTATACCCTGCTCCATCGGGATAAAATCAGCTTCCCCATGAGCAGCTTCATTTACTTTTCCGTGCTCCATATCCCCTTGCACAATCATATGTCCCTTGAAGAACAGGATACCGTTATCAAGGTGATTTATGATTTTTTTAAATAAGCTAAATCCGGGCCAAACCAGGCCGGAGGGGCATAAGGCAGAAATGTTATAATTCTCTCAAAAAACGAGCGGGATGCCCGCGCCCCTCCCCTTTTTACCTGAGGGCCCGGGTGCGCCCTCCCCGCCCCGAGCGCCGGCCGGCTATGATTATCCTCTGCCTCGCCCATTAATGCCTGATATAGTGCAAGGGCGTTGATTAGGCCACCTGTATTGCCTGCGAAACCATTCCCTGTGCAACCGGAGAAAAACGATGCAAACGATAGCCGTTGATATGGACGAGGTCATCGCTGACTTCAACACCAAAATGATTCGCCATTTCAATGCCGAGTTTGGCGAAAATATCGTGCTGGGCGATTTGGCTGGGCAAACCATCCAGCAATTGCGCCCCACGCTGCGCGAGCAGATCAATCGCATGATCGGCGAGCCGGATTTTTTCAGCGATTTGGATGTTATGCCGCATTCGCAAGAGGTAATCGGGCAGCTTACCGCCAAATACCAGGTGTTTATCACCACCGCCGCCATGGAGTTCCCCGCCTCGTTCAGCGCCAAGTTCCAATGGCTGAAAACCCACTTCGGCTTTATGAACCCCATGAATTTTGTGTTTTGCGGCAATAAAAGCATTCTTAACGCCGACTACCTGATCGATGACAATGTCCGTCATTTTACTCATTTTGTCGGCGAAGGCATCCTATTCACCGCGCCGCACAATATCCACCAGACCGGCTATCGCCGGGTAGACAGTTGGCAAGAGGTCGGCGCGCTGTTTTTATAAACCCGTTTTTATAAACCAATGTCGGCAGGGTATTGACTCGTGACCGGGCTCTCAATATAGTTAGCAAACTACCTAATTACATGCTAATAACTTTGATGCCTATCGCAAAAAATCGTACCCAGGACTTGATGGCCATTACCGTGGCATTGGGGTTATTGCAACGGGGCTATCGGGCCAAAGCGGATAAAATCGTGGCCCCGCTGGGCCTGTCGGCGGCCATGGCCTGGCCGCTGGTGCTGATTGGCCGCCATCCGCAGGGCATCCGCCCGGGCAGTTTATCCGAAGAATTGGGCATCGAAGGACCGTCGCTGGTGCGCTCGTTAAATCAATTGGTCAAAGCGGAATTGGTTATGCGCCAGGAAGACGCGGTGGATAAGCGCGCGAAAATTCTGTTTCTGACCCCGGCGGGCAGCGCCATACGTACGCAAATCGAAGCGCTGCTCAATGATTTCCGCGCCGCGCTATTCGACGGCGTGCCGCCGGCGGATATCGACGCCTGCCTGCGTACGTTCAGCCTGTTGGAACGGCGGCTGGGGATTAATGGTTCGTCGGCCATTGATGCCGACTCGGTAGCGATTAACGCGTAAATGGCCCTCACCCTGCCCACGGTGAAGTTATTCACCCGCAACGAGGTAATTTACTCGCTGAAGAGCTTTGCCGCCGCGATGCTGGCCCTGTACCTGGCCAGCCGCGCCGGGCTGCCCAACACCTTTTGGTCGCTGCTTACCGTATATGTGGTCAGCCAGCCCCTGGCGGGCATGGTGCGCTCCAAAGCGGTATATCGCCTGTGCGGCACGTTTATCGGCAGCACCGCCACGGTATTTATCATCCCGGCACTCTCCAACGCGCCCGTATTGCTGTCGCTGGCCATGGCGCTATGGGTCAGTTTCTGCCTGTTTATCTCCTTATTGGACCGCACGCCGCGATCCTATGCTTTTATGCTGGCCGGCTATACGGCGGCGTTAATCGGTTTTCCTTCCGTGCAGACCCCGGATCTGATTTTTAATACCGCCATTACGCGCGTGGAGGAGATCAGCCTGGGGATTTTATGCGCCACCCTGGTCCATAGCATCGTGCTACCCGCCGGCCTGTCGGCAAGCGTGATGGGACTGCTGGATAAAACCCTGGCCGATACCCGGCGCTGGCTGACGGATATTTTCTCTCCCGCGGCGCCGGCCGAAGACAACGGCGCCCTGTCGGCGGTGCGCCTCAAACTGTCGGTGGATATCACCCAATTGCGCCTGCTGGCCACCCATATTCCTTTTGATACCAGCAACCTGGCCTGGACGACCGCGGCCATCCGCACCATGCAAGACCGGGTGGCGGAGCTGATTCCCACGCTGTCGGCGGTGGAGGATCGCCTGCAGGCCCTGTACCAGGCCGAAGGGGGCTGGAGCCCGGACGTGCTGGCGGTGCAGTCGCATATCAACCAATGGCTGGAGGCCAACGCGTCGCTGCTGCCCGATGCCGCGGCGGATATCACGCTGCCGCCCGCCGACGGCGACGATTGGCGCCTGACGCTGCGCCAATCGGTACAAGCGCTGGCGACCGGCGGCGACGGGACGCCCTGGACCCGTGCGCTGCGCATCTCCCTGGTCACCTATCTGGAAGAGTTGATGCGCCAATGGCAATCCTGCATCACCCTGCGCCAGGATATCAATACCGGTTTACGCGCGGGCGTCATGCCCCGGCGCCGCGGAGCCGCGGTCGGCAACCGCGTACTGCACCGCGATATCGGCATGGCGCTGCTCTCGTCGCTGGCGGCGTTTATCGCCATTGTCCTGTGCTGCCTGTTCTGGGTCCAGACCGGCTGGGCCGACGGCGCGACGGCGGCCATGATGGCGGCGGTGTTTTGCAGCTTTTTCGCCTTTATGGACGACCCGGTGCCCGCCATCAATATGTTCCTGAAATATACTTTTTGGTCGGCGCCGATTTCGGCCCTCTATATTCTGGTCCTGCTGCCCGCGGTGCAGGATTTCGGTATGCTGGCGCTGGTCTGCGCGCCGTTGTTCCTGATCCTCGGCTGCTACAGCGCGCGGCCGGCCAAGTTTATGATCGCCATGCCGCTGCTGTTCGGCGTGGCGGGCACCATGTCGCTGCACGACACCGCCCATGCGGATGTCACCAGTTTTATCAATACCACCACCGCCCAGCTCCTGGGCACGTTTATGGCGGCGCGGGTGACCCGGCTGTTCCGCTCGGTGGGCGCCGACTGGAGCGCGCGGCGCATCCGCAAAGCCATCCGCCGCGACCTGGTGCTGATGTCCAGCGGCGCCAAAGCGCAGCACCTGCAAATCTTCGCCGTCAGGATAGTCGATCGCATCGGACTGCTGGTGACGCGCATCGCCCAGGGCGAAGTGGCCCGGCATAACAGCATCGCCCGGGAAAGCCTGCGCGATTTACGGCTGGGAACCAATATTATCGTGCTGCAACAGGTGCGCCGCGGCTTTCCGGACATCGCGTTTGAAGTCCTGCTCAGCCAGTTGGCCACGCTGTTCAAGGCCGCGGAAAACCTGCCCCCGGCATCATTGCTCACCACCATTGACGCGGCGCTGACCGTTATTCTGGCGCTGCCGGAAAAAACCGCCCAGTGGCGCAACGCCATTACCGCGCTGGTGGGACTGCGCCATAACCTGTTTCCCGACGCCCCCGCCACCCTGACCGCCCCCGGAGAAACAGCATGATTGGCGAAGCCAGTTTTTACGGCCTTTATATCCCCTGGCTGATGTTGCTGGCGATGGCCGCCCTGGCGCTATTCTGGGCCGTGCGGCGTTTGCTGGTCCTCGGCGGTTTTTATCGGTGGGTCTGGCATCCGGCGCTGTTCGATATCGCCGTGTATTTACTTTTACTTTATGGGCTTACCCATGCCACCTATCTTTTACAGCGATAACTTCCGATGAAATCTGAAACCCTGGCTTTGCGCTCACGACAACTCATTCGCATTCTGGTGACCTCGGTGGTAACCCTGGCGGCCATTTGGGCGGTATTGCAATTATGGGATCACTATGAGCTGGCGCCCTGGACGCGGGATGGACGGGTGCGCGCCAACGTGGTGGCCATCGCGCCGGATGTTTCAGGGCTGGTTACCGATGTGGCGATACATGACAACCAGCGGGTGGCGGCGGGAGACCTGCTATTCGTGGTGGACCGCACCCGCTACGAGCTGGCGGTGCGCCAGGCGGAAGTGGCGCTCAACTCGCAGCGTATCGCCATCGCCCAGGCCCAGCGCGAAGATAAGCGCAACGCCCAGTTGGGCACGCTGATTCCACAAGAGGAACGCGAACGCACCCGCACCCAGCTCGACCAGGCGCAAAACGGCCTGGCCCAGGCGGAAGTGGCCCTGGACAGCGCCCGGCTAAACCTACAGCGGGCCCAGGTGCGATCGCCGGTGGACGGCATGGTGACCAACCTCGATCTGCGCCAGGGCAGCTATGCCACCACCGGCAAACCGGTACTGGCGCTGGTGGATACCGGATCGTTCTATGTGGAAGGCTACTTTGAGGAAACCAAGCTGCCGCGCATCCACCTAGGCGACCCGGTCAGGGTGATTCCCATGGGCGGCAACGGCCCCTTTACCGGCACGGTGGAAAGCATTGCCGCGGGCATCGCCGAACGCGATCGGTTGACCAGCGATAATCTCCTGCCGAGCGTCAATCCCACCTTTAACTGGGTGCGGCTGGCGCAGCGCGTACCGGTGCGGGTAAAAATCGGCGTCCTGGCGCGGGACCAACGCCTGGTGGCCGGTCAAACCGTCACCGTCGAGGTCACGACGTCCGCCACCGGCCTGGTGGCGACCAAACCCGCCAGGCAGGAGCCATAACCATGTCGCTGCGCACCGCTATCGTTGTGCTGTCCCAGCGCCTCGGCCTGCGAACCGGGACACTGCTGCTTACCCTGGCCGGACTGACCGCCTGTTCGCTAACGCCCGTCGGACCGGATTACCGCCCGCCGTCCTCGGCGACGCTCGGCCGGGCGGGCCGTCTGCCGTTGACCAGCGCGGAGCAAACCCCCGCCGCCGGTTCGCAGCCATTGCCCGACCATTGGTGGCGGCTCTACCAGGACGCGAAACTCGACGCGCTGGTGAGCCGGGCGCTGGCGCACAATACGGATTTACGCGTGGCCATGGCGAATCTGGAACGCGAGCAGGCCCTGCTCAAAGAAGCCGGCAGCGCCCAAAACCCGACGCTGAACGCCAACGCCAAACCCTACTACGGCCACCCGTCGGGACTCTCTATCCTACAGCCCGATTACGTGCCGGATAACGCCTGGCGCTACGATAGCGGCCTGAGTCTCTCTTACCAGCTGGATTTATTCGGACAGATCCAGCGGGCCATCGAGGCTGCCAACGCCGACAGCCAGGCCGCGCAGGCCGCCCTCGATCTGGTGAAAATCAACGTGGCGGCCAACACCGCCCGCGCCTATGCGGAAATCTGCACCACCGGCCTGCGGCTGCAAACCGCCCGCCGCTCCATCGACCTGCAGCAACAATCCGTCGAACTCACCAACCGCCTGTTGCAGGCCGGCCGCACCGGCGAATTGGACACCGTACGCGCCCGCGCGCAGCTCGAACAGCTTAAGGCCGCCGTGCCGCCGCTCCAGGCCCAGCGGCAAAATGCGCTTTATCGCCTGTCCACCCTCACAGGCGCCTTGGCGCAGGATTTCCCGCGCGACATCGCCGATTGCGTTACGCCGCCGCATATCGCGCGGATCATCCCCATGGGCGATGGCTCCGCCCTGCTGCGCCGCCGGCCCGACATCCGCCAAAACGAACGCCAACTGGCCGCCGCCACCGCCCGCATAGGCGTGGCGATGGCGGATCTCTACCCCAAAATAACCCTCGGCTTATCCGGCAGCTCCGCCGGGCTGATGAACGGCCTCGGCCAAAAAGACACCTACGGCTGGAGCCTCGGCCCGCTCATCTCCTGGACCGTCCCCAACACCGGCACGGTCCAGGCGCGCATCGAACAGGCGCAGGCCGGCGCCAAAGCCGATCTGGCCCGTTTTGATGGCTCGGTACTTACGGCGGTCAGGGAAGTGGAAACCGCCCTGAACAACTACGCCCGGGAATTGGATCGCTATCAGGCGCTGGCCAGCGCGGGGCAAGAGACTCAAGACGTGGCCGGAAAAACCCGCCGGCTCTACGCCAGCGGCAAAATCGGCTACCTGGATGTACTGGACGCCGAACGCGGCCTCGCTTCAAGCAACGCCGCGCTGGCGCAATCGGAAGGTCAACTGGCCGATGACCAGGTCATGCTATTCCTGGCCCTCGGCGGCGGCTGGCAATAACCCCCTCCCCGGCGCGTATGCCCGCCAACGCCGAACCCGCCGCGAGCCCTGTTAAAGGGAAAGCGCGCCGTAGGGGTTGAGGCGGCCATTTCCCTGGCCGTCCGACGCCCCTTGGCGCGCTAAGCCCGCTATCGTCCAAGCCGGCAGCGGGCCCTGTTAAAGGGAGAGCATGCCAGTGGGGTCGGAGCAGCCCTTTTTCAGGCTGCCCGAGCGCCCCACGGCATGGTAGACCCGCCATCACCCAACCCGCAACGGGCTGCATTTGTGTTCAAGGGAAAGCGCGCCCCAGCGCACCGAGTTTTACGCCGTTTTTTTCAGCGACGCCATATCAATCACAAAGCGATACTTCACATCGCTTTTCAACATGCGCTCGTACGCCTCATTGATATACTGAATATCGATCATTTCCACATCGCACGCGATACCCTTCTCGGCGCAAAAATCCAGCATTTCCTGGGTTTCCTTGATCCCGCCGATCAACGAACCGGCGATGGACTGGCGCCCCATAATCATCGGCCCGGTCTGCACCGGCGGCACCAATGCCCCCAGCAACCCCACCAGCACCAGGGTGCCGTCAAGATTCAGCGTGGACATATAAGGATTAACATCATGCTCGTAAGGCACGGTATCGATAATCAGTTCGAACTGACCGGCCGCGCCTTCCATCTGTGCCGGCACGCTGGACAATACAACATGATCCGCGCCCAGACGACGCGCCTCGTCCTCTTTACCCGCCGAACGGGTAAACAGCGTAACCTCCGCCCCCATCCCCTTGGCCAGCTTCAATGCCATATGGCCCAAACCGCCGAGTCCAATCACCGCCACCTTGCTGCCGGGCTGCACATTCCAATGGCGCAACGGTGAATAGGTGGTAATACCGGCGCACAGCAACGGCGCGGCCGCCTTGATATCCAGCTTTTCCGGCACCCGCAGCACAAACTTCTCGGAAACGACAATCTTTTCCGAATAACCGCCAAAGGTCGGCGAACCATCATGGCGATCTTTGTCATTGTAGGTCTGGGTCGCGACTTCCTTACAATATTGCTCCAGGTCGTGCTCGCAGGACACGCAATGCTGGCACGAATCCACCAGGCACCCGACGCCGACCACATCCCCGGCTTTAAATTTCTTCACGCCGGACCCGACGCTCGTCACTTTGCCGATGATTTCATGCCCGGGCACCATGGGAAAAACGCTTACGCCCCAGTCGTTGCGGGTCTGGTGCAAATCGGAATGGCACACGCCGCAATACAGGATATCGATCACGACATCGTCGGCCCGCGGGTCGCGTCTGGCGAAATGATGTTCAGCCAGCTTGGAATCGGCGGATTGCGCCGCATAACCTAAAATTTCTATAGACATGATTTTCTCCAGTTTTTTCAATCCCCGCACACTCCGGATCGCCGCCAAGCGGGCGCTACCGGAACCAAGGGGACTGAAACAAAAATTGACCGCGCTGCCGGGGGGCGAAATGGCCTATGTATCGCCATAGCCCCCCTCTAGAGCTATCAGCCATTATCCATAGCTACCCTCCGGCAAAGCAGGCGCAACGCGATAAGACAGATATAAATAGAGTGCTGTATCTAGGGGACAAGTGTAGAACATAGAACCTGGATGGGAATGATAATGACAAATATTGCTACGGGTAACCCAAAAGATGCGGCGACAGCATGCGTTATAATATATCATTACATATTCTCTGATTTACTCTATACAATAGGGCCATGGATATATTCCGCGCCGGCCGGCAGATTGATCGGCCGATGAGGCAAATTATTACCCCGCACGTCAAGGTATTTTAGCGTCGGCGGGAAATGGGCGGGAAGTTGATTAAAATTATTTTTGGCGATATTAATTGATTCTATCCTGGGAGGCAGATCCGTATTGAAGGAATTGAGATAATTTTCTTGTGCCGCCAGAATTTTTAAGGAGTCAGGCAAAGAAGGCAGATACGTCAATAAATTTTTATTAACACCGAGAAATCTGAGTTTATGGGGCAAATGATCTGGCAAAATAGACAATAAATTATTATCGGCATAGATATGGGTCATGTGGGATGGCAGATTGTCAGGTAAATCGCTTATTAAATTCCCGCCAATTTTAAGCGTTTTTAGCTTGACGGGAAGTGGTGCTCCGATTTCTTTTATTTGATTATTAGTAACATCAAGATAAGTTAAGCTCTTTGGCAGATTGTCCGGTAAATTTCTGAAATTGTTGTTAGCAAACGACAGATATTTTAACGAGGGCGGCCACGGCGTGGTCCAATCCGCCAAATGATTAAAATTAGCCTCTAAACACTTTAACGACGATGGCAGAGCCATTGTAAAATGCGTCACCTGATTTTGGTCCAATAGCAGATGATCCAGGCTATTAGGCAGGGCGCTATCCAAAACGGTCAGTTGATTGCCGCTTACATCGAGTCGTTTTAAGTTCTGCGGCAATTTGCCGGGCAGCCCGATCAGGGCATTTTGCCTGACCTCCAAATCGATAAGAGTATCAGGCAAATTTTCCGGTAATAACGTCAGCTGGTTATTGCTCAGCTTGAGATGCGTTAACTCATGCGGCAAAGAACCGGTAAGAACCCGCAATCGATTGCTGGCGGCGTTCAGCCGGATGATACCCACCGGCAGCACCGGCAATTCCGTAAGCGACAGAACGCTGAAATTTAGAGATGATTTAAAATGGGAGTAAAAAGCCTTCAATTTCGCTACCGCCATCGATCTACGCTCCATTCCCTCCCCGCCGAGTTGCCAGGCATCCCACAAGGCATAATGCGAGTTCTTTAAAATATGAAATTGCCTCGTTGCCAGGTTGTGCATAGCGGCCAATCTTGAATGTTCAAATGCACTTTCCGGCAACGCGAGCAGCATATTGTTCAGCGAACGCGCATCCAGCGGGCGCAAGATTTCAATTTGCAGCTCAGGCGGTAAGCAATATAAGTAACCCCAGACCGGCTCCGCGGATTGTTGCAGCAGCATATTGCCGCTATAGGTCAGCGCACCTTCCGGGGTAATATAATAGCGCCAGTTGCTCTCGGCCAGGTTATTTCTGTCCAGGAATTCCGGCAGGCTCAGGGGGGCCTGGCCGAGATGGTTTCGCGCCCATGCCAGCAGCTGATTGGGGGATATCTGGGCGCGTGCGGAACTGATTGAGGGCTCGGGCAAGGCCGGGGGGACGCCCTGCGCGGCCATGGCCCTGCCGGCCTTGCCCGCGCCTCTGCCGCCAAGCCCCTCGGTTTGCAAATTCCTTAATTTTTTGGCGAAAGGCAACGGTACCGGTTGTAAAACGTTCGCGGCGGAAAGCGTATATTTTTTCCCGAAAAGTTGCTGGGTCTCCAAATTGACGCGCACATATATGTCTTGGCCTTTAAACCTATCCCCGTGCAGTTTGAATACGGGAACATCTTTATCCAACTCGGCCAGCCGCCCCATCGGATAGTTTTCGCTCAGCGGCGCCGGGACACGGTCCAGCAGGCGGCTTTCCAGCTGCGGCAAAATTTTTTGCCAGACCGGTACCCGCGCTTCGATGGTTTTCACTACCCGCACGATTTGCCGTATGGCCTTGGTACCCAGCATCGCCGCCAGCTCTATACCTGGGTCCAGGGTTCTTAGGGCGGCAACGCCGAGTTCGATGAGCGCGCCGCGATTGAGCTCTTGCGCCGCCGGCAATATGACATAACGCATGAGATGTTGGCCGCCGAGCTTTAGCGCCGCTCTAAGCGATTGGCGGGCCGCGATGGCGCCCAGGCTGGCTTTAAAAGCCATCGTGCCGCCGCCCAAGCCGATTTCAGCTATCCTGCCGCCGAGGGCAATACCCTTGCCGGCTACGGTCATGAACGAAAACGCATCGAATGAACAGGGAATCAACGCATCGCGGCGCCCGGCCTGAATGCCGATAATGCAATCATGAAGAGGGATAAGACCGAGCAAAATTCTTTTGGCTTGCTCACTTCCGGTTTCTTCATAACCATAGTCATGTAATTGACGCGAAAATTCTTCCCGGTGTTTTTGTACCAGCTTGCCAACCAGAACGACAAGTTTATCCGCCGCATGTTTTAACACCGGCACATCCGGGCCGTCGGCATAGATTTTAAATTTATAGTCTTTATCTTTCTTGCATGTCACGCTGTCGGTCATCAACGCGTAATAACGTTTTTCATCTTGGTCGACACGTTCCAAAACATAACCGTCGCTATTCGATTGCAGCGCAAAGATTCTTTTTTCATCCCCGTTTACCGCCAGCAGCAAATCGACATTAGGCAATAATGCTATGGTATAACCCGATCGGGGTACATGCTGGCTAAAACGATAATATTTAATGTGGTCAAACGCTGAAAACACCGCGGAAATGCGCGTTATCTCAGCGTGGCGCAGAAAATTAAATTCGCCGGGGTCCGACCGCTGCAAAACATCGATTATCATTAATTCGTCCACCACCGCATATTTTTCAGCGATATTGGCGTTTTGCCGGTTAAACGGCTCGTTGATATCAGCATTCTGGATATCTTGTTGCTCGGCCAGTTTATGGCGTGTCCGATAACCTTGCAGGGCCTCCTGCAAATGATTAAAAGGATTATTGGCGGCCTGGATTTTATCGTTGGCGGCAAAAAATGCCTCCAGCGCATGTTGCCGGTTTTTTTCTTGCTGCAATACATCATATGGCCCAGCGTCAGCCCCAATTTCCCTATTAAACCTGATGTAATGCAGCTTGGCGGCCAGCTCAAAAAATGCAATATATTCTGTCGAGATCACGCCCTCGCTGAGCATATCGTCCAATGAATGTCCCAGGGCGGCCAGCTCTTGTATGGATAACTGCTGGCGGCTAATGCCGATGCTATTGGCAAAAAGCAGACCCGCATGGAAATACCCCCAGTCAATCGTCCCGATGGATAGATGCGCCGCAGCATTTCGGTCGCCGTGAAAACGCAGGGTTGGCATTGCGGTAAACACCAGCTCGTCAAAAATATAATTTTTCGCCGCTTCACTTAGGGGAGTATTTATTTTAAGGTAAATCTCTTCATTTTGTTCCCATGATGTTAACTCGGCGTTGATCTTGGCGTATAAAACCGCAAGGGAATAATCGCTGTCATTATGCGCCGCGTCGCCGCTTTTTAACCGCATCATTACATTGATGACTAATTCATCAACCCCTTGGTTAAATATCATCGAGCTCAGCCAGTGATTGATGATCTGATATCGCCGTTCATGGCTGATAGTCTCTTCTTTATAGGAGCCGTATTCCCCGGATGGCTTGATTAATTCCCGGGCGAAAATCGCCAATCCATCGGGAACGGCCATGATAAAGTCGATACTCAGGTTAACCAGGCCGGCTTTAGGCAGTTCGCGCTGCTCCGGTATGCGCTTTTCGTCAATCAGGCCATATTTTATCAACAACCGGACAATACGGCCGGAACGCGCATCGGTCAACGTTTGCCCGCCGGGCTGCGCTTCGGCCAAGTGCCTCTTGGACCGCGCAGGTCCAGCGCGGGAAGCGTGGCCCGGAACCGGCCACGATTGATGCTGTTGCACCGGCACCGGCGGTAAATGCCCATGTTGCCGCGCCGGCGGCCGGGCGGCAACGAACGGCGCAAGCATGCCGTTACCCGTTACCGGCGTGGGTAGGCTGACCGGCTGCGGGCTTTCTTTCCGCCGCGGCAACGGGGTTTGCGACGGCAGGTTTTTTTTCGGTATAATCGCCGGATCGCCACCTGCCATATTGGAAATAAATAACAGGCTTTGCAGCATTAATTCCGCCCGGGCCCGTTTAACCGGATTGCCTGGAAACCTGGCCATAAGAGTGATTAGCCGCTGTTGATTTTTTTGTTCCCACTTATTATCGGTTCCGTTCTGATAATTTCCAATATTTTTCCTATAAGCTCCAACGGATAGCGACATAATGGACTCCATCTCAGATTGATGAATTAAATAATTTTATGGTGAAATAATCGATACTGTTAATTTAAAATAATTAATATTTATGGAATGCTTTTTTACTGAGTGTAATTATTTTTAATGTAATTAAAACCCGGCCGCAGACCTTCTATATTTTCGGACATAGTTATTTATATTTTTAAAAACCCGCATTGTCAATTCCAGAAATTCATTAATCCGGTTGGCGCCATGGCGATAATTAAACAATAATAAAGAAATAAAAACGGCCGTACCGTACGGCCGGCGGGGCTAACCGGGGAATGTATAAAATGGAGCGCATGAGATAGCTGCCCGGGCGATAATGTTCGCCTATCGCCCGGGCAGCGGCCTTTCTTGGACAGGGAAACGCGGGCTATTGTCGGTTGGCGTCACGCAAACGCTGCCGGCGTTTTTCACCCTGGCGCTCAAGCATCCAGCCGGGATATTCAGCCGGCAGCGCGCTGACCCGATCCAACCTGGCCAGCTCATCTTGCGACAAAGAAATGCCGGTAGCCGCAATATTATCGTCCAGCTGTTCGATTTTTTTCGCGCCGATAATCACGCTGGTCACGACCTGCTGGTGCAGCAGCCACGCCAGGGCTATCTGCGCCACCGAGACGCCTTTGGCCGTACCGATCTCACGCATCGCATCAATGCAGTCATAAGCGCGATCTTTATTCACCGGCGGAAAATCGAAGGTGGTGCGGCGGCTACCCTCAACCGTTTCGGTGTCACGTCCATACTTGCCGCTGAGCAAACCGCCCGCCAAAGGACTCCAGGTCAGCAGGCCGACATTTTCGCTTTGCAGCAGCGGCACCAGTTCCCGTTCGAGATCGCGGCCGGCGATGGTGTAGTAGGCTTGCAGGGATTCAAACCGCGCCAGGCCCAAACGCTGTGAAATACCCAAAGCCTTCATAATCTGCCAGGCGGCCCAGTTGGAAACCCCGATATAACGCACATGGCCGTGCTGTACCAGATTGTCCAGGGCATACAAGGTTTCTTCGATGGGCGTGGCGGGGTCAAACCCGTGCACCTGATACAAGTCGATATGATCGAGCTGCAGGCGCTTGAGGCTGGCCTTGACGCCTTCCATGATATGGAATCGCGACAGGCCGGACGAATTGACCCCCTGGGTGCCGCTGGCGCCAAACACTTTGGTGGCCACCACCACATCTTCACGGGGCACCTTCAGGTTCTTCAGCGCCTGGCCGGTGATGATTTCCGAACGTCCTTCCGAATAGACATTGGCGGTATCAATGAAATTGATGCCCGCCTCCAGCGAACGGCCCATCAGCCGTTCCGCCTCCGCCTGCTGTAAATTACCGATTTGTCCCCACATTCCGCCCTCGCCGCCAAACGTCATGGTGCCAAGGCAAAGCTCCGAAACGAATAGGCCGGTATTACCAAATTTGCTATAACGCATAGTTCCTCCAAAATGAATAGTTCTTACGAAAATGAAATGTCGCACTATCCTTTCCAGGGTCTTTAGCCGCGTTAATTCACCCCTTTAGAAAATAATACGGATTATGGGCGGAAAATTCCCCAATCATAGGTATCTAAGTGTTACCCGCGACGCGGGCCCCGGTTGTTAGCAGTGTGACCTCGATCCCTACATTTTCCCTATGATTGCTTATGCTGAAAACACCTGATATTCAAGAGGGTATTTTTTACCCGCAAGGGGTAAGCACCATGCAAAATGTCAAACCCAAGTCCAGCGCACCGCTTCTCTATGTCATTCGCAACGAACGGCTCACGCCGCCGCCCCATCTGCTGGCCGGCGAACGCGTAATGCTGTTTGACGGGGAATGCGTGTTATGCCAGCGATTGATTCGGGTGTTGATTCGCGCGGATCGCGCGAAAAAAATCCATCTGGCCACGGCGCAATCGCCGGCGGGCCAGGACCTTTTGCGCTGGGCGGGTTTACCCACCGATAACTTCAATACCATCGCCTATATCGCCAACGGCGAGGTCTCGGTAAGATCGCAGGCGTTTATCGCCGCCCTGGGACAGCTTGGCTGGCCCTGGCGCGCCCTGAAAATCCTGCGTTTTTTCCCCCGGGCGCTGCGCGACGGCGTCTACAACGGCATTGCCCGTAATCGCTACCGGTGGTTCGGCAAGCTGCCGGCGGGCACCCCGCCGCCGCACGACGGCCAGGGGCGGCGATATCTTGACGGCGGCCAAGGCTGAGCCGGCCCGCCATTGATGTTTAGTAACCCGCGGTAACAGATACAGGCAATTTTTATGAAGGTAAGCTTGGTAGCTTACCTTCATACCTGCTAGTTTTCATTCATGACAATTAATAATAAGCCATCAAACAATCCCGCTAACGCCGGCGCCTTGCTGCTGGCGGGAGAACTGCGCGTACTGCTCGGCCGCTTAAAGCGGCGCCTGCGCGAAGAGACCCATCCCACAGGGCTGACCGCGGCCCAGATCTCGGCGCTGAGCCATTTATACCGTAAAGGCCCCGCGACGGTAACCGACCTCGCCAAGGCCGAAGGGGTGCGCCCGCAGTCCATGGGCGCCACCGTATCCGCCTTGCTGGCGGCCGGATGGGTGAGCGGCGCGGCCGACCCGGCCGACGGACGCCGAACCATCTTATCCCTCACCGCCGCCTGCCGGGATATGATCGCGGCCAATCTGGCGGCGCGCGAGGATTGGTTATATTACGCCATCGCCAGCCAATTCACCCCGGCCGAGCAGCAGGACATCGCCAATGCCGTTGAACTGCTCAAGCGCCTGGTCAGCCCGTAGCCCCGCACCGTGTACCCCGGTTCATATCACCAGCAGGAGAACGCCATGATCGCTATCGCCTTTGATCCGCACACCGTCCTTGCTGCCGGCAGGCTGCCCAAGGGCGTATGCCGATGAATCCGGCGGGCGGTATGCGCAAAGGGATGTTTCGCTCCCTGGGCAATTACAATTACCGGCTCTGGGCCGGCGGGTCGCTGGTATCCAATATCGGCACCTGGATGCAACGCACCGCCCAGGACTGGCTGGTATTGACCCAATTGACCCACCATAATGCCACCGCGGTCGGCGTGGTCACCGCGCTGCAATTTGGACCACAGCTGCTGCTGTTGCCCCTGACCGGCTTTGCCGCCGACTATTTCGATCGCCGTAAACTGCTGATTGCCACCCAGGGAGCCATGGGCCTGCTGGCCCTGGGACTGGGCATCCTGACCGTGGCCGGTCTGGCCCAGTTATGGCATGTCTACGTCTTTGCCTTGCTGCTTGGGTGCGTCGGGGCGTTTGACGCGCCCGCGCGCCAGACATTTGTCAGCGAGCTGGTGGCCGAAACCGATTTATCCAACGCGGTGGCCTTAAACTCCACCTCGTTTAACGCCGCGCGCATGGTGGGCCCGGCCGCCGCCGGCGTGTTGATTGCCGTCGTGGGCTCCGGCTGGTTATTCCTGATTAACGCCGCCTCGTTCGCGGCGGTGATCGCCTCGCTGAAGTTCCTGCGTTTGGATGACTTACATGCCCGCCGCTACGGGGGCAGGGCGGCGGGAAGCCTGGTCGGCGGGTTTCGTTATGTCTGGCAGTATCCGGAACTGAAAACCATTTTGTTGATGATTTTTCTGGTGGGGACCTTCGGCCTTAATTTCCCGATATTCATTTCCGCCATGGCGGTGAAGGTGTTCCATGCCGGGGCCGGCCAATACGGACTATTGACGTCAATCATGGCCTGCGGCTCGGTGGTCGGCGCGCTGCTCGCCGCCAGACGCACCGCCACCGGCGTGACCCTGCTGTTCACCAATACGCTACTTTTCAGCCTCGGCCTGGCGCTGGCCGCGATCATGCCCAACTATATCCTGTTCAGCGCCGTGCTGGTGGCCATCGGCATAACGGCCCAAACCTTGACCACCACGGCCATCAGCCTGGTGCAGTTGTCGACCGAACCCGCCATGCGGGGCCGCGTCATGGCGATCTTTCTGGCCGTATCCCTGGGCGGAACCCCTATCGGCGCCCTGATTATCGGCTGGGCCGCGGATAATTACGGCCCGCGCCAGGCCATGGGAATCGGCGCCGCGTCGGGCTTTGCCGCCGTGCTGGTGGGACTGTATTATCTGATAACCTACCGTCATCTGCGCCTGCGTATCGACGCCGGCCGCCTGCGCATTATCCTCGACGGCGGCGATACCCTGACCGATTTGTAGCCAGCCGCCGCGCAGGCAAAATCAATTGCCGGCCAATCAGCGTACCTCGCCGTAGCCTACCGGCGTCCAGCGATAGCCCTGGCGTTCGTCGGCGCTCACATAACCGATACCGGGAAAGGTAATATGGGCGCCGGCGATTAGCGTTTGCTGATGCGCCATGAGTTTTAGCAGCGCGTCGCGGGTTTTGACCGCCTGTACGCCATCGGCGTCAAAACCCACAGCCAGCTCGGGATGGGGCAACTGTAGCGCGGAGTAGTGGACGATATCACCCCAGAATAGAATCCGTTGCCCACCCTGCTCCAACACAAAACCGGTGTGTCCGGGCGTATGCCCCGGCAAGGCTATAGGCTGCACGCCGGGCAGCAGATCCTTGCCGGCGGTGAAAAACTTGAGTTTGCCGCCATCTTTAAACGGGGTCAGGATATCCCTGGCGCGCTGGAAACCGGCCTGCTGCGCCTTGGGCGCCTTGGCGGCATTGGCCGCTGACAGCCAGTAGTCCGCCTCGGCTTTTGACGTCCAGATGGTGGCGTTAGGGTAAGCCGGCCGGCCGTCCGCGGTAACCAGGCCGCCGATATGATCCCCATGCATATGGGTAAGTAATATGGTATCCACCTGTTCCGGCGAGTAGCCGGCGGCCTTGAGGTTGGCCATAACCTGGCCGAATCCCGGCCCAAGCAGTTTGCCGCCGCCGCTATCAATCAGGATCAGATGTTCGCCGGTATTAATCAGGAAGCTGTTGACCGAGCCGTTCACCACTTTCGGCGCATTGCCGTTGATCTCCTCGACATAACGGTCAAGGGTCTCGGGCGTGGCGTTTTTAAATAACGTCAGGGGAAAGGTGGAACTGCCGTCATACAGCGCGGTGACCTCGGCGGTGCCGATCATAATCCGGTAATAGCCGGGCGCCTGGGTCTTGATTTGCGCCGTGGCGGCCGCATGGGCCATAGGCATCGCCATCGCGGCGAGCAGCAGCAGGGCGGCGCGGGTGAAGGCTTTAACGATCATGGTTCGTTCTCCGATAAAAAGGTTATGGGGAAACAAGTCTTCCCTACCTTACCTGTAATCGGTCGCTTTTACATCAATACCATGATTTATCAAGAAACTTCCCCTCATCCGCGCGCGGCGTTAACGCCCGCTGGCGGTAGGGCTTTACCCGTCCAGCAGCCCGGCCGGCGGATGGTCCCGCTGCAATAACCGCGCCGCGCCGTTGATATCGGGCGCCAGCCAGCGATCGACCGTATAGGCCGGTATGTCCCGGCGCAATAGCGCCCAGGCGCGCCGCGTGCCGTCGCCGCAGTTGTCCGGCCCGATAAACTCCAGCGCCTGGGCCGCCAGTAAATATTCAATGGCCAGGATTTTTATCAGGTTCTCCAGCGACCGGTGCAGCTTCAGCGCCGCGCCGGTCCCCATGCTCAGGTGATCCTCCTGCAGGCCGGAAGTGACAAAATTATTCACTACCGCGGGTTGGGCCAGTTGCCGGTTTTCGCCGGTCAGGGCGGCCGCCACGTACTGGGCGATCATCATGCCGGAGTTGACCCCCGGTTCGCCGACCAGAAACGGCGGCAGTCCGCTGACCAGCGGATTCACTAAACGATCGATACGCCGCTCGGCCACCCCGCCCAACTCGGCGGCGGCCACCGCCAGCAGATCGGCGGCCATGGCCACCGATTCCCCATGGGGATTGGCCTGGGATATCACCCGAAAGTTATCCGGCGTCCCGAGAATCAGCGGATTATCGGTGGCGGAATTCAATTCAATGTCGATATGGCGCTGCGCATGGGCGATCTGGTCGCGGCAGGCGCCGTGTATTTGCGGTATCGAGCGGATGCTTAGCGCGTCCTGGGTGCGCAGACCGCGGCTGGCGATGATATTTTTGCTGCCATTAATCATCAAGCGCAGATGCCGCCCCACCAGTTGCATGCCGGGGTGGGGTTTTAACGCCAGAATTTCCGGGTCGAAGGCGTCGGCCTGGCCGCGCAGCGCTTCAAAGCTCATGGCGCCGATGACGTCGGCCCAGTCCGCCAAGCGGACAATATCATCCAGCGCCAAACAGCTCAGACCGGTCATGCAGGGAGTGCCGTTCACCAGGCACAGTCCGTCCTTCGCGCCAAGCTGGACCGGCTTTAACCCTTCGGCCGCCAGCGCATCGGCGGCGGCGCAAGTGCCGCCGCGATAGTCCACCTCGCCGATGCCCAGCAGCGCCAGGCCGATATGCGCCATATGGGTCAGATAACCCACCGAACCCTGCGACGGCACCTGCGGCGTAATCTGGTGGTTAAGCAGATCGAGCAACCCCTGGACCACCCCGCGCTGGATACCGGATTTCCCCTGGCTGAAGTTGACCACGGCCGCGCAGATAATGGCGCGGGTCTGGTCCTCGCGCAGCGCCGGCCCCACCCCGCAGGCATGGCTGAGCAGGGTATTGCGCGACAGGGCGCCGAGCTGCTCGTCACGCAGGGCCACATTGCACAGCGCCCCGAGCCCGGTATTGATGCCGTAAGCCCGCTCGCCGCTGGCCACCACCCGCCCGACGATGGCCCGGGCGTTATCGATCCGCGCCCAGGCGGAATCGGACAGCAGAAACCGCGCGCCGCGCCGCGCGACGGCGCTGACATCCCGCCAGCCCAGCGGCCCGTCGCCGCAGATAATCCTTGATAAAGACATAATGACCCACTCCCCTGCAATCCTGAACGCCGATCGCCGCCGCGCCCGTTATTGCGCGCGCTGATGGTGGCTGGAAATAAACTGCCGGAAACGATCGGATGAATGATGATTAAACAGCTCATCCGGCGTGCCCTGGGCCTCGATATTACCCTGGTGCATAAACACGACCCGATTTGAAACGCCGCGGGCAAAACCCATTTCATGGGTGACCACCAGCATGGTGCGCCCCTCGTCGGCCAGGGCGCGCATCACTTTAAGCACCTCGCCCACCAGTTCCGGGTCCAGGGCGGAAGTGGGTTCATCGAACAGCATCACTTCCGGGTCCATGGCCAGCGCGCGGGCAATGGCCACCCGCTGCTGCTGGCCGCCCGAGAGCTGCGACGGATAAAAATCACGCCGGTCATACAAACCCACCTTCGCCAATAGCGCCTCTCCTTGCGCCACGCAGTCCCGGCGCGGACGCTTAAGTACATGGAGCGGGGCTTCAATCACGTTTTGCAGCACCGTCAAATGGGACCACAGATTAAAATTCTGGAACACCATGCCGAGCCGGGCGCGAATCTTGTCGATCTGGCGGCGGTCGGCCGGCAGTTGATGGCCCAGGCGGTGGCGTTTCATGACAATGGTTTCACCGCCGATGGCCACCGTGCCTTCGTCCGGGGTCTCCAGCAAATTAATGCAGCGCAAAAATGTACTTTTGCCCGAACCGCTGGCGCCCAATATCGAGATGACGTCCCCTTGCCGGGCATCCAGCGAAATACCTTTTAACACCAACTGGTCGCCAAAGGATTTGCGAATACCGATCATCGACAAGGTAATAAGGGCCGGTTTAATCATTGTTTATTCCTCGGCATGGTTTCGTCGTCGGGCCCGGCGGCGGATGGCATAACGGTGGCGGGCGCCAGCGCCGGGCGCGGCCGCAGATGCCGGGAAAGCCGGGTCTCCCAGGCGGCAAACAGGCGCACCAGGATAAAGTTGAGCAGCAGATAAATCAGCGCGGCGCAGACAAACACCTCCATCGTCCGGTAAGTACGCTGGATGATCTGCTGGGCGACCCCGGTCACATCCCAGACGGTGACCAGGCTGGCGAGCGCGGTGGATTTCACCAGCAAAATGGCCTCGGTGGAATAGGCCGGCAGCGCATAGCGCAGCGCGATGGGGCCGACAATGCGCCGCAGCAGTACCCAGCGCGACATGCCGTTGGCCATACCCGCCTCAATCTGGCCGTGGGGAATGGACAGCAAACCACCGCGGATGATCTCGGCGGTATAACCGGCGGTGCATAACGCCAGCGCCAGCACCGCGCACAAATAAGGCGAGCGCAATACCGGCCAGAACAGACTGGCGCGCACCGCCTCAAACTGCCCCAGCCCGTAATAAATCAGGAACATCTGGATCAGCAGCGGCGAACCGCGAAACACCATCATATAACCGCGGCCAAAATAGCTCAGCGCCGGATATTGACTGACGCGCAGGGACACAATCAGCAACGACAGCAGGCCGCCGAGGATTAACGAGCTGAAAAACAGGCCCAGGGTGGTGGGCAGCGCCGCCAATAACTTAAGCATCGTATCGCTGAGGAACGCAAAATCAATCATAGTGAATTTCCCGGCGGGGATAAGGGTTAGCGGGCGGCAAAATGGGTTTTCCCCGCGCGCCCCAGACGCCTTTCCGCACGATTGAACGCGTTATTGGACAGGCCGGTCAAAACCAAATAACACGCGCCGCCAATAATATAAAAAGTGAAATAGTGCCGCGTGGACCCCGCCGCCACCTGGCTGGCGCGCAGCAGTTCAACGATGCCGGTCACCGATACCAGCGCCGAATCCTTCAGGCTCATTTGCCAGACATTCGCCAGCCCCGGCAGCGAAAACCGCAGTACCTGGGGAAACAGTATCCGGCGTAAAACGCCCGTCCGGGTCATGCCCATGGCATAACCCGCCTCCAATTCGCCCGGCGCTATCGCCATCACCGCCCCGCGGTACACCTCCCCTTGATAAGACCCGGAAATCATGCCGATGGCCAAGGCGCCGATTAGAAACGCCGGTACTTCGATATACCCATCCGCGCCAAAGGCCTGGCCGATTAAGGTCAGCAGCCCGGAACCGCCGAAATAGAACAAATAAATAATCAACAGCTCGGGAATCCCGCGAAAAATCACCGAATACCCTTCGCCCAACCAGCGCAATACGCGCCGGCGGGACAGCCTGGCGGCGGCCACCAGCGCGCCGAACGCCGCGCCCACCAGCAGCGCGGCCAGGGTCAGGGCAACCGTCGTCAGGGCGGCCAGCAGCAACATACCGCCCCAGCCATGCTCGCCGAATCCCAGTGCTTCCAGCATAATGTCAGCCTCTGCTCGCAACCGTCAGGATACCCCGCGCCGCAATAACCCGGCGGGGAAGCGATACGTCATGGACTACGGCGTGACGTCGGTTTTAAACCATTTTTCGCTGAGTTTTTTTACCGTGCCGTCGGCCAGGGCGGTTTTAATCGCCGCATCGAATTTGGCTTTTAATTCCGGATCGCGTTTACGTATGCCCAGCGCCTCGCCTTCACCCCAGATAGGACCGCCGAGCTTGGACCCGCTAAACCCGAGATTTTTATTTTCCGGACGGGACAAAATGGAGGTAAAGAAAGTCACATCATCAAACACCGCATCGACGCGTCCGGCCTGCAGGTCGAGCACGGCGTCCGCCGACGCGTTATACTCCCGCACGGTGGCGATATCCTTGAAATATTGATCGATAAACGGCGTATAAACCGTGCCGGAGGCGATACCGATGGTCTTGCCCTTTAACGCGGTACGCAAATCCGCGATGGCCGGGTTGATGGCCGCGGGATCGTTTGGCAACTTGATAATGGCGCCTGCGCCGGTGGCCTCGGGCAGTAACTTACCCCCCACCGAGACGAAACTGGCGGCGGTAGCGGCATAAGGAATGGTAAAATCAATTACCTGGCGCCGCTCCGGGGTAATCACAATCGCATCCATCAACACGTCGAATTTACCCGCCTGCAGCCCGGCAATCATACCGTCCCAGTTTTGCACCACCAGCTTGCACTGCATCTGCATCCGTTCACAAAGAATCGCCATCAACTCCGGTTCAAAACCACTCAACTTACCGCCGGGCAGCGTTAGATTCCACGGCTCATAGCTACCTTCGGTGGCGATGGTAACCTTGGTCCATTCCTTGGCCTGCGCAGGCAGCGCCAGCAAAACGGCCGTGGCGACTAATCCCCCCAACATAAAATTCGCGAACGTTTTTTTATGACGCATCAAGTGGCTCTCCCCAATAAATGGCTGATTATGTACATGTATATACAAGACCAAGCAATTAAAGGGCCAGAAATTAGCCACAGATGAAATTAACCTTTTGTTTACGAGGATCAAGCCATTACCGGCAACGCCGCAATACGGCGCGCGCCAAAAGCGCGGCGAAAGAACCAAATTGGTGCAGAGGGGCCCTTCCCTGCCCCATTTTAACGCCCACAGCTAAACGGCCGCGGCAGGCCCGCCAACAACTGGACCCGCGGCGAGCCGTGTTAAAGGGAAACCGTGCCGTAGGGGTCGAAGCGGCCATGGTTTTCCTGGCCGCCGGAGCGCCCCTTGGCGCGGTAGGCCCGCCGACACCCGAACCCGCGGCGAGCCGTGTTAAGGGAGACCGCGCCTTTCAGCTCATCTGCCGATCGTCGATATATTTACGCTTATCCGCCGGCGGCGGAAAATACTGATACAACCACGTCTCGCTCAATACCTGCCCCTGGGTGCGCAAAAACATCCGCAGCTCCACCGGGTCCACCGAATCGCTATCCGGCGTCCAGTCAAACAGGATACGATAACCATCCATCGGCTCGACGAACAAAATCTCAATATTATCGATCTTACCGTGGGAAGGCGTAATCACCGGCTCGATCCCTTTGGGGGCGGCCGCCTTAATCTCGCCGCCGACAAAATCGATGGCGAAACGGCGCGCCCATTTCTCCGGATAATGCTCGCCCGGCGCCCAACCTTCCGGGAAACCGCCCATGCCGGTACGCGTGGCTTTGACCCGCGCCAGCGGACTGCTGACCGGCGGTTCGCCGCTCCAATAAAGACGGTAGCTATAGCTATACTCCTGCCCCGCCTGGATCGGCTCCGCGGGCTGCCAGAAGCAAACAATATTATCCAGGGTCTCGCCCGTGGTGGGAATTTCCAGCAAATTAACCGACCCCTTGCCCCAGGCGCCGGTCGGCTCCACCCACAGACTCGGGCGCTTATTGTACCAACCGATCACATCCTGATAATTATCAAAATCATGATCTAATTGCAGCAGGCCGAACCCCTTGGGGTTCTCATCGACAAAGGCATTGAACTGCAACTTTTGCGGATTATTGAGCGGACGGCATACCCATTCGCCATTGCCGCGCCACATGGCCAGGCGGTCGGAGTCGTGGATTTGCGGATGGATCGTGTCGCAAGTGCGCCGCTCATTGGTGCCGCAACTGAACATGCTGGTTATCGGCGTGATCCCGAGCTGCTTAATCGCCGTGCGCGCGTGGATATGTTTCTCGATATCCATCACCACCCGCTCGGCTTCGCAATGAATGACAAATCGGTAAGCGCCGGTGGCGCTGGGGCTATCGAGCAGCGCGTACAGGGTAAACGTCGTATCGGCGGGCTTGGGCTTGTCGAACCAGAACGCCACGAAATCGGGAAACTCCTCGCGCCGGTCGGTAAAGGTGTCGATGGCCAGCCCGCGGGCCGACAGACCGTACTGGTAAGTATCATCCACCGCGCGAAAATAGCTGGCCCCGAGAAAGGACACCACATCGCGCCGGGTCAATTCCGGCGCTTTATTTACCTTGAACCCGGCAAAACCCAGGTTATCTCGCCCTTCCAATTGGGCGGTATCCACCCCGGCGTTATGATAATTGAACAATTCGGGCCGAAAATGGATTTCCTTCGCCGTGTGGGCTTCGGGATCGACGGAGTACATGCGTACCCGCCGCTTGAACCCCATGCCCACATGGAACAGATGGACATCCAGCTGCCGCCCGTCCACATCATGCCAAAGCGAATGGCTGGCATCGTATTGGATATCGTTATAGGCCTGCGGCGTCAGTTCGGCGAGGGTTTTGGGCAATTCGGCCGGCGGGCCGCCAAAGGCTTGCCCCGCCAGATTGGCGGCCATGGTTTTCAGCGTGGAGAAATCGAAAGCGCTCGCGCTGCCGTCGGCAACAGTGTCGGCGGCCAGGGCCGAACGCATAAACAACGAGGCCATGGCAGGGGTGCCGCAGTAGGCGGCCAGCGCCAATGACGCCTTAATAAATGATCTTCGTTCCATGCCGCAAAAGGTTCCTATGACTGGCAAAATTGTATCCGCGCGGAGCCGTTCGCCGGATAGCGAGGCACCGGACGTCGGACATGATATTCCAACGTGGCTCCATCGGAGTTCGAAATTTTCGACATCGGGCGGCGTTAATAATTCCCCCCGATACCGGTTACAGCCTCAATGAGTTTACGATAACCGCTATCAACTGCAACGGGATTAACACCCGCAACGCTGCTTGTGTCCCGGCCGCCGCGAGAAGCGCCCATAAACCATGGGCGCAACGGTTCGCCGGGCATACGTTTTTCTTATCACGATAATGGCGTGCCGGGACTATCCCAGGCTTTATTTCTGCATTATCCTGAATGTCCGCGTGATTTCATCTATAGGCCAATATCGTGTCCACCCCCATCATCACCCTGACCGACGCCAACGAGGCGGATATGGCCGCCGTGCAGGACATCTATGCCTGGCATGTCCTGCACGGCATCGCCTCATTTGAAACCGAACCGCCAAGCCTTGAAGAAATGTGCCGGCGACGCAGCGCGGTGCTGGCCCACGGTCTGCCCTGGCTGGTGGCGAAGCTGGATGGCCGGGTAGCCGGCTATTGCTACCTGGGATTATACCGCCCGCGCCATGCCTATCGTTTTACCGTGGAAGACTCGGTCTATATCCACCCGGAAATGGGCGGCCGCGGGCTGGGCTGCATGCTGCTGACCGAAGCGATAAACCGCGCCCAGGCCGACGGACGCCGCCAGATGCTGGCGGTGATCGGCAACAGTGAAAACCACGCGTCCATCCGCCTGCATGAAAAGCTCGGCTTCGGGCTAATCGGCACCCTATACGCCGTAGGGTTTAAACATGGCCGCTGGGTGGACACTTTATTGATGCAACGCCCGCTGGGCGCGGGCCAGGATACATTACCCGCCGATAACCGGTAGTCTAGCGCCGGCGGGCGCCCCTGGCGCTTGCGGCCTTCGGCTCGCCGTCTTATTGCGCGGTATTATCCAGCAGACCCGGCGCTATCGCCGGCGGCGAGTTTTCGAAGATCATTTTCTGCGGGCTGGACAGCACGATGCCGGCGGCGCGCATCCGCTTAAGCATTTCAAACAGCAGATCGCTTTTGGTGGCGGCCACGATCCGTGGGGTGCTGACAAATCCCGTCACGCTAAGCACGATGCCGCTGGGGCCAAGCTGGCTGAAGGTAACCGAAGGCGCGGGCGTCTCTTGGATCGACTCATTATCGCGATAGGTTTCGAGCAGCAGGTTGCGCACCTGTTCGGGATCGATATCCAGTGGGAACGTCAGGGCGATGGTGGCCACGCCTTGGGCATTGCCCATGGTGGCGTTGCGCACATTCTGCGAAATAAACTGTGAATTAGGCACGATGACGGTGGATCTGTCGCCCAGTTGAATCTCCGTCGCCCGGACGTTGATGCGCCGGATATCCCCTTCGACACCGCTTATCGTGATCAAATCGCCCACTTTCACCGGCCGCTCAATCAGCAATATAATGCCGGAAATAAAGTTCTTCACGATCTCCTGCAAGCCAAAACCGATGCCCACCGACAGGGCGCTGACGATCCAGGCCAGGTTATTCCACTGAATGCCCAGGGTCGACAGCGTCAGCAGGGTGATCAAGACATATCCCAGGTTGCTGAACAAGATCACCAGCGAAGCGCGCATGCCGGGTTCCATCATGGTCTTGGGCAGGAAATCCTTATCCAGCCACCGCCTGGCCGAGCGCAGCACATAGATGCCAATCGCCAGGAAAATCAGGGCATTCATCACGTGGGCCGGGACGATATTCAGCTTCTCCAGCCCTTTGCCCCCCCACATATCTATCGCCTTGTTCAACAACGCCAGCGGGGTGGTGGAACCAAAGGTGCCGTTCAGCAACGCCACCGCCGCCAGCAGAATCAGCATCGTTTTGCCGATGGCCGAAAGCAGCGTCGAAGCCTGGCCCAAATGCCGGTCGTCAAGACCGAGCGAGTGCTTGATACGCTGGCCAACCAGGGTGGCGGGTGAAAACAGGCTGTCGGACAAATCCACCACCAGATGGATCAGCAGGTAAAGGCAGGACAGGACAATCCCCACCCATACCAGTTCGTAGGTCAGGAAACGGGCCAGGGCGATATAGCCGATCAGCAGCGACAGCAGGATGGCGACGGCGGTAATGGTAATACACAGGTTGATCAGCCCGGCAATCGTGGTGCGGCCTTCCGGCTGCCCGCCTTCAGCCAAGAGTTTGCGCCGGGTACGGTTGGTGCGCAGCGGGCCGTAGCCGGCGGTCAGCGCCACCAACAGCGCCGAGAGGCCATTGCCGAAAATAGTGGTGGCCACGCTGGTGCCCACCAGGTTGTTCATCTGCTCCACCGCGCCGAAAATCAGGATGAACGAGGCCAGCATCGGCGGCAGGGGGCGCATCGCCAGCGCCACCGGGTCGGCAATGATCGGCAGGCGCCAGGAGGGACGTTTGATAGATAACAACGCCCGCCCAAGCCCGGCTATCAGCGCCGAAAATAGGGTAAGCTTGAATATTTCAATGGTAAAATCCATTACCAGTTGCGATACGTCGGGATGACGAAGAATCAGCAGCAAGATAAACTGCGCCCCCAGCCCGACGCTGAACACCGTGACCAGCGCGCTGGCGCAGGCCAGGAAGCTGCGCCGCAGGCGTCCTTCCGGCAAGATATTAATGCTGAACCATGCCAGCAGCCTGTCCAGCAGGCGGGAACCGAACGCCCATACCGCCACCGCCATGATTAACAGCGCGGCGGAACCGAAGCGCCACTCGGGTTCCCAGGCGGCCAGCCACGCCTCTTTCAGCTGTTCGCCGAAGTTATCCAGGCGCCGGGTATCCTCAGGGGCGGTATCGAACAGCGGCGACCAGAAGCTCGCCGTCAGGATACTGCCCGAGTTCAGCGCCATCTGCGTACGCAGCGCATTACGGCGAATATCGACAATCTGCACCGACAAATTCACGGCGCCGGCGCTAATGGCCTTGGCATGTTCGAGCTGCCCGTCGATTAGCGCCTTGCTTTTGTTGAGGGCGTTACGTTGCTGAGCGACCACGGCGGTTTCAGGCATCGCCCCTTCGGCGGGCGGCGGGCCAAGGATATCCAGCTGCGCTTGGACCTGCGCCCGATCCGGCTGGATGGCGGCCACCAGCGCGTCGGCATCGGCGGCCAGTTGCAGCGTGGCGTCGTTTAACGCGCTTAGTTGATTATCATTAGTGGCGGCGGAAACGCGCTGTTTGATACTGTCGAGTTGTTTTTGCAGCTTGGGCAACTCTACGCTTGCCACCAGCTTGGGGGCCGCCGGCGCGTCGGCCGGCTTGGTATCGGCGGCAACGGATGCGGCAATGGGTGCAAACCCCGCCGCGATGACAAACACCATCAATATACAACGGTGCAAAAAAGTCCGAAAAAGGTTATGCATAGGGTAAATTATTCCGAAAATCAACGATGCCGTGGCCGCTACGCCGGTTAGTCTGAATGCGACACTCTCGCTACTTACGTATCCAACAACAGTATCCAACAACTTAATTATCCAACGAATAGTATACCTATTCCCATAAAACATGATGCCGATCCGCGTACCACTATAAAACGATTGTTTCTGACTGACGAGCGCCGCGCAACTCGCCGTGGCAGCCCCGAGCCCAAATCGCCGCCGGCGCAAAACGGATGGTTTTTTTGTACTACAATTCATTAAACATAAATGCCTTAATAACCTATGAGGTCGTTATCATGAGCCATTTTATTTTTTCGCCGCGGGCGATATCGTATGGCAAATTACCGGCTAACGCGTTAAGACTTCTCTTGATCGCGCCGGTACTGCGCTAGCCGACCCAATGACTAAACAAGCGGAACTGAAAAGAATCAAACGCCTGGCCCTGCTGCTGCTAATCTGCGCGGCGGGGGTTTTTGTAGCGACCCTGTTTTTACCGCAGGGATTCTGGCGCGACGGAGTCAAAGCCATTGCCGAAGCCGCCATGGTCGGCGCCATGGCCGACTGGTTCGCCGTTGTCGCCCTGTTCCGGCGGGTGCCGATTCCTTTTATCGCCGCCCATACCGCCATTATCCCCCGCAATAAGAATAAAATCGCCGATAATCTGGCAATCTTTGTGCAGGAAAAATTCCTCGATACCTCATCCATCGCCGGGCTGATCCGCAAACACGATCCGGCGCTGACGATTGGCAATTGGCTTACCGCGCCCGACAACGCCGACCGCCTGGGCGGCCATATTTTACAATTGATGCGCGGCTTTCTTGATTTTACCGATGACCGCCGCATCCAGGGATTTATTCGTAACGCGCTGCATGCGGTCATCGATAAAATTGATTTATCCGCGTCCGTCGGCACTATCCTGGACAGCTTAACCAAAGATGGCCGGCATCAGGATTTACTGGATGCGGCATTGCGCCAACTGATTAAACTGCTGAATAAACCCGGTACCCGGGAGCTGATTTCCACACAAATTATCCAATGGCTTAAGCGGGAACATCCGCTTAAAGAGAAAATGCTGCCCACCGAATGGCTGGGCGAACACAGCGCTACGGCAGTGGCCAATGCGGTGAATTCGCTACTGGATGAAATAGGTAAAGACCGCGGCCATGAATTGCGCCGGCGTTTCGATCGGCTGGCGGACAAACTGATCGACCGGCTTAAGCACGATCCCTCCACCGCGCGCAGGGCTGATGAAATCAAACATTACCTGAAAAACGACGACGTGCTGAATACCTATATTAGCGAATTATGGGGCGATTTGCGCCGCTGGTTAAAAGAGGATCTGGACCGCCCGGACTCGTTATTGCATGGGAAAGTGGCCGCCTCGGGGCGCTGGATGGGACAAACGCTGGCCCAGGATGCCGGCCTGCGCGCTTCGCTGAATCAACACCTGGAACAAGCGGCCAGCAAAATGGCGCCGGACTTCTCGGCGTTTCTTACCCAGCATATCAGCGATACGGTAAAAAGCTGGGATGCGCGGGATATGTCGCGACAAATCGAGTTAAATATCGGCAAGGATCTGCAATTTATCCGGATCAACGGTACCCTGGTGGGCGGATTTATCGGCCTGGCGCTCTATTTGCTGTCTCAACTACCCGCAGTCTGGCGGCTGTTATCGGCATAAATAAAAGTTAAATAGATTTTTCAAATCAAGCAGATGCTTCTGCTCTACAACGATGTTTAAATAATTGTTCATAACTGCACACCTTCCTTTCCATGGTTTTGGCGAACTATCGCCTATCCGGTAGTTTTAACTTTATTAATAAATAAATTAGTGGAGATAATATATTGAATAATACCAACGTACCGAATGAAATTAATTTAAAGAATAAATATAGTCTGCAAGAATACTCTCCCAGCGATAATATAGATCATTGCATATTGTCAAAAAAAATTACTTCCATTTATAACAATGAAGTTATCAACATGCAAATCAGCCGTCACGTTAGCCGCGGCTTAGCAATAAAGTCCGATATTAATCACTTTAACCAAGAAAAAATGAAGACTGATAATTTATTTACCTGCCGAGATCTTTTTAAACGTTACCCGGAAAGCATGGCGACGGCACAGGCTGGAAAAATTATCCGGGTGGAATGGCAAGATAGCCTCTATTATGTGCCAAGCAAAAAAATAATGCTGCCCGGCGGTCATGATATCTATGTTGCGCAATTCAATAACCGCACATTGCTATCAGACGGCGATATTTATCATATCGAAGACTTGGTCTCGCCTCCTCCTCCGTCCTTAATGGCATACATGCTAAATCTGGTGAGCCATTTGGTTGGCATCGTGAGTAGCCATATAACCCTGCCTGGCGTATACCCGTCAACCGCGCCACCGGACCCGGCCAGCGCCGGCATGCAGCGCAGTGAATATCGGCACGCTCGGCGACCGGCGGGCCGGCCCTTCCTGCTGCCCGGCGCCGCCGGGACCGGCGACAGCGATGTTGACCAGGTTATTAACCTTGCCTTCCAGCAAAACCAGAATGCCGCTGAACAAGTCCACCAACGGCAAGACATGAAAATTTGCGAAACCAACCTGCATTTGCCTCACCACGGAGCCAGGCAAGTATATGCAACCCTGCGTGAGGAATATATTAATATAGCGAAAGAGAAAATATATTCCCTGGAATGGATGTCTGGGATGAATACTTTTGTGCAGAACAAACTTACAGAAATATTTGATCAGGCAAGTTATTTACAGGATAGAATTCGCTGCGCTGACATTATCATGATAAAAAGATATATTGAAAAGAACCTTGAGAATTGTCTGGAATCTCGGCATGTATTAACTCTATCTGAAAAACGATTAGAAAAAATATTTTTTGATCAAACAAAAATAGAAGATACTTTTATTCCCTTCCGCGGCGACATGATGAAAGCGCTACACGATATAAATTTTAAAACCTTACGCAGCGTTATAGAGTACAAAAATGGCGTCAGTTATGAAAATGCCAAACAAAACTTCAGGCAAAAAATCAACCAAACCGGTCAATCCATGAATGCCACCGACGCCGAGTTTTATTCCCTTATCGTTTTAATGGAGAACGCCCAAAAAATTTATGATAAAAATTTAAATGATGATGGCATTCCCATAATTAAAAAATTATTGTATTTTAATGATAGGGAATTATTCCTAACTATGCTGGATGAAAATCCGCATGGAATATCTCAGGTACTGGTAAAACGGTTCTTTTATTATATATTTGAATATAGCAGGAATAATGGTTTTACCACACGAGGCAATTTTTATATTGTCCCCGGTGAATTTACTGAATTTTGGCATAATTTCAAGCAGCCTGTGCGGGCGCTGAATGAAGATGATATTGCCAAACTTTTATCCGACCAAGTGCTTGATTATATGAATAATGACAACAAACCCAAGCAGCACTTAGAACGTGCGATAATATGTATTGATTTTGTCCGGACTCATTACGCCCATGCAATAAAGACTCTGCCTTGGCGAAAAGCCAATATCTGGCCTTACAATAAATGCCTGGCCATTATTGATAAATTAATAGCAACGGACCTGGGAGAAGCAAATGAGCAAAAAAAACCGATTGATAAACAATGGAGTGATAGCGTTGTTAGGCAAATTATTTATAATAAAGAGTGTACTTTTCTGATACTGTTTATAATAAAGTTACAAAATACGCTAATCGCTATTACTCATCATCATTTACAGGAAAAAATCACTCTGTCCGCCAGTACCAATGAACAGAGTTTGATAGAAGCAAAAGTTTTGGCAATGAAAATGATTCTGCCTGGGCGGCAAAGTCATTTACCGCATAAGGAATTATTATCCAGATATAACCAGAAAATAGCGGAAGGGAACATTGATCTTCTTCTCAGGGCTGCAATTTATTGGTACTTGGAAAACCACAGCAGACAATCCTATGGGCTCGCCGATCTTGATGCGCTGTATATCATAAAAAACTTCCAGGAGGCCGAGAGAGTAACCGTTTTTGATTTTCAGCGGCGAGAGGATAAAAATTTCCAAACGATTTTCGATTTACGCCACTCCGATAACTTCACTACGCCTAAAGAATATTACGACCAGTTTATTTATTATAAAGCATATACACTTACCCATGAAGCCAGGTATTTAAGCTACAAAATGATTGAGCGTTCTTCATTAGATTTTTTAGAACTCACTTACCCACCAAAAGAAATTTATACTTTTAAAATATATTCAAGAAATTACGTGCAAAATTCCCTTACGCCTGACAGCGATGTATTTTTACCACTAAATAATTTCGGCACTATTTCGCTAGTTAAAACATATCATCAAAAATGGGTGCTGATATCGTCCCTACTCAGCGCTCCGGCGATCAAAGAAATGGCATTATCTGAAGATGATATTATCATAAAGAATATCCTTAAAGAAAGTCAAGGTACAGAGTACCAATTAGATTGGCAAAATAGAAAACAAATTTCAGTCACAGCGGATGATTTATTGAAAATATTTGATATTGCTTACAACAAAAGTGTAACAACTCTATCGCCACTGGATTTTTTCTTGGTTAAACCGGAAGAAAATATCGCCAGCAATGCAAGATCCGAATACCTTTTGGTTGCCGGCATATCGGATAATCCCTTATCGTCTTTACTTGAGGTGATAGATTATTGGAACGCCCAGACATTGAGTGAAGCACTGTTGGAGTTTAAGGAAATTCTGCGGGTAATATCATGGTGGGAACAGGTGTTATTTCTCATTCCGTTTTACGAAACCATCTGGAAATATTGGTATGATGAAGATAATAAAATAAAAATCATAGAAGTCATATTTGATATACTTGATCTGGCACTTTTATTTGGAGAGTTCACAGCTAGTGCTGGCAAAAGAATAAGTTCTGTAGCCAGAGGATTGGCCGAGATAACCGATCTGGCTTCATTACCAAATAAATATTTAAACAGAAGAGTTTCACAAGCCTTATTGAAGGAATTGCCAGGCCTAGCGAGACAAAGCTCTCTGGGCCTCGCCCAAGGTTTTTTAATCTTCTTTAATCCGGTGCCGATACCGGGATCACTAAGCAATCAGTTTCAAAAAAAGTTAATCAAATCCATATCGACAGATATTTCCTGGTTAAGTAATTCTGTGTTAAACACCATGGCCAAAAGGAAGACTCAATTAATTTATTGGCAATATACTATTAATGATCAGTTATTTACCATTGGAAATGATGGGACCTATGTAATCGATAAAGGATTAAGCAGCGAGAGAACGCTGATAAAAATTGCGGATAATTTTTATCAAGTCATTTGGGATAACAATATTTCGCGCTGGCGCATTATCAATCAGTATGAGCTGGTTAACCTTAATTATGCTGTGCCCATAGATAAAAATAAAAATGGTAGTTGGGATGCTTTGAATTTTTTTGAAATAGATACTATTCCTTTGCTGAATGAAAATAGTGGGCAAAAAGAAATAAATTTTGAATTTAGCGCAATAATGTTTGAACCATTACGGCGTTTAACTTTTACACAAAATAATTATAAAAAATATAATTGGGAACATAGCTATTATATGGAACTTATATTAGATCGTTATACTCCCCACTTAACCGAATTGTTTGAAAAAGAGAGTGAATTAAGCACCATGTTGGCAGATTTTGCTGCTTGCCTAATGGATGAACAAAAATTTCGCGCGATATTCTCCATGCACGCTGAAGAGAGCTTAGATGAAAATCTACGATCCTTTGTAAACGATTTTATTATTCCCCATAATATCCAGGTCAGCTATAGAATTGCTCGTATGTGGCGAAATGAACACGATCATCATCCTGATGATCATATTGTCATACTCCTCGGCATTAAGGATCAAAGCTATATTATAGATATTTCATATTTGCGTCCCGTCCAAATAAATTTATTTTCAGACAGGCAGGTATTTATTGAATCCGAATGGATACATTATCTCAAAACCCGCATTAAAAAAGATTATAGCCTGATAAAATACAAGGATTTCACCGAGATAAAGAAAGCCCTTGTTTTTCCTTATCGTGAAGCGGAACATGCGGGGAAATATATCAAAGATGCTTTTCTGGTCAGAGAACCTTTATGGTATAAAACGGCCATTATAAAATATTTTTATCACGGACAGGAGAAATCATCGCCTTTTGACAACCATCGTCCTCCTACGGTATTGGCAGCGGCCCGACATATTATTGCCAAACAACGATCGCAACATGAGATTCACTCCAGTGACATGATGAATATGACCTTGCCGTTTGATGTGTTGCAAGAAGCTCAGATTATAAATGCCACACAAGCGGATCAAATGATTAATCTTATGTCCAGATCATTATACAACGGACCCGCTCTGCTGGATTTTATGTCTGGCAAATTAAATATAACCAGTTGCGAATCATTGATTAAATTAAAATCGGGATCTCTCCTTGCCTTCATCTCAGATGGAAAATACTTGTTCCATTTAATGATTTGCGTGGGTAATGGCCGTTTTGCGGGCCTGGGCAATGATTTCCTTAGCCCATCCTTCAGGCCTGGTCCCTCCATCGTCGTGGCCGAAGAAATGGGTCTATTTATGGATCATCAACTTATTGTCAGAAACTCCACCACGCCCTATATGCTGGTTGCCGGGCATCCTGCCACGGCGACGGCAACCGAATCTGTCATCGACGAAACCATAACGGCTGAGCGAATCGCCAAAGTTTCCTCATCGGGAGAGCGTGTAATTGAGGACATAACCTTTGCGCAACGCGCCAAAATGCTGACCGAGAATGCCTGGTCGCTGGCAAAATCTCCCAACGACGATTGCGTATTGGTGTTAAAAATGGAAGTTCTTGGCGCCAATATCCACCCACTTTATCCCCGCGAGCTGGCCCACATGCTGCGCGCGCTGATCTATGCCAACCCGGACTTTCCGGCGTTTTCAACTATCACCGCCATTGAGATAACCAGCTGTTTCACCGGTTTTGACGGCGTTGACTATCGGGGACAAACCTTGGCCGACGAGCTGGGGGTACCGATCAGAACTGCCCCCTATCTGGATACGGACGATATACGTCAACGCCAGCCGCACTGGTATGGTCATTTTTCACCGCGCCGGAATGCCAATCACACAACATCATTATCGCCGGAACAAATTGCCACCGTGTTTTCAAAGACAAATAGACTTTCCCGGGTGCATGTTAAAAACCAGCGCCTGGCGAATATAGTGGACATATTGCGTGATATCCGAAAATCCCTTAATAACACGCGGATTAAGCGACATATGGCATTTCTGCCGACGATATTCATCGACCTGGCCCGCCTGATTATTCGCGATATCAATTTTTATAATTTCATTGAAATTTATCATCTTTCCAATGAATCTGAAAAAAAACTGAATAACGTATTAAGGGAATATACGGTCATGATATCTGAAGCTGATGAATTTTTTATACAATGCTTTTTAGATATCATTCTTGCCGTGGATGATTTCAATCACTTGGCAAAGTGGATTTGCTCTGCGCCGCTGGCAACCACGCAAGCGTCCTCATCATCCCCGGCGCCGCAGGCCAGACGTTAACACTCAGGCCATGCGACGGCAGTCGCCCGGCGGGCTCGCCGGGCGACAAACTCAGTCATTGATGCGCGGTTTTAGTAAATCGTCCAGGCCAATGCGGCGAAACAGCTCGGCCCTAACCCGATCGGCAACGCCGTTCACCTCTTCGCATCCGTCGCGCGACGGGTCGATATGCACGCGAAAAGGCCGGTTGCCAAACGGCATCGCCACTACCCGCCCGATGGCCCGGGCCACCTCGGCCACATCGGCATCGTCCGGTTCCAGCGTCGACAATCCCCGTAGGCTTTGCTCCGGCAAGCCGGCATACGGCCCTTGATCATATTCTTCGGCCCGGGCCTGGTCCGCCGGGGCGCCGGAATGCGCAAAATGGTTAGTGCCGCGGGTAAAGGCGCCCGGAACGATAATAGTGGTTTCGATTCCCCAGCGGCTCAGTTCCGGGGCGTAAGATACGGCCAAGGAGTCCATGGCGGCCTTGGCGGCGAAATAAGGAGACAAATAAGGCGGAGTACCGCCGCGGGCGCTGCTTGATGAGACCCATACCAGCAATCCTTTGCCCTGTTTGCGCAACTGCGGCAAAGCGGCGCGATTTACCCGCTGGGTGCTAAGTACGTTGATATCAAATAATTGCGCAAACTGTTCCGGCGTAAAGGCCTCGGCGGGACCGAACGACATATGGCCCGCATTATGGATAATCACATCCAACCGTCCGCAATCGGCGATAATGCTCGCGATGCCGGCCTGCACCGACGCGTCGGAGGCGACATCCAGCTCCACCGTACGCAAATCGACGCCGCGTTCAGCGGCATACCGCTGCACTTCGGCCACCTGCGGCGCGTTGCGCCCCGCGGTTTCCCTCATACCCGCATAAACCGTATGCCCCGCTTCCGCCAGTTCCCGGACGGTCAGGGCGCCGAAACCGCTGGACGCACCGGTTACTATGATAATATTTTTCATGATATGGCCTCTCGATAGGGATAAGGAAACGCCGGTTATCCGGCGTTAAATCAAGCCGCCGTTGGCGCGCAAAACCTGGCCGTTAATCCATGAACCGTCCTGACCGACCAGGAAAGCCACCGCGGCGGCGATGTCCTCCGGCGTGCCCAGGCGTTCCAGCGGCGCCATTTTGGCCATGCGATCGATAACTTCCTGCGGTTTACCTTTTAAAAACAAGTCGGTACCGGTGGGCCCGGGGGCAACGGCGTTGACGTTTATCCCACGGCCGCGCAACTCTTTGGCCAGGATGGCCGTCAGGGTTTCCACCGCCGCTTTGGTGGCGGCATAAACGCCGTAGGTTTCCAGCTTCATCCCGACGACGCTGGTGGAGAAGTTAACGATGCTGCCGCCGTTGCGCAACCGCCGCGACGCCTCGCGCAGACCATTAAAAGTGCCTCTCAGATTGATGGCGATCTGCCGGTCAAATAGTCCGTCGTCGCTATCCGCCAGGGTGCTGAGGTTCATGATGCCGGCATTATTGACCAGCACATCCACTCCGCCGAACGCCTCTTCCGCCCGGTCAAAGAGCATGGGAAAGGTGGCCGGATCGCTGACATCTCCCCTGGCGCCCAGCGCCCGACCGCCCGCCCGCTCGATTTGGCTGACCAACTCATCCGCTTCAACCTGCTGGCGCGCATAGTTGACGATAACGGTGTAGCCGTCATAGGCCAGGCGCTTGGCGATGGCGGCGCCAATACCCCGTGAAGCCCCGGTAATAATTGCGACCTGCTGCGTTTGTTGATTCATGCTCTTCTCCTGAAGGTAGACGGCCCACATCGTTGTGGGCCGGTAGAAACATCATGGACCTGTTTTTGTACCGGATAATCCCCTATTATTCGACATCACTATCCGAAAAGGGCTAACAATACGATGGACAAGTACGAGGCAATGCGGGTGTTCACGCGGGTGGTGGAACAGCGGAGCTTTACCAAGGCGGCGGCGGATTTGGCTATCCCCCGCTCCACCGCCACCGATGCCATCAAGCAGTTGGAAGCCCGGCTGACGGTCAGGCTGCTGCACCGCACCACCCGGCATGTGAATCCAACGCTGGACGGCGAGGCCTATTACCAGCGCTGCCTGCTGATTCTGGCGGCGGTGGAAGATGCAGAAACCGCCTTTATCGGCGCCCTGCCAAAAGGGTTGCTGCGGGTCGATGTGCACGGCACCCTGGCTCGTCATTTTTTGCTGCCGGGTCTGCCGGATTTCCTGACGCGTTATCCCGATATTGAATTTTTCATGAGCGAGGGCGACCGGCTGGTGGATCTGGTGCGTGAAGGGATTGATTGCGTGCTGCGGGTCGGCCAGCCCAAAGATAGCGATATGGTCGCGCGGCGTATCGGCGTGCTGGAAGAGGCCACCTGCGCTTCCCCCCAGTACGTTACGCGTTTTGGGCTGCCGGCCTCGCCGGCGGATCTGGAGGGGCATCGGACGGTGGGCTTCCGCTCGTCCGCCACCGGCGCGCTAATGCCGCTGGAGTTTATCGTCGGCGGCGTTTCCCACCGGCATACGCTGCCGGCAACGGTCACGGTGACCGGGGCGGAAAGCCTGGTGGCCGCGGCTCGGCTCGGCCTGGGGATTATCCAGGTGCCGCGCTACCACGTTGCCGCTGATTTGGCCTGCGGCAATCTGCTGGCCCTGCTGGAGGACTATCCCTCGCCGCCCGTGCCGGTTTCGGTGCTTTATCCGCGCAACCGCCAACTTTCACCAAGGGTACGGGTTTTTATCGACTGGCTCGGCCAGGAGTTCACCCGCCGCAATGTCTGAACGGTCGCGGACCAATGCTTAGCCGGGCATAAAATCAATGATGAACCGTTTATGCTGTTGCAGGTAGGAAGCCGGCGGCGGTGAGATAATGACCGGCTTGATATTCTCTTTGATAAAGGCGCAGAGCGCCGGATCGCCGGAAAAGCTTTTTTCCGCCTGGTCGCTGGTAAAATCCAGCGCCAATGAGCAGGTTCGCCCCTGGAATTGATTGAACTCGTGGTGCCAGATGCACAGAGTCATGGCCGTGGCGGTGGCGGCGAGATAGCCGGACATTTCGTCATCCATACCCGCGTCCAGATAGGCCTGTTTACTGGATTTATAATCGTCCAGATCCTTAACCTCATCCGGCTGGAGGCACGGTGGTACCCGTGATGTTCCCTGAAACGCCGCCGTCTGCCCGGCGGCTGCCGGGGCAACGCGCGTCGGTAACGTTGCGCAGGCGCATAATAAAAAGCACAGCGCCGCCAAAATGCATGTTCTGATATCCATATCCTTGCCTGTTGTTTTTCCGCCAATAGCCGCCGCGACCGGCCAAGCTACGTAATTATTGCAGCGATAATATCAGCGATAAAGCCGCCGGTCAGCGGTAAACATCACGCTATGAAGTATCAGTGAGCCGCGGTTTAACCATGATGCCCCGCGTCCTCTCCGCCAGGGACCGCCGGCTCCGGCTCCTCCACCAGCATTAAGCCGGCGCGCAGCCCCAGCGCCACCGCCGGATTGGGGAATAACACCCATTCGCGCGGCTCCCGCACCCGGTACTCACGGCCGTTTTCCCGCGCCAGAAGCTCACCCTGGCTGAAACAGGTAAAATTCAGCGTATCGGGGGGGATCAACAGGGCAAAATCCGCCCGGCTGCGGGTGATTTGCTGGCTTACCCGATAGCGCCGCATTGGCGGCCCCTGGCGCGCGGGCCACGCCTTATCGCCGATCAGCGCCGCCAGCGCCTCGCGGGCCGCGCTGAACTGGCTGTGATCGTTGTCGCCAAACGGCAGCGCTTTGCCCAGTTCCAGGGTGGCGCTGGCGGCCTGCAGCCGATCGCTGCTGAAATGGGTGAAAGTGGAACCTGCGGCGCGGTGGGTCACCAGGGCGTCCAGCCCCGCGGCCGCCAGCCAGGCCAACAGCGCCGGGGCATAAGGCTCGCGTTGGTACGGCAGCAGGGCGAAACGCACATGGCGGGAACCGCGGATGGCGGTATGCAGATCCACATGCCAGCGCGGCAACCCGTCGTGCCCGGACCCGCTGTAACCAAAAAAGTCCCGCAAGCCGGCTTGCAGCCGCCGGCTGCGGGCGGTTTCCTCGCCCTCGATAAAACCCTCGGTGCCCCGCTGGCCAAACATCCGGTTCAGATCGTTGACCAAATAGCGTCGGCCCGCCCGCAGCGCGCCGGGGTTGCCCAGCACCACCAACAGGCGCACCGCCAGTTCCCTCCGCCCCGCCAGCAATTCCGCCAGCAGGCCGTCAAGCAGTTCCACCGGCGCGGTTTCATTGCCGTGCACGCCGGCGGACACCACCACCGAGGCGGCGGCGGGCCGGCGCGGCAGCAACTGCATAATGCCGTTATCCAGCCATTGCCAGGTCAGTCCGGCGGTCTCGCCCCGCCGGAGCTCCGGCAGAGTACCCGCCAGCGTCTGGCGGAGAAAATCACTGCTGCTCATACTGATGATCCCCGTTAATTGCGGATTATCCCGTGCTGGCGCCCCGGGCGGCCGCATTGATGGTCAGACGGCGAAAGACAAGCCGGGCGCCAGCGTTTCCGGCAGGGTTAACCGTTCGCTTTCCAGCGACGCCATCGGCCAGGCGCAATAATCCGCCGCATAAAACGCGCTGGGACGATGGTTGCCGGACGCGCCGATCCCGCCGAAGGGAGCGCTGCTCGCAGCGCCGGTCAACGGTTTATTCCAATTCACGATGCCGGCGCGGGCTTCCAGCAATAATTGGTCGAAATGGCGGCGATGGGGCGAAATCAACCCTATCGCCAGCCCGAAACGCGTGCGGTTGGCCAGGGCCAGGGCCTGGTCGAATTCGTCATAGCGGATAACGCTTAATAATGGACCGAAATACTCTTCGTCCGGCGCGTCCCCGACCGCGGTAATATCGATAATTCCCGGCGTCAGCAGGCTGCTGTCGGCCCGGGGTTGCGCCATGGCCAGCAGGGCTTCGCCGCCGCCGTCCAGCAGTTTTTGTTGGGCCGCCAGCAAATTCGCCGCCGCCGGCAAACTTATTACGCCGCCCATAAACGGCGGCGGCTGGCTATCCCAGGCACCGACGCGCAAGCCGGCGCTGACGGCCGCCAGCCGGCGCAGCAGCGCATCCCCGGCCGGGCCGCGCCTGACCAGCAGGCGGCGGGCGCAGGTGCAGCGCTGGCCGGCGGAGATAAAAGCCGAATGGATAATCACATTCACCGCCGCGTCCACATCGTCCGCCTGTTCCACGATCAAGGCGTTATTGCCGCCCATTTCCAGCGCCAGCATCTTCTCCGGCCGGCCGGCCAATTGCCGATGCAGCTGGTAGCCCGTGTGGGCGCTGCCGGTAAACAGTAAACCATCGGTTTCATCGGATGACGCCAGCGCCATGCCGGTCCGCCGCCCGCCCTGCACCAGGTTTATCACCCCGGCGGGCAGCCCCGCCTGCTGCCAATAGCGCAGCGTCAGCTCGGCGGTCATGGGGGTCAGCTCGCTGGGTTTGAATATCACGGTATTGCCGGCCAGCAGCGCCGGGACAATATGGCCGTTGGGCAGATGGCCGGGAAAATTATAAGGACCGAACACCGCCAGCACGCCGTGGGGCCGATGGCGCAGGCTGGCATGGCCATCACCCAGCGGCACGGAAGTCTCCCCGGTGCGGGCCTGGTAAGCCGTGAGGGAAATCGCCACTTTATTAATCATGGCCTGGACTTCGGTTTGGCTTTCCCACCAGGGCTTGCTGGTCTCGCGGGCAATAGCGGTGGCCAGCTCGGTTTTATGCTGTTCCAACAAGCCCGCAAAGCGCTGCAGCAGTTCCAAACGCTCCGCCAGCGGGCGCCTGGCCCAGGCGGGAAACGCGGCGCGCGCGGCGCGGCATGCCGCCTCGACCTGGGCGGCGTCCGCCTCGTTGCCCTGCCATAATAGCGCGCCGGTCACCGGACAGAGTTTGGTGAAATGTTCCCCTTGCCCGCCGCACCAATTGCCGTTAATAAACTGGGTCATACCGATGTCTCCGTGGCAAAAAGGTTTTACCGCCCATAACGCTTGCCCCTGCCAGCGCCGGACCACTATCGAATATATCAATATCCCCCGGCTAACGCAGCCCCCGATTCAAACGGACGGCGAACGGATAGGCGAGCGACAGCGCTGAACAATCAGGGCTGGGCTATAGTGAAGAAGACGTTAATAAGACAATTTTCATCATTAATGGCATATGCGCCTATTTTTCAGGAAATCAGAAACATGGCTGAACTACCGAAAACCGACGTGAAGCGCAGCATCGGCGATCGCGGTATTATCGGCGATCTGCGCACCTGCGCGTTGGTCGCCCTGGATGGCACCATCGACTATTTCTGCTGGCCGGAACTGGATAGCCCCTCGGTATTCAGCGCCTTGCTCGATACCGACCAGGCCGGACTTTTCAGCCTGTCGCCCGATTGGCCCAATGCCCGCCGCCAGCAGCTCTACCTGCCGGACAGCAATATTCTGCAAACCCGCTGGCTGGATAACGCCGGCCTGGCGGAAGTGACCGATTTTATGCCGATTTGCGACGCCGACGATCGGCTGCCGCGCATTATCCGCCGCCTGGAAGTGTTGCACGGCGAAGCCACATTCGCGCTGCGCTGCGCCCCGGTACAAGACTATGCCCGCGCCAAGCCCCGGGCGCGCCTCAACCGTGGGGCGGTGGATTTTACCGCCCGGGGCCAACCTACCCTGCGCCTGGTATCGAGCGTACCCCTGCATACCTCCGGCGGCGGCGCCGTGGCCAGCTTTGTGCTGAAGGCCGGCGAAAGCGCTGAATTTATTTTCGGCGGCGCCCAGGATAAACAGGTCAATCTGGACAATACCCAGGCGTGTTTCGACGAAACGCTGAAGTACTGGCGCCGCTGGTGCGCCACCAGTAATTATAAAGGCCGCTGGCGGGAGATGGTTAACCGCTCGGCGCTGGCGCTCAAGCTGCTCACGTCTTACCGGCACGGGTCCATCGCCGCGGCGGCCACCTTTGGCCTGCCGGAACATCTGGGCGGGGAGCGCAACTGGGATTATCGCGCGTCCTGGATACGCGACGCTTCGTTCAGCGTCTATGCCCTGATGCGTTTGGGTTACACCGATGAAGCCGGCGCCTTTGTCAAATGGGTGGGCCGCTGCACCGAAAATAGCCGGTTCCAGCCGGATAAACTGCAGGTGATGTATCGCCTTGACAGCGGCACCGAGCTGGAGGAAACCGACTTGCCGCATTTGTCCGGGTATGCCGGGTCTACCCCGGTACGCATCGGCAACGGGGCGTACCGGCAGCTGCAACTGGATATTTACGGCGAGCTGATGGATGCCGTATACCTGGCCAATAAATATGGCGAAGCCATTTCACACCGGGGTTGGGAGCATATCAGCAAAATGATCGATCATGTGTGCGAATGCTGGAACCAGGCGGATGCGGGTATCTGGGAGATGCGTGGCGAACCGCAGCATTTCCTGCATTCACGATTAATGTGCTGGGTGGCCATCGACCGCGCGCTGCGTCTGGGGGCCAAACGCTCGCTATCCATGCCTTACGCGCGCTGGGATGAAGCGCGCAACGCCATCCGCGACGATATCTGGACCCACTTCTGGAACCCGGAACTGGGCCATTTTACCGCCACCCGTCACGGCAGCGATCTGGATGCGTCCATGCTGCTGATGCCGCTGTTCCGGTTTGTCGGCGCCACGGACCCCGATTGGCTGGCCACCCTTGACGCCATCAAAAACACCTTGGTGCAAGACGGCCTGGTGCGGCGCTACAATGCCGAGGTTACGCCCTCCGACCCGTTATACGGCCAGGAAGGCGCCTTTGCCGCCTGTTCGTTTTGGTATGTGGAGTGCCTGGCGCGCGCCGATCGCCTGGCGGAGGCGCAGTTTGAATTTGAAAAACTGCTCAGCTACGCCAACCCGCTCGGTCTGTACGCCGAGGAGTTCGACCAGCGGGGCTACCCGCTGGGCAATACTCCCCAGGCATTGACCCACCTGGCGTTAATCAGCGCGGCGTTTTATCTCGATCGCAAACTCAGCGGCGGTGAATCCCAGTGGCAGCCATAAGCGCGGGCGCGGCGCGTTTCAGGTTATCTCCGGCAGCAGGCCGATAAACGTGGTCTTTTTACGCGGCCCCGTCATCAGCGGTTCGAGCTGTTCGACACAGCGCAGGTAGTGGGCGGTTTTTTTATGCGCCGCCACCGCCTGCTCGTCGCGATAGGCCTCATAGATATAAAAGCGGTTCGGCGACTGCTCGTCCTGCAACACGTCAAAGCGCAAATTGCCCGGTTCCTGTACCGAGCCCAGGTGATTTTGACGGAACACCGCCAGGAACTCCTGCACCTTGTCGGGTTTGACATTGATTTCCACCAGCGTCACATGCATCACTCCCCTCCTTTATTCGCGTGTTGTTCGCTTTTGAACAGCTCATAGGCGCGCTCGGCGTTTTCGCCGTGGTGCACCACGGCCTGCACCGCTTTAAGCATCGCCACCGGCGCGGCGGACTGGAAGATATTGCGTCCCATATCCACCCCGGACGCGCCCTGGTCGATAGCGCGGTAGCACATTTCCAACGCGTCGCGCTCGGGCAGTTTCTTTCCGCCGGCGATCACGATCGGCACCGGACACCCGGCCGCCACGCGTTCAAAACCGGTGTCGGTATAATAGGTCTTGATGATCTGCGCGCCGATTTCAGCGGCGATGCGCGTCGCCAGGGAAAAATAGCGCTGGTCGCGCACCATGTCCTTGCCGACGCCGGTGACCGCCATGGTGGGCATGCCGTAGCGCGTGCCCTGGTCCACCAGCTGGATAATATTTTTGATGGATTGGTGTTCATATTCGCTGCCGATATAAACCTGCGCCGCCATGGCCGCCACGTTGAGGCGCAATGCATCCTCAATGGCTACCGCCACCGCTTCGTTCGACAGTTCCCCCAGGATGGAGTTGGCCCCGGACGCCCGCAGCACCACGGGTTTATTCACCGCCGGCGATACCACGCTGCGTAAAATACCGCGCGTGCACATCAGCACATCGGTGTGGGCGAACAAGGGGGCGATATGCAAGTCGATCCGCTCAAGTCCGGTGGTCGGCCCCTGGAAATAGCCGTGATCGAACGCCAGCATCACCGTACGGCCGGACGCGGGATTAAAAATCCGCGCCAGGCGCGACTGCATCCCCCAGTCCAGCGCCCCGCTGCCTTTGAGGAAAAACGGCGCGTTTTGCTGCGCCACCCCGATGCCGAAATCTTTCCCATCTTTGATATCATCCAAATCAGCCATAATTATTCCTCCCCGGTGGGATGATTAAAAGTCATATTTACCGATATTGTCTTTGTCGAACTGCACGCGCTGCGGCAGCAGGACAATGCCGTTATTCTTCGCTTCATAGTCATATCCCTGCACGCTGTTCGGCGAGACTTCCACTTCGCCCACCTGCGGGATGGTCAATTTGTCGCCCACCTTCAGATCGCCTTTTTGCAGCATTTCATGGGCTACGTACACCGCGATTTTGCCCTGCTGCACCACGTCCCACAGGCCGAAGGTTTTCACCGTGCCGCGTTCGACATAGGGGCGCATGACGTTTGGCGTACTGAAGCCGACAATCGCCACGTTCTTGCGGCCGAGATTTTCCGCGGCCTGGGCGGCGGCTGGCAGCGCGTTGGCGTCGGGGGCGATAATGGCGTCCAGATCCGGATAGGCTTTCAGGATGCCTTCGGCGGTTTGCAGGGACTTGGTGGCATCGTTATAGCCAAATTGCGTGGTCACGATACTCCAGCCCGGATGTTCGGCGCTGATTTTGGCTTTGGCCTCCTTGACCCACTGGTTCTGGTCGGTCACCGTGGGGCTGGAGTAGAAAAAGGCCACCTTGGCCTGCTCCTTGATATTCTGTTTGGCCGCCATATCCACCAGCAGCTCGCCCAGTTGTTTCGGCGTGCCCTGGTCGATATACAGGGTCCGGCACTCGGGTTTGGTATCGGAATCCCAGGTCAGCACCTTGACCCCGCGCTGCATGGCGCGCTTGAGCGCCGGGCACAGTCCGTCGGGCGATACCGCCGACACGATAATGGCGTTATATCCCTGGTTGACGAAGTTATTGATTAACTGTACCTGCCCGGACACGCTGGGTTCGGTCGGCCCGTCATAGGTCACATCGATGCCCAGTTCCTTACCCGCCGCCAGGGCGCCGTTGCCGCCGCTGGTAAAAAAGCCCACGCCTACCAGCTTGGGGATAAAAGCGATGCGCTCGGCGGCCTGGGCGGTTGCGATCCCCCCCGCCAGGCAAAGCGCGCCCGCCATTACCAGGTTGCGCCAGATGATTTTATCCATGGTCCGTACTCCATTGGTCTTAGGGAAGTTCATAGGGGAACCCGCGGGCGCAGCCGACGGGTCAGGAAAGTAGTAACGATGTCCCAATGCAGGCTGGCGGAGCGGCCAATCACCACCAGGATCAAGAGCGCGCCGGACAGGGCGCTGGAAACCTGGTTGCCCACGCCCGCCATTTGCAGGCCCTGCTGCAAAAATCCCACCAGCAGGGTGGCCAGCGCGGTGCCGAGAATCGAGCCGGAACCGCCGTAAATATTGGCTCCGCCCAGCACCACCGCGGTAATGGCCGGCATCAGCAGCGCGCCGCCCAGATCGGAACGGGCGGAACCGAAATAGGACACCAGCAGCACGGCGGCCACCGCCGACGCCAGGCCGGTCAGGCCATAGACCGCGCACAGCGTGCGCCCCACAGGCACCGCGCTATAACGCGCCACCCGCGCATTTTGGCCAATCATAAAGACATTGCGGCCGAGCCGGGTGCGGTGCGTCAGCAGCCAGAATCCCAGCAGCGTGATTAAAAACACCAGTAATGGCATCGGCACCCCGCCCGGCGCCAAATTGGCGAAATCGCTAAAGGCGGTGGGGAAACCGCCGATGCCTTCAAAGCCGGTGGCGCCCGCCAGGCCGGACAGCAATAGGGCGCTGCCGCCGAACAGATAGAGCGTACCCAGCGTAATGACCAGCGGGTTGACGCCGGTAAACAGGATCAGGCCGGCGTTGAGCAACCCGCAGGCCAGGCCGAGCAACAGGGTTAACGGAATAGCCGCGGCCATGGGCACGCCGCTTTGGAACAGCACGCCGAGCGCGATGGCGCATAGCCCGACGGTGGAAGCAAAAGAAATATCGATGCCGCCGCTGACGATCACCATGGTCAGCGGCAGGGCGACAATGCCGATGGCGATAAAATCGCTGGTGCTGAACAACAGCATATTAATATCCAGCATGCGCGGATTTACCACCCCGAACAGCGCAATCTCCGCCGCCAGCAATAGCACCAGCGCTCCTTCCCAGCCGTACGCTTTGATGTTCATCAGGCCACCCCGCTTTTTTTATCCGCGGCGAGCGGCGCGCGGCGCGCGTTGCCCGGCCGTTTTTTTTTGCCTTTTCCCGCGCCTGGCGCCGGCATGAAGCGGGCATATTTTTGCCGGCGGCGGCTTTGCTCCAGCGCCCGGCGCAAGCGGCCGTCAAAAATCAGCACCCCGAGCAGCACCAGGCCGGCGATAAAATCGTTCCACCAGGCGGGCAGCCGCAGCAACACCAGCACGCTGTCGATTTGCGTCAGGAAATATGCCCCCAGCACCGCGCCGGCCACCGTGCCCGTCCCGCCGAGCAGGCTGATGCCGCCCAGCACGCAGGCGGCAATCGCCTTCATTTCCAGCCCGCTGCCGGTTTGATTGGGGACAAAACCGATTTGCGAAGCGAACACAATACCGGCCAATGCCGCCATCATGCCGTTGACCATAAAAGCGGTGATGCGGATGGTATTGATCGGCACGCCCAGCTGGCGCGCGCCCTGTAAATTATCTCCCACCGCGTAAAAACTGCGGCCGAAGGAGGTGCGCCCGCATAACCAGAACAGGCCGCCCAGCAACAGCATAATCAACCAGCCAATGGGCGAAATGCCCAGCCAGAGCGGACTGGATAACGCTTTCAGGCCGGAGGGCAGCCCTTCAATCCATTTACCCCCGGTCAGCAGCAGCATCAATCCCCGGTATAGCCCCAGGGTCCCGAGGGTGGCGACGATGGCCGGAATGCGCAACCACGCCACCAGTATCCCGTTGAACAATCCCGCCGCGGCCCCCACCGCCAGCGTCATCAGCATGGCCGGCGCCAGCCCCCAGCCGGCGTTCAGCAACAGCCCCAGCGATACCGCGCACAGGCCGGTGGTCGACCCCACCGATACATCGATATTGCGCGTCAGCATCACCAGGGCCGCGCCCATGGCCAGCAGCATCAGGATCTGCGCGCTGCTGAAAATCATCGCCAGCGTTTGCAGGCTGATATAGCTGCGATCCAGCGCGCCCAGCAGGACAAACAGCGCCAGGATGGCCAGCAGCGCGGTAAGTTCGCGGTTGTTTTGCAATAATTTAAGCATCGGCGCTATCCTCGATATGTCCGCCATAGGCGTTGGCTTCCGCTGATGCGGGGGAGCCGAAAGCCAAACGCATCATGTGCTCGACGCTGACCGATCCCCGGCTCATCGGCGCGCTCATTTGCCCCTGGTGCATCACCAGCACCCGATCCGCCAGCAGGGCAATCTCTTCCGGGTCAGAGGAAATCAGCAGCAGCGCCACGTTTTGCTGCACCACGCCGCGCAGTAATTGATAAATATCCGCCCGCGCCGACACGTCGACGCCGCGCGTGGGCTCATCGACGATCAGCAGCCGGGGCTGCGCTTCCAGGCATTTGGCAATCAGCAGCTTTTGCTGGTTGCCGCCGGAAAGCGTGCGCGCCAGCTGATCGGCATGCACATATTTAATGCCCAGCGCCCGGTGATAACGTTCCAGGGCGGCTTTTTCCCGCCGCGGCGATAACCACCAGTCATTGCGGGCAGCGGCCAGCGCGCCGGTATTCCAATACAGCGGCGCATCCAGATATAAACCGGAGGCCTGGCGGTCCTCGGGCAGATAAACCAGCCCCGCGGCCAGCCGCGCGTTCAGGGCCAGCCCGCCGATATCCCGGCCTTCGAGCCGCAGCCGCCCGCCGCGCAGCGGACGCAGGCCATACAGGCTTTCCGCCAGCTCGGTACGCCCCGCGCCCACCACGCCCGCCAGACCCACGATCTCGCCGGCGTGTACGCTAAACGACACATCCCTGAACCCCTCGCCGCTCAGATGCTCCACCTCCAGCACCGGCCGGCGCGTATCGGCGGTCTTGCGTTGGCCCGGCAGCTCAAGCCACATTTTTTGCGCGGCGGGCAGGGCGGCGGCGGCCAGGGGGGCGATGGCCTGGATCAGCGCGTCGCTGTCGAATTGGCCGATGGCGCCGCTCAGGGTGATGGCGCCGTCGCGCATAACGCTGACCCAGTCCGCCAGGGCATGCACTTCGGGTAATTTATGGGAAATAAACACCACGCCAACGCCCTGCTTTACCAGACCGCGTACCTGTTGAAACAGGCGCTGGGTTTCCGCGGGAGTCAGCGAGGCGGTGGGTTCGTCCAGGATCAGAATGCGCGCGTCGCGCATCAGCCCGCGCAGAATTTCCACCAGTTGCTGATCGGCGACTTCCAGGGTGCCGGCCGCCGCCTGCAGGGACAGGCTGCACCCCAGGCTGTCGAGCAGCGCGCTCAGCTTTTTGCCGTCGGCCTGGTGGCGCGGCAGGCGAAAGAGAATGTTCTCCTTGACCGTCATATTGGGAAACAGCATCGGCTCCTGGGGCACCAGATAAATGCCGTAGTGGTGCGCCCTGGCCGGGGTCAGGCGCTCGCATGTCTCGCCCGCGATGCGCAGCGCGCCGCTGTCGGGGGCGACCACGCCGGCGATAATTTTCATCAGCGTCGACTTGCCCGCGCCGTTGCCGCCGAGCAAGGCATGGATCTGGCCGGGCATCAGGGTAAACTCGATATTTTTTAATACCGCCACGCCGGAATACTGCTTGCAGACGTTTTGTACGTTGAGCAACGGCGTGGCGGATATCGGGGGTTGTGCCATCAGATTGCCCTCGGTCAAATGTGAACAAATGAATTTTAATTTCAAAACTGTTCATTAGACTAGTAGGCGCGTTATAATAAAACCGCCAGATGGATCACATTTCACTCATTACGATTGCTCAAGTAGCGCCGGAGGACACGACAATTTTACTTTTGCCGTGCCCGTCACAATTTGCCCCTGTTCTTAATTGAACAATTGATTTAAATTTTAATAAGTGTTCTATATGACTAAAAATAATTCCGATCATTTCAACCCAGCGGACAGCACCATGGCCGAACCGGAACTGTTAGCGCGTATTGCGTGGTTTTATTACCACGACGGCATGACCCAGGGAGAAATCGGCGAGCAGCTGGGGCTGACCCGCCTGAAAGTGTCGCGCCTGCTGGAGAAGGGCCGGCAGTCCGGAGTGATCCGCGTACAGATCAACTCGCCCTACGAGGGTTGCCTGGAGCTGGAGAACCTGCTGCTGGAACGGTTTGATCTACGGCATGTGCGGGTATTGCCCGCGCTGGCGCAGCGGGATATCAACCAGCGCATCGGCATCGGCGCCGCCCAGGAGATCATGAAGCAATTGCAGCCGCAGCAACTGCTGGCGGTGGGGTTTGGCGAAACCGCCATGAGCACGCTCCAGCATTTGAGCGGTTTTATCACCTCGCAGCAGATCAGGCTGGTGACGCTTTCGGGCGGCGTCGGTCCGTATATGACCGGCATCGGCCAGCTGGATGCCGCCTGTAGCGTCAGTATTATCCCGGCGCCCCTGCGCGCCTCCTCGGCCAGCGTCGCTGAGATTTTTCGCCAGGAGCGCAGCGTGCAGGATGTGTTATTGACCGCCCGCGCCGCGGATATCGCGGTGGTGGGCATAGGATCGCTGAGCCAGAGACGCGAGGCCACCATTATGCGTTCCGGTTATATCAGCGAGGGCGAGCAACTGCTGTTCGGCCGCAAGGGCGCGGTGGGGGATATCCTGGGCTACTTTATGCAGCGCAACGGCGAGCTGGCCGGGGAGATGCCGATTCACCAGGAGCTGATCGGCGTATCGCTGCGGGATTTGGATAGTATTCCCCAGGTGATCGGGGTAGCGGGCGGCGCGGAAAAAGCCGAGGCGATCCTGGCCGCCCTGACGGGAAAACATATTAACGCCTTGATTACCGAAGAGAGTACGGTGCGCGCGATGCTGGCGCTGCTCTGACCTTAACGCGCCGCGGCGCCACTGACACAGAGATAAAAACAATGGCCACACTCTGTTCCCCTACCCTCACCCCGCCTCGCGCCGGCGACGACTATCTGCTGGCGCTGGATGCCGGCACCGGCAGTATCCGGGCGGTGATTTTCGATACCGAAGGCAACCAGATCGCCACCGGGCAGGCGGAATGGCAGCATCTGTCCGATCCCGCCATTCCCGGTTCCATGGACTTCGATTTGGATAAAAACTGGCTGCTGGCCTGCGGCTGCATTCGGCAGGCGCTGCAACTCGCGGGGCTGCCGCCCGAAGCGATCCGCGCGATAGCCGCCTGCTCCATGCGCGAAGGCATAGTGCTTTACGATCGCCACGGCAAGCCCATCTGGGCCTGCGCCAATGTGGATGCCCGCGCCAGCCGCGAGGTCAGCGAACTCAAAGAATTGCATGATTATGGGTTCGAACGCGAGGTTTACGAGTGCTCCGGCCAGACCCTGGCGCTGGGCGCCATGCCGCGCCTGCTGTGGCTGGCCCACCACCGGCCGGATGTCTATCGCCGCGCGGCGACCCTGACCATGATCAGCGACTGGCTGGCCTATATGCTGAGCGGCGAACTGGCGGTGGACCCGTCGAACGCCGGCACCACCGGCATGCTTAGCCTGGCCAACCGGGACTGGCAGCCCAGCCTGCTGGAAATCGCCGGTTTACGCGCCGATATCCTGTCGCCGGTGCGGGAAACCGGTACGGTGCTGGGCGCGGTCACCCGCACCGCCGCCCATGCCAGCGGCCTGGCCGCCGGTACGCCGGTGGTGATGGGCGGCGGCGATGTGCAGCTCGGCAGCCTGGGGCTGGGCATTGTGCGGGCGGGGCAAACGGCGGTGCTCGGCGGCACGTTCTGGCAGCAGGTGGTCAACCTGCCCGCCCCCATTACCGATCCGGATATGAATATCCGGGTCAACCCCCACGTGATCCCCGGCATGGCCCAGGCCGAATCCATCAGCTTTTTTACCGGCTTGACCATGCGCTGGTTCCGCGATGCTTTCTGCGGCGAGGAAAAGCTGATCGCCGAGCGCATGGGCGTGGATACCTATAGCCTGCTGGAGGATATGGCCGCCCGGGTGCCGGTGGGGTTCCACGGCGTCATGCCGATTTTTTCCGACGCTATGCATTTCAAGACCTGGTATCACGCCGCCCCCTCTTTCATCAACCTGTCCATCGATCCCGATCGCTGCAATAAACAGACGCTGTTTCGCGCCCTGGAAGAGAACGCGGCCATAGTTTCCGCCTGCAATCTGGAGCAGATCGCCCGTTTTTCCGGGGTAAAAACCCCGGCGCTGGTATTTGCCGGCGGCGGTTCCAAAGGCAAGTTATGGTGCCAGATACTCAGTGATGTCACCGGTCTACCGGTGAAGGTGCCGGAAGTCAAAGAAGCCACCGCGCTGGGCTGCGCCATCGCCGCCGGGGTCGGCGCCGGCATTTATTCCAGCCTGGCCGAAACCGGCGAGCGGCTGGTGCGCTGGCAGCGGGAGTACCAGCCGGATATGGTTAACCACCAGCACTACCAGCGCATGAAGGCCGATTGGCAGGAGGTCTATGCCGGCCAACTGTCGCTGGTGGACCACGGCCTGACCACCTCGATGTGGAAAGCGCCGGGGCTATAATAACGGCGCGCGGGATTGGCGTTCATTCCCGGCGCAGCAGCCCCATTTGCCGCAGTTGGTTAAAGCTGGCGTCGGTAGCGCCCTGCGGATGATATTCCAGGCTGACCCAGCCGTCATAACCGGAGTTATCCAGCAAGGTAAACAGTTTT
>JAATFX010000073.1 GCA_015654925.1 Enterobacterales bacterium | reverse complement strand
ATGTCGGTGCAAGTTTCCAGACTGCCGGCCCTGTCAGCAGGCCGGTAGCAGGGAAATAAATAGTAGCGCCGGAAGACATTGTCGCCGCTTAGGGCCTTAGGGCGCGGCTTTCGCGTTCGGCCAGCGTTCGCGGTTTACGGCGGCCGGTTGGCCGGCGGTCAGGCGCCGGAATTCAGCCAGCGCCTGATGATTATCCGCGGCCCGGATATGAATGGGAGAAATAGCGAACTGTTGCAGTAATACCGAGCGAATAATAGTCCCCGCGTCCGGGTCTTCCAGCGATTGCGGCGTAACCACGCCGTCCTTAAGCAAAAAAATAAAATAGCGTTGGTTCATCATGCCCTCCAGAGATGTGATGGTGTGATGGCAACGGCGTGGGGCGTGATGGTTATCACAGGCCCGCCCGCCATGGCATAAAAGCAGTAGATACCAAAAACTGATTGAAATATAATCACTTAAATTTTTCTTTTGATAACCGATTGGAATGGATACTCGTCTGCTACGTGCTTTTATCGTCCTCGCGGAAACCCAAAATTATCGCGCGGCGGCGCTGCGGCTGTTTATTACCCAGCCCGCGCTGTCCAAACAGATCCGGACGCTGGAAAACGATCTGGGGGTTACCCTGTTTGCGCGCGGCAGGCACGGCGCCCAGCTCACCCACGCGGGTGAACTGATGCGCGGCAAAGCCCGCGAACTGGTGGAACGGTCGGATGCGTTGCTGGCGTATGCCGGCAATGTCGCGCAGGGGACCACGGGCAATCTGGCGCTGGGGTTTGGCATTTCAGGGATTAAAATCGCCCCGGTGATGGTCGCGCGCTTTCGCCGCGTTTATCCGGATATCATCGTCAGCCTGGAGGATATCCCTTCGTCGCAGCAAATCGCGCAACTGCTCAGCGGCCAGCTGCAATTGGCCTTTATGCGCCTGCCGGTAACGCCGCCGCTGGCCGGGCGCAGGCTGGTCAACGAATCCCTGGCGCTGGCCGTGAAGCAGAAGTCTTCATTGGCCGGCCGGCTGGATAAACACCGGGATTATAAAATTCTGGATTCTCAACCGCTTATTAAACTGCTGCCGGAAAAGGGACCGGGGCTGTATCGTCAGGTGGCGCAGTTTCTGGCAGCGAATAATGTCGTGCCGAATGTGGTACAGCAAAGCCGGGATCTGCAGACCATTATGGCGCTGGTTGCCGCGGGAGTCGGCGTGGCCATCGTGCCGGACAGCGCGGTGCATATCGCCCCCGCCGGTATTGAGCTAATCGCCCTGCACGGTCCCTATGCCCGGTGGGATATGGGCATGGTATGGAACCCCAGGTTGGCGGACCCGCTGCGCGACCGGTTTATCGCCATGGTCGATGAAGCCGATTTTTCATTGTGAACCAGGTTTTGCTTGCCGATACGCCGCCCGGGGCGCGGCCATGGTCAAACTGTGATCTTACGTCAAAACTTCAGCATCATTCGCTAAATCCCACCGCGCTGTTTGATCTAGTTTTAGAATTAATAACAGGAGGTGACCATCATGATTATCGTTGCAGCTTTTGTGCTATATGCCATTGTGATGACGATCGTAGCCGTAGTCGTAACTCATCGTCAGGAGCATCGCGATCGGCCCGATAAAGCCCACTCGTAGGTGGGCTTTTGTCCGATAACGACCGTCCGATAACGACGCGCCCTCATTATGTCCGCAAATTCCCCCATTCCCAGAATTCATCCCTGGCGCCACGCAATTTTGCCTGGTTTCAGCCCATGCACGCCGCGCCGCATCCGTTAACGCGGGTAGTGGTTTGGTTTTAGGCTAAATTGTGAAGGAAATCGCAGATATCGAATCGTTTCAACTCAGTAACGGCAGATAGTGATCCAGGGTCATGTATTTCTCCATAACCAGCATATGATTAGGCAAACAACTACAATAGTGGTGAATATGTTTGCCAAAATGCTAAATAGCCCTATTTTACCGACCTGACAAGCGGCAGTTATAGCCCATAAGGCCTCCTATCCCAATGCCATGCCGGGAGGATGTCTTACGCAATAAATTTTGTATCCCATCAAAATTTTAAGGAGAACGATTATGTCGAGCGGGGTCACTTTATGTTAGCTCTGGAACTGATTATCGTATTACTGGCTATTTTCCTCGGCGCGCGCCTGGGGGGTATCGGCATCGGTTTTGCCGGCGGGCTGGGGGTGCTGGCCCTGGCGGTCATAGGCGTGCATCCCGGCAGCATTCCTTTTGACGTGATTTCCATCATCATGGCGGTTATCGCGGCGATCGCCGCCATGCAGGTCGCCGGCGGCATGGATTACCTGGTGCAGCAAACCGAGAAAATCCTGCGCAAAAACCCCAAGCATATTACTATTCTGGCCCCGGTCGTGACCTATTTCCTGACGATATTCGCCGGCACCGGCAATATCTCGCTTTCCGCATTGCCGGTCATCGCGGAGGTGGCCAAAGAACAGGGCATTAAACCCTGCCGGCCGCTTTCCACCGCGGTGGTTTCAGCGCAGATAGCCATTACCGCCTCCCCCATTTCGGCCGCGGTAGTGTATATGTCCTCGGTTTTGGAGGGGCATGGCGTCAGCTATATCCACCTATTAATGGTGGTGATCCCGTCAACCTTCTGCGGCATGCTGTTGATGTCGATCCTGGTCAGCTGGCTGTTTAGTTCCAAATTGTCCACCGACCCGGTCTATATCAAACGCCTGGAAGAAGGACTGGTGTCATTGCGCGGCAACAAGGTGGTGACGATAAAACCCAGGGCAAAAATGTCCGTACTGTTATTCCTGGCGGGCGTGCTGGGGGTGGTCGCTTACGCCATTATCAACAGCCCGGGCGTGGGGCTGGTCGCCACGCCGATTATGACCACCACCAGCGCCATTCTGATTATCATGCTGAGCGTCGCGACGGTGACCACCATGGCATGCTCCGTCAGTACCGATGCGGTGCTCACCTCCAGCACCTTTAAGGCGGGCATGAGCGCCTGTATCTGTATTTTAGGCGTGGCATGGCTGGGCGATACGTTTGTGCAGGCCAATCTCGGCTGGATCAAAGAGACGGCGGGCACGGTTATCCAGAGCCATCCCTGGCTGCTGGCCGTGATTTTCTTCTTTTGTTCCGCGCTGCTGTATTCGCAGGCGGCCACCGCCAAGGCGCTGATGCCGATGGCGCTGGCGCTCAATGTCAGTCCGCTCACCGTGGTGGCGTCGTTCGCCGCGGTTTCCGGGCTGTTTATCCTGCCCACCTACCCCACCCTGGTGGCGGCGGTGCAAATGGATGATACCGGCACCACCCGCATCGGCCGTTTTGTTTTTAACCATCCGTTTTTTATCCCCGGCACCATGGGCGTGACATTTTCCGTCATCCTGGGGTTCCTGCTCGGCAGCGTGATCCTGTAAGTCACGGAATAGGGGGAAAATCCCCCTGTTTGCCCGTTCGCTATTGTTCATTTTTTTTGAACTACAACAGCAAATTTATTTGATATCCTATTTTATTAATGAGCGTTATTATTTGTTCATCGAAAGCAAAACGCTTTCACACTCACACACTAGGTACATAGGATATCAATTATGAAAAAGACAATCGCAGCACTCAGCCTGATCGCAACCATGATGATCCCAGCCGTAGCCATGGCAAACAACGCTGACTACCAGAGTTATGCCCATACTTACCCGGTAAGCCAGAGCAATAATGCTCACGTAAATACCGCAGAGTAAAACCTGGCAAACTAATACAAAAATTTTCATTATGTTACAAAGGCGATAGGGCTTGGGTCTTATCGCCTTTGCTTTTTTTTGCCCTCCAGATTTTTTTTACCCGCCATGCCCCGCTATCCATCGCATCCAACCGCACCACTAAAAAAGACTTTACGCATGCATTCGGTTGCCGGCCCCGGCCATTAACCGTATAAATAATCTGGCAAACGAAACGGCGCCGGGACCGAAGACAACGTCTTCTCCCGACGGTATCCCGCGCAGGGATACCGGCCGGCTACGATGGATTAGCGGCAAGAGGTGGAAAGATGTTGTTGGTGTCGCCCAAGGGTAAGGCAACCCTGCTGGGATTACTGGCCATTGTGCTCTGGAGCAGCACGGTAGGATTGATAAGAAGCGTCAGCGAAGCATTGGGGCCCATCGGCGGGGCTGCCGTGATCTATAGCGTTAGCGCGCTGATGCTGCTGGTGCTGATCGGCTTTCCTTCGCTGCGTACCTTCCCGCGCCTCTATTTGATTTTTGGCGGCATCCTGTTTGCCAGCTATGAGATATGTTTGGCGCTGGCCCTGGGTTATGCCAACGACCGCGCCCAGGCGATCGAGATCGGCATGGTTAATTATCTCTGGCCCAGCTTTACCATTTTGATGGCCGTGGTGCTTAACGGCGAAAAAGCCAACGGCTGGATCGTACCGGGACTGCTGCTGTGCCTGTACGGCATCGGCTGGATCATGGGGGGTGAAGGCGGCTGGTCGCTGCAGCGCATCGGGCATAATGTGCTGACCAACCCGCTGAGTTATGGCCTGGCCTTTTGCGGCGCGATTATCTGGGCGATCTATTGCAATGCGACCAAGCGCTGGGCGCAGGGCAAGGACGGGGTCACGCTGTTTTTTATCCTGACGGCGGTAACGCTGTGGGTGCAATATGCGCTGAGCAATGAAAGCGGGATGCGGGTGGATTTGCCGGTCGCCCTGCGGTTTATGCTGGCGAGCGCCGCCTCGGCGGTGGCGTACTGGGCGTGGAACCGCGGCATTATGCGCGGCAACTTGATGCTGCTGGCCACCGCGTCCTATTTCACGCCGGTACTCTCCTCCCTGGTGGCCGGACTGGTATTGCATACCCAGCTCACGGTGTCGTTCTGGCTGGGCGTATCGATGGTCACCGCCGGGTCGCTGCTGTGCTGGGTGGCGACCCGGCGTAAAAACACCAAACCCGCCTGAACCGGCGGGCCGGTTACAGCGTATCCGCCAGCGCCTCCACCCGCGCGATGGCCGCGTACAGACGTTCCGCGGTGACCTTGCCCGGCATATTGGCCATATCCGGCGCGTGCAGCGAAGCCTGCACGATGCCGTCCAGCTCGTCGCGGGTCAACTCGGCTATCTCCCTCAACCGCAGCGGCACCGCGCAGTCCCGCGCCAGCGTCAGCGCCGCGCGCAGGTCGTCATCCGGTCGATCTTCCAGCGCCAGCAGGCACAGGTTGCCAAACCCCACCAGCAGGCCGTGGCCGAAATCACGGGTTTTCGCGCAGACGGTAAATCCTTCATAGATGGCATGGGAGGCGGCGGCGTGGGCGCCGTTGCTCATCAGCGACGTCAAGCCGGCGAACATGAAAATGGCGTCCAGCACCTGGTCGAGCTGCGCATTGGCCCGGCCGTCGCGCACCGCCTGGCAAGCCGCCGCACCGTAGGCGGCGATCAAATCGTAGCAAATCAGGCTATTGGCCTGCGAAGAGCGGGCAATCCCCACCAGCCCGGCGCTTTGGCTGCTGATGGCGCGAAATTCATACCATTTGGCCAGCGTATCCCCGAGTCCGGCCGCCAGCCAGCGCAGCGGCGCCCGCGCCAGCAAGTCGCTGTCGATGATCACCGCCGCCGGCGCCTGCGGCAATGGATAAAGATCGCGGAACCGGCCGTCGTCATAATAGCGGATGGTCAGCGGCGTCACCGCCGCGCAGGTGGCGGCAATGGTCGGTACGGCCACGACGGGCACATTGCCGGCCGCCCCCACCGCTTTACAGGTATCCAGGGCCTTGCCGCCGCCGGCGGCGATAATCAGGTCGATATTCAGCTCCGCTACCCGCCGCGTCAGGCGCTGGATATGCGTATCGCTGCATTCCCCGCCAAACCATGCGCTGCCGATCAGCGCCACCGGACCGGCGGCCAACTGCTGTTTAACGCCGTCCCCCACCGTCGCCAGGGCCTGGTGGCCGCCGATCAGCAGCGCGCGCCGGCCGAGCTTTCGGCAGACTTCGTCCAGGCGGGACAACATGCCCGGGCCGCGCAGGATTTGCGCCGGGAAAATGATGGTCTGTGCTTGCATGTACGGCTTCTCCATGGTGTCGCCTGCTAAAAAAATACGCTCGGCGTTAGCCGGCGCGGCGCGCCGGCACGCTAAAATCAATGCGATCCGGACCTCAGATAAAATCCCGCTGATTGGGGATAAGCAGGCGGACCAGCGCGCTGATATCTTCTTCGCCCTCAAGGGCCATGCCCCGCGCCCACAGGGCCTGCGCCTGAGTTACCGGCAAGGCCCTGGCCGCCAGGGATAAAAATTTATCACGTAATTGCCGATCGCTGACGGGATTGGCGGGATTGCCCAGCGCCACCTCCACCCGCAGCGACAGACGGTCCCCGCCCCGGGTCAGCAGGGTGATTTCCGGCTCGCCGTCGGCGCTGAGCGCCGGATCGACCAGTAAAGTGATGCGGGCCATCATGGCCAGCAGGCGGGGATCGCGGCGCTGGCGTTCCCCATAGGCATCCAGGCCGGCGTGGCCGAATACCAGCCGCGCCGCCACCGCGTAGGGCAGGCTCATCTGCGCGGCCGCCAGCGTCTGGATATGGGTATTGCCGCACATATCGTTGAGGAATGGACAAAGCCGCACCTCGATGGCCGCGATCTCATCGCTGCCGGCGCCCAATCGCCCGAGCAGCAGCCCGGCGGCGTCGATGGCCGCATGGGTGCCGCGGCACGAAGCATAGGGTTTAATGGAACAGCGCTCCAGCTTCCATACCCGTCCCAGCCGTTCGGTTAACGCCTCGGGAACCGCGCTGCCGGCGGCAAAGGTGGCGAGAAACCCGCCCCAGCGATCGTCGAACAGCGCCCCCGGCCCGGTAATGCCCCGCATGGCGCACAGCGCCGCCAGCACGCCGCCCTCGGCGGCGCGTCCGGCGTGCAGTTTTTTACTTTGCGAACCGTCGTGGATAAACCCCCATAGCCCGCCGCTGAAACTGCCGGCCACGCCCAGGGCCGAACTGACCTGCGCCGCCCCCAGGCCAAGCAGACGGGCCGCCGCCGCCGCCGCGCCGAATACGCCGCAGGTGGCGGTGGAATGCCAGCCGGCGCCGTTGTGGGCGGAATAACCGCCGCAGGCCTCCAGTACCCGGCGCGCCACGTCGTAGCCAAGCACCGTGGCGCAAATCAGCTCACGCCCGCTCACCGGCCGCGGACAAAGCGGCAAGATCGCCAACAGGGCCGGGATCACCACGGCGCCGGAGTGATCGCAGCCGCCGGTGTCATCAAGTTCCAGCGCATGGGCGGCAATACCGTTAAGCAATGCCGCATTACGCGCCGAGGTGGCCAGGCCGGTGCCCCAGACCGGCGACTGCGGCGCGGCCTCCTCCATTTGCAGCAACCGGGTCATATCCTGCGCCACCTGGCTGGTCGCGCCCGCCAGTGCCGCCCCCAGCGTATCGAGAATATGCCGTTTACAGCGTTCAACCAGCGCCGGCGGCAGGACGTCAAATGCCGTGCCGGTAACAAAATCGACCAGCGCCTGCTGGGGATTGGCGCGTGAGTCCCCGCCCCCCGGTCCCGGCGGCAGCGGCGCGGCGCCGGGGAGTTCCAGCGCGGCGTTCTCCCGGGATAGTTTAGACATTGGGCAGCCTCCTGTCGTTATTGCCGGCGGATTGGCCGTGGGGACCGGCGGCGGTATGCCGCCGCCAAACTTCGGCGGGATGCGCGGGGTCGTTGTCCGGCTGGCTGGACTGCCACCAGTCGGCCACCTGGGCGGCGGTGGCGATCCAGACATCGGGATGGGCGGCGATATAATCCAGCAATTCGGCCAATACGCCGATCCGCCCGGCGGTGCCTATGACTTCGGGATGCAGGCGCAGCACATAACACAGGCCAAAGCGGTAAAAGCCGTCAAAGTCCATTTTCATATTGCCGAGGGTCTGGCTGTAGGAGGCGATGCGCGACTGGGCCGGCGGCACCGCCGGGCTGAGGTTAAAGGCGAAATAGGGTTCGTCTTCCAGCTCATAGTGCAGGGGCAACTCCACCAGCCGGGGCCGATCCGGCGGCTGCGGACTCAGGGTATGAAAATAGGGCAAATCGTCGCCGCGCCAGCCCGATGTCCAGCGGATGCCTTCGGCCGCCAGGGCGTCTGGCAGTCCGGCGTCCCAGTTGCCCGCGGGCAGGCGAAACCCCTGCGGCGCGCGGCCGACGATATTGCCGATGGCGGCGTTGCCGCGCCTTACGCTTACGATCTGTTCGTCCAGGGACAGCGTATCAAAATGCTCAAACCGATACCCGCAGCCGGCCAGCTCATGGCCGCCCTGCTGGATCCGGCTGACCCGCCCGGGATGCTCTTCGGCCACGATGCCCGGCAGGCACCAACTGCCGGCGACCCGTTTGTCCGCCAGCAGCCGCAGCAACCGATCGATGCCGCGCTGCGTGCCATAACGCCATACCGACAGGCTTTTCTCGCGGCCGGCCACCGCCGGCACCTGATGTACAATGCCGTGGATATCATTAAAATCCACGCTCACCACCACCGCGCAGCGCTTGCCCCGCGGCCAGGGGCCGGAACCCGCCTCAATACTCATCGCCATGCTCCTGTAGCCACCATTGCGCCACGTCCCGGCAGCGGGCGAACCAAACGTCGTCGCGGCTGCGCAAATGGTCGAAAAATTGGTCGAGCAGCATAATGCGGCCCGGCTTGCCGGAAATTTTTGGATGGAACAGCGTGGTCAGGCTTAGCCCCTCGTTCATCGCGCCGTCGAATTCACGGCGCCAGTTATCCAGCGTCAGCGCATAACCGGCGGTGCGATCCAGACCCGAGGGGAAATTTGGCTCGCGGGTATAGGCAAGCGAAGCATAATCATCCAGCTCCCAGCGGCCGGGGATTTCCACCAGCGGCCGGTCCTGGCCCGCGACCCCGATCAGGTAAGGCCGGTCATCGCCGCGCATGCTGCTCGAATATGTCACGCCCGCGTCCAGCAGCATGGCCGGGGTTTCCTGATGCCAGTCGCCGGAGGGGGTGCGAAAACCCTCGGCGCGGATACCCAGCACTTGCCAGAAAATCTCCCTGGACGTATCCATCACCCAGCGCTGCTGGGCGACGCTCAGTGCGTAAAAGGATTCGTGGCGGTAGCCGTGATAAGCCACCTCATGGCCCTGCTCGACGATGGCCCGGCACTGCGCCGGCCAATTCTCCACCACCCAGGCCGGAATAAAAAACGTGGCGGGCAACCGGTGCGCGTCCAGCAGATCGAGAATGCGCCCCAGCGCCCGGAACGGGCCGTAACCGCCGAAGGTGAAGTAATCCGCTTTTTGCCAGATGCTGCCGTTAAGCATAGCGTCGCCGGTAGGGCCGTCGAGATCGAACGCCAGCGCCATACAGCCCGTTTTACCGCCGGGCCAGCGGATTGAGGTGCAAGACATGGATCGTTACCCCGTTCAGCACGCCGCGCCAGCGCGGCGCGGCTATCGCAGCAGGCGGTTATTTGCCGCTGTTGATGGTCACTTCCGTGATGGCGCCGTCCTGCATGCCCCATTTGGTGAGGATCTTCAGGTAGGTGCCGTCGGCAATCATGGCGGTCAGGGCCGATTTCACGCCCTCGATCAGCGCCGTATCGTCTTTGGCGATGCCCATGCCGGTGACCTGGTAGGCAAAAGCCTTGCCGAGGGGTTTATAGGTATCCTTTTCCAGGTTCATGATATAGGGCAGGGTTTCACTGCCCTGCACCACGCCGTCGATACGTCCCTGGCGCAGTTGGGTACGGGCATCGGCGGTGCCTTCGGCGCCCACCACGACAATGGCCGGTTTGCCGGCGGCCTCGCAGTTGGCCTGGCTCCAGGCGGCGATTTCCGCCGGGAAGGTGGTGCGCCGGCTGGTGCCCACTTTTTTACCGCACAGATCCAGCATCTGGGTGATTTCTTTATGGGCGACGGTGGTGTAGAACTGCGGCCCGCTGTGATAGTAATCCACAAAGGTGGCCACCGGCTGGCGCGCCTTGGTGTCGGTCATGCCGGAGAGAATCATATCGATACGCTTGGTGGCCACCGCGTTCACCATCTGTTCGAAGCCGATTTCCTGCCAGCTGATTTTGCGGTTCAGGCGTTTGCCAATCTCCATGCCCAGATCGTAATCCATGCCGGTCAATTCCCCGGTGGCGGGGTCCTTGAACTCCAGCGGCGGGTAGTTGGGCATCATCGCCACTTTGATTTCTTCTTTTTGCGTCAGTTCCGCGGCGCCGGCGGTCTGGAGACCGGCCAGCGCATTAAGCAGCATACCGGCGGATAACAGGGACAACAGCGTTTTTTTCATGGACGGGTTCTCAAATTAAAGTGATTAAATCAGGACGGCAGAGATAAAATTCTGCGTCCGCGGATTCTGGGGATTAAGCAAGACATCTTCCGGATTGCCGCTTTCAATAATTCCGCCTTCGTCCATAAAGACCACGCGATTGGCCACTTCCCGGGCAAAACCCAATTCATGGGTAACGACGATCATGGTCATGCCCTCCGCGGCCAGGCCGCGCATTACCGCCAGCACCTCCCCCACCATCTCCGGATCGAGGGCGGAGGTGGGTTCGTCGAACAGCATCAATTTGGGTTTCATGGCCAGCGCCCGGGCGATGGCCACCCGCTGCTGCTGGCCGCCGGATAATTCCAGCGGATAAGCATCGCGTTTATGGGCCAGCCCCACTCTTTCCAACAGCGCCATGGCTTCTTCTTTGGCCTCCTTCACCGGGCGCAGCAACACCTGGGTCGGTCCTTCGATGATATTTTGCAGCGCGGTTTTATCGGGAAACAGATTAAAGCGCTGGAACACCATGCCGGTTTTCAGGCGCTGGCGGGAAATCTGGCGGTCATTGAGCGGATACAGCTTTTTGCCGTCGATGCGATAACCGATCAGTTCGTCGTCCACCCAGATACCGCCGCCGTCGATACGCTCCAACTGGTTAATGCAGCGTAAAAAAGTGCTTTTCCCGGAACCGGATGGCCCGATGACGCATAGCACCTCGCCGTATTTCACCTCCAGGTTGATATTTTTTAGCGCCTGGAATTGGTCGAAATATTTATTGACGTTGACCGCCCTGATAATGTTTTTCATCCGATCCTCCCGCTAGCGGTCGCGGCGCTGGGTACCGCGCCCGTAAAAACGTTCCAGCCGGTTCTGGCCGAGGGACAGCAAGGTCACCGCCACCAGATACCAGATGCCGGCCACAAACAGCAGTTCCATGACCCGCGCGTTGGCAAAATAAATGGTCTGGGCGTTATACAGCAGCTCGGAATATTGGATCATGCTGGCCAGGCTGGTGGTCTTGACCATGCTGATAAATTCGTTGCCTATGGGGGGGATAATGACCCGCATCGCCTGCGGCAGGATAATGCGGCGCAGGGCGTGCAGGCGGGTCATGCCGATGGTTTTGGCGGCTTCATACTGGCCCAGGTCCACCGACAGCAGCCCGGCGCGCACCACTTCCGAAGTGTAGGCGCCCTGGTTGATGCTCAATCCGAGCAGCGCGGCCATAAACGGCGTCATGATATCGACGGTCTGAAAGCTGAACAGGCCCGGGATACCCATTACCGGAAAGATCAGCGCCAGGTTGAACCACAGCAGCAGCTGCAATATCAGAGGGGTGCCGCGGAAAATCCAGGTATAGCCGACGGCCACCGCGCGCAGCACCGGGTTGTGCGACATGCGCATCACCGCGATGATCACGCCGAAAATCACCCCCAGCAGCATCGCCAAGATCGACATCACGATGGTATTGCCCAGGCCGAACAAAATGGCTTTGGCGGTAAGGAACTGCCCGACAAACCGCCACTCGATCTTGCCGTGGGCAAAGGCGTTAACCAACAGGGCCAGCAGCGCCAGAATAATCACCGAGGAGAAAATCCGCCCGTAGTAACGCTGCGGCACATGCTGATATTCGCTGAAATTAATAACCGGCGGCGGGTCGCCGCCGTCCGGGTGTCGCAGGTCAGTCATAAGTCGCTCCCGAGCCTAGTAATAACAAAGATTACAGCGAGAGGCCGGCGTAGCCGCTCACCCACCGGGCTTGCGCCGCCAGTTTCACCCGCAGCCGGTCGATTTGTTCGGCCACGCGGGCCGGTGCGGTGCCGCCGTAGGCGCTGCGCGCGTTTATGGCCGCCTCCAGGGTCAGGCAATCGCGCACCTGCGCCGTCAGCCGCGCATCCACCTGCGCCAGCTGGGCGTCGCTGAGCTGCTCCAGCGCCAGTTGCTGCCGTTCGCACAGTTGCACCAGCCTGCCGGTGATTTCATGGGCTTCCTTGAAAGGCACGCCGCGCCGGGACAGCCAGTCCGCCACTTCGGTGGCCAGGGTGAACCCCTGGGGCGCCTGTTCGCGCAGGCGGGCGCGATCGACGGTCATGGTTTCGATCATGCCCGCCATGGCCGGCAGCACCAGCAGCAGTTGTTCCACGGTATCCATGGCGTTGCGCTTATCTTCGATCAGATCGCGGTTGTAGGAGAGCGGCAGGCTTTTCATCGTGGCCAGCATGGCCGTCACATTGCCGATCAGCCGTCCGCTTTTACCCCGGGTCAGTTCGGCGATATCGGGGTTTTTCTTCTGCGGCATGATCGAGCTGCCGGTGGCGTAGCCATCATCCAGCGCCACCCAGCGGAACTGGCGCGACGCCCACAGGCACACCTCTTCGCACAGCCGGGAGAGATTGACGCCGAGCATGCCGCCGGCAAATAAAAATTCGGCCACGTGATCGCGGCTGGCCACCGCATCGATGGAGTTTTCGCAGGCCCCGTCATAGCCCAGGTCCCGGGCCGCCATTTCGGGATGCATGGCGATCGCCGAACCGGCCATGGCGGCGGCCCCCAGCGGCGACAGCGCGCAGCGTTTATCCCAGTCCTGGATACGCTCCACATCGCGGGCGAACGACTGGGCGTGGGCCATGAGCTGATGGCCGAAAACAATGGGCTGGGCCTGCTGTAAGTGGGTGAAACCGGGGGCGACGCTGTCGATGTGCCGCTGCGCCTGCCCCACCAGCGCCGTTTGCAGCTCCAGCAGCGCGCTGACGATTTTACGGGCGTTATCGCGCAGGTAAAGCCTGAGATCGTTGGCGGTCTGGTCATTGCGCGAGCGGCCGGCGCGCAGCTTGCCGCCCAATTCGCCCAGCCGTTCGGTGAGCATGCGTTCAATAAAGGTATGTACATCCTCATCGTCGGCGCTGGGCTGCGCCAATCCCTGCCGATAGTCGTCGGCCAGCCGGGCGATGGCTTCCACCAGCAGGGCGGTTTCCCGCTCGTCCAGCAGTCCGGCGCGCCGCAATTCGTAGGCATGGGCGCGGCAACCCGCCAGATCATAGGCGGCCAGGGCAAAATAGGCGTCGGGGCTGCGCGACAGCGCGCTGAGCGCGGCGGCCGGACCGCTGTTGAAACGCGCCCCCCAAAGACGATCTACCGGATGTGGCATGGAGTACTCCTTTCATGGCATGGATATTGCAATATTTCCGTTGGGTAACGCAGAGCGGCGGTCAACGGTAACCAGGGAACGGCCTCGATAGTTCAAATAATTGCGATTGAGATAACAATGCTGTGAAATTGATGATGGAGAACGAAGGCGTGGGGGTAAATAGTTATTATGGAAAGTCAACTTTCCAAATCGGGAAACACGTCGCCGATCAAAAGTGATATTAATCAGCAGAACATTGGTGTAGCGGATTTAAAGCTTTTGCGGGTATTCAAAACGGTGGTTGAGGCCGGAGGATTTACCGCGGCCTGTAATGAACTAAATATCGGCCTGGCGGCGATAAGCAAACAAATCTCCGATCTTGAGGTGCGTTTCGGCATGAAACTTTGCACCCGCGGGCGCGAAGGTTTTTATCTTACCGAACATGGAAAAGTGGCCTACCAGGCATGTCTCGATCTGTTTTCATCCATTAATCAGTTTCGCGACAAATTAAATCATGCCCGCCACGAACTATCCGGCGAATTGAATATCGGCATTATTGATAATACGATAACCGATGAAAAATCGCCGGTTATCAGCGCATTAAGCGAGATAAACCGCTTGGCGCCCAAAGTAAGCGTACGCCTGCACGCCACCCAGCTCGATGAAATCGAACGCGGGGTCATCGACGGGCGCTTCACCTGCGGAATAATACCGGTTTATCAAGAGAAAATGGATTTTGATTATTTCTTTCTGTATGAAGAAATATCAAACCTGTGCTGTTCCAGCCAGCATGAGCTATTTTCACTGCCGCTGGAATCCTTGACCAATGAGCGTATCGCCGGCGCCTGCTTAATCAATCATTTTTATACCAATCACAGCCATAAAAATCCGTCATTGCATTTTTCCCCGTCCAATGCCGTGGCGGTACAAGTAGAGGCGGTAACCATGCTAATCCTCACGGGAAATTATGTGGGATTTTTACCGCAGCATTATATTGGCCGGTATGTTAATGAAGGGAAAATTAAAGCGCTTCGCCCGGATACGATTCGCGTGCATACCCCATTTAACCTGGTGGTCAAACGGGGCGCGGCGTTGAATTCGGTGGTGAATTTATTTCTCGACGCGCTCAGGGCGCCCGCGGCGGCGGCCAAAAGTTAAGCACCCTCGCGGTGCACCATGGCGCGAACGGGCTGCACCACCAGCGGGCAGCCCGATTATCACGCGCCGGTGGCTCCGGCTATTATTTACCGCCTCCGAAAGCGGTCAATTGCGCCGCCGCGGGCTGGTTCAGGTATAACGTGGCGTGCGGGGCGGTTTGTAATAGCGAAGCCGGGCACATAAACGTCACGGGACCTTCCAGCAGCCGTTTGATCACCGGGGCTTTATCCGCATCGTGCACTAGGGCCAGCACCCGGCCCGGACGCAATAGCGCATGCATGGTCAGCGACAGGCCGTAATGCGGCACTTCGTCCAGGGTCTGGAAGATACCGGCGCGCTTGACCTGATCGCGGGTGGTTTCATCCAGGGCGACCACGCGGATAATGTCGCGGGTGGTGAAATCCGCGGGCGGATCGTTGAAGGCCAGATGCCCGCTGCTGCCGATGCCGACCACGCACAGCACCGGATCAAGGGTCTGGTACAGCTGAGTATAACGTTCCAGCTCCTCCTCCACCGGTTGATGATCGCCGCGCATGGGATAAAACGCCTTGGGTTTCACCTCATCGAGCAAATGCTTGCGCATCCGCGACGCGCCGCTTTCCGGCCGGCTTTCCGCCACGCCCATATAGGTATCCACATGCAGAATGGTAATGCGCGACCATTCGATATCGTTGCGCGCCTTGAGCGCGGTAAAAAAAGCGTTTTGCGCCGCGCCCAGCGCCATGATAATGGCAATTTCCGCTTTGCCGGCCAGTTCCGCTTTCACCACCGCGGCTAAATCCGCGGCCGCCGCTTCGCCCAATTCGCTATCGGTCGCCGCGACCAGGACCTTTAGATCGCCATATGTGTGCTGCTGCATTTCCACTCCCCTTATTTGCCGGTTAGGTGATACCCAATTTCAGAACAAACGACTCCCCTGCGCGCCATGGCAATGGCGCGACAAAATAGGACATTAACGCTAGGCCGATAAAATGTTATTGGCCGGGCGGTTCAGCTATCGGCCGAGGATCTTTTTTCAGCCAATGTACGGAAAAATGGCTATCGACATTGAATTCAACTTCCAAATCGATAAAGGTTTCCTGCAATAGCAGTTCCAGATTCTGATGATCCCGGGCGCGGATGGCGTCAAGCAGCCGGGTGTGAATTTCAATCATATGGCGCGCCCGTTCCACATTTTTGGTCAGCGCGCCCCGCAGGGGGGCCAGTTGGCGATAAATGCCCGTCATGGTTTGCAGCAAAATGCGGTTTTTCGCCGCATGGGCGATGCGCCGGTGAAACATGCCGTCCGCGCGCTGAATCATCCGGGGATCGTTGATATGGGTTTCCATCAAGGTGATGGTATCGCCGATTCGCTCCAGTTCTTGCGCGGTGGCGTGTTCGGCCGCGAGATGATAAACCAGCGGCTCAAGCAGGCGCCGGGTGGCGATAAGCTCCGCCACGTGGTTCACTTCGTGGGCGATATGGTGGCCCAGTATTTCCACCGGGATCATCTCGGAGGCGATAAATACGCCGCCCGCTTGCCCCGGTTTAATGCGGATCACTCCCACGTTCTCCAGGATACGCAGCGCCTGGCGCAGCGTGGGGCGCGAAATCTCCATCGCCTGGGCCATTTCGTGTTCATTGGGCAGCCGGTCGCCGTCCTGCAATCCCTGGGCGTCGATGGCTTCGACGATACGCTCAATCACCGTTTCAAATGTCCGGTGCGCTTTAATGGGGGCAAAAATATGCGTTCCCGCGCCCTGTCCTGAGGATATATTTATCATTTATGATTTACTCTTTCTGCACGCCTGCGTATTTCCCGTGCGGATAAATGCCGCCGAGGAAAGTGCCGAGTTCGGCGGCATGCGCTAATGGGGAAACCATTATTTCCGCGTGAAACGCGGGCTCCAGCCCCTCATGGTAATAGGCCCGCGCCTGGTCCAGATAATACCCGGCGGCTTTCTTTATCGAACCGTTGATGATGATACGTTCCGGATGGTAAAAACGCGAAATCATCTGCATCACGCGTCCGAGGTAGCGGGTGAACAGGCCGATGGTTTGCACGGCCGGCGCATCCTCCCCGCCGATGGCGCGGGAGAATAACGTGACGGCATCGGCGTGCTGCCCGGATAGCTGGTAATACATCTCCCGTATTCCCCGGCCGCAGACCGTCCTGTCCAACGAGCGGTATTCATTAAGCTCGTCGATATACAGCATTTGTTCGGAAATCAGTCCCGCGGCGAAATGGCCGCGCAGGACATTGCCCGCATAACAGCCCACGCCGATCCCCGTGCCGAGATTGAGCAAGGCAAACGGCGCGCCGTCCCCGCCCGCGCCCGCATGGGCTTCCGCGATGGCCATGGCATGGATATCGTCATCCACCCTGACCTCGCAGGCCAATGCCTGGCTTAAAAACGCCGCCAGGGGAAAATTCACTTTCCCCCCCATCAGTGAGCTATAGGCCACGGTGCCGCCGTTAAGCACCCCGTTGAGACTGACGGCGACGCCGTCGGCATCAAGCGGCAGCCTGGAGCGGATCAATTCGGCCAAATCGCCGGCGAACAGCGGGGTGCCCCGGCGTAATAGCGCGGTGGGGGTTTGCCCCAGCGCCGTGACCGACAGATTTTCGGCGATATGGCAAAATTGAATTTTGGTTCCGCCAATATCCACGCCTAAAGCGCATCTCATGCCATCACCCTGTAGCCCACCGGCGCCTCGTCCGCATCATCGATCAAATGCAGCGCTTCCAGCGGACCAAAAGACGACCCGATGCCGCCGAAATAGGCAATCTGCCATTGCCCCCGCGCATCAAGCACCGGCACGCCGTGATAAGGCAAAATAGCCGACCATGGATTAACCGGGATCACCGCCAGGTTTTCCGGTTTGGGCGACACGGTAAGCTTCAGGGCCTGCGGCCGTAAGTTATGCAGGTATCCCGTCGAGTCGCGCAGCGCCAAAATAGACCGGTAGGCAAAAAACTGCCGGTGCGCCACCTTATCGATATAGTCGCGGGGATAACGCAGGGCGGAATCCTGCTGTGCGGGATCGTAGGCCGCCGCCAGCACCGCCGGATCGTAGTCATGGGTGGGCACCGAGTTGCGGGTAATGGCGACGGTAGTGGCATAGGCGGCCCGCACGTCGGGGTCGCCCTGCAACCATAGTTCGCGCATGCGCTCCTGCTCATGAATCCAGCGCCCTTCAAAATTGGGAATGGTGGTGACCATATCATCCAGGCTATGGAAAACGATGCGGTCCGCATCGACGCCTGCCACCGCCATCACGGCCGGGATGCCGGCGCGGTAGGCCGCGATGCGCCGCGGGTCCACGCCCTGGCAGCGGCCCAGGATACCCTCTTCCAGGATGGTCAATTTCCCGCCCGGGGGATAGACGTCCGCCACCGCGTCAAGCACGCTTTGGAAGCGGCGCAGCATCAGCGCTTCCCCGAGATCGGGCGCCTGCCGGTCGGTCTTGAGCGGATTGGGCACCTTATAGGGAAACGCCATCGTCACAAATTCCAGGGGCTGCCGCCTGGCGGTGAAATAGGCAATCTTGTCCAGCCACAGCCGCCGGTTGGCCGGGATAAACGTCGCGTCGCCGAACAGCACCTCGGAGTGGGTAAAGATTGAAAGAATACGCTCTTCCGCGGTCCCCTGCGGTTCGGCGCTGATGTCCACGTCATTGAGCAATAGCAAGGCGGTCAATTGGTCCGCGCTCATCTCCACCCGCTTACTGACGAGCGGCGGCGTAAAATGGCGCGGTAAGGGGGCATTGGCATAAATAAACGGATTGGCCATCAGATAGTGTTCCCTCTAAAACGTTAACGGATGCGAGCGAGGAATTCCGCCGTTCGCGGGTTCATGGAGTGACGGATTATCTCTTCGGGTTTACCCGATTCGGCGACGATGCCTTGGTCGATAAAGTGCACGCTGTCGCCCACTTCTTCGGCAAAGCGGATTTCGTGGGTCACGACGATCATCGTCATGCCCTCCTTCACCAGATCGCGGATAACCGATAACACCTCGCCGACCAGCTCCGGGTCCAGGGCCGAGGTCGGTTCGTCAAACAAAATCAGCGCGGGATTGGTGGCGATGGCCCGCGCTATCGCCACGCGCTGCTGCTGGCCGCCGGACAGGTGCAGCGGATATAAATGCGCTTTATCGGCCAGTCCGACCCGGTGCAGCAATTCCATGCCGCGCGCTTTGGCCTCGCTGCGGCTTTGACCGGAAACCAGCCTTAGTCCGGCGGTAACGTTATCCAGCGCGGTCATATTGGGAAACAGATTGAAGCGTTGAAACACCATCCCGATGCTGGCCCGCCGCGCCGCGGTGCAGCGCTGGCTGGCCCGGTACCATTTGTCGCCCCGCCGCTGGGCCCCCACCAGGTAATCGTCCACCCACAGCTCGCCGCCCTGGTAGGTTTCGAGATTATTGACGCAGCGCAGCAACGTACTTTTCCCCGAGCCGGAAGGGCCGATGATAAACGCGGCTTCCGCGCGTTTAACGCTCAGATCGATGCCGTTGAGTATGTCGTGGGCGCCAAAAGATTTCCTGAGGCCTTTGATCCTGACGAGATCCCCGGCGCTGTCCGTAACGCCGTTTTGCGGTTTATCGGTGATAACGTTCATGGTATTGCCTGCACTTTTTTTACCACGGTGGTATTGAGGCTTTTCTGCAACCGGGCTTCCAGCACCGACTGCCCGTAGGAGGCGACGGAAACCAATATCAGGTACCAGATGGAAGCCACCAGCAGCATCTCGATAATATAAAAATTCTGCGCCGCGATGCTTTGGGTGGTGCCGAGAATTTCCCGGGTGCCGATGACATACACCAGCGAGGTGCCTTTGAGCAGATCGATGGCCAGATTACCCGCCGCGGGCACGATGACGCGGATCGCCTGCGGCAGCACAATTTTGGTCAGGGCGCGGATCGGCGTCATGCCAATGGACAGCGCCGCTTCCGTCTGGCCATGATCCACCGCAATCAGTCCGCCGCGGATCACCTCGCACATAAAAGCGCTGACGTTAAGCAATAGCCCCAATAACGCCGCGGAGGTAGCGGAAATTAAACTATTGGTGTCGATGGAATAAGCGCCAAGCTTGATCGCGGGAAGAAATAAGCCGAAATTAAACCAAAACACCACCTGGACCAATAACGGCGTGCCGCGAAAAAACCAGATATAAACCGCAGCCATGACATTAAGAACCCTATTTGCCGAAACGCGCATTGCCGCCAGTAATGTACCGAGCACCAGCGAGCCGGCAAAAGACACGACGGTCAGCATTAAGGTGTTATAAACCCCCGTCAGCATAATCGGGGAAAAGAAATATTCCCCGATGACCCGCCAGCGGATATGGCCGCTGCCAAACACCAGCAATAAAATGGTCAATGCGACGGCGACGGCGATAATCGCGGCGATCGCGTTCAAAATTTTGGCACCCGCTCTGTCATGAATATGGCGTTCCCCGGTCTTGGCGAGCTTCATGGTCATATCCCCTCCATCGGCGGTCAATTCATCATTGAAGCGTTGATCTGAATCTGGTGGGGGGTGGCGTCGCCCACATCCCATCGATCCATGATTTGCCGATAGCTGCCGTCTTCTTTCATTGCCTGCATGGCGCCAGCCACGGCCGCCATTAAATCAGAGGCGGTTTTGGCGAAAGCTATCCCCTGGTTGGCCGGGGCGAAACGGGGAATGGGCGATAATTCGAGCTGGGTTTGGATGCCTTCGGTGGCGGTTTTCAAAGTGTAATTACTGACGCCGTAGGTGTTCATCGTGGCGTCGGCCTGACCGCTGGCCACCGCCAGATAAGGGCCGGTCTGGTCGGCGGTTTCCGAAACCACCACCGGCGTACCGCACTGTTTATTGAGTTTTTCGATAATGTCCGGAAAAAACGAGCCGGTCACGATGGACACCCGCTTGCCGCACAAATCGGCCATGGTTTTAATGTTAAGGGGATTGCCCTTTTTAACGATAACCCCGGAGCCTTCCTCGGAGTAATCGATAAAGTTAACCACTTCCTCCCGCTTTTTCGAATCCGCCATGGCGCTGACATATAAATCATACCGGCCTGACTGTACGCCCGGAATACCGGCGCTGAATTGGATCACGCTCCACTTGACCTGCAAACCGAGACGCTTCGCCGCTTCATTGACCAAATCAACGTCCACGCCGGTAGCCTGGTTGGTCTTGGCGTCAATAAAAGACCAGGGCGCATTGCCATCCGTGGTCGCCGCATTCAGCGTCTTGCGGGCGGTGACCTCAGCGGGTAAATATTGGGTAAAGCTGCTGGCGACGCTCAGGTTTGGCTTGATTTCCAATGCGGCGGCATGACTCGCGCCGCTGCTGGCCAGCATGGCGCAAATCCCGGTGGCCATGGTTGAATAGAGTGAAAATGCGCGGCTAAACATAGGTACCCTCCTGATGATTAATTAATCAATAGAAAAAGGGTAACTGTTTTTCCCTTTGGCGGGTAATAAGGTTTTCCTTGGTCCGCACGGGCACGCGCAGAGAAATAAGGATGAGGATTATTGCGGCTAGCGGCGCCGGTTTTAAGGCGCAATTACAGCCAATTACGCGGCCCGACGCGCGACTGTCCGCTGGCTGACGCGGCGCTGTCGAATAAAAAAGGTGCAACGGCGGGCCGCTGAGTTTCTATCCGGGCAGGTCGGCGCACCGCCGCTGTGCAGTTTTGAAACATAACAATAAGCAAACAATATCGATAACATTACAATATGTGATTTAACGTATTATTAATGAAAGCGCGGGTAAAGAAGAAAGGGGACAGTTGGCGGATAGGCGGCGTGCGGCAAAAAAAGGGCTGATTGCGTAAACGCAATCAGCCCCGTGTTAAGATAAGCAGTGCACAATCTATGATAGGTTATTTTTTAGCGCCGCTTTTACCTTTGCTTTTATCACCTTTTTTGTCGTCGCTTTTATCTTTACTGACCGACTTTTCTTTTTCGGCAGGCTTGTCTTTAGCGGCCGATTTGTCTTTTGATGGAGCAAACGTTCTCTTACCTTCTTGATATATAGTCATTTTGACTCCAAAATAGTACGTAATAATTATAGGATAAGATATAAATTAAATACTCATTGGCTTGAATAAGCTGAGTAACTTAATCGCACTTACTTTATGAGTTTAGTTCGGGAATGGGTTAACACAACATTATTTTTGGGTATATATCGACGGCATTACCTTCAGATGTATTTTCGCGATAAACATCACATATTAAAAAAAAGACTATCAATATGTTCTGTTTTTTTTAACCAGCCGCTCGTCCGCGAAAAAATAGCGGCATGGCCACCTCGCCAAATAAACGCACCCTGCCCTTCCAGCCGGCTTTTATCCCTAATTTAACAGTACATTACGGGTAGCGGCGGATACGCGAACGCACTCTTTTAACCGGAACGATAGCGGCTAAAACGTTACCTTTGCTTACGTTTTAGCCGCAATTCACCCGCCGCCGCCGCGATAATTCCCCATAGCGCCAAGCGTGCGATCCCCGGTAATTCATTAAGAGATCATTAGCTTGTCCGGCCACACCCCCTATTAAGCGCCACGAAAGCATTCCGCTGCCAAGCATCCCGCCGCATAGCGGGTTAGTGGGGCCACATCTATACTAAACATTAGCAGCCCTAATGTAGTGAATCCGATCAGGATAGCCATTTTTATTTTAAAACCAAAAAATTCCACCGTTAACGATTTCACCATCTTAAATAAAAAATAAGGCCGGTTTTCATCTCCCCAGCAATAGCCGGTAAATAAATAAGGAGGGGGAATGGCGCTGTTTTCCACTTTTTGGCAAGCGGGTTATGAAGGTGCCGATCACATTAATCGCCTGGGTGAAAGGCTATCGATGAATGCCGCCACGGATCATATCCGGCAAGCCGGGAATGATTACGCCGCACTGATCCCTTTCTCAATGCGTACGGTGCGCGAAACCGTGGGTTGGCGCCTGGTGGAACGGCAGGGACGCTTTGATTTTTCATCGCTGGAAACCCGGCTGAATGCGGCCCGGGAACGGGGAATCCAGATTTGTTGGACCTTTTGCCACTATGGCTGGCCGGAAGATATCACCCTGGATTCGCCGGAATTCGTGCCGCGCTTCGCGCGCCTGTGCGGGGCGCTGGCAGCCTATCTGGCTCCTTTCGGCGGCCCAGCGCCCATCTATTCGCCGATTAACGAGATCTCGTTTACCAGTTGGGGGGTATCGGTGGGGTTTTTCCGGGGCCTGCGCATGCCGTACGCGCACGCGGCGGCATTGTGCAAACGCCAGCTCGTACGGGCGACCCTGGCCGGCTGCGATGCCATCTGGGCCGCCGATCCGCGCGCCAGAATTTTACAATGCGACCCCTTGATCCACGTGGTAGCCGCCGATGACGATCCGCAAGGAGCGGCATCCGCCGCGCAGTGGCATGCGGCTCAATTCGAGGCGTGGGACATGCTGTGCGGCAAACTGCATCCGGAACTCGGCGGGGCGCCGCGCTATCTGGATATCATCGGCGCGAATTACTACCACGACAATCAATGGGAGGTCGGTTCGGGACGGCGTTTATGGTGGCATTTGGCCGATGGCCGCCGTAAACCCCTGCATCAGATGCTGATCGAATTACAGCACCGTTACCAGCGCCCCGTGCTATTGGCGGAAACCAGCCATATCGGCAGCGGCCGGGGAGCCTGGATCAACGATATCACCCGCGAAATGGCGCGGGCCACGCTGGCGGGCGTGCGCCTGCTGGGGATCTGTCTTTACCCCATTATCGATCGCCCCGACTGGGAGAATGGCGCCGCCTGGCATCACAGCGGCCTGTGGGATCTCGATCGCCAGGGTCCCGACCCCCTCGCCCGCCGGCTGGCCCCTACGTATGCGGCCGCATTACGCCATGCGCAGCAAGTCCTGCACGATTTTCAAGACCACTATTGCCCCATTAACCGCCCCCTGGGCCAGGAAAGCACCATGAAAACCATTATCGTTTTTTGCCATTTGCGCTGGGATTTCGTCTATCAACGGCCTCAACAATTGCTTACGCGGCTGGCGCAGTTTTACCGTATTCAATTCATTGAAGAACCGGTTTATGTTGCCGGCCCGGCGCGGCTGGAACGCAGCGATCCGGCCGCCAATATCACCGTCTACCGGCCCCATACGCCCGTGCGGGCCGCGGGTTTTCATGATGATCAAATTGCTTTATTGCAGCCGCTGCTGGCCGGACTGACGGATAGCGATGCGGCGCCGATCGTCTGGTTTTACACGCCGATGGCGCTGCCGCTGCTGGCATCCCTGAATCCGGCCCTGGTGGTTTATGACTGCATGGATGAGCTGGCGGCGTTTAAACAGGCGCCAAAACAGCTCCTGCAGCGGGAGTCGGCGCTGCTGGCCTGCGCCGACCTGCTGTTTACCGGCGGTCCCAGCCTGCATCGGGCCAAGTCCGGCCGCCATGATAACGGCCATTGTTTTTCCAGCAGCGTCGACGCCGTCCATTTTGCGCAGGCGCTGGACCGGAGTAACGGCCATCCGCTGCAAAATGACATTCCCCATCCGCGCCTGGGGTTTTACGGGGTGATCGACGAACGGCTCGATCTCGGGCTGCTCGCCGCCCTGGCCGATAGCCACCCCGAGTGGCAGCTGGTGCTGGTCGGCCCGGTGGTGAAAATCGATATCGCCAGTTTGCCGGTACGGCCGAATATCCATGTCCTCGGTCAGCAGCCCTACCAGGCGTTGCCGCAATTTCTGGCCGGTTGGGATCTTTGCCTGCTGCCGTTCGCCCTGAACGAATCGACCCGGTTTATCAGTCCCACCAAGGTATTGGAATATATGGCGGCGGAACTGCCCATCGTGAGCACCGCCATCACCGATGTGGCGCAGCCCTATGGCCACGAGGTGGCGATCGGCCATGGCATTGATGGTTTTATCGCCGCCTGCGAGCGCGCGCTGGCGATGACGCCCGCCGAATTCGGTCCGATAGCCGGGCGTATGCGCGCCATCGTGGCGGCCACGTCCTGGGATATCACGGCGGCGCAGATGCGGGAATTAATTGAAAGCGCCCTGGCGGCGCGGACCGCACAATCAGCGCCGGGCGAAGCCCGCGGCACGCAGGCGTTATCCGGCGAGCGGCCGGGCCCGCTGCCCCCGGTCGCCGCCCTGAACCGGCGCAAACCCGGCGAAACGCCGCCGGCGGCATGCCTGATTATCGGCGCCGGCCCCACCGGCCTGAGCGCGGCTTACCATTACGGCGCGGGTTCGGTGCTGCTGGAGCAGCATGACAGCGTAGGCGGCTGGTGCCGTTCGGTGCAGGACCGGGGTTTTACCTTTGACTACGCCGGCCACATCATGTTTTCCAATGACCCCTATGTGCTACAGCTCTATGACATGCTGCTCGGCGATAATATCCATTGGCAAAACCGTGAAGCATGGGTATTCAGCCATAACGTGTATACCCGCTACCCGTTCCAGGGCGCCCTGTACGGCCTGCCGCCGACGGTGATCAAAGAGTGCATCATCGGGGCCGTGGCCGCCCTGTATGGCCGCGATAACACCAAGGCGGCGGACGCCGGCCGGGCGGCCCCGCTACAGGTGGTGGGCGAGAGGGTTCCGCCGGCGGACGGAGCCAAAAACGGCGCCGTCCCCGGCGTGACAATCATCGAAGATTGCTGCGCGGACGGCAGCGGGCCGGGGGATATTTGCTCCACCGCGGCCAAGGCGCCATTGGACAATTTCGAGCAATTTATCTACCAGATCTGGGGGGAAGGCATCGCCCGGCATTTTGCGCTGCCCTATAACCAAAAACTGTGGACCATCCCCTTGGCCGAGATGGAAACCTCCTGGCTCGGCGGGCGGGTGCCGCTGCCCGATCTGGAGCAGATTATCGAAGGCGCCCTGGAGCCGGTCGCCAAACCCATGGGGCCCAACGCCCGTTTTGGTTATCCCCTGGAAGGCGGGTTCCAGTCGTTGATGACGGGGTTTTTACCCCATTTGACCGGGCGGGTGGAAACCGGCGCCAGCGTGGTGAAACTGCTGCTCGCTGAACATACCGCCGTGCTGGGCGACGGCCGGAGGTATCGCTATGAACATCTCATCAGTACCATGCCCCTGCCGGAACTGATCAAGATCATCGGCGGCGACGCGCCGGCGGCGGTGCAAACCGCCGCGCGCCAATTGCGGCATATTTCCGTACGCTGCGTGAACCTGGGGATTGACCGGCCCGGCCTGACCGATAAGCACTGGATTTATTATCCCGGCGACACCCTGTTCCATCGTATCTATGTGCAGGGCAATGCCAGCCCCGGCTGCAACCCGCCGGGGGGATTCGGCCTCACCTGCGAAATCACCTATTCGCCTTACAAACCGCTGCCGCTGGACGGCCAGTCGCTTATCGATCGCTGCATTGCCGATTGCCGACGCGTCGGGCTATTTACGGCGCAGGATCACGTGCTGGCGGCGAACCAGATTGATATGCCTTACGCTTATGTGGTTTACGATCACGGGCGGGCGCAAAACGTGGCGCTAATCCGCGATTGGCTGGCGCAGCATGATATCGCGCTATCGGGCCGCTACAGCGAATGGGAATATTATAATTCGGATCATGCGTTTATCGCGGGGAAAAACGCCGCGCAGGCGGTCAAAACCCGCCAGCTAAAACTGCATACGGGGCATTAACCCCCGCATCGGTGGCTTGCTTATCACGGCGAACGCCGGCATCGCGGTGACGGCGGGCAACCGGTTAATCATCGCGCTTCCTGGCCTGGTTGCGGCCCTGCTGCTTGGCCTGGTAGAGGGCCAGATCGGCGCGGTCAATCAACGCGTCCAAAGGTTCTTTGGCACGGTGCTGCGCCACGCCGCAGCTCACCGTAACCTGCATCACCGCATTGCCTACGGTAATTTCCGCCTGCCCGATAAGCTGGGACAACGCGTCCAAACGCCGTAGGGCTTCGTCCCCGTCGCATCCCGTGAGCAGGATTAAAAACTCATCGCCGCCCCAGCGGCATACCCGATCCGAACGCCGCAGACTGCCGCCGATTAGCTGGGCGATATGCTGGATAACCCGATCGCCGACCCCATGGCCGTAGCGATCGTTGATTTGTTTGAAACGATCGATATCCACGATGGCCAGGGATAACGGCCCGCCATCGTGGGGCGAGGACGCCCGCAGCCGCTGGAAGCCGTACTCAAATGCCTGGCGGTTCATGATTCCGGTCAATTTGTCGGTGGTGGCCATATACTCCAGCCGGCGCTGGTAACCGCCGATGGTCAGCCATAAAAACAGTAAAAATAATGCGCTGACGCCGATGCCAATCCCTAAGTTTTTTAATAACGTGATATACAGCACCCGTTCCATGGGATGGCTGCTTTGCTCCACCATCAAATACCAATCAAGCTCCGGGATCAGCCGCGTATTCAGCAATACCCGTTTCCCTTGGTATTGATATTGGTAGCCGCCGCCGGGCACCGTGAGAATCGACGTGGTCAACGGGCCGAGTCCCGGCTGTTGCCGGATATTCAGCGGACGTTTGAAGGCGTTGCCGTGCAGCACCACCGCCCCGGTCTTATCGATAAAATAAATGGTGCGGTTATAGCGGCGCTCATATTTTTCTATCAGATTTTTCACTTTTTCGATGGAAATGCCGATGCCGGTAATGCCGATGAAATTCCCTTGATAATCCCTTACTTTATGATTAACGAAAATATCCAGGTGCGTATGATCCTCGGGATCGGTGCGGGCATCGATCACATAGAGTTTGTCGTCCGGCATCGCTTTTATTTGAAAGTACCAGCGATCTTTGGCTTCCTGCTCGGAAATGGTCTCCAGAATGCGTTTGGGATCGTAGTAGCGCCGGGTTGTATCGGAGATGAAAAACGAAAAAATGGTATCGAACCGCCGATCGATTTCGCTCAGGTAGCGAATCATCGCCGCCGGATCTTGCTCGCGATCCACCAGCACCCAATCACGGACAAATGTGTCATGGGCCATCAGCGCCGAGATAAAGATGGGTTTTAGCAGATCCTGCTGAATCTCAGAATAAACGTTATCGCTGGTAAGAGGCAGCGTGTTTTCTTCGATTTCGTCATTGAGCGATTGGCGGGCGACCTCGTAGCTGCTCCAGCTAATGATCAGAAAGGCGGTCAGCAGCATCAGGGTAAATAAAAAGATGGCCCGTGTTTTAGTCAACCAATGAAGGCTATTCATTAATTTCACCTGGAGCGCCAACATGCTGGCGATAAAAGGGGTAAGGTTCTGCGCATAACGGATGCCGCCGGTCCCATCTTACCAAAGTTCGGCGGGAAACGCAGAAAAGACAGAGGGATAGGCGCCACGAATGAATTAATACCGCCGCCGCCCTTCACAGCGGGTCAAGAAGGTTTATCCTTACTGAACCAATAAACTTACAGGAGTTGCGGATGTTCATCGTTGATTTGACTTATGAAGAACCGATAGAGAAAGTCGAGGAGTTGCAAGAAGAGCATATTGCCTGGTTGCAACGGTATTACGCCACGGGTGATTTTCTGGCCTCCGGCAGGAAAGTGCCCAGGATCGGCGGGATTATTTTTACCCGCACCCTGGCGCGGGCCGAACTTGATAAAATCCTGGCGCAAGACCCCTTTAACGCGGTAGCCAATTACACCGTAACCGAGTTTATCCCGTCCAGAACCAGCGACGCGCTCGCGGCGCTTAAATCGCTCTAGACGCTTGCCGGCGGGCGGTTGCGGGGCCAGGCCCGGCGCCGCCGGTACTATGCCGATACCATGCCGGTAACTATCAGGCCACGACCAACTGGTTGCGGCCCTGTTTTTTCGCCTGGTAAAGGGCGTCGTCGGCCTGTTTGAGCGCCAGGGCGATGTCCCCCATCTCCGGCGTCCAGAACGCCACGCCCAGGGAGACGGTAATATGGCCGATCTCGGGAAAATTCGCCGTCTCCACGCTGGTACGCAGGCGCTCGGCAATATCCACCGCCGTCGAGCGATCGGCTTCGGGCAACAATATCAGGAACTCTTCGCCGCCGTTGCGGCATAACGTATCGCTGGACCGCGAGCTGGCGCGCAGCAGCTGCGCCAGCAATTTGATCACCGCGTCGCCCACGTCGTGGCCATGGGTATCGTTAACGCGTTTGAAATGATCGATATCCAGGGCGATAACCGCCAGGGGCTGCTTACTGGCCCGGAAATACTCCAGCGCAAAAGATAAACCGCGCCGGTTGAACAGGCCGGTCAGCGGATCGGTTTGCACCTCGGTCTTGAGCTTGCCGATTTTATTTTGCAGCAGGCTGATGCCCAACAGCATGGCCCGTTTTAGCTGCGCCACTTCAAAATACCATGAGGGGATGCGCTCGATATCATCGGATATCCCCACCCGGTCCATAACGTTGGCGCTGCGGGCAAGTTGTCGCAGGGGTTGGGAAATCAGCCGGGCAAACAGCCAGACCGCCATCAGCGTCAACAGGGTAAGCGGCGTGGTGCGGTTCAGAACGTCAAGCATCTGGCTTTTCAGGGAGACCAGGGTATTGTCGGTGGTGCGCACGGTAATAATCGACCACTTGGCGTTGGGTACGGTGGCATATCCCACCAGGCTATTCACCCCCGCCCGGCTGAGTTCCTGCATACTGCCTTCATTCTGCCGCCGGATGGCCTCGCTTACCGGCCCCGAGTTTAGGATCTGGCCAATTTGCGCCGGGTCCTGATGATATAAAATCTGCCCCTCGCGATCCACCACGTACGTGAAGAGACCTTTATCGCGGTAATTTTGCTCAAGCAGTTGGTTAAGAATGCTTTTTTGCTTTAAATAAATCGCCCCGCCCACATAACCGAGATAATTGCCGTCGCCGTCGTTAATCGGCGAGGAAATAAAGATCACGCGGTTACCCGCGGCGGAAACATAGGGATCGCTGATGCGGGGCAGCTTGGCGCGCAGCGCATCCATTGCCCCCGGCGAGGTCAGCTTATGGCCGGTTAAATGTATGGTTTCCGGCGACGTGGCCAGCACCACGCCATGGGTATCGACGATGGCGACGGAATTAAAGGTATTGGTCTGTGATAACAGGCGCCGGGTCTCGGCTTGCAAAATATCGGCGTTATCGAAACTATTGGCCAGCAACGATGCGCTGTAGGCCAGCTGGCGCTGGGTGCTATCAAAAAAAATAGCGGTGGAGGACGCCAGCTTGGCCGCATACAGGTGATTGGCCGCCAGCGTACTGTCGATCAGCAACTGCCGCTGTACCCGATAGGTGGCAAAAAAACCATTGGCCAGGGTGATCAGGGCGCTCATCACCGCAAGAATCAGGATCAGGCGCCTTAAATCCATGCGTAGAAAAGGTTTTTTTTGCGGCACTTTACTTATCACTCATAGCGGCATGCTCATAACGTGGTTATCGGCTACATCGGCGATCGCATCAATCGGCCATCTTAGACATAGCCTGGGGCACTGTAAAACGTCGTAGTGTAATTACAGGTAAATTTATTGAATTGACTCATTTTTTTAGACATTATTTCCGGTCCGGTTCTGTCAAAGCACCGCTGCGGAGGTTAAGTAGCATACTGAGTCAGCTTGTCAATAAAAAGCCGTGTAACTATAAAGCTAAATATTATTTATGTGAAGCTACTCAATATTTTTATAAATACCAGGCCCGGCGCGGAAAGCGAGATTTATGTGATATTAATCACGCCAATCTTTGTCTGCCTGCCACATTATTCCCGCCACTGGCACTCGCGTTAAGGCGATATCCGCAATCGTAGGTAAAACTTATCCGTTTGCCGTAAAATAACGTCCGCCACCCAATGTAAACCTGGCAAAACATCATCCCCTCCACATTTCAAGTCGTTGTATAATAATATTTTTATTTGCATCCCCGTTGCCATATTAACCCGCAGTCCGGATTCAGCGCCCGGCGCCAGGCTATTTCCAGCTAATGATCAACCCTATTGCGCCCATTGATTTATTGATAGTGGCAGAGTAAAACTTTTAAGGAATGCGCAACAATTACCCTACAATTTCTTAATGGAGTTGCAGCAATGACAATTAAAAAGCAACAAATGTATATCGATGGCGAGTTTATTGCCAACCGGGGCGATAAATGGATTGATGTGCTGAACCCCGCCACGGAGGACATTATTTCCCAAATACCCGATGCCGGCGTGGAGGATGTGCGGCACGCCATCGATGCGGCCGCGCGGGCCCAGGACGCGTGGGAGGATCTCCCCGCGCAGGAACGGGGCGCGTGGCTGCATAAAATCGCCGCCGGTATCCGCGAGCGTGCGCAGGAGCTAACCGATATCATCGTGGCCGAAGGGGGCAAAACCCAGGGACTGGCCAATACCGAAGTGCTGTTCACCGCCGATTACCTCGATTATATGGCCGAATGGGCGCGCCGCTACGAGGGCGAAATCGTGCCGAGCGACCGGCGCAACGAGAACATTTTTGTGTTTAAAAAAGCCATTGGGGTCACCACCGGCATTCTGCCCTGGAATTTTCCGTTTTTCCTGGTGGCGCGCAAGGCGGCTCCCGCCCTGATTACCGGTAATACCATCGTGGTGAAACCCAGCCAGCTCACGCCCAATAATGCCATCGCCTTCGCCGAAATCGTCCATCAGGTCGGCCTGCCGCGCGGGGTATTCAACCTGGTTACCGGGCGCGGGTCGGTGGTTGGCCAGGAATTGGCGGCCAACCCCAAGGTGGGTATGGTCAGCCTGACCGGCAGCGTCGCGGCGGGGGAACAAACCATGGCGGCGGCGGCGAAAAACATTACCAAGGTATCCCTGGAGCTGGGGGGCAAGGCGCCGGCCATCGTGATGGACGATGCCGACCTGGAGCTGGCGGTAAAAGCCATCGTCGCGTCCCGCATCATCAATACCGGCCAGGTCTGCAACTGCGCCGAGCGGGTATATGTGCAGGAAGGGATTAAAGATCAATTTATCGCGCGCCTGACCACTGCGTTCAACGCGGTCACCTTCGGCGATCCGGCCAAAGAAGCCGCGCTGGATATGGGCCCGCTGATCGATGCGGCGTCGCTGCAAAGCGTACGGGAAAAAGTGGAAAAGGCAGTGGCGCAAGGCGCGAAAATCGTCGTGGGCGGCCAGCGCGCCGGGGACAAAGGCTATTTTTTCCAGCCGACGCTGCTGGTGGACGTGCGCCACGACATGGATATTATGCACGAAGAAACCTTTGGCCCGGTGCTGCCGGTCACCGCCTTCAGCACCCTGGATGAAGCCGTCGCCATGGCCAACGATTGTGAATATGGCCTGACGTCCTCGCTGTATACCAGCAATTTGAATACCGCCATGACGGCGATTAAAAAATTGAAATTCGGCGAAACCTATATCAACCGGGAAAATTTCGAGGCGATGCAGGGTTTCCACGCCGGCTGGCGCAAGTCGGGTATTGGCGGCGCCGACGGCCGCCACGGGTTGGAAGAGTATCTGCAAACCCATGTGGTTTATCTGCAATACCAGTCTTGAATCACGGAACGAATGACGGCGGGACGACCATAATGACCGGCCGGGCGAAGGCCGGTCAACGGTTCATGGATGGTTCATGGATAGGAGAAGGCGGTCGGCAGACCGCGGGGACACCGGATTACGTTATGAAAATTGCGCTGTTTATTCCCTGTTTTATCGACGCTTATTTCCCGGAAGTGGGCATCGCCACCCTTGAGCTGCTTGAGCGCCTGGGCTGCGCGGTGGATTACCCTTTGCAACAGACCTGCTGCGGCCAGCCGATGTCCAATAGCGGCTGCAAGCGCGATGCCGCCGGCGCCGAGGCGCTGTTCGTGCGTAATTTCAGCCGCTACGATCATATCGTGGCCCCCTCGGGCAGCTGCGTGCATCACGTACGCGAGAATCTGGACGCCATCGACCAGACCGACGAAGTGGCCCATGTACGCCGCAGCACTTATGAACTGGTGGAATTCCTGCACGATATCCTGCGGGTAGAGGCCTTCCCCTGGGCCGAATTCCCCCATAAGGTCGGGCTGCACAACAGCTGTACCGCCCTGCGCGATCTCCGTCACGCCAGCGCTTCCGAGCTTGACGAAGCGCCGTTCTCCAAGCCGATGGCGCTGCTTGGCAAAGTGAAGGGGATTGAATTCGCCCGGCCGCGGCGTCCCGACGAATGCTGCGGTTTCGGCGGCACCTTCAGCGTGACCGAGGCGCCGGTATCGGCCAAGATGGGGTATGACAAAGTCAACGATCACCAGCAGGCCGGCGCCGATTATATCGTCTCGGCCGATATGTCCTGCCTGATGCACCAGAAGGGTTGCGCGCAGCGCATGGGGCTGGATCTGAAATTCATCCATATCGCGCAGGTCCTTAATGGCGACGCCGCCTGACACCCGCACAAGGGAGCGTTATGAAAGCAATCGATCATGTCAAAGGCTCGCGGGCGTTTCTGGCCAGCGAAAAGCACCAAACCTTCCTCGATCAGCGGCTCTGGAGCCTGCGCATGGGCCGCGACGCGCAGATGAAGGCCCATCCCGAGTGGCAGCAGTTGCGTACCCTGGCTTCGGAGATTAAAGAGCATACCCTGACCCACCTCGATAGCTATTTGCAGATGTTCGAGCGCCAGGCCCAGGCCAACGGCGTGCAGGTACACTGGGCCGGCGACGCCGCGGCCCATAACCGTATCGTGCACGAGATCCTCGCCGCCAGGCAGGTCAAGACCCTGGTCAAAAGCAAATCGATGCTCACCGAGGAATGCGATATGCGGCCTTATCTCGAAGCGCGCGGCATCGAGGTCATGGAAACCGATCTGGGCGAGCGCATCCAGCAGCTCGATGATGAAATGCCGAGCCACATCGTGGTACCGGCGGTGCACAAGCTCTCCATCGACGTGGCGCGGGTGTTCGCCCGTACGTTGGGCACCGACCCCGATAATGCCGACCCGCATTACCTGGCCGCGCAGCAGCGCGACAAGACCCGCCCGGTGATATTGCGCGCCGAGGCGGGCATGACCGGCTGCAACTTCGCCGTCGCCGAGACCGGCACCGTGACCGTCTGCACCAATGAAGGCAATGCGGATCTCAGCGCCAATGTGCCGAATCTGCATATCGTCTCCATCGGCATAGAAAAGCTGATCCCGCGCATGGAGGATCTGGGGGTGTTTATCCGCCTGCTGTCGCGCAGCGCCCTGGGATCGCCGATTACCCAGTATACCTCCCATTTCCGCGCCCCGCGCCAGGGCGGGGAGATGCATTATATTCTGGTGGATAACGGGCGCAGCGACCGCCTGGCCATGGAGGATTTCTGGTATTCGCTCAAATGCATCCGCTGCAGCGCCTGCATGAACACCTGCCCGGTTTACCGGCGCAGCGGCGGGATCAGCTACGGCGCCGTTTATTCCGGCCCCATCGGCGCCATTATCAATCCCACCATGGATTTGAAAAAATACAGCACGCTGCCGTTCGCCTCGACGCTTAACGGCAGTTGCACCAACGTCTGCCCGGTGCGCATCAATATCCACGAGCAGATTTTCAAATGGCGCGAAATCGTGGCGCGCAACAACGAGCTGCCGTTCGCCAAGAAAAGCGCCATGAAGGCGGCCGGCAAGATCCTGGCCAATCCGAAACTGTATCGGGCGGTGGTGGATACCGCCAACGCGGTGGTGCCCAAACTGCCGCGCATCCTGCTGTATAACCCGCTGAATGCCTGGGGCGAATCCCGCGAGATCCCGGCCTCTCCGCGCCAGAGTTTCCACCGCTGGTATGAAGAGCGCCAGCGGGCGCGGGACGGCGAGTCCGCCGACCAGGGCGGACCAGAGGATCGGGAGGAGCAACCATGAGCGATCGCGACGCCATCTTAAAACGTATTCGCAGCCACGCGCCGGCGCCGCGGGCGCTGCCGGACGTGCCCACTTTCGAAACGGATTACCCGGCTACGCCCGCCGCCTTCGGCGCATCGCTGGCGATTATGGGCGGTATTTGGGACGCGACCTTTCTCGACCGGCGCCCCGACGGCCCGGCGCTTACGGCGTATATCCGCAGCCTGTTTCCCGACGGCGGCGTATTTTGTTCGGCGGTGGCGGATATCGCCGGCGACTTCCCCTTGACCGATGCCACCCCTCCCGGCTCGCTGGCCGGGGTGGAAGTCGGTATTGTGCAGGCGGGTTTCGCCGTGGCGGAAACCGGTTCGGTGTGGCTGAGCGAACGGGAATGCCGGATCAACTCGCTGGGCTATCTGGCGCAGCATCTGGTGGTATTGCTGTCCGTCGCCGATATCCTGCCCAATTTGCACGTGGCCTACCGCCGCGCGGAGTTCCTCACCGCGCGCTACTCGGTGCTGATGTCCGGCCCGTCGGCCACCGCGGATATCGAAGGGGTATTGATCCGCGGCGCCCAGGGCGTGCGCAGCCTGCGGGTGATCGGCCTGCCTTGATCGCGCCGTTGGCTTCCGCGATGCCGCGAACGTGGTTTATACTGACATTATTGTCCCGGCGCAGGCGAATCCGGCAAACCGGGCAGATGAGGTATGCGCCCGGGCTTGCCGGGCAACCAGACGTAACGAGGTGGCAATGTCTGAAGCAACGGTCGGTGAAATCACCCGGTCAGCAATATCGGCGCCTGAAGCCGCGGCAGCCGGCAAACCGGTATTGTTTATGGCCTGCCCGCTATTTGACCAGGCCCATGAACTGTTAAGCGCGCATTTTTCCCTGCGTTTTGCGCCGGCCGGCCCGCAGGAGGTTATCCTGGCAGGCCTGGCGGCGATGACCGATGTGGCCGCGCTGCTCATCCCGCTTTCCATGCCCCTTGACCGGCGCGCCATCGAACGGCTCCCCTCTTCCCTGCGGGCCATCTGCACCTACTCCGTGGGCACCAGCCATATCGATCTGGACGCCGCCAAGGAGCGCGGACTGATGGTGCTCTACACTCCGGACGTATTAAGCGAATCCTGCGCGGATACCGCGATATTGCTGATGCTGGGCGCGGGGCGGCGGGCAGTGGAAGGACTGGGTTTGCTAAAAAGCGGCCAATGGCCGGGCTGGGCGCCCGATCAGCTATTGGGCAAGGATCTCTGGGGCCAGCGCCTGGGTATTTTCGGCATGGGCCGTATCGGCCAGGCCATCGCCCGGCGCGCGCGCGGATTTGACATGGACGTGCATTACCACAACCGCCACCGTTTGCCCATGGATATAGAAAATGGCGCCCGCTATCACGCCACGCTTGCCGAACTGATGGCGCACAGCGACTATTTCTGCATCGCCTGCCCGCCTACCCCGGAAACCCGCGGCGCGATCGATGGCGCCCAGTTGGCGCTGCTGCCCGAGGGCGCGGTGGTGGTTAATATTTCCCGCGGCGACATTATCAATGACGACGCGCTGGTTGCCGCGCTGCGCGGCGGCCAGGTGGCCGCCGCCGGCTTGGATGTGTTCGCCGGCGAACCGGATATCCATCCGGATTACCTGACCATGGATAACGTCTTTGGCCTGCCCCATCTGGGCAGCGCGACGCTGGCCACCCGTTTGCGCATGGCGGCGCTGCTGCGCGACGGCCTGTTGAGCACCCTGGCGGGGGAAACGCCGCAAAACGGCATGGGCTGAGAATATCGCCGTTGCGGCGCCCGGGCCGTTAACGGCGGTTGATTGCCGGCGCGTCCTGCAATAATTTTTTATGCAGTTCCGCCGCCAGCACCTCGATTCGCTCGCTCAGGTTTTTAGTCAGCGTGGTCAGCTCGGTATTTTGCTTGAGTAATTCCATGATTTGCGCCGAGGTTAACGCGGCCATGTCCTGGCGTTGCGTATTGGCCACGGCCAGCGCCTCGCGATGCTGGGCGTCCGCGTCCGCATGGGCTTTGTCCCGCTCCGCCTGGCGCGTCTGGGCCAGCAGGATCAGGGGCGCGGCGTAGGCCGACTGGAGGCTGAAGGCCAGATTAAGCAGGATAAACGGATAGATATCAAAACGAACCAACCCGAAGGTATTGATGCATACCCAGCCGACCACGATCAGCGTCTGGGCGCCCAGAAACACGGGAGTGCCGAAAAACCGGGCAAAGCCCTCCGCTTTACGCGCAAACCAGCCGTTGCCGAATGGCGCGGCCAGATGGGCGTGGCGCCGGTGAAAACGAAGATGGTCCACCTTCTCCACCGCCGGAGCGGCAAGCTTATCGGCGGCGGCCGGCGTTGCGTTATGTTGTTTCCCACTCATACCATTCATCCCCAGGATTAGCGTCAAAACCGATGCGCCGATTATAGGGGTTGGCGGGGCGGAAAACGCGTTTCATTTGTAACGGCGGGCTATTGCGGGTCCGGCGGAGTATGCGCGCGCGCGCATTGAGCGGCATAGGCGTTGATGATGGCGGCGATTAGCGCGCCGAACCGCTCGTGCACGTCTTCATGGCGTGGCGTGTTATGCATTTCCACCCCTTTGCGCTCGCTGCGGATCAGCCCCGCTTCCCGGAGCACTTTAAAATGCTGGGACAAGGTTGATTTGGGTATGTTGCGGTTGCTGAAGGCCAGGAATGCCGAACAGGTCTGCGGACACTGGGCGCTGGCGATTTGCGAAAAGATATGCACCCGTAAAGGATCGGATAGGGCATGCAATATACCCTCGACGGTGATGTCGCTGGCTGCGGGGTGAATTATCGGTCTCATAAAAATAATTATAACCGTTGGTTGACAAAGAGTCCAATAGTTCATATTTTACGAAATAACTTAGTTCATAAATTCCGAACTAACGCACTTATTCACTAACCGGGAGTCCAGATATGAGTCAATTGCAGGGGAAAGTAGCTATCGTCACCGGCGCGTCCAAGGGCATCGGCGCCGGCATAGCCAAAAGTTTCGGCGCCGCCGGCGCGGCGGTGGTGGTTAACTATGCATCCAGCCGCTCAGGCGCGGACCAAGTGGTGGCGCACATCGTCGGCAACGGCGGCCGCGCCATCGCCGTCCAGGGCGATGTGGCCAAGTCGGCCGATGTGCAGCGTCTTTTCGCCGCCGCCAAGGACGCCTTTGGCACGCTGGATGTGCTGGTCAATAACGCGGGGATATTCAAATTCGATCCGCTGGAGTCGGTGACCGAAGAGGAGTTCCACCGGCAATTTAATACCAACGTGCTCGGTACCCTGCTGGCAACCCGGGAAGCGTTGGACTATTTCGGCCCGCAGGGCGGCAGCGTGATTAATATCGGTTCGGTGGTCAGTACCAATCCCACCGCCGGAACCGCCATTTACGCGGCGACCAAAGGGGCCATCGATACGCTGACGGTAGGTTTGTCGCGGGAACTGGGCGCGCGCGGGATTCGGGTAAATGCCATCGCCCCGGGCATGGTGGCGACCGAAGGCGCTGAGGCGCTGGGCGTGCTGGGCAGCGAATTTGAACAGCAGGTGGTGGCGACCACGCCGCTTGGGCGCGTCGGCCAGCCGGCGGATATTGCCCAGATAGCGTTGTTCCTCGCCTCCGACGATTCCGCCTGGCTGACCGGCGAACGTCTTTCCGCTTCCGGCGGCTGGCGTTAACGGCCGCGGCGGATACCGGCGCTAATACAAAACGGCTGATACAACACCACTACGGCGGCGCCCTATCCGCGCAGCCGCAGTAAAAGAGTTTGACGCCCGGCGGAACGAAAACCCGCGTTAAAATTCAAAGTTCAGCGAGTTAAAATAACGAGTTTTCCCCTAGCATGCCCTCTAGCGCTGATTTCATGCGCCGCCGCCGTTTTCTCCAGCGGGAAAGTGTGTTCGATATGCAAGCGGAAATGTTGTTCGCAGCAAAGACGTTTTACCTCCATAAGCACATGGTCTGGATTTTCAGGCGGACCTTTGGAAAATTTGGCCCCATATTGCGCAGCCGAAAAATCGGCAACGGAAACAACGCGCGAAGGGGCGCCAACGATGGCGATTAACTCCGCAATGATCCCCGATCCTGCAATATCCAGCGCTGCGTTCACGCCTCCGGGCGCCAGTTTCCTGACGCGATCTTTCAGACCCGGGCCATAAGTCACGGGAATAGCGCCCAGCTCTCGCAGATAGCCATGGTTTTTTAAGCTGGCGGTACCGATTACGGTAATTCCGCGGTTATGCGCAATCTGGATAACCGCTGACCCGATTCCCCCGGCGGCCCCGCTCACCAGCAGTGTTTCCCCGGACTTCATCGCCAGGTCGGCAAGGCTGCGCAATGCTGTTTCAACGACCACTGAAATACTGCCCGCCGCCTCAAACGACAGCTCTTCCGGTTTTTTTGTCCAGTGCGTGAGAATTGCATACTGGGCCAGCGTGTTCCTGCCCATACCGAAAACCGCGTCGCCGATGGATACGTCAAAAACATCGGGTCCAATCTCATCCACGATGCCCGAGGCCTCTACACCTATACCGGCGGGAAATATGACTTCATCGAAATCACGATATAATCCGGCCCGGCGCTTCCAGTCAGATGGATTAACGCCTGATGCCCGGACCGCGATCCGCACCTCACCGGGGCCAGGATGGGGCGCTTCGACATCGACGATGTGCATAACCCCGGGGCCGCCGTATTCGCTGAACCGTATTGCCTTCATTATTTATGCCTCCTTTGAATAATCGATGCGAAACCCGGGCTGTCGCCTGCGCGCCAGGCGGCGCATGCGGGAATAATGCAACTCAACGCTCATGGGCAGCCCCCTTTATAGCGGGCAGCGGGGGCGGAACGGGTACCCTGGACAACCAGCGGTACCGCAATTAAATAAAAGACGGCCACCGCAAGCCAGACGGCGCCGGGCCAGTCTGTCTGGACGGCGAAATAGAAGGTCGAGAAAAAAAGCGGGGCGACGATCGATGCCAGACTCACTGCCGATGTCAAAACCCCCTGGAACTGCCCCTGACGATCGGAATCAACCTGACGGGTAGCCAGCGCCTGAAGCGCCGGCGTCCCGATACTGCCCAGAGCGAAGACCGGCATGATAACAAACACCATCCAGCCTTCGCTGGCGAAGGCCATGGCGACGAGCGCGATGCAGGCGCAGATGATGCCAGCGAAAACAGCGCCCCGTTCGCCAAAAAATCTGGCCGCTGGTCCTGGCAGGAAAATCTGCACCAGCGTCTGGCAGACGCCAAACGTCCCCAGCGACAGTCCTACCCGGAATCCATTCCACTGGAACGCATCCTGTCCCCATAACGCCCAGCAGATGCCGTAGGCCTCTCCGGCGGCGCTGAGGATAAAAAAGATAAACACCACCGGCAGCAGTCCTTGTACGGCAAAGGCCCAGCGCAGCGGCCGGAGTGGATTGAATGCGGACAAATTGATTTTCTCGCGGCCCGGCGTGCGCGACTCCGGCAAAACGAGCAGCGCCAGCAGGAAATTGCAGCCGTTGAGCACCGATGCCGCAAGGAAAGGCAACCGCAACCAGTAATCGCCAAGCATGCCGCCCAGTACCGGCCCGATGATAAAACCTATACCGAACATGGCGTTAAACAGGCCAAAACGTCGCGCACGCTTATCCTCGGCGGAGATATCGGTGATGTAGGCCATCGCCACCGAGATATTGGCGCTGGTCATACCGGCGATCGCACGGCCAAGCAATAACCACGACAACGTGGGTGAAAATGCGAGGAACAGGTAGTTAAGGGCGGCGCCCGCGAGAGAAAGCAGCAGCACGGGCCTGCGGCCCAGCCGGTCGCTCAGGGCGCCGAGCACCGGCGCGAAAATAAACTGCATCGCGGCATAAAGAGCAGTCATTATGCCGATGTAGAGCGCCACATTATCGGTATGGGTAACGTCTTTGAGCAGCGAGGGCAGAATCGGGAAAATAATACCGATGCCCACGGCATCAAGGACGATGGTGGTAAAAATAATGAAAAGAGATTTGTGCATGCAGCGTTCCTGTCAATTCCCAGATCTGACGCTCAGGGGCGCTTCAACCTGTGACGGTGCCTGACGTTGTTTCAGGCGATTGAGGAAAACGCTGGCCGAGCCATGCGCGTAACGCGCGGTCGGCGTGTGTGTCGACCACCAGGGCGGCCGATTTTTCGCGAGGTTAATTACTTATATACTATATATACTATACGGCGGTACGTGACAACAGCCGTTCAGCCGTGAGTAATAACTGGAGATAACATTATGCCCGCTTATTTTGTCGCCATACGCGAAGCCACCATCGACCCAGAGCAACTAAAGATTTATAGCGAAAAGGCGGACCAAAGCACCGCTATCCACCACCCCAAGCCGCTGGCGCTATACGGACATCTGCGCAATACCGACGGCGACCCGGTAGAGGGCGCGGTTATTCTTGAGTTCCCCACCTTCGCACTGGCGGAAGCCTGGTACGACAGTCCGGAATACCAGGCGGCCGTGGTGCATCGCTTTCGCGGCGCGAAATACCGCACATTTATCATTCAGGGCGTCGAAGATCAATGACGCGGGCAGTAAACCATAACGTGTCATCCGCAGATTTGTAATCCTATGGCAACGGCCTATAATTGAGTGCTTACTCAATTATTAAACCAGGCCGGGCCGACCAATGGAAAACTACGTATGAAAGTGATGATCTGGGGCGCCACCGGCATGGTCGGCCAGGGCGTGCTGCGGGAGTGCCTGCTGGCCGCGGACGTTACGTCGGTGATTGCGGTGGGACGCGCCGCGCCGGTGGTGACGCATCCCAAGCTGCGTTCGATTGTTCATAGCGACTTATTGCGCTATGACAACGACGACGCCCTGGCCGATGCGCTTGGCGGCGTTGATGCCGCCTTTTTCTGTCTCGGCGTCAGTTCGCTGGGCATGAGCGAGCAGCGTTATAAAACCATCACCCATGATATGACCATGGCCGCCGCCGGGGCGCTGGCCCAGGCCAGCCCGCAGGCCACCTTCGTCTATTTGTCGGGGGCCGGGGCCGACAGCGCGCAGCGCAGCCGCACCATGTGGGAACGGGTCAGGGGCGGCACCGAAAACGCCTTGCGGCGCCTGCCGCTCAAAGCGGTGTATATCATACGCCCCGGGCTGATCCAGGCCACCCACGGCGTCCGTTCCAAAACCGCATTGTATCGCCGGATTTACGTGGTGCTTGGGCCGCTGCTGGCGCTGTTGCGTCCCCTGGCTCCCCGCACCATCCTCACCACCGAGGGGATAGGGCTGGCGATGCTTAATCTGGCCAGGCGCGGGTTTGCCAAGCCAATCCTGGAAGCCGGCGATATCTATGATGCGTCCCGTCCCCCGGCCTCCCCCGCAAAATCCTGAACGGCCCCCGGCCGGCCGCATATCCCGTCGTATCCGCCACAAAATAGTGGGACGGATACAGGTGGTAATGTATGATAAATACATTATGTTTTGCCTTCGTTGCCGCTGAAAACCGCACGCAAAGACCTCCATTGCGGCGATTTTAGGCCGGCAGGCGAGGCAGGACCGCGCTATGCAGCCATTCCCCGGGACCGTAAAATGCTAGAAGTGCTCATCAAGGCCTTTTCTTTCTTTTTCATCATTGTAATCGGTTATCTGTTAAAGAAATATGGCGTCTTGCAGCGTTCCGATAGCATCGCTTTATCCAAGATCATGATGAACCTGACCTTGCCCGCGGCGGTAATCACCGGCTTTGCCAGTTTCAATGTCGATCATTCCCTGCTGATCCTGGTGCTGATTGGGTTTGTCTGCAATATTATCCTGCTGGGCGCCGGGTATCTGATCGCCCGCAAGCGCGATAATGATACCAAGATGTTTTTCATGATTAATTCACCCGGCTACAACATCGGCTGTTTTACATTACCCTATGTGCAAAGTTTCCTAGGCCCGGTGGGCATTGTCGCCACCTGCCTGTTTGATGCCGGTAATTCGGTTATCTGCACCGGGGGCAGCTATGTCGCCGCCTCCAACGCCACCGGCAACAGTACCGGCCTGAAAGATACCTTTAAGCGGCTGTTTTCGTCGATCCCATTCGATGTCTATATTTTGCTGCTGGCGGCGGCGTTATGCGGGTTCCATCTGCCCAGCCAGGTCACTATTCTTACGTCCATTATCGGCAACGCCAACCCTTTCATCGCCATGCTGATTATCGGCATGATGCTGGAGATTAATATCGACCGGACGCAGTTGAAAAGCGTCTATAAGGTGCTGGCCCTGCGTTATGGCGCCGGCGCCGTCTTCGCCGCGCTGTTTTATTTTTGCACCCCGCTGCCCCTGGAAATTCGCCAGGTGCTGGCGGTCGCGGTGTTCGCGCCGGTTTCATCCCTGGCGCCGGTATTTACCGCCAGGGGCAGCAGCCTGGGTTCCGTGTCCAGTTTTACCGGCTCCATCTCGGTTTTTCTGAGTATCATCATCATCACCACCCTGCTCACCGTCATGCAGGTCTGATCCGGCGGACGCGCCTCAGAACTTTTTGTCATGTATTAATGCCTTTTCAGCGATATATTACCGCCGTCATTTCCTGTAACCTTTTCATACGCAGCGATGTTGCTTGACGTTGCTGATAAAAAAATTAATTCATTCTGGAGTTCTAAAAATAATGACACACACATTTAAGACCATCACCCTTGCCGGTGCGGTGGTATTTTCGCTATTGCTGAGCGCGTGCGATAAAGCCGATCCCAATGCCAACCATATTAAAGTCGGCATTAGCGCGGGCATCGATCAGCCATTATGGGATGCGGTAAAAAAAGTCGCCAAGGATAAGTACAATTTGGATGTGGAAGTGGTGACCTTCACCGATTATGTCCTGCCCAACGAAGCGCTCAATAACAAGGATCTTGATGCCAACTCCTTCCAGCATGGCCCTTACCTGGATCAGCAAATCAAGGAGCGCGGATATAAACTGGCATCGGTAGGCAAGACCTTTGTTTATCCGATCGCCGCCTATTCGCGCAAAATCAAGTCCATCGACCAGTTGCCTAACGGCGCCCAGATCGCCATCCCCAACGATCCGACCAACCTTGGACGTTCGTTATTGCTGCTGCAAAAAAACGGTTTAATCAAGCTTAAAGAGGGTACCGGCCTGCTGCCCACGTCCCTGGATATTACTGAAAACCCCAAACAGCTGAAAATCGTGGAAATCGAAGCGGCGCAGCTTCCCCGCACCCTCGACGATGGCAAAGTGGACGTGGCCATCATCAACACCAATTATTCCTCGCAAATCGGACTGACCCCCAACAAAGACGGGCTGTTTGTGGAAGATAAAGAATCGCCGTACGTCAATTTGATCGTGGCGCGCGAAGATAATAAAGACAGCGAGAAGGTTAAAAACCTGGTGAAAGCTTACCAAACCGATGAAGTTGCCGCCGCCGCGGATAAAATCTACCACGGCGACGCGGTCAAAGGCTGGTAAAGTCCCCCGGCGGCAGCGCCTCCCGGTGCTGTCGCCCGCGCTTATGGCTCCCCGCGATGCGCTCCATTGCAGGGAGCTTTTTTATGGCCGCAGCTTGGTCAATCGCCGAACTCGCCGCCGACGATCTGCCGCAGGAAAATATCCTGGGGACCACCTGCACGCTTGAATTGGCGCGGCGTGCAAAAAAGTGGGCATCGCGGAGCTGATAGAAAAAACGGCGGAGGAAAGGGGGGATGATTGTCGATGAGCAAGGCTGAGCGGCATATGCCGCCGCCCCGGGGCCGTTGCGCCGGGGCGGCGGAGGGATTAATTATTTACCGGTATGACCGCGCCGTGATATTTGGTGCGAATCCAATCCTGAATGGTTTTGGAGTGCAATACCGTCACCAGCGCCTTGATATCGGGCTTATTTTCGTCGCCGCGATGGACGGTAATGATATTGGCGTAAGGGTTATTCTCGCCGCTTTCCACCGCAATGGGTCCCTTGACCGGATCGAGGCCGGCATCAATGGCGTAGTTGGCGTTAATCACCACCGCGTCCCCTTCGTCATTGTTATACATTTGCGGCAGCAATGAACCTTCGATATTCGGCAGGAATTGCAAATGCTTCGGATTATCGGTGATATCGGTAATGCGCGCATCCACCTTGCTGACGCCCGGCTTGAGCTTAATCACGCCTTCGCGTTCGAAAATCGACAGAATCCGTCCTTCTTCCGCCACTGAATCGCGCATGATGACTTTGCCATTTTGCGGCAGGTCTTTCAGGCTTTTAAATCTTTTGGAATAGATACCGATCGGCTCGATATGGATAGCCCCGGCGCTGACGAAATCATAACTTTTATCCCCCGCATGATCTTTGAGCACGCTGTTTAAATACGGGATATGTTGGAAATAATTGGCGTCGATATCGTGGCTGGCCAGGGCGGTATTCGGCAGAATGTAGTCTTGGAACGGTTTGATTTCCAGGTCGATGCCCTGTTTGGCCAAAATCGGCTTGGCCTGTTCAAGGATTTCCGCATGGGGCACATTGGACGCGCCGACGGTCAGGGTATCCGCCCAGGCGGACGCCGACAAACTCAGTGCGGTCAGGGTGGCGACGGCCAGTAAGGTCAAGGTTTTTTTCATAAGGTTATCCCGGTCTGTTTAACGTTTATCAAGCATTGAGGTAATGACGTCGCCCGCTAACTGAATGACGAACACGATGATCAGGATCATCACGGTCGCCACCAGCGTGACGTCGTTGTGGTTACGCTGGAATCCTTCCAGATAGGCCAAATTGCCCAACCCGCCGGCGCCGATAACGCCGGCCATGGCGCTGTAGCTGACCAGCGCAATCAGGGTAACGGTAATGCCGGACACCAGGGCGGGCGAAGACTCCGGCAGTAAAACGCGAAAGATCAGCGTGCTGACGCGCGCGCCCATGGCGCGGGACGCTTCGATCACCCCTTTATCCACTTCGCGTAAACCAATCTCCACCAGGCGGGCGTAAAACGGCGCCGCGCCGACGATCAGCGCCGGCAACGCCGCGTTGGCGCCCAGAATGGTGCCGATCAGAATTTTGGTAAACGGGATCAGCAAGACGATCAGGATAATAAAAGGAATGGATCGGAACACATTCACCAGCACCGAAATCACCCCGTACAGCGTGCGGTGCTGGAACAGGCCGCCGCGGGCGGTCAGAAACAGCGCCAGTCCCAGCGCGATCCCCAGCACAAAGGTCGCTACGCCGGACAAGGCGGTCATATACAGGGTTTCACCGGTGGCCGCCCACAGCTGGGCCGGTTGCAGGTGCGGGAATAGGGACTCAATCATGGTTAACGACCTCGGCGGCGATGGCGTGCTGACGCAAATCCGCCAGGATAGCGGTCAATTGATCCGGACTTGCCTCCACGTGCAGCCACAGCTCGCCGAAAATGCCGTTGGCGGTCTGGGTCATTTTGCCGTGCAGAATATTAAACGGCAGGCGGTAACGCAGCGTCAGTTCGGCCACCACCGGCTGATGGGTGCTAAGGCCGATAAACGTCAATTTAAGGATGATGCCGGGCAGGCCCTTGACCAGCAGCGGATTAAAAGTTTGTTCAATATCCTGATACTGGCTGACCTGGCGGACAAATTGTTGCGTAATCACCTGCTGCGGATGGGTAAATACCTCCAGCACCTCGCCTTCCTCCACGACCCGGCCCTCTTCCATGACCGCCACCCGCTGGCAGATTTTGCGCACCACGTGCATTTCATGGGTGATTAGCACAATGGTAAGGTTGAGCTGGCGGTTGATATCCAGCAGTAAATCCAGAATGGAATCGGTGGTCTGGGGGTCCAGCGCCGAGGTGGCTTCATCGCACAGCAGCACCGCCGGATTATTGGCCAGCGCCCGGGCAATGCCCACCCGCTGTTTTTGTCCGCCGCTGAGCTGGGAAGGATAGGCTTTTTCCCGTCCCTGCAAGCCCACCAGCGCCACCAGTTCCGCGACCCGCTTGGCGATAGCCGCGTTGGAAGCGCCGGCAATCTGCATGGAAAAAGCGATATTCTCACTGACCGTGCGCGACCACAGCAGATTAAAATGCTGGAAAATCATGCTGATTTTCAGCCGGGCCTGGCGCAGCTGCTCGCCGCCGGCCTGGGCAATATCCTGGCCGGCCACCATGACCGAGCCGGAAGTGGGTTTTTCCAGTCCGTTCAACAGGCGAACCAGGGTGCTTTTGCCCGCCCCGCTGTAACCGATAATGCCGTAAATCTGGCCATGCGCGACGCGCAGGCTGACATTATCCACGGCCACGATCGGCGTCTTGTCGCCCTCGAATATTTTGGAAACGTTCTTAAGAACGATCATAACGCTTCGGTCCTTTTAACCGCCGCCGACTAGGCTAATGTGCTGATTAATTGTTCTGATTATTTTTTGTTATTTATTCGTGCGGCTAATAGCCATCGGCATAGTAGGATAACCGGCCGGCCGGCAGAAGAAACAATAAAATATTAGATATAGTTAATTCTTATATGCCCATCAGGCATTGGTTTATAACACAATTACCCATGATAAGCAGGCTATAAATCATACTATTTATCGACTTTACCGGTTGGGTTATTTACTTATGCCGTTTTCAGAATTGGATATTTAGATATGTTGTTTTAACTTGCGGTTTAATTGCCGGATATTGGTTTTGACGATTTCCAGCTGCTTATTTTATAGGGATTACCATGCAAAAAAAATATCGTCTGAACACTGTGAACCATAATTTGGCCTTGGCATTATCGCTAGCTTTGCTTACCGGCTCTACCGGCGCGTTGGCCACCGGGGATACCCCGGTCCAGGGGGGCACCCTGATTTATCTTGAGCAGCAGGCGCATACCAATCTTTATCCGCCGGCCGGCGGTTTTTATCCCAACGGCGGTATTCTGAATCAGATTACCGATAAATTGACCTATCAGAATCCCAAGACATTGGCCATCGAGCCATGGATTGCCGAGTCCTGGACCGCCAATGCCGATAAAACCCAATATACGTTTAAAATCCGGCCGGGCGTCACCTTCTCGGACGGCACGCCCCTGGACGCTAACGCGGTAGCCAAAAACTTCGATACGTATGGATTGGGCAATAAAGACCTGCATTTACCGGTATCGGAAGTGATCAATAACTATGACCATAGCCAGGTCATCGATCCCCTGACGGTAACCTTCTTCTTTAAAAAATCATCGCCGGGCTTCCTGCAGGGCACCGCCACCATTGGCTCCGGCCTGGTGTCGCTGGCGACCCTGGGACAGAATTTCGATGCGCTGGGCGATGCCCGGCATATTATCGGCTCCGGCCCCTTTGTCGTGGATAAAGAAACCTTGGGGCGCGAAGTGGATTTGCGCGTACGCCCGGATTATCGCTGGGGGCCAAAGAACCTGACGCAGCAGGGCCGGGCCAATCTCGACGGCATAAAATTTATCGTGACCCCGGAAGACAGCGTGCGCATCGGCGCGCTGCTGGCGGGCCAGGCCGACTTTATCCGCCAGGTTCAGGCCTATGACGAAAAGCAGGCCACGGAACAGCACTTTACCCTGTATGCCGCGCCGACGCGGGGCGTGAATGACGGTATCTCCTTCCGGCCGGATAACCCGCTGGTGTCAGACGTGCGGGTACGCCAGGCGTTGCTGCACGCCACCAATACCAAACAGATTGTCGATACGCTGTTTTCCCCCAGCTATCCTCAGGCCGCTTCGGTGATTGCCGCCCCGGCGGCGGGATTCGTCAATCTGGCGGATAAACTGAAATTCGACCCGGCGCAGGCGAAAAAATTGCTCGATGACGCGGGCTGGAAGCCCGGCGCCAACGGGCTGCGCGAGAAGGACGGCCAGGCGCTGTCCCTGACGATTTACGAATCGCCGCCGCAGCCGCAAAACAAAGAGGTGCTGCAACTGGTGTCGCAGCAATGGAGCCAGGTGGGCGCGCGGCTCAATATCCTGGCGGGGGATGCCGGCAGCAAAATCGCCGATAGCCTGGACCCGCTGAAAACCCCGGCCAACGTGGTGGAAGTGGGCCGCGCCGACCCGGACGTGATCAAAAGCCAGTTTTACCCCACCAACCGCGACGCGCTGCTGCAAAAAGGCGGCCTGAGCAGCAAGGTGAAAAGCTTTAGCGACGACAAGCTTAATGCCCTGCTGGTAGCCATCTCCGCGGAAGTGGACCCGCAAAAACGGCTGCAGCTGGCGGGAGATGCGCAAAATTACCTGATCGATCAGGCTTATGTCATCCCAATTTTTGAAGAACCGCAGGTGTTTGCCGGCGCGCCTTACCTGCATGGGGTGAATTTCGAGGCCGTGGGCCGGCCGGCGTTTTACGGCGCCTGGTTGGCAAAACATTAAGCCGCGCTCTACCCCGCTAAAGCATAGGAGATTGTAATGAACCGTTATTTATCCAGCCGTATCGGCCAGGCCGTGCTGGTGCTGTGGGCGGCCTTTACCGTCTCCTTTATTTTATTGCAGGTCTTGCCGGGCGACGCCATTCTGATTAAATTCCAGAACCCGGATATGGGCCTGAGCCCGGCGCAAATCGCCGATATGCGGGCGATATACGGCGCCGATGTGCCGCTGCTGCAACAATATCTGCATACGGCCGGCAACGTCCTGCGCGGGGACTTCGGCTATTCGGTCCAGGCGGGAGTGCCGGTGACCGAACTGCTGTCCGCCAATTTCCCCCCCACCCTGCGCCTGGCGGTATTGGGTTTTCTGCTGGCCTCCCTGCTGGCGGCGAGCATCGCCTTTCTCTCCAGCCTGACGGTGTTCAACTGGTTGCGAACGCTGCTGCACGCCCTGCCGTCGCTGTTTATCTCCATCCCGACCTTTTGGCTGGGCATCGCCCTGATTCAGGTATTTTCCTTCCGGCTCAAATTGATTCCGGTCATTAATCCCGGGGAGTGGGAGGGGCTGATATTGCCGATTATCACCCTGGCCATTCCCATCTCCGCCCCGCTGGCGCAGATCCTGATCCGCAGTATCGATGAAGTGCAAACCTTGCCCTTCGTGGCGGTGGCCCGCGCCAAAGGGGCCAGCCGCGGCGGAGTGCTGTGGCGGCACGTGGGGCGCAACGCCATTTTGCCGGCGTTGACCATTGCCGGTTTGTTGTTGGGCGAGTTAATCGCGGGCGCCCTGATCACCGAAACGGTGTTTGGCCTGGGCGGACTGGGGCAATTAACCCAGCAGGCGGTGAATAACCAGGATGTGGCGGTATTACAGGCCATTGTCATTATTTCCAGCGCCGCTTTCGTGGCCATCAATTTACTGGTGGATTTGGTCTACCCGCTGCTCGATCCCCGTCTTAGAATTACCACAGGAGCCGCCGTATGAGCAGCTTGCCGCTAAATACCCCACCGTCCCCCGCCGCCTCGCCCCTCACGCCGCCGCCCGTGCGCGATGCCGGGACGACGCGCCGGCGCCGTTTTTCCGTTTTCCAGCCCGGCCTGCTGCTGGCCTGGCTGGTGATGGCGGTAGTGATCCTCTGGGCGGTGGCGCCCGGTTTATTCACCCCTTATAGCGGCACCGAGGGCATTGCCGGCGCGCAGCGATTGGCGCCGGGGGCCGGCCATTGGCTCGGCACCGATCAACTGGGCCGGGACCTCTACGCCCGGATCGTCTATGGCGCCGCTTATTCTCTATCGGGGGCGCTGGTGGCGGTGGCGCTGGGGCTGGTGCTGGGCACCGCGCTGGGACTGGCGGCCGGGGCCAGCGGCGGCGCAACGGATAGCATAATCATGCGTATCGTGGATGTTTTGCTGTCGATCCCCGGCCTGCTGCTGTCGCTGAGCATTATTATCTTGCTGGGCTTCGGCACGGTGCATGCGGCCATCGCCGTGGGGATCACTTCGGTGGCCAACTTCGCCCGACTGGCCCGTTCAGAGGTGGTGCGGGTACGCCGCAGCGACTATGTCGAGGCGGCCTACGGCAGCGGCGGCACCTTTTTCGCCGTGCTGCGGCGCCATATTTTGCCCAACTCCCTTACGTCGGTGATTGCGTTTTCCGCCCTGCAGTTCGGCAACGCGATCCTGGCCATCTCGACCCTGAGTTTCCTCGGTTACGGCACGCCGCCCCCCACGCCGGAATGGGGGCTGCTGATTGCCGAAGGCCGCAATTACATCTCCACCGCCTGGTGGCTGACCACCTTCCCCGGCGTGGTGGTGGTGATCGTGGTGCTGTCCGCCAACCGCATCAGTCAATCCTTTGCCCGGAGCCAGCGATGAGTCTGTTTCAAAGCATTACCGGCGGGTTATCCGCTATCGCGCCTTTTGTACGCCCGCCGGCCGCCGCGCCGGCCGGCGATAGCATGCCGGTACTGGCGCTGGAGGATGTGTGCATCGCGTATCAAAGCGACGGCCAAAGCCAGCGGGTGGTGCATAACGTTTCATTCGGCATCCATCCCGGCGAAGTGGTCGCCCTGGTGGGGGAATCCGGCTCGGGCAAAACCACCACCGCCCAAGCGATTATCGGTCTGCTGGCCGAGAACGGCCGCCTGGAGCAAGGCAGCATCCGCCTTAACGGCGTGGATATCAGCCGCTGGTCGCAGCGCCGTCTCGACAGCGTGCGCGGCGCGCGCATCAGCCTGATTCCCCAGGACCCCACCAGCTCGCTTAATCCGGTCAAGACCATCGGCAGCCAGGTGGCCGAAATCCTGGCGATCCACCGCTCGGTGCCGCGCCGGGCGCGTAATGCCATGGTGATTGAATTACTGGCCCGCGTAGGGCTGTCCCATCCGGAATTGCGCGTGGGGCAATACCCCCATGAGCTGTCGGGGGGCATGAAGCAGCGGGTGCTGATCGCCATCGCCATCGCCCTTAAGCCGACGCTGATTATCGCCGATGAGCCCACCAGCGCCCTGGACGTGACGGTACAAAAACATATTCTCGACCTGATCGATGAGCTGCGCCATGAATTCGGCACCGCCGTGCTGTTTGTCACCCACGATTTGGCGGTGGCGGCCGAACGGGCCGACCGCCTGCTGGTATTCCGCCACGGGCGGGTGCAGGAGCAGGGCATAACCGCCGACGTGCTGCGCGCCCCGCGGCACGAGTACACCCGGCAATTGTTTAACGATGCGCCGGCGCTGGCGGCGCTGCGCCAGCCGGCCCCGCGCCCCGCCCTGAGCGCCGTGCGCAAAAACCCTGCGGGTTCCCCGGCCATCGTGGTGGAGCACGTCAGCCACTCGTTTGCCCTGGGGGATAAATCCGCGCCGGCGTTGCGGGTAGTGGACGACGTGTCGTTTCGCGTCGAACGGGGCACCATCCATTCGCTGGTGGGGGAATCCGGCTCGGGTAAAACCACGCTGGCGCGCATCCTGCTGGGTTTTCAGCGCCCCGGCGCCGGCAGGGTATTAATCGACGGCACGGATATTACCCGGCTCAAAGGCGAAGCCCTGCGCCAGCTGCGCCAGAAAATCCAATTGGTCTATCAAAATCCGTTCGGTTCCCTCGACCCGGCGCAGCGTCTGTTCAAGGTCATTGAAGAGCCGCTGCTCAATTTCGCGCCCGTCAGCCAAAACGAACGCCGCCGCCGCGTCGAAGAGGTCGCCGAACGCGTGGCGCTGCCCCTGGGTCTGCTGGAGCGTAAACCGCGGGAGTTGTCCGGCGGACAGCGCCAGCGGGTGGCCATCGCCCGGGCGCTGATCCTGCAACCGCAAATCCTGATCCTTGATGAAGCCACCTCGGCGCTGGATGTCACGGTACAAGCGCAAATCCTCGCCCTGCTGCAACAGTTGCAAGAGCAGTTGGGCCTGACCTATTTATTCATCTCCCATGATTTAGCCACCGTGCGCCGCATTTCCCACAGCGTTTCGGTGCTCTATAAAGGACAGCAAGTGGATTTCGGCGCGGTAGAACAGATATTCAGCCGGCCCGGCAATGCGTATACCCGCGAGTTAATCAACGCCATCCCCGGCCATCGTCCATTCCCCGCCGCCGGGCGGACGCAACTAAGGACTGAGTCATGAGCAGCAAACGATTAGGCTTTTTTACCCGCCTGCTGGATAAGACCAGCGCGCAGGAGCGTTATCGCCTGGCGGCGGCGCAGATTATCCATGCCGAAAAACTCGGCTTCGACACCGCCTGGGTCGCCCAGCACCATTTCCACGCGGACGAGGGCGGCCTGCCCGCGCCGCTGATATTTTTAGCCCAGGTAGCGGCGTTGACCCGGCATATTCGCCTGGGCACCGGGGTCATTACGCTGCCGATGGAGCTGGCGCTGCGGGTGGCGGAGGACACGGCGGTGCTGGATCTGCTGTCGGACGGCCGGCTGGAAATCGGCCTGGGCTCCGGCGGCACCCCGTCCTCTTTTCCGCCCTTCGGACTGGAAAGCGGCGAGCGCGGCGCCGTTTTTGGCGCCAATCTGGCGATATTGCTGGCGGCCTGGCGCGGGGAAAACCTCGGCACCGCCGGCGATAACCATCTCTACCCGTCCGCCCCGCAATTAGCCGGCCGGGTATGGCAGGCTACCTTTTCGGTGGACGGCGGCGCTCGCGCCGGCGCCGCCGGCGACGGCCTGATGCTGTCGCGCACCCAGCCCCGCCCCGCCCACGCGCTGGATTTGCCGCTGGACGCCATCCAGAATCCGATTATCGATGCCTATCTGGATGCGTTGCCCGACGGAGTGGAACCGCGCATTCTCGGTTCGCGCACCGCCTTTGTCGCCGATGACGGCCACCAGGCGCGGCAATTGGCGGAACCGGGCCTGCGCCGCCAGGCGGAACACGCCCGCGCCGGCGGGCAAATCCTTGACGGCGACCGGCTTGATGATTTTATCGCCGCCTTTGATGTCCATCTCGGCACCCCCGAACAGGCGCTGGCGTCGCTACAGCGGGACACCGCCCTGGCGCGGGTGACCGATTTGGCATTCCAGGTGCATTCCATCGATCCGCCCCATCCTTATATTCTGCGCTCCCTGGAGCTGATAGCCGAAACCGTGGCGCCGGCGCTGGGGTGGACAAAATCGTCCGCCCGCCGTGCCGATGCGCCGACCGATCACCACGACACCGTCTCACAGGAGAGAATATGACCAGCACCTTAGCGACCGCGGATCTGCTCGATCAACTGGCGGATATCGCGCCGGACTCGCCGCTGGCGGCGGCCCGTATCACCCGTGACGCGGCGACCCGGCATATCCAGGGCAGTTACCGGGCACTGTTCACCGCCGGCGACGGCATCGATTTTACCCTGCCGGAGCGGCTTGAAGTGGCAAGGCAGGTAGCCGTGGGGCACGGCGACAGCCGGTTGGCCGATTATTACGCGACGCAGCAGGCCGTACTGGCCCCGGCCACCGGCACGGGCAAATTGCAGGCCGCCCTGGCTCACGCCGACCGCCTTACCCACCGTCCGGCCGGCGCCGCCCCCGAACATCTGGCGGAACTGCGCCGGGTGGGCTGGTCCCCCGACGCTATCGTCACGCTTGCGCAACTGGCGGCCTTTGTCAGTTTCCAAAGCCGGCTGCTGCTGGGCTACCGGCTGATCGGCAACCAGCCGGCGGAGCAGGCCCAGGCCCCATCGCCGGTGGCCGGCGCCTGGCGCACCGGCGGGCGCTCCCACTCGGGACGATCCGCTCCGCGCGCCTTTACCCAACAGGAACTGGGCTGGGAGCCCTGGCTAAACCCCAAGCCGCTGGCGGAGTTTAGCCCGGCGCAGCAGGCGGTGCTGGTAAGCAATGGCCATGCGGACTCCGACTATTTCCGCCTGCTCGGCCGCAATCTGCCGGTGCTGGAGCAGCGCACGCTGACGGATAAAGGCATTTTTTATACGTCCGGCGGGCTCGCGCGCAAGGAGCGGGAACTGGCGGCGGCGGCGGCCAGCAAAATCAATGGCTGCATCTATTGCGCGTCGGTTCATGCCCGCAAGGCCAGCCAATTGTCCAAACAAACCGACGCCGTCCAGCATCTGATTGATACCCCCGCCGGCGAGAGCCTCGGCCAGGGGCAATCACCGCGCTGGCAGGCGGAAATAGAATTTGCCGCCGCGCTGTCCACTACCCCCGCCGGGGCCAACGGACAGCAGATCGCCCGGCTGCGCGAACTCGGTCTTAGCGATTTGGAATTGCTGGATCTGGTGCAAGCCACCGCTTTTTTCGCCTGGGCCAACCGGCTGATGCTGACGCTGGGCGAGCCGTTCGACGATTAATCCCGCGCCCTGGCGCCCCCCGCTCCGCACAACTACGCCCTCTTCGTCCCGCCGGGACGAAGAGCGTTATTACGTGGGGCGACGGTAATAAAATTGACACAACTTTACATATAGAATAATTAGTTATTGTCCATAACTTATTAATAATATCCCTCCCGGAGTAATTCCGCTATTTTCCAAAACAGCAGGCAGGGTATCTCGGCGAATTATTTATTAAATAGTCTCTCAACAAGGGTTAAAAATAATGAGCACAAGCGGAAATAGCGGCACGGCGATAAAATATCCCGACGAACGGGGATCGGCAAGATGGTGGCGGCAGGAAGACTGGTGGTCGATAATTTTGTCATTGGTGCTGATTGCCGCCGCCTTTATTCTCTTTAGCCAGGGCGGCAGCCTAAAATGGCTGGCCACAGGCCCGGCCAAATGGACCACGTTAAGCGAAGCGGGGACTGATTTACTGAACCGGCTGCCCGCCTTGCTGGGCCTGTATATCGTATGGGCGCTGTTATTAACCCTGAGCAGCGCGGTGATTGGCCATTCCGCGAAAAAATTCCTTGGCGGCTTTACCGTATTATTTATCGTTGCGGTATTTATATTCCAGCTGGGAGCCTGGGCCAGCGCGTCGCGCTATAACCTGGAACCCCCGTTATTGGCATTGGTGCTGGGATTGGTGGTCTCCAATATTTGGCAAATCCCGGATTGGCTGGCGCGCAGCCTGCGCGTGGAATATTTTATTAAAATCGGGATCGTGCTGTTGGGGGCGACGCTACCGCTGACGCTAATACAATGGGCCGGACCGGTAGCCATTGGCCAGGCGACCATCGTTTCGCTGGTGACCTTTTTGGTTATTTTTATCACCGCCCGGTTATTGGGCCTGGAAAACCGCTTCGCCGCGGTGCTGGGCGTCGGCGGCGCGGTGTGCGGCGTGTCGGCGGCCATCGCCGTGGCGGGCGCCGTGCGCGCCCGGCGGGAACAGGCCTCGGTCGCTATTTCGCTGGTGATTATCTGGGCCATAATTTCCCTGCTGGTATTGCCGTTTGTCGCCCGGTCGCTGGGACTGTCCACCGGGGTGGCCGGCGCCTGGATAGGCACGTCGGAATTCGCCGACGCGGCCGGGATAGCCGCCGCGCAAACCTATAGCGACTTGGCCGCGCATTCCGGCGGGGCCATCGCCGGCAAACCGGAAGCCGCGGTGCAAGCCTTTACGTTGATGAAAGTCATCGGCCGCGATATCTGGATCGGTATCTGGGCCTTTGTGCTGGCCATCGTCGCCACCACCTGGTGGCGCAACGAAGGCGAAGGGGTTTCCGCCCGCGCCGGCGCCGGCGAGATCTGGCGGCGTTTTCCCAAATTCGTGATCGGTTTTGTGCTCGCGTCCCTGTTTGTGACTTGGCTGAGCAGCCATTACACGCTGGCGGAATATCGCAGCACCGTCACTCCGGCCTTTATTGCCCCGATTACCGCGCTGCGCACCTGGGCATTTATCTTCTGCTTTTTAAGCATCGGCCTCAGCACCCGCTTCAGCACCCTGACCACTACCGGCCTGCGTCCGTTCTGGGCCTTTACCGTCGGCGTGATCGTTAACGTGATCCTGGGTTATATCCTCTCGGTGCACGTCTTCGCGGATTTCTGGAACCAATTGGGGAATCTGTAATGACAGCCACCGCGGACAACCGCAGCGATGGGGACGCCCGCTGCCGACATTGCCGGTTTTGCCGCCATGACCGCGCAAGCCTGGAGGCGGAGATCCCCGGCCTGGCGGCGCTGGGATCGGCGTTCGGCGCCAGCCTGGGCGACTCGCGGCTGTGCGGGCGCCATGACCGGCTGATCTCCCCCGGCGACAGCTGCCGGGACTTTTCCCCCGCTTAACCGGCGGGCGCCATATCATATAAAACGGGCCGCGATGCGGCCCGTTGTCATGGTGCCAAACGGCTTTGCCACCTGGCTATTTACAGTTCCAGCGCCTGGCGTACGGCGGGCAGTCCCGGCTGTCCCTGGCGGGTGGTCACACCGTCCAGCCAGGCGGCCAGCACTTCCGGATGCTGTTTAAGTTCCTCGCGTGCCGCCTGGTCGGGGGTTTGTTTATCGTCCAATACTCGTTTGATAATCCGGTTTTCCAGATCGACATTAAACGTCAGCTGGCTAAATAGCCGGCCGGTATTGGGGCATTGGGTACTGAAGTCCTTGCGGGTCACGGTATTGACGGTGGCGCTGCCATAATTCGGCCCAAAATAGCTGTCGCCGCCGCTCAGGTAAGTCAGCTTGTAGCGGGTGTTCATCGCATGGGGCTCCCAGCCGAGGAAAACAATCCATTGCTGTTTGCCCTGCGCCCGCTCCACCTGCGCCAGCATGCCGCTTTCGCTCGATTCCACCAGCGTCCAGCCGGTCAAGTTAAAATCATGTTTATCGAGCATTTTTTTAATATTCTGGTTAGCGGGCGCGCCGGGGGCGATGCCGTAGATTTTATGATCGAACCGGTCGGCGTACTTCGCCAGATCGGCAAAATCTTTTACTCCGCCCTGCGCCACATAGTCCGGCACCGCCAGGGTGAACTTGGCGCTATTAAGATTGGCGCCCACCACTTTTACCGAGCCGTCGCGGGTATATTTTTCAATCACCGGCTGCTGAGCCGGCATCCAGTTGCCCAGAAAAACATCCAACTGGCCGGTTTTCAAGCCCTGGAAGGCCAGCGCCACTGAAAGATTCTGTATCTGTTGCCGATAATCCAGGGCCTTGAGCACTACCCCGGCCACCGCATTGGTGGCGCCGATATCGGACCAGCCGGGATCGGACATATTTACCGTCTCGCAGCCGGTCCCGCCGGCGGCAAACGTCTGGATCGGCAGGCCTATCGCCAGCGATAAACCTAAAGCCATAACAGCGGCGTGCGCGCGCATAGTCGTCCTTATAATCAAGATTTGAGCGTTGAGGGCGGGCGCGGATAGCGCGCCAGCGCTTCCTGCTCGTCCAGGGTTTGGTTATTACGGATAAAACGGTGGCTGGCATCCTGGTGGGGCTGATAGTCCCATTCGGGCTGCCCGCCATTTCCCAGGGCCTGGTTGAGAAAGCGCCGGGCGCGCTGGCTGTCCAGGACCTGCCGGTTAAGGGCCTCCAGATCCCAATGCCGCTCCACCTCGCGCTGGAACTGCCCGGCCTGGGCTTGATAGGCCTCGACCGCGGCCAGATTATGCAGCTCCAGGGGGTCGCTTCGCAGATCGAATAATTGCGCCGCTTCGCCGGGAGAGGCGATATATTTCCACCGCTCGCGGCGAATCATCACCATCGGCGCCAGCGCGCCCTCGGCGAGGTATTCGCTATACACGCCGTCGGGGCCGGTCCCGCCGGTCAAATGGGACACCAGGCTATGGCCGTCCAGCGGAGCGCCCAGCTCATCGTCGGCCTGCGGGCGGCCTGAAGCCAGCTCCACCAGGGTCGGCAGCAGATCCACCAGCGATACGCTCTGGGTGATGCGGCGAGGCGCGAAGCGTGCGGGGGCGTGCACGATCATCGGCACCCGCGACGCCCCTTCGAAGAAGTTCATTTTGTACCACAGGCCGCGCTCGCCCAGCATCTCGCCGTGATCCGAGATCAGGATGATAATGGTATCGTCGGCCAGGCCGGTGGCGTCCAGGGTATCCCGCACCAGGCCGAACTGATCGTCGACATAAGACACCGCGCCGTAATAGGCATGGCGCGCCCGGCGGATCTGCCCATCGTCCAGCAGGCCGTCGGTTAACTGATACATTTGCCGCAATCGCTGCGAATGGGGGTCGGCCGGTACATCCTGCGCCCCCGCCGCGGGCAAATCGATATCCTGCTCGGCATAGCGGTCCAGGTAACGACGGGGGATGGCAAACGGATCGTGGGGGTGGGTCAGCGACATCAATAATAAAAACGGCCGGTCACTCTCGCGCCGCGCCAGATCGAATAGCTTTTGCCGGGCATGGAACACCGCCTCATCGTCAAAATCCAGCTGATTGGTGCGGATGCACTCGCCGGCATCCAATACCGAACTCATATTATGATACCAGTCCAGCCGCCGCTCGGGGGCGCTCCAGTCAGGGGTCCAGCCGAAATCCGCCGGATAGATATCGGTGGTCAGGCGCTGGTCGAAACCGTGTAATTGATCCGGGCCGCAAAAATGCATTTTACCGGCCAAATAGGTGCGGTAACCCTGTTGACGTAAATAGTGGCAAAAGGTGGGACTTTCTGCGCGAAATTCCGCCGCATTATCATACACGCCGTTACGGGATATTAATTGGCCGGTCATTAAGGATGCGCGGGAGGGCGCGCATAATGGACTATTACAATATGCCGAGTTAAATACCACGCCTTCTTGCGCCAGCTTATCAATATTTGGCGTCAGGCTGACTTTATTTCCATAAGCAGAAAGCGCCCCAGCGGTCAACTGATCGGCCATAAGAATAACGATATTCGGTTTTTTGCTAAGCATAGTTAAAATTCGCTTTAAATAAATATCCAGCTCGATGTTATTTTTATCGCACAATTATTTTTTGCTGTGAACCGGTTAATTTCTTATAGGCCTATAAGGATACTTTATGTCAAACAAGTTTCGGCTGCCGCCATTACAGGCGCTGGCGGTTTTCGAGGCGGCGGCGCGTCACCTTAATTTCACCGCCGCCTCTCTGGAGCTGGGCTCCTCGCAGCCGGCGGTAAGCCAGCGGATAAATCTCCTGGAAAATCAATTAGGGGCCAAACTATTTGAACGCCGCCACCGCGGCGTGGTGCTCACGGCCACCGGCGAACAGCTCTATCAAATCGTGCGCTCCAGCCTGCAGGAAATAAGCCAGCAAATTGAAAAAATTCAGCTTAAAAAACAGCGGGATGTCTTGCGTATCGATACCGACATGGGCTTTGCCAGCTACTGGCTGCTGCCCAGGTTAAATCAATTGCAGCGCCTGATCCCCAACGTCGATGTACAGATTTCCACCTCGCCCAATGAATTTTCGCTGCGCGACAGCAGCGCCCATTTGGCTATCTCGTTCGGCGATGGCCAGATCCCCGGCTGCCGCAGCGATAAGCTGTTTCCCGAACTGGTCGTGCCCGTATGCAGCCCGCAGTTCGCCGCCCGTCACGGCAATCCCGCCACCCCGGAAAGCCTGCTGCGCCTGCCGTTGCTTAACCTGCCGGATACCCGCCCGGCGCGCTGGCTCAACTGGCATGAGTGGTTTCGCGGGCAGCGGCTGGAACCCGATGACGACGTCACATCGCTGACTTTTAACGCTTATTCGCTGGTGATCCAGGCGGCCCTGAAAAGCCAGGGCGTCGCATTGGGCTGGAAACCCCTGGTGGATCAATTTTTGGAAAGCGGTGAATTGGTCACCTGCGGCGCGGAATTTAAAACTGACCGGGGATATTATTTAATCCAGCCCGGGCAGGAAACCAGCAGCCTGGTTTATCGGAAAGTTAAAGAATGGTTAATTAGTGAATCTTTCAGCTTTAAACAGCACGGTATAAACAAATCCCCTTCAGTAACTGTGGTTTAAACTATTTAGTTATAACTCATACGATAATATTTTATTGCCTGTCGCTTTTTTCTTATAGCCTGTTCTTATGGCTACCCCATTGCAGCAATAAAATAATTCATGAATGAGACGCTGTTACAAATCGACCAGCTCTATAAAATATTCGGCCCCGATGAAAAAAAAGCCCTGCTGTGTTTACAGCGGGGCGAAAATCCAACGGAATTATTTGCCCGGCACGGCTGGTCGGTAGCGTTAAACAATATTTCGTTAGCCGTCAACCGCGGCGAAATTTTCGTCATTGTCGGCCTGTCCGGCTCGGGAAAATCCACCCTGCTGCGCACGATTAATCGCCTGATCGCGCCTAGCGCCGGCGAAATATATTTCAACGGAGTGGGCATTGCCGCGCTGGCGGAACCGGAGCTGATCCGGCTGCGCCGGCACGAGATGGGCATGGTTTTCCAGTCATTTGCGCTGCTGCCCACCCGCACGGTGCTCGATAACGCCGCGTTCGGTCTTGAACTGGCGGGCGTAGGCAAAGCGCAGCGCCATCAGCAGGCGCTGGCGGTGCTGGAGCAGGTCGGGCTGGCGCAGGTGGCCGGACAAATGCCGCATCAGCTTTCCGGCGGCATGCAGCAACGGGTCGGTTTGGCGCGCGCGCTGGTGGTCAACCCTTCTCTATTATTAATGGACGAGGCTTTCTCCGCCCTGGACCCCATCAATCGGCGGGAAATGCAGGATCTATTGCTGCGCCTGCAGGCGGAACGGCAGCGTACGGTGATTTTCGTCACCCATGATATCAAGGAAGCGCTGCGTATCGGCAACCGTATCGCCATTATGGAGCATGGCCGGGTGATCCAGACCGGCACCGCCGAACAAATCGTCAATGCGCCGGCCAATGCTTATGTACGCCGCTTCTTTTCCGGGGTCGATACTTCCCGTTATGTGCTGGCGGAGAATTACGCCGACGCCTTCAGCCCACAGGAGCCGTCCCATGGCCAAACCCTTTGATTTCAGCGCGCAAATGGACGCCGGGGTACGCTATTTGCTGGAACACTGCGGCCCGGTATTCGATTTTATCGCCCGGGTGATTGACGGCGTCGCCGGTTCCCTGGAGCAATGCTTAAACTTGCTTTCCCCCTGGGGATTGGCTGCCATCGCCGTGGGACTTAGCCTGTGGCGCATCGGCAAGGGCTTTGCCGTCTTCAGCGCCGTCGCGGTGCTCTACATTATTTATAGCGGTTATAGCGATCATGCCGTGGTTACGCTGGCGCTTACGCTCTCCTCGACCTTATTCAGCCTGCTGGCCGGCATCCCACTGGGCATCACGATCGCCCGGCGGCACCGGGCGGGCGTGATGGTCCGCCCGCTGCTGGATTTTATGCAGACCATGCCCGCCTTCGTTTATTTAATCCCCGCCACTATTCTGTTTGGCCTGGGCCGGCCCCCCGGCATCTTCGCCACGGTGCTGTTCGCCATGCCGCCGGTGGTGCGCCTGACCGATTTAGGCATCCGCCAGGTGGATAAAAGCCTGATTGAGGCGGGGCTGGCATTCGGCTGCACCCGCCGGCAGCTATTATGGAAAGTGCAGTTGCCCAATGCGCTGCCCTCCATCATGGCCGGCATAAACCAAACCATTATGATGGCGATGTCCATGGTGATCATCGCCTCCATGGTGGGCGCCGGCGGCTTGGGTAATGACGTGCTGACCAGCATTCAGCAACTGGATATCGGCCAGGGGCTGCAAAGCGGCATGGTGGTGGTGCTGTTGGCCATGCTGCTCGACCGGTTGTCGGCCAGCCTGATAAGGCGACCCCACGGTTGATACTCGATTTTTTTTAGTTACTTTATTTTTTTAATCGGGTAAGCATAAGAATTAACCGCTGCATAATGATACTTTTTATAAAGCGACTGGGCATAGGAACAACTAAGTCTGGTGTATTCGCCTACTTACAATTGAGAAAAATACGTTATTATGCCATTTTGGCGTATATCAATAGCAGAAATTAAGCTTTGTGAAAATTGTCATAATCATGCAATGTAGGCTACGTCCAAACATTGCGGCGCAATTTTCGACTTAACCAAAATGCGTGGTTAATTAATTGTTAAAGCGATCCGCTGTTATTCAGTCAGGCAGATTACGCTAATCGGCGGCCGGCCCTGTGAATTGCCTGGCTCGCGGCCTTTTGCCGGTTGAAGCGGGGAGTAATTTAAAGGAATTTATTATACCAATTTGACAATTATGTAGCATTTTTTTGCTCAATTTATCGATCTGGCTCCCCAGCCCAGGTACCGGATTCATGCAGCTAACGCCCTATTTTACCTTGGTACCTGTCGGTATAATTCTTAATTACCTTAAGAAAAAAAGGGAGATTTGTGATGGCTCTCAACTTTTAAATCTGTATGACAAGTTATGGTAGCTGCGCGCTTCGGCAGGCACGTTGTCCAGCGCTCGGTTAATCGGCGAAAAATGAGTCATTGACTGATTTAATGAAAAGTTCACAATCCTAGCGTCAATTAAGCTGGTACTATCCTTCGGAATTCGACCCCTAGGGCAGGTTAGCAAGATGGCAAGTTGCGCAATGTCTGATGACAATTTCAAATAAAAATGCTGGATAGCTCGGATATCAACTACTAAAAGGTTGAGTCCTTTTTACTTAAACTAGAGAGTATTGGTAAGGAACAGGTAATGAAGAAGATAGCATTGGCAGTTTTGGCAACCTTAGTTGCAGCACCGGGTCTTCACGCCGCGGAAATTTATAACAAAGACGGTAATAAGCTGGATTTCTACGGCAGCATGCGCGCCCGGCATTATTTCAGCGATAATAAGACCATCGACGGCGACGCCAGCTATGTGCGCCTCGGTTTCAAGGGCCAAACCCAGATCAACGATCAGCTGACCGGCTACGGCCAGTGGGAATACAACGTCCAGGCCAATAATACCGAAGGCGGCACCGACGCCACCAACAACACCAAAACCCGTTTAGGTTTTGCCGGCTTGAAACTGAAGAACTTCGGCTCCCTCGATTACGGCCGCAACTGGGGCATCGCCTATGACGTCGCGGCGATTACCGATACCGCGCCAATCTTCGATGACCTGACCTACAGCTACGCCGATAACTTTATGACCGGCCGTTCCACCGGCCTGCTGACCTATCGCAACAACGACTTCTTCGGCCTGGTTGACGGCTTGAAGTTCGGTCTGCAGTACCAGGGCGCCAACGACGAAAACTCCAACAACGCCCGTAACAAGACGATCGGTACCGTCAACAAGGCTAACGGCGACGGCTACGGCTTGTCGGCGTCTTATACTACCCCTATCGACGTGACCATTCTGGGTACCTACGCCACGTCTAAACGCACCGCGCCGCAACAGGCGATGACGTTGGGCAAAGGTGATAACGCTGATATTTGGGCCACCGGCCTGAAATACGATCATGCGGGCATTTACCTGGCGGGCTTGTACGGCCAGGGCCATAACCTGACGCCGATTAAATCCTCCATCGATACCTCACGTAGCGGTTATGCCAATAAAACCGATAACATTGAAGTCGTGGCGTCCTATCTGTTTGATTTTGGCTTGAAACCGATGGTCGGTTACTTCCAGTCGAAGGGTAAAGATATTGAAAAGATCGGCGATGCGGATTTAGTGAAGTACTATGACGTGTCTATGACCTACTTCTTTAATAAAAACATGAACACCTACGTAGATTACAAGATCAACCGTCTGGATAAAGACAACCCGTTGGGTATCGCCAACGACAATCAGGTTGGTGTTGGCTTGCAATACCAGTTCTAAATCTTGGTGTTATGCGGCGCGGGAGCCATCGGTTCCCGGCAAATAATCAAACGAAAAAAGCGACCCTCGGGTCGCTTTTTTCTTGGTAAAACAGAGGGCGAACGCTGTTTTACTTCTGGTACGGGCCGTGGCGCCCAGGCGCCGTGCAGCTTATTTATACAGTTCGGCGCTTCAGCGCAGGGTGTCGTTACCGCCGGCGGCGATAATGCGATACGATGTTGCGTCGGCAGCATCAGCCTTGGCGGCAAGCTGGGATTCAACATCACCGAGGGTCGTGGTGGTCGAGGTCGATACTACGCCGATGCGGTGTTCACCGGCCGGACGGCTGGTCACTTCCTGGGCGGCGAAACCGGCAAAAGAAACGGTACTCAATACGATGGCGGCGATAGCTAATTGTAGGTTTTTCATAATGTCTTCTCACTCTATTTTATGGCGTTATTCGGCTAAACGTTAATATGTTAACGTTCGATAAGTTAATAATAGACAGGTCTGTCCCGAAGATCAAGAATTATTTTAACAACCATTAATTAAATGTATAAGGGGTTGTAAGACCGCATAAATTTGTTGCCATTGCCGTTGCCGCATATTTCGCCGGTAAAGATACGTCATCGACCGATCCTTATGCACCCCGCGCTTTACACTCCACCAGCACTGGCATAAACTTAATCAATCGCTTGATTTATTTATTGAGGTTTATATGCCCCCCACTCCGTCCCCCACCGCGCGCGGTGAACAGGCGAAGGCCCAGTTAATCGCCGCCGGGCTTGAATTGTTTAGTGAGAAAGGTGCCCAAACCGCCACCACCCGCGAGATTGCCCGTTTGGCGGGTCAAAATATCGCCGCTATTTTTTATTATTTCGGTTCTAAAGAGGGGCTTTACCTGGCGGTGGCACAATGGATCGCCGACTTTATTCAACACACTAGCCAACCGCTTATGGCGGAAATTGATGCTTTACTGGCGCATTCCCCGGCGGACCCGGGGCAGTGCCGCGACGCGATCATCAAAAGCGTCATGATATTCACCGAGCTGCTGACCAGCGGAGAAACCTTGAACCTGAGTAAAATTATCTCGCGTGAACAGCTGATGCCCACCGAGGCTTACCAGCTCATTCACCGTCAGGCCATCGCCCCCCTGCATCAGCGCTTTACGCGATTGGTGGCCGGTTATGCCGGCGGCGATCCCGACGCTACCTCGACCATCGTGCATACCCATGCCCTGCTGGGCGAGATGTTGTCGTTTCGTATGGCGCGTGAAACGATTTTGCTGCGAACCGGCTGGGATAACATGGGGCCGCCGCAGGTCACGCTTATCAAAGCGGTTTTGGCGCAACATATCGATTGGGTTCTTAACGGACTGCGTGCCGAACGGGCCATGGTCCAGGCAAACCATCATGAATAAAAAAATCGTCGCCTTAAGTTTTATTTTAGTGGTGCTCATAGCCGCAGCGGTATTTGGCCTGCGTTATTATCAACTGCGGCAAAACCAGCCGCTGACCCTCTACGGCAATGTGGACATCCGCACCGTCAATTTGGGCTTTCGCGTGGGCGGGCGATTGGCGCATCTGGCGGTAGACGAAGGTGATAGGGTTCATCCCGGCCAGATGCTGGCCAAATTGGATGACGCCCCGTATCGCAACGCCTTGCAGCAAGCCCAGGCGAATGTGGAAAGCGCCCAGGCTAAGCTGGATTTGGCCCAGTCGGGCTATCGTAGCGAAGAAATAGCCCAGGTACGCTCGCAGCTTGCGCAGCAGCAGGCCGCCTTTACCTATGCCGAGAGTTTCTACCGTCGCCAACAGGGTGCCTGGGCGAAGCGAGCCATTTCCCCCAATCAATTGGAGGACGCGTTGGCCGCCAGTAACCAGGCCAGGGCCAATCTGCAGGCCGCCAAAGAGAAGCTGCAGCAGTACCAAACCGGTAACCGGCCACAGGAAATCGCCGCCGCGCAGGCGGCGCTGTCCCAGGCACGGGCGGCAATGTCCCAGTCGGCTCTCGACCTGGCCGATACCATGTTGGTGACCCCGTCCGAGGGCACCATTTTAACCCGCGCACAGGAACCCGGCAGTATGCTGAGCGCCGGGGGCTCGGTATTTGTCCTGTCGTTAACCCGCCCGGTGTGGATCCGCGCCTATATAGATGAAGCCAACCTGTCCCAGGCGGTGCCGGGTACGCCGGTGGCAATCAGCGTTGATGGCCAGCCTGACAAACGCTACCACGGCAAAATCGGCTTTGTCTCGCCCACGGCGGAGTTCACACCCAAGAGTGTGGAAACCCCGCAATTACGCACTGATTTGGTCTATCGCCTCCGCATCATCGTTGATGATGCGGACGATCGGCTGCGCCAGGGGATGCCGGTTACGCTAAGCCTCGCCGCCGCGCATCTGCCCCTCCCCATTCTGGCCGGCGGCGCGGCGGACGGGACCAAGAATGCCCAATAATCTCATTGAGATGACCGCGCTGGAAAAAAAATTCCCCGAGCGGCAGACGGCGGCGGTGGCCAGTCTGACCCTACAGATTCAAAGCGGTGGGGTCACCGGACTGGTGGGTCCGGACGGCGCGGGTAAAACGACGCTGATGCGCATGCTGGCGGGGCTACTGACGCCCAGCCAAGGCACGTTGCGCGTGGTGGGCCTGGACCCCGTAACCGAAGAGGGTAAATTACATGCCATCCTGGGTTATATGCCGCAGAAATTCGGCCTGTATGAAGACCTGACCGTGATGGAGAATTTGTCGCTGTATGCCGACCTGCGCGGCGTGACCGGCGCATTGCGCCAGCCAACCTTTGACCGGCTGCTGGACTTTACCGACCTGACCCACTTTACCTCCCGGCTGGCCGGCAAGCTCTCCGGCGGCATGAAACAAAAGCTCGGCCTGGCCTGTACCCTGCTCGGCCAGCCCAAGGTCTTGCTACTCGATGAACCGGGCGTGGGCGTGGATCCGATATCGCGCCGTGAGCTTTGGCGCATGGTACATGAGCTGGCGGACGAGGGCATGCTGATCCTTTGGAGCACCTCCTACCTGGACGAGGCGGAGCAATGCCGTGAAGTGCTGCTGATGAATGAAGGTATCGTTATTTATCACGGCGCGCCCGGCGCGCTGACGCAAAAAATGGCCGGGCGCACGCTGCTGGTAAACGACGGATCCGGCACCCATCGCCAGCTGCTGCAGCGGGCGCTGCGGCTGCCGTTAATCAGCGATGGCGTGATCCAGGGCAAATCCGTGCGGCTGATTTTAGCCCGGCAGGCGGAACGGGCCGCGCTGGCCAAGGCGTTAAACCTGCCGGAGGACGGGATTGAAGAAACCGAGCCGCGCTTTGAAGATGCGTTTATCGATTTACTGGGCGGCGGACCGGGCGGCAAGCAGGCGATGGCGGAAATCATGCCGAAGATTGCTGGTAACGCAGGGGAAACGGTGATCGAAGCCCGTCGTTTAACCAAAAAATTTGGTGACTTCGCCGCCACCGATAACATTAGCTTCTCGGTGAGACGGGGGGAAATCTTTGGTCTGCTGGGACCAAACGGCGCGGGTAAATCGACCACCTTTAAAATGATGTGCGGCCTGCTGGTGCCCACCGCCGGCCAGGCGCTGGTACTGAACATGGATCTAAAAACCAGCTCCGGTCGGGCGCGCCAGCGGCTGGGCTATATGGCGCAAAAGTTTTCACTGTATGGCAATTTAACCGTGGAACAAAACCTGCGTTTTTTTTCCGGCGTCTATGGGCTGCATGGTAAACATCAGCAACGCAAGATGGATGAGATGAGCCAGGCGTTTGATTTTGCCCCTATTTACCGCCAGACGCCCGACTCCCTTCCCTTGGGTTTTAAGCAGCGCCTGGCCCTGGCCTGCTCACTGATGCATGAACCGGACATTTTGTTTCTCGATGAACCCACCTCGGGCGTCGACCCGCTTACCCGCCGAGAATTTTGGCTGCATATCAATGGGATGGTGGAGAAAGGCGTTACCGTGATGGTCACCACCCACTTTATGGATGAAGCGGAGTACTGCGATCGTATCGGGCTGGTTTACCATGGCAAGCTGATTGCCAGCGGTACGCCGGATGAACTTAAGCAGCGTACCGCCAGCACGGAGGCGCCCAACCCCACCATGGAGCAGGCCTTTATCGCATTGGTGGGCAATTACGATAAGGATAATGGCCATGCCGCTGCTTAAAAATACCCCATTGTCCTGGCGACGGCTGCGGGCATTGTGCGCCAAAGAAACCCGGCAAATCCTGCGCGATCCCAGCAGCGGGCTGATTGCCTTTGTTATCCCGCTGATGTTGCTGTTCATTTTTGGCTACGGTATCAACCTTGACTCCAGCCGACTGCATGTCGGCATATTAATGGAGCAGCAAAGCGCCGACGCTCGCGACCTGGCCTACGCTTTTGCCGGCTCACCCAATATCGCCCCCACCATCAGCGATAATCGCCAGCGGCTGGTGTCGCTGCTGCAGGCGGGTAAAATCCGCGGCCTGATCGTAATACCTGTGGATTTTGACCGCAATATGGTCCGGGACGGCAATAACGCGCCGATCCAGGTAATTACCGACGGCAGCGAACCGAATACCGCCAATTTTGTACAGGGCTATGCTCAGGGAATATGGCAAATATGGCAACGGCAACGCGCCGAGGATCGCGGCCAGGCCTTCCAGCAACCAATCGATGTGCGGGTGCGTTATTGGTTTAATCCGGCGGCGATCAGCCGACATTTTATTATTCCCGGCGCCATTACCATTATTATGACGGTGATTGGGGCCATTCTGACATCGCTGGTGATCGCGCGCGAGTGGGAGCGCGGCACCATGGAGGCGCTACTGTCCACCCAGGTCACCCGCACCGAGTTGCTGCTCTCCAAACTGCTGCCCTATTATGTGCTGGGCATGGGGGCAATGGCGCTTTGCATGATGGTGGCGGTATGGGTGATGGCCATACCCTTTCGCGGTTCTTGGCTGCTGCTGTTCGGCATCAGTAGCCTGTTTCTCGCCAGCACGCTGGGAATGGGGTTATTGATCTCCACCTTGACCCGCAACCAGTTCAACGCCGCCATGGTGGCGCTTAACGCGGCTTTCCTGCCCGCCGTCATGCTGTCAGGCTTTATTTTTCAGATTGATAGTATGCCCGCGGTGGTTCGCGCCGTGACGTATATCATTCCGGCGCGCTATTTTGTCAGCACGCTGCAAAGCCTGTTTCTCGCTGGAAATATTGGCGGCATTTTGTTGATGAATGCGCTGTTTCTGGTGGCGTCGGCGGTGGGCTTTATCGGCCTGACGGCCTGGAAAACCCAGCGCCGCCTGGATTAAGGAACCGATATGTGGTACCGACTTTGGACACTGATCGTTAAAGAACTCCAGGCGCTGCTGCGCGATCCGCAGACCCGGATGATTTTGATCATGCCGGTCATCCTGCAGGTGCTGCTGTTTCCTTTCGCCGCCACCCTGGAAGTCACCCATGCCACCATCGCCGTCTACAGCGAGGATAGCGGCCAAGCCTCGGTGGAGCTGACCCAGCGCTTCGCCAAGGCGCGGGCGTTTACCCAGGTGCTGCTATTGCACAATCCGCGGCAAATTCAATCTACGCTCGATAACCAGCGGGCGTTGCTGGTGGTACGTTTCCCGGCGGAATTTTCACGCGATTTGGCCTCCGGCGCGCCGGCGCCGCTGCAGTTGCTACTTGATGGCCGTAATTCCAATAGCGCCCAGATTGCCGCGAATTATACCCAGCAAATTATTAACGACTACCAATTGGAATTATCGGCATCCCGGCCCAAGGCGAATCATAGCGAGCTGACGATCCGTAACTGGTATAACCCTAATCTTGATTATAAATGGTTTGTGGTACCCTCTTTGATTGCGCTGATCACCACCATCGGCGTGCTCATTGTCACCTCGCTGTCCGTGGCGCGCGAACGCGAGCAGGGCACCCTTGATCAACTGCTGGTTTCACCGCTGTCCACCTGGCAGATTTTTGTCGGCAAGGCGGTGCCGGCGCTGATGGTGGCGACCGTACAAGCCTCTATCGAACTGGCGATCGGGATCCTGGGCTATCGCATCCACTTCGCCGGTTCGCTGCCGCTGTGTTATTTCACTATTCTGCTGTACGGCT
>JAATFX010000114.1 GCA_015654925.1 Enterobacterales bacterium | reverse complement strand
ATCTGGTTCCTGAAATCACTGCCGTCCCGTATCGGCCTGCTGCTGGATATGCCGCTGCGTGATATCGAACGCGTGCTGTACTTCGAATCTTATGTGGTAGTCGAAGGCGGCATGACGAACCTGGAACGTCGCCAGATCCTGACCGAAGAGCAGTATCTGGACGCGTTGGAAGAGTTCGGTGATGAGTTCGACGCCAAAATGGGCGCCGAAGCTATCCAGGCCCTGCTGAAAAACATGGATCTGGAAGCGGAATGCGAAACCCTGCGTGAAGAGTTGCAGGAAACCAACTCTGAAACCAAACGCAAAAAGCTGACCAAACGTATCAAGCTGCTGGAAGCCTTTGTCCAGTCCGGCAATAAGCCGGAATGGATGATCCTGACGGTTCTGCCGGTATTGCCGCCCGATTTGCGTCCGCTGGTGCCGCTGGACGGCGGTCGTTTCGCGACCTCCGATCTGAACGATTTGTACCGCCGCGTGATCAACCGCAACAACCGTTTGAAGCGTCTGCTGGATCTGGCCGCGCCGGATATCATCGTACGTAACGAAAAACGTATGCTGCAGGAAGCGGTGGATGCGCTGTTGGATAACGGCCGTCGCGGGCGGGCCATTACCGGCTCCAACAAGCGTCCGCTGAAATCACTGGCCGACATGATCAAAGGCAAGCAGGGTCGCTTCCGTCAGAACCTGCTCGGTAAACGCGTGGACTACTCCGGTCGTTCCGTTATTACCGTAGGTCCGTACCTGCGCCTGCATCAGTGCGGCCTGCCGAAGAAAATGGCGCTTGAACTGTTTAAACCCTTTATCTACGGCAAGCTTGAACTGCGTGGCCTCGCGACCACCATCAAGGCCGCCAAGAAAATGGTTGAACGTGAAGAAGCCGTGGTCTGGGATATCCTGGATGAAGTCATCCGCGAACACCCGGTCCTGCTCAACCGTGCGCCAACCCTGCACCGTTTGGGCATCCAGGCGTTTGAACCGGTATTGATCGAAGGTAAAGCCATCCAGTTGCACCCGCTGGTCTGCGCCGCGTACAACGCCGACTTCGATGGTGACCAGATGGCCGTGCACGTACCGCTGACGCTGGAAGCCCAGTTGGAAGCCCGTGCGCTGATGATGTCCACCAATAACATCCTGTCGCCGGCCAACGGCGAGCCGATTATCGTTCCGTCCCAGGACGTGGTGCTGGGCCTGTATTACATGACCCGCGACCGTGTGAACGGCAAAGGCGAAGGCATGGTATTGACCGGGCCGAAAGAAGCGGAACGCATTTATCGCGGCGGCATTGCCGAGCTGCATGCGCGCGTCAAAGTGCGTATCACCGAGCACGCCAAGAATGAAGAAGGCGAATGGATCGAGAACACGCACATTGTCGACACGACCGTTGGTCGCGCGATTTTGTGGATGATCGTTCCCAAAGGCCTGCCGTTCGCGCTGGTAAATCAGGCGCTGGGTAAAAAAGCCATCTCCAAGATGCTTAATACCTGCTATCGCGTGCTGGGTCTCAAGCCGACCGTTATTTTTGCTGACCAGATCATGTATACCGGTTTTGCCTACGCTGCCCGTTCAGGCTCGTCGGTAGGTATCGATGATATGGTTATCCCGGCCAAGAAAGCGGGGATCATTGAAGAAGCCGAAGCCGAAGTGGCCGAAATCCAGGAGCAGTTCCAGTCTGGCTTGGTGACCGCGGGCGAACGCTACAATAAGGTTATCGATATCTGGGCCGCGGCCAACGAACGTGTTGCCAAGGCGATGATGGATAACCTGTCCACCGAAGCGGTGATTAACCGTGACGGCGTGGAAGAGCGTCAGGTGTCCTTCAACAGCATCTTTATGATGGCCGACTCCGGCGCCCGTGGTTCCGCCGCGCAGATTCGCCAGTTGGCGGGTATGCGTGGTCTGATGGCGAAGCCGGATGGTTCCATCATCGAAACGCCGATCACCGCGAACTTCCGTGAAGGGTTGAACGTACTCCAGTACTTCATCTCCACCCATGGTGCTCGTAAAGGTTTGGCGGATACCGCGTTGAAGACCGCTAACTCCGGTTATCTGACCCGTCGTCTGGTTGACGTGGCGCAGGATCTGGTGGTTACCGAAGACGACTGCGGCACCCATGCCGGCGTGACCATGACCCCGGTTATCGAGGGTGGTGATGTTAAAGAACCGCTGCGTGAGCGCGTACTGGGCCGTGTCACGGCTGAAGACGTCCTCAAGCCGGGTACGGCTGACATCCTGGTTGAGCGCAATACGCTGCTGAACGAACAATGGTGTGACATCCTGGAAGAAAATTCCGTGGATATCATCAAGGTCCGTTCGGTTGTAACCTGCGAAACCGACTTCGGCGTCTGTGCGAACTGCTACGGCCGCGATCTGGCCCGTGGGCATCTGGTCAATAAAGGTGAGGCTATCGGGGTTATCGCCGCGCAGTCCATCGGCGAACCCGGTACCCAGCTGACTATGCGTACGTTCCATATCGGTGGCGCCGCCTCGCGTAACGCCGCCGAATCCAGCATTCAGGTGAAAAACAAGGGTACCATCCGTTTGAACAACGCTAAGTTTGTTGTCAACGGTGCGGGTAAACTGGTTATCACTTCGCGTAATACCGAACTGAAGCTGATCGACGAATTCGGTCGTACCAAGGAAAGCTACAAGGTGCCTTACGGTGCGGTGATGGCCAAGGGCGACGGTTCGGAAGTGGTCGGCGGCGAAACGGTTGCCAACTGGGACCCGCATACCATGCCGGTTATCACAGAAGTGAGCGGTTTCATGCGCTTCACCGATATGATTGACGGCCAGACCATTACCCGCCAGACCGATGAATTAACCGGTTTGTCTTCCATCGTGGTCTTGGATACGGCTGAACGTACCGGCGGCGGTAAAGATCTGCGTCCGGCACTGAAAATCGTTGATGCCAACGGCAATGACGTCCTGATTCCGGGCACCGATATGCCGGCGCAGTACTTCCTGCCGGGTAAAACCATTGTCCAGTTGGAAGATGGTTTGAAAATCACCGGTGGCGATACCCTGGCGCGTTTGCCGCAGGAATCAAGCGGTACCAAGGATATCACCGGTGGTCTGCCGCGCGTTGCCGACTTGTTCGAAGCGCGTCGTCCGAAAGAACCGGCTATCCTGGCGGAAGTCAGCGGTATCGTTTCCTTCGGTAAAGAAACCAAAGGCAAACGTCGTCTGGTTATTTCCCCGATTGACGGTAGCGATGCCTACGAAGAGATGATTCCGAAATGGCGCCAGCTCAACGTGTTCGAAGGCGAACGTGTAGAACGTGGTGATGTGATCTCCGACGGACCGGAATCGCCGCATGACATTCTGCGCCTGCGTGGCGTACATGCCGTGACCCGCTACATCGTCAACGAAGTCCAGGACGTTTATCGTCTGCAAGGCGTTAAGATCAACGATAAACACATCGAGGTTATCGTTCGTCAGATGCTGCGTAAAGCAACCATCGTTAGCGCCGGCGGTACGGACTTCCTGGAAGGCGAGCAGGCTGAATACTCTCGCGTCAAGATTGCCAACCGCCAGCTGGATGCGGACGGCAAGATTGAAATGACCTTCAGCCGCGATCTGCTGGGTATCACCAAAGCGTCGTTGGCCACGGAGTCCTTTATCTCCGCGGCCTCGTTCCAAGAAACGACGCGCGTGCTTACCGAAGCCGCCGTTGCCGGGAAACGCGATGAACTGCGCGGCCTGAAAGAGAATGTCATCGTAGGCCGACTGATCCCTGCCGGGACCGGGTATGCCTACCATCAGGATCGCGCACGCCGTCGCGCGCTGGGCGAAGTGCCGGTAGTGCCGTCGGTTACCGCCGATGAAGCATCCGCCAACATGGCGGAATTGCTAAATGCCGGATTGGGTGGTAATAACGATAAATAATCGTTATTCCACGCTGTATGGCTAACAAGCCGCCCTCAGGGGCGGCTTTTTTTATAGTGAATATAGGGAACATAAATCATAGTTAATAACTATATATAATCTTATTTTTTTAATTTAAAGTTGAATAATTTGAAATGTGATTGTTCATCATAAAGTCATCATGTTTATAATGCGGATATAGCTCAATCTAGTATAAGTGCATCTGGCCACATTAATTCGTTGCCATATTATTTTATTATTATGAGATTGAGCTTATGTATATTAAATCCAGGACGTCGGTGGATGAACGGCTTACCCAAAAAATGCAGGACCGCTATTCTTGCCGGCGCTGGCGATTCACCGGCTGGTTAACCATTGCGGTTCAACTGGCGCTGCCGCTCAGCGTCTCGTTTACGCCGGTGTTGGCCGCAGTAGATAAACAAAATGCAATACCAACCACGCCTTATGTTTTAGGCCAGGGCGAAACCCCATCTTCCGTGGCTAATAAGCATAATCTGACCCTGGATGAATTACAAAAACTAAATGTTTTCCGTAGTTTTAAACGGCCTTTTGCCTCATTAGGTACCGGGGACGAGATCGATATACCGCAGCGTCATTCCCCATTTTCCATCGATCGAATTAATAATATTCCATCGCTTGTAACAGAAGATCGGCTGTCAAGAGCTGCGGGTACCGCTGGGTCATTATTATCTTCAGCCAATAGCGGTGAGGTTGCGGCGACCATGGCGCGTTCGGCGGTGACTGGCGAAACCAATAAATCCGTCGAGCAGTGGTTAAGTCAGTACGGCACTGCGCGGGTCCAGTTGAATCTTGATGAAAAGATGAATCTGGATAAGAGCTCGGCGGATGTGTTGGTACCGCTGGCGGAAAAACAAAATTCAATGATATTTACCCAATTGGGAATACGTAACAACGATAGCCGTAATACCGTCAATATAGGTGTTGGCGGCCGTGTTATATATAATGATTGGATGTATGGGGTCAATACCTTTTACGATTACGACATCACGGGGCAAAATCGCCGACTGGGGGTAGGTACCGAAGCCTGGACCGATTACTTAAAACTTTCCGCCAATGGTTATTTAGGCCTTACCGATTGGCATCAGTCGCGGAATTTCGCCGATTATAATGAACGCCCAGCTAACGGATATGACGTGCGCGCCGAAGCCTATTTGCCGGCGTATCCGCAATTGGGCGGAAAACTGATGTTTGAACAGTACCACGGTGATGAAGTGGCCCTGTTCGGTAAGAATAATCGTCAAAAAGATCCTTATGCCCTGACGGTCGGACTTAGTTATACCCCCATTCCGTTAGTAACGCTGGGCGCCGATTATCGGTCGGGCAGGAGCGGCCAGAACGACAGCAATATCGGCCTGCAATTTAATTACCGCCTGGGCGAACCCTGGCAGTCTCAAATCGACCCCTCCGCAGTGGCCGGGTCCCGTACTTTGGCGGGCAGCCGCTATGATCTGGTGGAACGTAATAATAATATCGTGCTGGATTACCAGAAACAGCAGCAGGTGCGCCTGTCGTTGCCGGAGGCGATAAGCGGTGAGGCAGGCAGCACAACCACCGTCGCCGCGCAAGTTACCGCTACCCAGGGATTAAAAAACATCGATTGGGACAGTAGCGCGCTGGCTGCGGCCGGGGGAGCGTTGATTCAGACATCCGCCACCACGGTTGCCCTTACATTACCGCCGTACCGGACTGGCAATAATGTCCATCTATTAAGCGCAGTGGCCTATGATGCAAACGGCAATGCCTCCGAGCGCGCCGTCACGTATATTACGGTACAAGCCCAGGAAACGAGCGTTGTTTATTCACAAACTACGGCAACGCCTAACGTGCTGTTTGCCGATGGCGTTTCGACCAGCCAAATCGTGGTCAACTTACGCGATGGCGATAATCGTCCGATAGCCGGGCAGGCGGCGCAGTTGAGCCTGGCATTGGAATTCAGCACCGGCACGGCCTCCGCTGATTCAACGCGAGGTCGTCAAACCCAGGTACAACTTGGCGAGGTTATTGAAGGCGCTGCCGGCGAATATTCTGTTACGCTGACGACGGGTACCCAGTTAGGGGACGCGCGGATCGCGCCCGTTATTAACGGGCTGGGGCTGGACACAGTACATGTCGCGTTAGTCGCAAGCAGCCTGGATGCAACGCAATCCGGCTTTGCTGCCACCCCCACGACGATTATTGCCGATGATATGCAGGCCTCCACTTTGCTCTTCAGCGCCAAGGATGCCAACGGCAACGCCGTCAGCGGACTGGATGTGGCATTTGAGGTGAGCAACGTGACCGGCACCACGGTAAGTGATGTGACCGAAACCAACGGCGGCTATAGCGCCACATTAACAGGTACTACCTCAGGAACGGCGATCGTGAAACCGATGATAAACGGTACAGCGATGGGGTCGCTAAGCGCGGCTATCGAGTTGAACCCCGGTTCGGTCGATAGTGTGCAATCTACTCTGACGGCAGAACGGAGCGCTATCGTGGCGAATGGTTCGGATAAAACAACGTTGAGGTTTACCGCCAAAGATAGCTATGGCAACGCTATTAGCGGGCTTAATATCGCTTTCGTCGTTAGTGGAGTAACCGATACCATTATAAACAGTACCATGGCCGAATCCGATGGTGTCTATAGCGCTAAGTTAACCGGGACTACCACCGGTGTGGCAACCGTGGCGCCAAGGATAGATGGCGTGGTGGTTCCCGGGCTCAACGTTGAGCTAACCCTTAGTGCTCCAGCGGCGTTAACGGGTATTTCAGTGAATGGCGCAAACTTCGATATCAATAGCGGTTTCCCAAAAATGGCATTCGAAGGCGCTACGTTCCAATTACAAGCTAACGGAAGTGTGGCTAATAATAATAAATTTAATTGGTCGTCAGACAATGAAGCGGTTGATGTGGACCAGAACGGCAACATCACTATTAATGATGCAACATCGTCTAACGTAACGATTGAATTATCTGATAAAGTTAATCCATTTAATACAACAAAATTTTCCTTTAAATTAAATGAATGGTTTATCAATAATAGTTCTACTAGAGTTGAAGTACCGGAAGCTGACGCGTGGTGTGCCGCGCAGGGAAATGGCTATAGCACCCCTAATAATACTCAAATAACCATTGATTTCGCCAAACGTAATGCTGCGGGAGGACTGATCGACTCTTGGGGACGTATGGGCAACTATAGCTTGGGATGGACTAACGAATATTATTGGTTGTCCAATATTAATACCAATGGAAATCGTGCGCCGATCAGCTTTATTTATGGTTGGACGTTAGTAAATGATTCGAAGAATTCCGAACATTTTACTACATGCGTAAGGAAACTGTAGGTGCAGGCCGGCCCCGTCTCGATGGACGGGGCCGGTGTCATTCCAACGCCACTTTACCTATAACCTATTTAGATGAATACAGGCTTTACTTCGAGCGGTCACCTAATACTAGGGATTATTGTCATAATTCCATCATGATGCCGCTGATATTTATCGTAAAGATGGGTGTGAGTGGAATTTATTGATAATGAAGGATGGCTGACTGTGCTTTTGGATGGGGTAAATACCAATTTTATTAAATTAATTATTTGTGCGAATATCTGTTTTGTGGAAAATTAAAGGTGGTCATCAAGGATAATAAAATATCCTCGCTTTTTTTGATCGGGACCTGACGGGTCATCATCGACGGGTCGGTTTTGGGGTTGAAACCTGGACTCATTATTTGCGCTTCTCGGCTAATAGCTACTGGCGGCTTACCGACTGGCGCCAGTCGCGGAATTTCGTTGAATATGATGAACGCCCGGCGAACGGTGTTGATCTTCGGGGGGAGGCCTGGCTGCCGTCTTACCCGCAGTTAGGGGGCAAATTGATGTATGAATTCTATCGTGGCGATGAGGTGGCGCTGTTCGGCAAGGATACGCGCCAAAAAAATCCGTATGCCGTCACGGTAGCCGTGAATTACACCCCGATCCCGCTGGTGACCATTGGCGCCGGGCATCGGGCGGGCAAAGGTAATAATAGCGATGCCCGCATTGACCTGAGTATGAACTATCGCCTGGGCGCGGGCATTGCGTTCGAGCTTTGCCCGCGGTCTGGCAAGCTACTTCACTGGACGGACTGGAGAAGCCTGCGGTTCACTGCTATTCGCATAGACTGCCGGAAGAGGAAACCCGGCCTAAATAATGATCCCAATCCTTCCACACCGGTTGCAACCCTGCCCGTAACAGCATTTGCGCCACCTCCTGTGGCGAACGATTATCATGGGGTTCAAATTGCTCCAGTTCAGGCGTCCCGCTGGCGTAGCCACCCGGCTGGGTTTTCGATCCCGCGCTGACGCTGTTAACCATGATGGGCACCGCGTTATCCCTGAAGAAGGGCGATTCCCGGGTTGATAACGACAGCTCCACATCCGGGGCCAGCAGCCGGAACGCGCACATCACCTGCAGCAACTGCGACTCATTCATTAACGAGGCCGACGTAATGCCGCCGGCGCAGGGGCGCAGCCGTGGGAACGAGAGGGAATAGCGGCTTTGCCAGTAAGTTTTTTGCAGATAGAGCAAATGTTCCGCCACCATATAACAGTCGGTGCGCCAGTTATCGGACAGGCCAATCAGCGCGCCCAGACCGATCTTATCGATGCCGGCGCGCGCCAGGCGGTCAGGGGTTGCGAGCCGCCAGAAAAAATCCATTTTCTGGCCGCGCAAATGATGCCGGTGATAGGTCGCCTCATGATAGGTCTCCTGATACACCATGACGCCGTCCAGGCCGAGAGTTTTCAGTTCGGCATAATCTTGCTGGGATAACGGCTGGACTTCCATCATTAACGAACTGAAATAGTTGCGGATCAGCGGCACATACCGGCGAAAGTAATCCATGCCGACTTTGGTCTTATGCTCGCCGGTGACCAGCAGCAGATTATCAAATCCTTTGGCCTTGATGGCCTCGCACTCGTTGATGATTTCCCGTTCATCCAGCGTTTTGCGCTTGAGGCGATTGCTCATGGAAAAACCGCAGTAGGTACAATCGTTGGCGCACAGATTGGACAGATAAAGCGGTAAATAAAACCCGACGACATTGCCGAAACGCTGCCGGGTCAGCTGTTGCGCCCGCTGCGCCAGGGGTTCGATATAGGGCAGGGCCGCCGGTGACAGCAACGCCATAAAATCCTGCCGGCTTAACCGGTCGGCGTTAAGCGCCCGTTCGACGTCCCCAGGCGTTTTGGCATTGATTTGTAAACCGGCGTCGTCCCAATCCAATTGGCGCCAGCGGGTTTCGAATGTATCCATCAGGCCGCTCCTTCCGTTTGCCGTAAAAAGCCGGTTAACGGGCTGGTGGCGCTGGCATCCGGCCGGGACGCCGCCAAACCGGCCTGGCGGCCCAGTTCGCCGGCTTCCAGCGCTAATTTGAATGCGCGGGCCATGGCCACCGGGTCGCGCGCCACGGCGATGGCGGTATTGACCAGTACGGCATCGGCGCCCATTTCCAGCGCTTCAAGCGCCTGGCTGGGGGTCCCGATGCCGGCATCCACCACCACGGGCACTCCCGCCTGCTCGATGATAATGCGCAGGAAGTCGCGGGTGAGCAGCCCCTGATTGGAGCCGATGGGCGATCCTAGAGGCATCACCGCGGAGCAGCCGGCCTCCTCCAGGCGACGGCAGAGCACCGGGTCCGCGCTGCAATAAGGCAGCACTACAAATCCTTCCCGCACCAACTGTTCCGCCGCTTTCAGCGTTTCGACGGCATCGGGCAGCAGATATTTCATATCGGGATGGATTTCCAGTTTTATCCAATGGGTACCTAGGGCTTCCCTGGCCAGCCGGGCGGCAAATATCGCTTCCTCGGCGGTTTTTGCGCCGGAGGTATTGGGCAATAATTTTACCCCGGCCTGGAGCAGGGCGGGCAGAATGGCATCGGTGCCGTTGCGCAGATCGACCCGGCGCATCGCCATGGTCACTAACTGGCTGCCCGAGGCGGCAATGGCCTGGAGCATTAATTCAGACGTGGCAAATTTACCGGTGCCGGTAAACAACCGGGATGTAAAGAGAGTATCGGCAATTTTCAACATAATCAGCCTCCGGCTATCGCCTGGAAAAGTAAAATATCGTCGCCTTCATTCACCTGATACTGCGCCCATTGGCCGCGTGGAATGATGGTTTGATTGACCGCCAGCGCGGCGCCCTGGGACGGATGGCCCAACTGCGCCAGCATATCCAGCAAGGTCGGCGCGTCATCAAGCTCGACGGGCAAATCGTTTACCGTAATGTTCATCGCGCCGCTCCTTCCCGACCCGGGGCAGGTGCGCAAACCGGGCAATCAGCGGCTCGGCTCAGCCGCACGGTATGCCAATCCATTGATTTACCATCGAATAGACGCAGTTGTCCGTTAAGGGTGGACGTCATGCCGCACAAAATCTTTATCGCTTCCAGCGCCTGCAAGGTCCCCATTATTCCGACCACCGGGCCCAGTACCCCGGCGGTGCGGCAATTACGCCGGGGTTCGACGGCATCGGGAAACAGGCAGGCATAACATCCGTGGCGGTAGGGAGGCTGCAGTACCAACATCTGGCCGCTGAAGCCGACCGCGCTGGCGCTGATCAGGCTTTTTTGCTGGTGGATGCAGGCGGCGTTGATCTCGTGGCGGGTCTGCATGTTATCGCTGCAATCCAAGACCAAATCGGCCTGCGCCACCGCGTGTTTCAACGTTTCGCCCTCCAGGCGCTGCTGGAGAGGGATGTATTCGCCAAGGGGATTGAGCGCCTGGAGTTGGCGCTGCGCCAGCAAGGCTTTCGGCTGGGCGACATCGCCGCTGCGATATAAAATCTGACGCTGCATATTGCTCAGGTCGAGGTTATCATCGTCGGCCAGCAGCAACCGGCCCACCCCGGCCGCCGCCAGGTATAGCGCCGCCGGCGACCCCAGCCCGCCGAGGCCGGCCAGCAACACGGTGGCGTCAGCCAATCGCTCCTGCCCTTGCGGGCCAACCTCCTCCAGCAACAATTGACGGCTATAGCGTAAAAAAGCGCGATCGTTAAGCATTTTCCGCCTCCGGACCTTCGATTTTCTGCAACAACGCGGCGGTGGCCAGCCGCCAATCATTGGCTTTGGTTATGGCGCTCACCACCGCCACGCCGCCGACGCCGCAGCGCAGCACGTCATCGACTTTGTCGATACCGATACCGCCGATGGCCACGGTTGAAACGTCCTGTAGGCCGGCCACCAGACGCGCCAAATCGGCCAGGCCTTGCGGCTGCGACGGCATGATTTTGGTTTGGGTCGGGAAAATATGGCCGAGGGCGATATAGGACGGCCGCAGCGCCCGCGCCCGCGCCAGCTCGCGGTCATCATGGGTGGATAGGCCCAGCCTTAAGCCGGCGCGCCGGATGGCCGCCAAATCCGCCGTATCCAGATCTTCCTGCCCCAGATGCACGCCATAGGCGCCGTGTTTAATGGCCAGCCGCCAATAATCATTAATAAAAATCCGCGCCTGATATTGGCGGCCGAGCAGGATTGCGGCTTCGATATCCGGCTCGACCACGCTCTCCGGCTGGTCTTTAATGCGCAATTGCAAAGTGCGCGCCCCGGCGTCGAGCAAGCGGACGATCCATACCAGGGAATCCACCACCGGATAGAGGCCAAGCCGTGGGAGGGTGGGAGCAAACGGCGCGTCTGGAGCAATCATTTCGCCACCCCCGTATCTGCGGGCGATAAATACAGCTCGCCGCCGCGGGCGCGGAATTCGGACGACATGGCTTCCATACCGTTTTGCTGCATTTCTATCGCCTGGGCGGCGGCATAATCCCTGACTTCCTGGGAAATTTTCATCGAACAGAATTTAGGCCCGCACATGGAGCAGAAGTGGGCCACTTTGCCGGACTCCTGGGGCAGGGTTTCATCGTGGTAAGCGCGGGCCGTGGCGGGGTCAAGGGCCAGGTTGAATTGATCTTCCCAACGAAATTCGAAACGCGCCTTGGACATGGCGTTATCGCGGATTTGAGCGCCGGGATGGCCTTTGGCCAGATCCGCGGCATGGGCGGCGATTTTATACGCGATCAGGCCCTGTTTCACATCCTCTTTATTGGGCAGCCCCAAATGTTCCTTGGGCGTGACATAGCACAGCATGGCGCAGCCGAACCAGCCAATCATGGCTGCGCCGATACCGGAGGTAAAGTGATCGTAACCCGGGGCGATATCGGTGGTCAGCGGTCCCAGCGTGTAAAACGGCGCTTCGTGACAATGCTCCAATTGCTCGGTCATATTGCGCCGGATCATATGCATCGGCACATGGCCAGGGCCTTCGATCATCACCTGCACGTCATACTCCCAGGCGATCTTGGTCAGTTCGCCCAGGGTATACAGTTCGGCAAACTGCGCTTCATCGTTGGCATCCTGTATGGAACCGGGACGCAGGCCGTCGCCCAGCGATAGGGAGACGTCATAGGCGGCGCAAATTGCGCAAATTTCCCGGAAATGTTCATATAAAAAGCTCTCCCGATGATGGGACAGGCACCACTTGGCCATAATGGAACCGCCGCGGGAAACAATGCCGGTCAGGCGTTTGGCGGTCATCGGCACATAACGCAGCAGTACCCCGGCGTGGATAGTAAAGTAGTCCACCCCCTGTTCCGCCTGTTCGAGCAGAGTGTCGCGAAAGCACTCCCAATCCAGGTCTTCCGCCACGCCGTTGACCTTTTCCAGCGCCTGGTAGATCGGCACGGTACCGATAGGCACCGGGCTATTGCGTAAAATCCACTCGCGGGTTTCATGGATATACCGGCCGGTGGAGAGATCCATCACCGTATCGGCGCCCCAGCGGGTGGACCACACCAGTTTTTCCACCTCTTGCTCAATGGATGAACTGACTGCCGAGTTGCCGATATTGGCATTGACCTTCACCAGAAAATTACGTCCGATAATCATCGGCTCCGATTCGGGATGATTAATGTTGGCGGGGATAATGGCGCGCCCTTCGGCCACTTCGCGCCGTACGAATTCCGCAGTGATATCGGCCGGCAAATGCGCGCCGAAGCTTTGCCCGGCATGCTGTTGCAGCAATACATCGCCACGGATGCGCTCCCGGCCCATATTTTCCCGCAGGGCGATAAATTCCATCTCGGGGGTGATGATGCCGGCGCGGGCATAATGCATTTGCGTTACACAGCTACCGGCTTTGGCGCGCCGCGGCGTATGGTTGGGAGCAAAACGCACGTCATTCGTCCCGTCGTCTGCGCGGCGCTCCCCGCTATAGCGCGAGCTTAAACTGCTCAAGGGTTCGCTATCCCGGCGTTGTTCAATCCATGCCGAGCGCAGGCGATTGAGTCCGGCGCGCACATCGATGTCTACCTGCGGATCGCCATAGGGGCCGGCGGTATCGTAGACCGGTACCGGTTCGTTAGCTTCATAACGTTGATCGGTTTTATCTCCGCCGATGGGGGTGGGGCTAAGTTGGATCTCGCGCATCGGCACCCGGATATCGGCGCGGGTGCCCTGCAAATAAATGCGGCGTGAACTGGGGAACGCCTCGCCTTGCAGGTTATTGATAAATTCCTGCGCCTGGGCGCGCTGCTCGCGGCGGGAAGAGGGTAGATTGGGTGATGACATAGCAATTCCTTAAAATAAACCTCAGGGAAAATTGCTTGTCTGGAGCGCTACGGGAGTAATAAAACGGTGCTGATGAACCGCTCAAAAAACAAACGGCTAACAGCAATGGATTACTCTTGTTCCCTTCGCGGGCATTAACCCGATCAGGTTCCGCGGATCCCGAATTAACGGTCTCAGCCTGGCGTAATGTACGCGCTAGGCACTCCGACAAGATATATACAGGCTCCGATATGGGGCCCGGGACAACACATCAACTACAATTCATCAACTACGACACATCAACGACAACTGCGACTCAATATAAACCTTTAAGGGCCGATTAGGCCAGACGTGAAATGTCCGGGCTATTCGCGGCCGGCGCCGAGGTAAAATATTCGGCCTTGTATTCCAAGGCTTGCTGAATCAATTTGTCTTCCAGCGAAAAACGGGTAGCCAGGGCTTCGCCGACGCCGGACAGCGCTTCCTGAAACTCCATATAGTTATCATGATCAATGGCCGTTTCCAGCTGGCTGTCATAAAATGCCATAATCTGCGTAGTATTTTCCTGCAATGCCGGATAGAGCTGGGTGCTGATAACTCTTTTGGTATCGCTGTTGTCGTCCGCATTCTGGACAATGCGATCGTAAATATGAAAATGGCCGGCGGAAAGATAGTCCACAAGCTTGTGGCAGAAGTCATCCAGCGCGTCTTCGTCCAGGGGAGTATGCTTTTCTTTATTGGGCTTAAGACCGATCAAATGGTAATACGCCACCAGTAATCCTCTCCGGGCCAGTATCCACTGGTCGATAAGTTCATTACTGCCGCCAACGCGTTGAGCCAGAATGTCCAGCTGGTTGAGCATGATTGACTCCGTCGTAATACGTCGTAATAAAAGTAACGCTGCGTTACTTATTAATAATAGCTAAATTCTAGATTGCCAGCGAATACGAGGTAGTGCAACTAAAATGGAACAACAACTCAGTGGTAGCGAAAACGGCTGGTGGATAGTCAGCCATGAAGGCAAATTGTGGTTGCCCAAAGGGGAGCTGCCGTTTGGCCTGGCATCGGCCTGGTCGCTGCAGGGCTTGCAAGCGGCGCCGATCGGGGAATGGGAAGGCGCGCCCGCCTGGCTGATCCGCCAGGCCATGCCGCAAGATATGGGTTCGGTCAGGCAAATTATCGATGGGGACGCCGGCCTGTTCCAATTGGCTGGCAGGGGCGTTCAACTGGCGGAATTTTACCGCGCCCACCACTATTGCGGCTACTGCGGCCATATCACGCGCAGCAGTAAAAAGGAGTGGGCCTGTTTATGCGATCATTGCCATGAACGCTATTATCCGCAGATTGCTCCCTGCATTATCGTGGCGATCCGCCGCGGCGACGATATCCTGCTGGCCCAGCATACCCGGCACCGCGGCGGCATCTACACGGTACTCGCGGGCTTTGTCGAGGTCGGCGAAACCCTGGAGCAGACCGTGGCCCGCGAAGTCATGGAAGAGACGCGTGTCAAAGTGAAAAATGTCCGTTATGTGACGTCGCAGCCCTGGCCTTTCCCCCACTCGCTGATGATGGCCTTTATGGCGGAATATGCCGGCGGCGATATCACTCCCGATCACAATGAAATCCTGGACGCCGGCTGGTTCCGCTACGATGCGTTGCCGCTGCTGCCCCCGCCGGGCACCGTGGCCCGCCGTTTAATTGAAGATACCGTCGCACTTTGCCGGGCCGATCGGGAAAATGATGACCCGCATGCTACAATCCATCCATAACTGCAAGCCATTCATAACTGCAAGGGAACACTGGATGAATGCGTTGAAAAACGATCGTTATTTGCGCGCCCTGATGCGCCAGCCGGTTGATGTGACTCCCGTATGGATGATGCGCCAGGCCGGGCGCTACCTGCCGGAATACAAAGCGACCCGCGCCCAGGCCGGGGATTTTATGTCGCTGTGCAAAAACGCCGAGCTGGCCTGCGAGGTGACTTTGCAGCCGCTGCGCCGCTTTGCGCTGGATGCCGCGATACTTTTTTCAGACATTCTGACGGTTCCCGATGCCATGGGCCTGGGACTGTACTTTGAGCAGGGCGAGGGGCCGCGTTTTGAGCGCCCGATCGCCTGCAAGGCCGACGTAGTGCGACTGCCGGTACCCGACCCCGAGTTGGAGCTGGGTTATGTGATGAACGCGGTGCGCACCATACGCCAAAATCTGCGGGGCGAGGTGCCGTTAATCGGTTTTTCCGGCAGCCCCTGGACCCTGGCGACCTACATGGTTGAAGGCGGCAGTACCAAGGTCTTCACCAAAATCAAACACCTGATGTATACCGACCCGGATACTCTGCATCTGTTGCTGGATAAGCTGGCGGACAGCGTAACGCTCTACCTGAACGGGCAAATCCGCGCCGGCGCGCAGGCGGTGATGATTTTTGATACCTGGGGCGGCGTACTGACCGGTGACGCCTACCGCGAATTCTCCCTGGATTATATGCAAAAAATCATAGATGGCCTGCAGCGGGAAAATGAAGGGCGCAGGGTGCCGGTAACCCTGTTCACCAAAGGCGGCGGCCAGTGGCTTGAGGCCATGGCGCAAACCGGCTGCGACGCGTTGGGCCTGGACTGGAGCACCGATATCCGTGATGCCCGCCGCCGCGTGGGCGATAAAGTCGCCCTGCAGGGCAATATGGACCCTTCGGTATTGTATGCTCCGCCGCAGCGTATTGAGCAGGAAGTGGCGGCTATTTTGTCCGGCTTCGGTCATGGGGAAGGGCACGTTTGCAATTTGGGGCACGGCATCCATCAAGATGTGCCGCCTGAAAACGCAGGTATTTTTGTCGACGCGGCGCACCGGTTGTCGCGTGCCTACCATCAATAGGAGGTATGGGTTATGGATATGGCAGAACTTCGCGCCGAGCAAATTGCTACCGCCGGTAATGTTATCCGCCATGATGCTTTTGATTTCGGCACGCCCGCTATTATCGCCGGAGCGGATGTGGGTTTTGAGCAAGGCGGCGACGTGACCCGGGCGGCTATCGCGCTGTTGCGTTTCCCGACGCTTGAATTGATCGAATACCGGATTGCCCGCATTAAAACCACCATGCCCTATATTCCCGGTTTTCTGTCGTTCCGGGAATATCCGGCGCTCCTGGCCGCGTGGGATCAATTGTCCCAAAGGCCCGATCTGCTGTTTGTCGACGGACACGGCATCTCCCACCCTCGCCGCCTGGGCGTCGCCAGTCATTTCGGCCTGCTGATCGACCAGCCTACCATCGGCGTGGCCAAACGCCGCCTGTGCGGCCGTTTTGAACCGTTAAGCGACGCAGCGGGCGCCAAAGCGCCGCTGATGGATAAAGGAGAGCAGCTTGCCTGGGTATGGCGCAGCAAGCTGCGCTGTAATCCGCTGTTTATCTCAACGGGGCATCGGGTCGGTATGGATAGCGCCTTATATTGGGTGCAGCAGTGCATGCGCGGTTACCGTTTGCCGGAGCCTACCCGCTGGGCGGATGCGGTGGCGTCCAATCGCACCGCGTTTCAGCGCTGGGAACAGGGGCGCAATGAACCGGACTTTTTCGCCCCAGAATAGGGGAACCGCTTAAATTCAGGTACACTGCGGCGCAGATTAAGAGTAATGAGATAGCGCGATGTTACGTAACCCGATACATTTACGTCTGGAAAAGCAGGAAGCCTGGCAGCACGTCGTCTTTATGGCTTCGCTGTGCGAACGGATGTACCCTAATTATCAGATGTTCTGTCTGCAGACCGGCTTTGGCGACCCGGCTATTTACCGGCGGATTCTCGACCTGGTCTGGGAGACACAGGTAGTTAAAGATGCTAAGGTCAATTTTGATTTACAATTGGAAAAGCTGGAAGAATGCATCCCCGCCGCGGATGATTACGATTTTTATGGTGTTTACCCGGCGATCGATGCCTGTGTTGCCCTAAGTGAACTATTGCACTCCCGGCTGAGCGGTGAAACGCTGGAGCATGTTATCACCGTCAGCGAGACGTCAATTCGCACCGTCGCCATGTTGGAAATGACAGAGGCGGAGCGGGAAATGACCGAAGAAGAGCTCAATGCGCTACCCTCAATCGAGCAGGAATGGGATATCCAATGGGAGATTTTTCGCCTGTTGGCCGATTGTGAAAGGCGCGACATAGAATTGATAAAAGGCCTGCGCGCAGACTTGCGTGAGGCCGGAATTAGCAATATTGGGATAAATTTACAGCAATAAGGCAATAAAACGTGATTTAAGACCTGTTTTGCCATGTCTTAATACTTCACATCTGCACCCCGTCTGGTCTACATTTGGGGGGGCATAAAAAAAGTGGCTATCGGTGCGTGTTTGCAGGAGGGTGCCATATTTCGGCATCCCCGTCGTACCCGATGCTTAGCAAGCGATAAACACACTGTAAGGATAACATATGAACAAGACTCAACTGATTGATGTAATTGCTGATAAGGCCGATCTTTCGAAGGCGCAGGCGAAGTCGGCTCTGGAATCTACTTTGGCAGCAATTACCGAGTCTCTTAAAGAGGGTGATGCAGTACAATTAGTTGGTTTCGGTACTTTTAAAATTAATCATCGTAACGAACGCACTGGCCGTAATCCTCAGACCGGTAAAGAAATCAAAATTGCAGCGGCCAATGTGCCCGCATTTGTGTCTGGTAAGGCTTTGAAAGACGCTGTTAAGTAACCACAGTGTGTTGGTGAAAAAAGTAAGCATAGGGGCAACTATGCCCCTTTTGTTTTTACGCCGGTGCGGCTGGGTAGGGCTTATGGCCTGTGCGCTGGCGGCATGTGGTTCCCACCATAAAGCGCCTCCCTCATTTACCGCCAGCGGTTATATCGCCGATCGCGGCGCCGTGCGTTTGTGGCGCAAAGACGACGAGACGCATCAAACGGTTAATCTCGTTAGCGTTTACAGCCCCTACCAGGGCGGAAACACCGTTGTCACCCGCTACCAATACCTGCAAAACGATGTGCGCCAGATTAACCAGACGCAAAGCGGCAGCCATCCCGAGACCGTGCAAATCCGTTTCGACGAACAAGGCAACGCCAGTTTTATGCAGCGTCAGCGCGATGGCCAGCGCGAAAAACTCAGCGACGATGCCCTGGCCCTGTATCAATTCGAGGCCAAACGGTTGCTGGATATCAGCCAGTCCCTGCGGGCGGGCAAAGTGATATTAATCCAGGGGCAATGGCAAAACGGCGTGCTGACGACCTGCCAGGGTACTGCGGTCGATCCTGATTTCGATGAGCGTGCGGCGTCATGGATAACGGCGCGGGCCAGGCATTCGACCGGTGCGCTGGGCGTAGCCTGGTTGGAAGCGCCGGAAGGTACGCAATTATTATTGGTCGCCAATGAAAATTTCTGTCATTGGCAACCCAAGAAAAGCGAGCTATAGCCGCAACTGACGCCTGAACGAGAATTGGTCTTTATTTATTCTCGCGTTCGATTGCCCGATAGCCGATATCCGACCGGTAAAAATAGTCCCTCCAGCCGATGGCCTGCGCCGCCTGATATGCCCTGATCTGTGCATCCGATACGGTCTCGCCCAGCGCGGTCACGCATAGCACCCGTCCACCCTGCGTCACGACCTTGCCGTCTTTAAGGGCGGTTCCGGCATGGAATACTTTTTCCCCTTCAATCTCGCCGGTAGGCAGACCGGTAATTTCATCGCCGGTGCGATATTCTCCCGGATAACCCCCTGCCGCCAGCACCACGCCCAGGGCCGGTCGTTTATCCCATAGCGAGCTTTCCCGATCCAGGTGGCCTTCGGTGGCGGCCAGGCATAACGCCACCAGGTCGGAGCGCATGCGCAACATGATCGGTTGGGTTTCCGGGTCGCCGAACCGGCAATTGAACTCAATCACCTTCGGTTCTCCCTGCGCATTGATCATTAACCCGGCATACAGAAAGCCGGTATAGACATTGCCTTCGGACGCCATGCCGCGCACGGTCGGCCAAATAACCCGTTCCATTACCCGTTGGTGGATTTCGTCAGTCACTACCGGCGCGGGGGAATACGCGCCCATGCCGCCGGTATTCGGTCCGGTATCGGCATCGCCCACCCGTTTGTGATCCTGGCTGGTGGCCATCGGCAAGACATGTTCGCCGTCAACCATCACGATAAAACTGGCTTCCTCGCCTTCCAGGAATTCTTCTACCACAATGCGGTGTCCGGCATCGCCGAAGGCATTGCCGGCCAGCATATCCTGAATAGCCGATTCCGCTTCGGGCAGGGTCATCGCGACAATAACCCCTTTGCCGGCGGCCAGGCCGTCAGCTTTAATAACAATCGGCGCGCCTTTACTGCGAACGTAGGCCAGCGCCGGTTCGATTTCGGTGAAATTACCGTATTGCGCGCTGGGGATATGATGGCGGGCCAGGAAGTCCTTGGTGAAAGCCTTTGAGCCTTCCAGCTGCGCCGCCGCTTTGGTTGGCCCGAATACCCGCAGGCCGGCCGCGCGAAAAGCATCCACTATGCCCAGAACTAACGGCGCCTCCGGCCCGACAATGGTCAGGCCGATATCATGGCGTTGGGCGAAAGCCAGCAGCGCCGGAATATCGGTGGCGTCGATGGCGACGTTTTCCAGCGCCGGTTCCAGGGCGGTGCCGGCATTGCCCGGCGCCACGTAGACTTTATCCGCCTGGGGGGATTGGGCTGCCTTCCAGGCCAGGGCATGTTCACGACCGCCATTACCGATAATCAAGATATTCATGGGTAGCTCCTGGGCTTAATGGCGGAAATGGCGCATGTCGGTAAAGATCATGGCGATACCATGTTCATTGGCCGCGGCGATGACCTCATCGTCGCGAATAGAACCGCCGGGCTGGATCACGCAGCTGATACCGACTGCCGCCGCCGCGTCAATGCCGTCCCGGAACGGGAAAAACGCATCGGAGGCCATGGCCGATCCGCGGACTTCCAAGCCTTCGTCCGCCGCTTTGATGCCGGCGATTTTGGCGGAGTACACCCGGCTCATCTGGCCGGCGCCGATGCCGATGGTCATGTTATCGCGGGCGTAGACAATGGCATTGGATTTAACGAACTTCGCCACTTTCCAGCAAAACAGCGCGTCGCGCAGTTCACTTTCGCTCGGCTGGCGCGTGCTGACGATCCGTAAATCCGCCGCACCAACCATGCCCAAATCGCGCTCTTGCACCAGGAGCCCGCCGTTAACCCGTTTGAAATCCAGGCTCGGCAGGCGGGCCTGCCAGACGCCGCTGATCAGGACCCGGACATTTTGCTTGGCGGCCAGGATCGCCAGGGCATCATCGGCAACGGACGGCGCGATAATCACTTCCACGAACTGACGGCTGATAATGGCTTTGGCGGTTGCGGCATCCAGGGGACGGTTGAAGGCGATAATGCCGCCGAACGCCGAAGTGGGGTCGGTTTTATACGCGCGCTCGTAGGCGTCGAGCAGGCCGTCGCCGATGGCCACGCCGCAGGGGTTGGCGTGTTTGACAATGACGCAGGCGGGCTCGGCGAATTCCTTCACGCACTCCAGCGCGGCATCGGTATCGGCGATATTATTATACGACAGCGCCTTGCCCTGTAATTGCCGAGCGGTGGCCACTGATGCTTCCCGCACGTTTTCTTCTATATAGAACGCCGCCAGCTGATGGCTGTTTTCACCGTAGCGCATATCCTGTTTCTTGATGAAGTTCAGGTTGAGCGTGCGCGGGAAGCGCCCGGAAGGCTCGGTGCCTTCTTCATGATAGGCCGGTACCTGGGTACCGAAATAGTTGGCGATCGTGCTGTCATACGCGGCGGTATGCTCAAACGCTTTGATAGCCAGGTCAAAGCGGGTCGCCAAGGTCAGCGAACCGTCGTGACTATCCATCTCGGCAAGCACCCGCGCGTAGTCGTTGCTGTTTACCACAATAGCCACGTCTTTATGATTCTTGGCCGCGGAGCGCACCATGGTGGGACCGCCGATATCGATGTTTTCCACCGCGTCCTCGCGGGTACAGCCCGCACGCGCCACGGTTTGGGCAAACGGATACAGATTCACCACTACCATATCAATAGGTTCGATCCCGTGCTGTTGCATGATGGCGTCATCCTGACCGCGACGACCCAGGATGCCGCCGTGCACCTTGGGATGCAGCGTTTTTACCCGGCCGTCCATCATTTCAGGGAAGCCGGTGTAATCGGAAACTTCAGTCACGGGCAAACCGGCCTCGGCCAATAGCCGCGCGGTGCCGCCGGTGGACAGTATTTCTATGCCGCGTTGCGCTAAAGACCGGGCGAATTCTACAATACCGGCTTTGTCAGACACACTGAGCAGGGCACGGCGGACAGGACGTGGTTGTTGCATGGCGAATTTATCCCTTGATTGGATAGCTTTAATAAAATCTGGCATGAATTGGCGCGGCTTTCATTAACCTGCCGTCAATTCATGTAAAACCGTAGCGGAGAAAATTTGCGTGAATTGTAGCGAAAACGATTGCGCGATGCTCGGCAATTTTTGCCTGTCCGTGTTATCTGTGGATAAGTTTGTGCAAAAACAGGTATAAACCCCGGTTTTGCTGTGGAATGCAGCAAACGGTTTTTTTGCGCAAAATACCTCTTGCGGCTGCGCTCGAAATCCCTATAATGCGCCACCATCGACCGGGACTGTGAACAACATCGCAGCCCAGGAAACGAGTCAGGATGCGGGCCTAAAGGGCTTGACACTGAATGAGGAAAGCGTAATATACGCCACCTCGCGCCAGACTGATTACAGCGGCGCACTGCT
>JAATFX010000147.1 GCA_015654925.1 Enterobacterales bacterium | reverse complement strand
GGCAGGAGCACACGGTCTATATGCGCTATCGCGGGCAAGGGCATGAAATCCCGGTGCGCCTGGCGGGCAAGATAAACTATGCGCACGCGGATGGCCAATGGTTGCTGGCCCGGTTTGAAGAAGAGTATGCCCGGCATTTCCACCGCATTATCCCCGGCATGCAGGTAGAGTGCCTGACGTGGGGGCTACGCCTGACCCACGAAGCGGCTCGCCGGATTGATGCCCCCGCCTCGGCGTTGACGCGCCATGCGTCCGTGGCGCAAAAACAGCAAGACCTCACCGATCTGGCTTCGTTAACGTCAAGCCCGGCCAAGGTCTATCTCCGCGAAAACCTGCGTCCGGGCAGCGAACTGGCCGGGCCGGCGATTATAGCGGAAAGCGAAACCAATACGGTGGTGCCCGCTGGGTTCACTTTGGCGGTAAACGGCCATCAACACCTTGTTTTGCACTATCAGCGGGAGGCCCTATGAGCCAGGACAGGTCCGATATACAATTACAAATCATCTGGAGCCGGTTGATTTCCGCGGTGGAGGAGCAGGCAAGGAGCCTGATCCGCGCAGGGTTCAGCACCTCCACCCGCGAAGCGGGAGACGTTTCCGCCGGGGTATTCTCCTGTGAAGGCGATATGCTGGCGCAGGCGATTACCGGCACCCCGGGCCATGTCAATTCGATGGCGCGGTCGGTAAAGCATTTCCTCGCGGCCTATCCGCTGGCGACCCTGGCGCCAGGGGATGTGTTAATTACCAACGATCCCTGGAAGGCCACCGGCCATCTGTCGGATATTTCGGTGGTGACCCCGGTTTATCGCGCCGGACGGCCCGTGGCCTTGTTCGCCTGCACCACCCATGTAGTCGATATCGGCGGCAATGGTCCGTCGCCCGAGTCCCGCCAGGTTTTTGGCGAAGGCTTATTTATTCCTATCATGAAGCTGGCTGAGCGGGGCGTGGTAAATGAAAGTTTATTACAACTGGTCAGGGCCAATGTGCGCGAGCCAGTGCAGGTCGAAGGGGATATTTTCGCCTTGATGGCCTGCAATGAGGTGGGGAACCGGCGTTTGCAGCAGATTATGGATGAGTACGTCCTGGATGACTTTTACCTTATCGGCCGGCGCATACTCGACCACAGCCTGCGGGCGATGCGGCGCGCCGTCGCCGCGTTGCCCAGGGGCACCTGGCATAACAGCATGCGCATCGACGGTTATGAACAGCCCATAGATTTGGTGGCGTCCGTCACCATTGACGACGACGGCGTGCATATTGACATGACCGGAACATCCGGTCCCTCGCGCTACGGCATTAATTGTCCGCTCTGCTATACCGAGGCCTATGCCGCGTTCGGCGTAAAAAGCCTGATTGCGCCTTCATTGCCCAATAATGCCGCCACCTTGAGCTGCATTACGCTGCAAGCGCCCGACGATTGCATCGCCAATGCCCGCTGGCCCCGTCCGGTAGTCGCGCGCTCGCTGGTGGGCATGTTCCTGCCGGATCTCATTTTCGGCTGCTTTCGCCAGATACTCGCCGACAAGACGCCGGCGGAAAGTACCGGCAGCCTGTGGAATGTCCGGCTGGCCGCCCCTGCGTCGCCTTATTACAAAAACTTCATGACCACCAGTTTTCACAGCGGCGGCGCGGGCGCCAGACCGCAACTCGATGGCCTCTCCGCCACGCCGTTTCCTTCGGGGGTAAAAAACGTCCCGGTGGAAATTACCGAGGCCATGACCTCGGTGGTGGTGTGGGAAAAATCATTGTTGCCGGATTCCGCCGGCGCCGGACAATATCGCGGCGGGCTGGGGCAAAAAATGGTGATCGGTAATCGTTTCCCGGTCCCCCTGGCGCTCTATGCGCGTTTTGATCGCGTGGATCATCCCGCCCGCGGTAGCGACGGGGGCTTGCCCGGACGTACGGGACGGTTGTACCTGGCTTCCGGTGCGGCATTAAAAGCCAAGGGCATTCAGGAAATACCGCCCGGCGAAAAGTTGGTGCTTGAAATGCCGGGCGGGGGAGGGTGGGGGCCGCCGCGCCTGCGCGATCCCGCGAAAATTATTGCGGATATTCATGCCGGTTATATCAGCATGGAAAAAGCGGTGGCGGATTACGGATTTGATGAACGGTTATTCATATAGGAAACGCTTTCCGACGTGCCGAAGCGGCCTATGGTGATGGGCTCGATGACGCCAGCATATCGGCCAGCGCGTTTGGTTCCGTGATAGCCAGCAATGCGGCTAAACGCCGGTCTGTTTCCAGCCAGGAAAGCAGACGGCTGATGGCCTCGATATGCCGGCCGCCGTCAGATGCCGCCAGGGCGATCAACAGCGTCACGGCATCGCCGCCGGGAAATACCACCGGTTGGCGCAGCTTGAGCAAAGAGTAATGGACCCCGCGCATTATCACCCCTTCTTCAGGCCGGGCATGGGGCAGGGCAAAACCCGGACTGAGGATAAAATAGGCCCCATGTTTGATGACGCTATTGATGATGGCCTCCGGGTAACGGGTATCGACGATCCCTTGTTCAATTAGCGGGCGGCAGGCCAAATGAATGGCCTGTCGCCAGCAGTCCGCTTGTTCAATCAGCGCCCAGCGCGTGCCGAACAGATAAGCGCTCATGGTGGTCTCCTGGGGAGTTACCCTATCAACTCCGTGAGTTTTTGGGCGATGGCTTTACCGCTGATGCCGTATTTTTCCTTTAGCTCCCGGCTGTTACCCGATTCGGTAAAAGTATCCGAGGCGCCAATCCGCGCCAGCGGCAGCGGCAGGCGCAGTTTGACCAGCGTCTCGGATATCAGGCCGCCGAGCCCGGCGGCGATCTGATGATTTTCAACCGTGGCGAGCGCGCCCACCGACCGGACCAGCTCGGCAAAACGCGCTTCGTTAAACGGCTTGAGCGTGGCGACATGGATAACTTTGCCGCGCAATCCCTGCTGTCGTAACAGCTGGTAACCGGACAATGCCTGCTCCAGGCAGGTTCCCTCGAACAGGATGGCAAACTCATCGCCGCTTTGTTCAATGACGCCGATATCGGTTATGCGCGGGATAACCGATTTATCGCGCACCGGCATCGGTTCCCTGGCCACGCGGATATAGACCGGGCCGTCAATATTGGCGGCCTGTTCGAATGCCGCCGCCACTTCCTCCGCATCGGCCGGGGTTAGTACCGTAAGATTCGGCAGCACGCGGGTAAGCGCCAGATCCTCAAGGGCGTGATGCGATGCGCCGTCGGGGCCGTCATCCATGCCCGGATGGGAACCGACCAGTTTGACATTGGCTTTGGCATAACACAGCTGGCGAAGCTGCGTCCAGGCGGTGCCGGTGACGAACATGGCGAAATTGACATAAAATGGAATCTGTCCTTCAAGCGCCTGGCCGGTGGCGAAACTCATGGCCGACCCTTCGGCGATGCCCATTTCGAAAAACCGATCGGGGTAGCGCGCCTGGAATTGATCGGTACGCGTGGAACTGGCCAGGTCGCTGTCCACCACCACCACCGGATAATGGTGCTCCGCCAGGGCGATCAATGCCTGACCAATCATATCGCGGGGTGCTTTCATGCCAGTTCCTCCATTGCCTGATTAAATTGTTCGCTGGTCGGGGTTTTTGAATGCCAGTCGCCATTATTTTCCATATAACTGACGCCGGCGCCTTTAACCGTATGCGCGAGTACCAGAATGGGTTTACCCCGTAAATGGTGAATAAGTTGGAAAGTATCGAATACCTGATGCATGTCGTTACCGTTGTGAAGTTCCAGCACGTGCCAGCCAAAACACCGGAGTTTTTCCGCCAGCGGCTCCAGATTAATCACCTCGTTTACCGGATCGTGGGACGAGAAACCATTGTAATCAATTACCGCCACCAGATTATCCATCCGCATATGCGCGGCCTGTTGCAGAGTTTCCCAGACCTGGCCCTCATGCATTTCGCCGTCGCCCAGGATGGCGAAAACCCGCTGCGGCTCGCCGCGTAATCTTTTCGCCGCCGCCATGCCTAAAGCCACGGATAATCCCTGGCCCAGCAGCCCGGTGGTGGCATCCACCTGCGGCAGCGTTTTGATGCTCGGATGCCCTTGCAGGCGGGAGTCGATTTGCCGGAAGGTGGAGAATTCCTTTTCATCCACCAAGCCAAACTGATGCAGCAGCGCGTATTGCGCCGCGACGGCATGTCCTTTGCTCATGACCACTTTGCCGCGCTTGGCCTGGGTCAGGTCGACTTCGCAATAATAGAGATAGGTCAATATATCGGCGATGGAGAGCGCGCCGCCGGGGTGGCCGATACCGGATTTATAGATCAAGGTGACGATATCCCGGCGAACCTGGCGGGCATGGGTAATTAACGATTGAATATCCACGTTTATTCCTCTAGTAGTTTATGGCAACATTTTGCCGATGTAATAAACCACCAGGCCCACGGCGACGAAATCCGTCTCCGGGAAGCTGGTGCCCGAAAGGCCGACGGATTCCATAATCGGATAAATCAGCGCCGGTCCGACGCCGATCAGGATTCCGGTACAAAAACTGCCGGCGATGGCGCCTTTCCAGCCGCCGGAGGCGTTGCCAAACACCGCCGCCGTGGCACCGATAAAGAAGTAGGGGATCGCCACCGGAATAATTACCGTCTGGCCCAGTACGGCCAGCAGTCCCATCACCACCAGGCCGCCAACAAACGCCGAAATGAACCCCAGCACCGTTGCGGTGGGCGCATAGGGAAACACCACCGGACAATCAAGGGCGGGTCTGGCGTTAGGAATGAATTTTTCAGAAATACCGAGAAAGGCCGGTACGATTTCGGACAGCAGCAACCGTACGCCGGTGATAATGATATACAGCGACGCGGTAAAAGTGAGTGCCTGAAATAGCGGGAACACCAGCCAGTGCATGCCGCCGGCCGCCGCGGTCACCGCGCTTTTGCCGGCGGCGAATGCGGCGATGTAATAAAAGATGCTGACTGAAATCGATACCGAGACAATGTAATCTTTGAAAATACTCAGCCAGCCCGGCAAATTGAGTTTTTCCGTCGACTGTTTGGGATCGCCGACTTTGCCGCCGATCCAGCCGGAGAACGCATAAGCCAGCGTTACGTAATGTCCCATGGCGATTTCGTCGGTGCCGGTGATCTTTCGCATCCAGGGCTGCGCAATGGCGGGAAACAGGCAAGCACAAAATCCCAGCAGCACCGATCCCACGGCGATGGTCACTTCATCGCTGTAGCCCAGCGCCTTGAGCGTGACGGTGAGCAGCGCCGAAAGGTAGAGATTATGCTGGCCGGTGAGGAAAATGTATTTAAATGGCGTCACGCGGGCAAAAAACATATTCCAGCCGAAACCGAGCACCATGATAAGCGAGACGCAGAGCGCAAATTTGGTTTGCGCCAGGCCGGTCAGCGCTTCCGCCAGCGGCATCACGCCTTTCAGGCCGAACCCCGCGCTGAAGAGCGTCTGGAAATTGCCCAGCGAGGAGACGGCCAGCCCCGCTCCGCCGGCGAATACCAAAAATCCCACAATGGTCTTGAACGTACCTGATAGCACTTTTTCCGGCGGCTTGCGCTGTATCAATAAGCCCGCCATGGCGATAAATCCCACTAAAAGCGGGGTAACTCCGAGAATATCGAATACAATAAACTTGAGAAGGTCCATGATGTCTCCGGTTCCGGCAATGATGGGTTAGCTTTTTTGGTGTTCTTCGACGACCTGCGATAGCAATGCTTCCATTTCATCGCCGTTCATCAAATCAGTGACCCCCAATGCGCGAAAGCCCGCGGCTTCGACTTCAGAACTGAGATCCTTCATCGTGATAACGAAATCAATATCGCGGTAGCCGTTGAGGCCGGAAAGCACATCATGTTCAAGTTCTATGTCCCAACCGTGTTTATCTATGACCCGTTGGGCTTTGATTTTCAGCATCATGGAACTGCCCATGCCGGTTCGGCAGACGATAAGACCTTTCATAACTCCCCCAATAATAATTATTTTTATTGAATAACTAAGGAATAATAATTATTATTTAAGTCATGAAGGTTTTATTGTGACCGAGATTGCAAATTCGGCAGATAGGATATGTTATGAGCGATATCAACAGTAATTTATTGATTGAAATAAGAAATAATCTCTCTACCCTGAGTCCTATCCTGGAAAAAGTGGGCAAGTTCGTAGCAAAAGATCCTGATTTTGTGATGCGCCACACGATCACCGAGGTGGCGGGGGCGATAGAGACCAGCGAAGGCAGTATTACCCGTTTTTGCCGGGCATTCGGTTTTAAAGGTTTCTCCGAATTACGCACCACATTGGCGTTGGGGCAGGGCGCGAAACAGCTCGAAAATCCTGGCGAAGATGAATACCGCGCGCTCTATGACAGTATCCGCGATACCAATAAAATTATCGATTGCGATGAACTCAGTGCCGCCGCCGAGGCGTTGCATGCCGCGGTCAATATCGATATTTACGCCATCGGCCTTGGCGCGCCCCTGGCCCTGTTCCTACAGTTGAATCTGATCCGCATGGGTAAACCGGCCAATTTTGTCGAACGGCTTTATCAATCCGTCATGGCGGGATCTCAGCGTGGTCCCAATGATTTGATTATCGCGATTCATGCCTCGGAAGTGTCGGCGGATATGCTGCATGAGCTGGCGATTGCCCGGCAAAACGGCGTGCGTTTATTATCCATCACCAAAGGCACCTTTCATCCCTTTGTGAAATTGTCGGACTGGAATCTTCAGGCCGCCGTATCCTGTAGCAGCGTGGGAGAGCGGGGCTTTGCCGAAATCGCGGGAACGCTGATGGTGATCGATCGTTTAACCAGCGAGCTGGAGAAACTTGACGACGGTTATCGCCGGCACCGCCTGGAAAATCAAAAAACCAGCTTCTCTATGGAAACCATCACCAGTAAATTGGTCGACTATTTCATGTCATAACCCATCCGCCGCGGGATTTTATGTAGCGTATATTCCCTCGCTTGCCCGACCGCGCCCGGACGCCGCTTACCCTGACGCCGCCCATATGATACCAGCGCGCCGAGCGCCCAGGCGCGCTCAACCAAAGTTGCAATAACTAAAAATATTTTTATTATTTTTAGCCCGCCAATTATCTCGATAAAAAAGCGTTTTTTATAAATAAGATATAGATCACAATAAACATTAGTGCATTAAATCAATGCCTTAATGGCATTTTTGGCGATTTCGCTAAAATGTGCATAGGATTGTAAACCCTCGCCGTTGACATCAATGCACACGTGTGCATAAATTAAGGCATTCCTAATAACAAATAATTGTTTTGAAAATAGCTTTAGCACGCTGGTACTCATTGCTGTGCGGTAGATTTAAGTGAAATGTAGTATTGGTGTAAACGACGTGTAATGGGTGAATAATCGACAAGCCTTATTGTCGAGGGTTTTACTGCGCTTTCATAAATCATACCGGTATACAATTGGTCATATAAAGGTGACTCATGGGAAATAGTTTTATAGACCTGTCGGCAGAACAAAACGCCATACACGATGTGCTGCAAAATATGGGACTATTGCATGCGGGAAATTCATGGCATATCACGCCTCTGACCGGCGGCGTATCCTCCAATATTTTGAAAGTCACCGTCGGGAACCGGCAATTCTGCCTTAAGCAGGCCCTGCCTACGCTTAAAGTTGCCAAAGAATGGCATGCGCCATTGGAGCGTGTTTTCGCGGAAATCGACTGGATGAAAACTGTCGCAGGGATTGAACCCAATGCCGTACCAAAGATATTGGGCGTAGATAAAAAAAATCTCTGTTTTGTCATGGATTATTTGCCTGCGGAACACTATCACAACTGGAAATCCCAACTATTGAACGGTGAGATTGATATCGGTTTCGCCGAACAGATGGGGGGCATTCTTAATAACATACATAAAAAGACGGCAAAGAATAACGAACTGGCCGCACTGTTTGCGTACGATGATAACTTTTTCTCGCTGCGTTTAGATCCCTATCTCGGGGAGATTACGCGCAATTGTTCTAAATATTCCGACTATATTTTATCAATATTGCACCGGACCCAAACCACAAAAATCGCGTTGGTGCATGGCGATGTCAGTCCGAAAAATATTCTGCGCGGACCTGATGGTCCCGTTATTTTAGATGCGGAATGTGCTTGGTACGGCGATCCTGCTTTTGATTTGGCATTCTGCCTGAATCATTTTTTACTGAAATCCGTTATAGCGAAATCAAAGATTGATAAAGAACGGCTGCTGGCTGCGTTTCAGGCTATGAGTAAAAAATATATTGCCGGTATTAATTGGGAGCCAACCGAGGATTTTAATTTGCGGGCCGCAACACTCTTGCCATGTTTACTGCTTGCTCGCGTTGATGGTAAATCACCGGCTGAATATCTACAGGACCAGGATGTAGACCGGGTACGCCGCGCAAGTTATACCTTGCTTGACCATCGATATACGCAATTAAAAGATATCCAGGAATTCTGGAAGAAGGAGATAGGTTTATGAGTAAAATAAAAAATATCATTGCCCGGCGTATATGGGATTCTCGCGGCTGGCCAACCGTAGAAGCAGAAGTTCATTTAGATAACGGCGTTATCGGCAGAGGATTAGCCCCTGCCGGCGCATCCCGCGGTATGCATGAAGCCGTTGAACTTCGCGATGGCGGCGCATCGCTGTCGGGCAAGGACGTACAACAGGCATTATTGAATATCAAAAATGAAATTGCGCCCGCTTTAATTGGCCTGGAGGCGACCGACCAACGATTAATCGACGATACGCTGATTGAATTGGACGGCACCGGCACCTTTTCACGTTTAGGGGGCAATGCCACCGTCGCCTGTTCGATGGCCGTTATCTATGCTGCCGCGAACCATGCGCATTTGCCGCTCTGGAAATATCTTGCCGGGGACAATAATGTCGCCATGCCTTTGCCGCAGATTCAAATTTTCGGCGGCGGCGCTCATGCCGGCCGGCGTATCGACATCCAGGATCTGATGGTCATCGCCAACGGCGCCAAATCCTTCCAGGAAGCCCTGGTGATGACCGCCGAGGTGTATCACAGCGCGGGTCGTATTATGAAACAGCGCGGACAGTTAAGCGGCGTGGCCGATGAGGGCGGCTGGTGGCCCGAGTTTTCGAATAACGAGCAAGCGCTTGATACGCTGGTAACGGCGATCGAGGGCGCCGGTTATATTCCGGGCCAGGATGTGTCGATTGCCTTGGACGTCGCGTCGTCTGAATTTGGTAAAAACGGACGTTATCGCCTGGCGCTGGAGTCAACTGAATATGACTCTGACGGTATGTGCGAATTGTTACTCGGCTGGCTTGACCGTTATCCCATTATTTCAATTGAAGATCCGTTAGCTGAAGATGATGAAGCGGGATTAATTGCCTTTACCAAAGCAGCGGGTTCACGCGTTCAAATCGTCGGTGATGACTATTTTGTGACCAATGCCGATCGGGTCAGGGCGGCCGTGCCCAAGGGGGCCTGTAATGCCGTGCTGTTAAAACCGAATCAGGCTGGCACCATCACCCAGTTATTCAATGCCTATCAGCAGGCAAAATCAGCCGGCTACGGTACGATTGTCTCGGCCCGCTCCGGGGAGACGGAAGATAATATTATCGTGCATTTGGCCCTGGGCCTGAATGCCGGGCAATTAAAAGTGGGTTCCATAACACGCGCCGAGCGCACATCGAAATGGAATGAGGCTATTCGCCTGGAAGATTCAAACGATTTAGGTTTTTTCGGGGTAAAAGCACTCGGAAATAAATAGTTAAACTTTTAAACGATTTATTAGCTGAACAGGCGTTATCTATAGGTTTCATTACCGTATATCCTGCCGTTTTTTGACAGTCTGTTCTGGTTATATGAGTTTTTGCAATGGTAAATTTGCATTTAGGAGATTCAAATGACCGAGTACAGTAGTGAAACTTTACCTGCGGTTGAAAAAAAGATACAGGTAAAACCCATCATCCAGGTGGGTGCGGGTAATGCCCTCGAAATATACGATTTTATGATTTATGGCTACTATGCCCGTTATATTTCTCAGGCGTATTTTCCATCAGAAAATGAATATGTTTCTCTCATGCTGACGCTGATGACCTTTGCCTTAGGTTTCTTTGCCCGTCCGTTCGGGGCAATTATCTTAGGATCTTATACGGATAGGCATGGCCGAAGAAAAGGCCTGGTGTTGTCGCTGTTTTTAATGTCCGTCGGTATCCTGTGTATTGCCCTTACCCCGACCTATGCAACAATAGGCGTGGCCGCACCGGTTATTGTTCTATTCGGCAGATTGCTGCAAGGGTTCTCCGCCGGTGCCGAATTGGGCGGCGTGGTGGTTTATTTAGCAGAAATATCGCCGCCTCATCGTCGAGCTTTTTATACCTGCTGGCAGGTGGGCTCGCAGCAATTTGCCGTAATGACGGCATCTCTTGTCGGCCTGGTCTTGCTCTATACTATGTCGAGCGAAAACCTGCATGACTGGGGCTGGCGTATTCCATTACTCATTGGCTGCGCCGTTATTCCGCTGATGTTCTGGTTACGTTCCAATCTTCAGGAAACCGCCGTCTTCGCCAAGAAAAAAACCACCCCAACGGTTAAAGAAATTTGCAGCAGCCTGGTTACAGGATGGCGCACCATAATTACCTGTATGGGCATGGTGGCAATGGCGACCGTCACCGCGCAAACCGTGACGACCTACGCGCCGACCTATATCAAGAGCCTGAACCTGGGGGAAAATGTCGGCTTCATTACGCTATTTTTTGTTGGTTTGTCTATTTTATTCTGGTTGCCGATCACCGCGACTATCGCCGATCGCGTTAATCGACGCACAATGATGATTGTGGTGACGCTATTAGGCACAGTCACCGCTTATCCACTCCTGGCTTGGCTTTCCGCGGAGCCGACCATACTGAAGTTTGTGGTCTTCGAACTGTGGTTCTCCTTTATTTATGCCTGCTATAGCTCGGTACAGGTTGCCGCCATGGTTGAAATGGTGCCGGCGCATGCCCGTACCGCGGGTTACTCGTTCGCGCAGGCGGTAGCCGCCGCCGTACTGGGGGGATTAACGCCGGCCATTTGCACCTGGCTGAACCATACCTTTAATAGCAATGCGATGGTCGGGGTATGGCTGGGTTTCAATGCGTTATTGAGCCTGAGCGCCGTATTGACGCTTGATCATAAGAAAACCATGATAAATCAGCACGTTGAATTGCACTGAGATTTTGTCATCACGCGCCGGTCCGCATTGTTATCCAGCGTACCGCCGGTCACTACTCCAGTAGGTATTTTTTATGAAAATGGTAATTTTAGATGGCGGCGTACTGAATCCTGGCGACCTTTCATGGGCGCAGCTTGAGCAGTTAGGCGACATTACGGTTTATGAAAATTCGGCGCCGGAGGAGGTGGTGGAACGCATCGGCGATGCCGAGATCGTTATTGTCAATAAGGTCCCGTTAAGCCAAAAAGCGTTTGAGCAATGTCCTAACCTCAAGTTTATAGGCGTTACCGCGACGGGTTATAATATCATCGATCTCGCCGGCGCCAGAAAACAGGGCATCGCGATTGCCAATGTTCCCACCTATGGCACGGTGACCGTAGCGCAATTCACCACCGCCTTGATGCTTGAATTGTGTAACCACGTCGGCGAGCATGCCGTGGATGTCCGCGCCGGCGGATGGAGCCAAAAAACCGACTTCTGCTATTGGCTAAAACCGATGATCGAGGTCGCCGATAAAAATGTCGGCATCATCGGCTTTGGTCGCATTGGCCAGGCATTTGGCCAGGTGGCACAGGCTCTCGGCATGAATGTCCTGGCCTACGATGAGTACCGGAACGCGTCGTTGGAAAATGAACGCGTTAAATACGTCGACTTGGACACGCTCTATGCCGAATCGGATGTTATCAGCCTGCACTGTTTATTGACCCGGAAAACGCAGGGCATGATTAATGCGGACGCCCTCGGCAAAATGAAAAAATCGGTGTTGATCCTGAATGCTTCCCGGGGCGATCTGGTAAACGAAGCGGATTTGGCCGAAGCGTTAAACCACGGCCGAATCGCCGGTGCCGCGGTGGATGTTCTGTCTACGGAGCCGCCCGCGCCGGACAACCCCCTACTGTGCGCGAAGAATTGCCTGGTTACGCCGCACATCGCCTGGGCGTCGGTGGAGGCACGGGGCCGTATTCTCGCCATTACCGTGGATAACGTCAGGGCGTTTATCAACGGTAACCCGCAAAATCGGGTGGATACGCTTTAACCGCACCCGGGCTAACCATGCCTGGGCTAACGGCAACCAGGATTAAGAGAACAGCATAATGGATAATTTAATTATCAAAGCGGCGGATGTCATTCGTACCGCCTGGCAAAATGCCCAGGCGGGGCAGCCCATCCGCGAGCTCTTTAGCGATGAGGATATTACCAGCGGATACATGATCCAGGATTACAATGATACCTTATGGCAAGCGCAGGGACGTCGGCTGGCTGGACGCAAGCTGGCGCTCACCAATAAAGCCGTCCAACGGCAATTCGGCATGTCCCAAGCCTGTTATGGGAATATCTATGCCGACATGGTCTTGGTGGAAGGAACCGAAATCACCCAGCGAGCTTTATCCGAGCAGCGGGTCGAAACTGAAATAGCCGTGGTGCTTAAAAAAGACCTGACGCAAACCTGCCACACTATCCTGGATATTATCGATGCCTGTGATTATATCCTGCCCGCCTTTGAAATCGTCGATAGCCGCTTCACCGGCTGGAATGTGAAGTCCTGCGATTTTATTGCCGACAATACCTCCGCTTGCCTGGTGGTTCTGGGAACCAAACCGGTCAAGTTATCCGACTTTGATATGGCGCGCAGCCTGATGACGACCAAACGGGGGGATGAGATTGTCTCCGAAGGCGCGGCAACCGCCTGCTTGGGCCATCCATTATATGCCTTACAATGGCTGGCTGATGAACTGGTCCGCGCGGGCAAGCCGCTTAGGGCGGGGGAATTCGTTATCACCGGCGCCCTGGGGCCGGCGGTCGCCGCCGCGCCGGGGGATACCTTTACGGCTGAAATCACCGGCCTGGGGTTGGTGACCACGAGGTTCGCTGGGTGAAGATGAAAACGTCACGCCGCAGGTCGCAGGTATAGGACAAATCATGGAACTACCTATGGAACGACATATGCAACAAAATATACAACTACAGAAAAATCAATTTAAGCGGGCCATTAAAAACGGCCGGGTACAGTTGGGTCTATGGACGCAGCTAGGCAGCCATATCGCCGCGGAAATTTTGTCCGGCTGCGGCTATGATTTCATTGGTCTGGATGCGGAGCATGGTCCCAGTGAGTATAGGGAAATCTACTGTCAATTGCAGGCCTGCGCCGCAGGCGGCCCGACACAGCCTATAGTCCGGCTGCCGAACCAGGATATCTCCCTGATTAAACGCTATCTCGATGCCGGTGTGAACACGCTGATGGTGCCGCAGGTCGATACCGCGGAACAAGCTAACATGCTGGTCTCGGCGGTGCGCTATCCTCCCCACGGTATCCGCGGCTATTGCGGCGCTCCCCGCGCGTCCAATTTTGGCAGAATAAAAAATTATGCCGCCACCTGCGATCGGGAAATCTGCCTGATTGTGATGCCTGAGACCACCACTTCCCTTGATAACCTGGAGGAAATGGCCGCGATTGACGGCATTGACGCCTTTTTTATCGGCCCGGGCGATTTAGCCGCCAGCCTGGGATATATCGGCCAACCCATGCATCCTGCGGTAATTAACGCGATTGAGGAGAGCGGCAGGCGAATTAAAGCCGCGGGTAAAGCCGTCGGGATACTTTGCACCGATGAAAAACAAACGCGCCGATACATTGAATTGGGTTTTCAAATCATTGCGATTGGTTCAGATCAAGGGCTATTGACTAACGGCGCTGAAAAACTATTGGCCAAATTTCGTCAATAAGCGTTGTAAATGAATCAGGTAAAGTTTTGCTCTAATGGCAGTATGTTTGGATGCGTACGGTAACGTATGCATCCTTTTTTATTAACACTGCTTCAGCGATGTAAACGCCCTGGTTGAATCGCCAGGCGCTAGCCGCGGCGTAAAAAGCTGGTTTTCAGTCGAATGAATAAATTCATCGGGAGTAAAGGTTAATTCGCCATCCATTATGTGACGAATCATGTCTACGCAGGCATCCGTCATTTCTTTTTCCGGCAGCACAATCGTCGTGAGCTTCATATCAAGTAAACCGCCCCACGGCACATCGCCATACGCCACGACGGAAAGATGCTCGGGTATCCGGATGTCCAGCGCTTTGGCGGCTAATAAAACGCCCATGGCGTAACGCGGACTTCCCAGCACCAGTGCGCTGGGCGGATGGTCCGCATTCATAATGCGTTTGAAGGCGTCAAAGCCGAACTCGGCCTGCGGCGGACCTATATGGATAACATCCTTCAGCCCGGCCTGCCCATGCCCGGAGAAATGTTGTAGGAATCCTTGCAGACGTTCAAATCCGGTACTCAGGTCGGTGGATGACCCGATATAGCCAATCCGGGTATGGCCCAGCGTCAGCAAATGCCCGGTGGCGAGACTGATGCCATAACGATCGTCAATCGCAATCAGCGGGGCCTGGATACTTTTATGGCGGCGCAGTAGTTGCACGGCGTGGGTTCGGGTAATAAGCTCTTGGGTCTCGGGCAGGGGATTTGCTGATGGCGCAATAATAATACCGTCAACGCTGGCGGCCATCATGCGGCGTAACGCGTTATATTCTGTATCCGGCTGGTCCTCGGTAATGGCCAGAATCATTTGCCATGACCGTTTACCCGCCTCACGCGCAATCGCATTGGTGACAGAAATAAAAAAATCGTTCTGGATATCAGGAATAATCACGCCAAAGGCGCCGCTGGTCGCATTACGTAATACCTGCGCGGCGCTATTAGGAATATATCCATATTTTTTTGCGGCCTGTATAACGCTCTCTTTGGTAGACTGGCTGATCGCCGGATGACCGTTTAACGCACGGGAAACCGTGGAATGAGACAATCCCAAAATAGCGGCCAATTTCTTTATTGTCACCGAGCTACCTTTATTTCGGCTATATCCTGATTTCCCATAACAAATGTTTAGTATTAAAAATAATTAATAATCCGAACATGAGTCATAAAGAAACCCTCCGGCCCGACTTTATCATAACCCGCCACCGGCGAACAGCGACATGAGGCCGGACCCGCGGCGCAAGGTATGACTGAACGCGCGTTTGCCCCTCCGGTCATCGCGCCGCGGGCGGGGCCGCCGGACATGATATTTTGGGCGTGCCATCACCCTGTGTTGCGGCACCAACACAGGGACGTCCACAAAAAACGCCGCGCTGGTCGGACGGCGCATCAATTCCTACATAATAGTCTATGATTGTTTTTCGGATGCAGCTTGGGGCCGGGACACAGATCACGCCGACAAGTTTATGCTATTGATGCTCGCAGCACCGGAGCAATAATCACGCGGTGTCGTCCATTGCCCACTTCTGGGTTGGCGGAGGGAATTGAATGGGGTCCAAATCATTTGTTAAAAGTTGGGGGGCCGAATACGTGGCCGCCGGCGCGGTGCGTTTTCGCCTCTGGGCGCCCGGCCAGGACAGGATGACGCTCAGGCTGGCCGGTAAAGACACCGGGATGAACCCGAGCGGCGACGGCTGGTTCGAACTGCTGGCAACCGGCGTGTCGCCCGGCGCGGAATATAATTTTGTCCTCGCCGACGGCACGGTCGTGCCGGACCCGGCTTCCCGCGCCCAGAAGGCGGATGTCAACGGCCCCTCCCTCGTCATCGACCCGACCCGTTACGACTGGCAGAACGCCGAATGGCAAGGCCGCCCCTGGGAAGAAACGGTCGTCTACGAGATGCATGTCGGCACATTCACGCCCGAAGGCACGTTCCAGGCCGCGATCGGGAAACTGCCTTACCTCGCCGAACTGGGCATCACCATGATCGAGGTCCTGCCCCTGGCGCAGTTCGGCGGCAACCGCGGCTGGGGCTATGACGGCGTGCTGCTCTACGCGCCGCACTCCGCCTACGGCACGCCGGAAGATGTCAAGGCCTTCGTCGATGCCGCCCATGGCCATGGCCTTTCGGTCGTGCTCGATATCGTGCTCAACCATTTCGGCCCGGAGGGCAATTACCTGCCGCTCCTGGCGCCCGATTTCTTCCACAAGGCGCGCATTACGCCCTGGGGCGCAGGCATCGCCTATGACGTCGATGCCGTCCGCCGTTATATCATGGAGGCGCCGCTTTACTGGCTGGAGGAATTCAACCTTGACGGGCTGCGCTTCGACGCGATCGACCATATCGTGGATTCTTCCGACCGGCACGTACTGATAGCAATCGCCGAGCGCATCCGGGTCGGGATAACCGACCGGCCGATTCATCTGTCGACCGAGGACAACCGTAACGTCATCTTCTTGCATCCGCGCGGGGAAGACGGTTCCGTGCCGCTGTTCACCGGCGAATGGAACGATGACTTCCACAATGCCGTCCATGTCTTCGCCACCGGCGAGACGCATGCTTATTACCAGGATTTCGCCAAGGAGCCCGAGAAACTCGTCGCCAGGGCGTTGGCGGAGGGTTTCGCCTATCAGGGCGAGGTCTCGCCGCAGACGGGCGAGAAACGCGGCGTACCAAGCGCCGGCCAGCCGCCGGTCGCCTTCGTGGATTTCATTCAGAATCACGACCAGGTAGGCAACCGCGCGCAGGGCGAAAGGCTGATCGAACTGGCCGGCGCCGAGCGCACCAAGGTCCTGCTCGCCGCGCTGCTGTTCTCGCCGCATATTCCGCTGCTCTTCATGGGCGAGGAATATGGCGAGACGCATCCCTTCTTGTTCTTCACCGATTTCCATGGCGATCTCGCCCGGGCCGTGCGCCAGGGCCGCGCGAAGGAATTCGAGGGCCATGTCGGCCATGAGGGTGAAAGCGTGCCCGATCCGAACGCCAGGCAGACCTTCGAGAGGTCGAAGCTTGACTGGACGAAGCCGGACAGCGAGGCGGGCAAGGACTGGCTGGCGCTGACCCGCGAGCTGCTGGCGCTGCGCCGGCAACATGTCGTGCCGCTGCTGGCCACGGCCGGCGGAGGCGCCGGCAAGGTGGTGAAAACGGCGGAAGGTTTGATTGCCGTCACCTGGACTTTCCCGCAAGGTACGCTGTCCATCGCGCTTAATATCGGCGCAACGCCCCGGCCGCTTCCCGACCAGCCTGGCGAGATAATTTTCGCCTGGCCGCAAGAGGCACAGGATCTGCCGCGGAATTCCCTTATCGTCCGTCTTGCCGCGGGAGGCGCAAAGTGAAGATTCCGACCGCGACTTACCGTATCCAGTTTCGCAACGGCATGACCTTCGACCGCGCAGCCGGCCTGGTGCCGTATCTGCAACGGCTCGGCATCAGCCATCTCTATGCCTCGCCGATCTTCACCGCGACATCCGACTCGACCCACGGCTACGATGTGACCGACGCCAACGAGATAGAGCCTTCGATCGGCGGCCGCGCAGGTTTCGACCGCATGGTTAAAGCGCTTAAGGGCGCAGGTCTCGGCCTGATCATCGACATCGTGCCCAACCATATGGCCGCCTCGCTGGAAAATCCGTGGTGGCGCGATGTCATCGAGAATGGCGAAAACAGCCGCTACGCCAGGCATTTCGACATTAATTGGTCTAAGCGCCTGACCTTACCCTTTCTCGGCGCGACGTTCGAGGCCGCGCTGGAAAACGGCGAGATTGCCGTGAAGCCCGATCCGAGGACCGGCAGGCCGGCGTTCGCCTATTACGACAGCTTCTACCCGCTTGCCCCCGCCACCTGGGAGGGCCGCGAGGCCGAGGTCCTGAATCTCGCCGGCAAGGCGGAGATCGCCGCGCTGCACGCGCGCCAGCCCTATCGGCTGATGTGCTGGCTGGATGCGCCGCGCGACCTGTCCTACCGCCGCTTCTTCGAGATAACCGGGCTGGTTGGCGTCCGGGTCGAAGACCGGGCCGTCTTCGACGATACGCACCGGCTGATCCTCGAACTCGTCCGAAACGGTGCGGTCGACGGGCTGCGGGTGGACCATGTGGATGGGCTCGCCGACCCGAAAGCCTATCTCGAACTGCTCCGCCAGGAGGCCGGGCCAGACTGCTATATAACCATCGAAAAGATCCTTGGCGAGGGCGAGCATATTCCGGCGGACTGGCCGGTTTCCGGCACCACCGGTTACGAGTTCGCGGCATCGCTCTCCGATGCGCTGGCGGATGGCGAAAAGATCGGCGCCCTGCGCGAGGCCTATCACGATGTCGTGGGCAAGCCGGTGAATATGGAAGCCGAACTGCGGGCGGCCAAACTGCTGATGACGGACAAAAATTTTGCGGGTGAATTCAATACGCTGTTGATGCTCGCCGTGGCCATCGCCAGGACGGATGGCGTGGCGCTGCACGAGAAAGCCGCCCGGTCGGCCCTGCGCGAGCTGCTGGTCGCTTTCCCGGTCTACCGCACCTACGGCACGGCGCAAGGGCTGCCGCCGGCCGACTATGACCTGCTGCAAAAGGTGGCAGCCAAGGTCAGAACCGGCGCGCACGCCCCCGATCCGCAGGCGCTCGATTTCCTTGCCCGCATTCTCGCGGGCGAAGTCTCTACCGCCGCCGCCGGCGAGGCCGCAGCCTTCCGCACCCGCTTCCAGCAACTTACGGGCCCGCTGATGGCGAAATCGGTGGAGGACACGCTGTTCTTCCGCCAGCATATGGCGCTGGCCCTGAACGAAGTGGGCGCCGAACCGGTGCCGCGCGTCCTTCCGCTCGACCGCTTCCACGCCGAGATGCAGACGCGGCTCGAACGGCAGCCGGATGCGTTATCTGGCACCTCGACCCATGATACCAAACGCGGCGAGGATGCCCGCGCACGGCTCTATACGCTCACCGAAGCGCCGGATCTCTGGGCCGGATGCGTTGCCCGCTGGCGGCGGATGAACCAATCCAAAGTCAGGGCGCTCGACGACGGTCCGGCGCCGGAACCGGCCGTCGAATGGATGCTCTACCAGGCGCTGGCCGGCGTATGGCCGACCGCGCTGCGCCCGGATGACGAGACGGGCCTGAAGGCGCTCGAAGAGCGGTTTGCCGCCTATGTGGAAAAAGCGCTGCGGGAAGCCAAGCTGCGCACTAACTGGGTCGACGGCAACGATACTTACGAAACGGCCGTGCTCGGCTATGCCCGCCACCTGCTCTCGCCGGCGAACCGGGACTTTCTCCTGGATTTTTGCGACGCGCTGCAACCCTTTATCCGCGCCGGCTTGGTCAACAGCCTCACCCAGGCGATCGTCAAGCTGACGGCGCCCGGGGTACCGGATATCTACCAGGGCAGCGAGGCGCTGGATTTCAGCCTAGCCGATCCCGACAACCGGCGCGAGCCGGATTTCGCCGCGCTCGAACGGCTGCTGGGCGAGCATGAAAATCCGGGGGCCGCCACGCAAGAGGACTGGCTGAGCGGCCGGTTAAAGCAGCATGTCATCGCCAGGCTCCTGCGCGTGCGCCGGGCGATGCCGATGCTGTTTCGTAAGGGCGACTACCTGCCGCTCGCCGCCGTGGGCCAGCGGGCGGAAAACGTCTTGGCCTTCGCTCGGGCGGAAAGCGGCGATGCGCTGATCGTCATCGCCCCCCGTCTCGTCTACGGCGCGCTGCATGGCAACCTTGCCCGGCCGCATACGCCGCGCTGGGCGCAGACGGAAATCGACCTTCCCGAACGGCTCGCCCATCGCCGCTACCGCGACATTCTCAGCGGAGAAGAGCGATTCTTGACCGATCGGCTCGACTTGGAATCAGTGGATGGCGGTTCGGCGGTCATACTCGTTAGCGCATGATTTTATCGACAACCGGCGCCGATAAGGCGCCGGCCTGACGCTCTAGCGGGTTCTGGCGTCCCAAGCGGCTATGGCGACCTGCGCCATTGCCTCCAGTTCGGCACGGTCGACACCGTCGCGGGCCAGGATCGACATGCCATTCTGCACGGCCTGGACAAAACGGGCGAGGGCGGGGATGTCGGCCGGGGCCGGAAGTTCTCCTACTTCCACGGCTCGGTTCAGGCGGGTTTTAAGGCGTTCAAACGTGGCGGCTCGGGCGGCCCTCACCAGGTCGCCCAGTTCTGGATATCCCTCGCTGCCGACCGACGAAAGGGTAACCATGCAGCCGTGTGGAATATCGCCGCCGCCGGCCAGGACCCGGGCTGAATCCATTAGCAGGAACTTAACCGCTTCGCGGGCCGTATCCGCGGCCATAAACCTGGCCCAGACCAGCGACTCATAAGTTGCGCGGTAATGACGCAGCGCCTCGGCATATAGCGCTTCCTTTGAACCGAAAGCCGCGTAGAGACTGGGCGAACCAATTCCCATCGCCGCGGTGAGATCGGCAATCGATGTGGCCTCATACCCCTTTTGCCAGAATAGACGGGTCGCCTTCGCCAGCGCGCCGTCCCGGTCAAACGCCCGGGGGCGCCCGCGAGCGCGTGAAGGGGTGATGTTGGCGGCATGCGCCTTATTTCCTGATTTCTGCATGGAACGTTATATAAACCCGTTGATAGTTTTCTGCAAGTCTCCCGGCATTTGTCCACCGATCGCTATAGAAATATATCAGCTACCCGCACTTCCTTGCCGAGGTGACTCCGCTGGTATCGCGGGGCATGATCAAGTACGCCGAGGAGTTCGTGGATAGGTTCGAAAACATCCCGGATGCGCTCTTACGGTTATTTGATGGCCGCAACGCCAGGGTAGGCTAATGCGGCTCTGGCCAGCCCTGCGCGCGGGCGGGCGGACAGTTTTTTTATGGAAATGTTAATCAGATCGAAAAACATCCTCAAAGGTATTGCATAGGTATTATTAAGTGGTACTTTTATCTGGCATCTGACCCGCTACATATAATAATGCCTTTAAAAGGAACGCAGGATGAATACAAAAACCGTCAAACTCTCATTCATGATGTTCATCGAATGGTTTATCTGGGGCGCCTGGTTTGTGCCGCTATGGCCTTATCTGCACGGAATCGGTTTTACGCCGACGCAAATTGCCTGGTGCTATGCGTGTACCGCTATCGCCGCTATTCTATCGCCCATCCTGGTCGGTTCCCTCACCGACCGCTTTTTTGCGGCGCAAAAAGTACTGGCGCTGCTGATGCTGGTCGGCGCGGCGCTGATGTACCTGGCCGCGCAGCAAACGGAGTTCGCCACGTTCTTTCCGCTCTTGCTGGCTTATTCGCTGACGTATATGCCCACCATTGCCCTGACCAATAGTATCGCCTTTTCCCATGTCGATGATGTTGAACGGGATTTTCCGCGGATTCGCGTCTTGGGCACCATCGGCTGGATCGGCTCGGGCATTGTCTGCGGCTTTTTACCGCCGATGCTGGGCTTCGGCGATATCTCCGCCACTCATATCCCGCTGGTGGTGACGGCGGCGAGCTCCGCGCTGCTCGGCCTGTTTGCGCTGGTATTACCGCATACGCCGCCGAAGAGCACCGGCAAAATGAGCGTCAAGGTCATGCTGGGCCTGGATGCGCTGGTCCTGCTGCGCGATCGCAACTTCCTGGTATTTTTCGTCTGTTCTTTTATGTTCAGCATGCCGCTGGCTTTTTATTATATCTTCGCCAATGGTTACTTGAGCGAGGTTGGCATGAGCGATCCCACCGGCTGGATGACGCTTGGCCAATTTTCTGAAATTTTCTTCATGCTGGCGCTGCCGTTCTTTATTAAACGCTTTGGTATTAAAAAGGTATTACTTCTTGGGCTGATCACCGCCGCCATACGCTACATATTCTTTGTCTATGGCGGGTCTGAAACGGTATTTAGCTACGGCCTGCTGTTTCTGGGTATCCTGCTGCACGGCGTCAGCTATGATTTTTATTTTGTCACCGCGTATATCTATGTGGACAAAAAAGCGCCGGTAGAGATGCGCACCGCGGCGCAAGGGCTGATCACCTTATGTTGCCAGGGCATCGGCAGCCTGCTGGGGTACCGGTTGGGCGGCCAGTTAATGGAAAAATTGTTTGCCTATCCCCAGCCGGTAAACGGCCTGACCTTCAATTGGGCGGGAATGTGGGCGTTCGGCGCCATTATGATTGCCGTTATCACCCTGGTGTTTATCGCTCTTTTCCGTGAGAGCGCCAACGAAATCAAAGAGATCCCCATCAAACAACAACAGCCTGATATATAACCGCATGCCGCGGGCGGTGTCTGGCGGATCGCCCCGGGAAATTAAGGAAGCACTATGTCATTAAGTACAGAAGATCGCATTTTAGGTGTGTTATATGGGCAATCCCTCGGTGATGCCATGGGAATGCCATCGGAACTCTGGCCGCGTTCGCGAGTCAAGAGCCACTTTGGCTGGATCGATCGTTTCTTGCCTGGGCCGCAGGAAAATAACGCGGCATGTTATTTTACCGCGGCGGAATTTACTGACGACACCTCTATGGCAATGGCGCTGGCCGACGCGTTAATTGCCTGCGACGGGCAGGTAAACCCAGAGGTTATAGGGAGCAATATCCTTGATTGGGCGTTACGTTTCGATGCTTTTAATAAAAATGTGCTCGGTCCAACGTCAAAAATAGCCCTTCGCGCCATTGAGCAAGGCGCGCCGATCGCCAGCCTGGAAAATAACGGCATGACCAACGGCGCCGCGATGCGCATCGCGCCCTTGGGTTGTATGGTGCCCACCCGCTCACTGGCCGATTTTATTTCCCGGGTGGAGCTGGCATCGAGCCCGACGCATAAATCCGACGTCGCCGTCGCGGGCGCGACGGTAATTGCCTGGGCCATATCCAAAGCGATTGAGGGGGCCGGCTGGCGACATATCACCGACCAATTGCCCGCGGTGGCGAAAGCCGCGCAGGAAAAAAGAGTAACCACCTTCAGCGCATCGGTGGCCGCGCGGGTTGAAATGGCGCTACAAGTCGTCAGGACCAACAGCGGCGTGGAACATACCATGGATCGCATTTATCAGTTGGTCGGCACCGGTACCGCGACGATAGAATCGGTGCCGGCCGCGATCGCCATGGTGGAACTGGCGCAAACCGACCCCAACCGCTGCGCGGTGTTGTGCGCCAACCTGGGCGGCGATACCGATACCATCGGCGCGATGGCCACGGCGATATGCGGCGCGCTGCACGGGGCCGAAAATATCGATTCAGCGTTAAAAGCCCAGTTGGATAGCGTCAATCACCTTGATTTTAGCTACTACAGCCGGGCGCTGTCGCGCTTGCGCGCCCTTGAGGAGGAGAAGCATGCCAACCAGTAGTTTGCGCGTGGATCTGGACCGGCTGGTTAATCAGCGGCAAATCTGCGTTATTGGCGCCGCGGTGGTGGACGTTATCGCCGCCGCCGATTCTTTGCCGCGTAGCGGCGGCGATATCGAGCTGCGCCAGCAGGGGGTAAACGTTGGGGGATGCGCCCTGAATATAGCCATCACCCTCTCTCGCCTGGGGCTGGACTCGCTCAACGCCTTGCCGTTGGGTACCGGCGTCTGGGCGGATATTATTACCCGGGCGCTGCGCGAGAAAAATATCACCAGCGGCATTCATGTCGACAGCGGTGATAATGGCTGGTGCCTGGCCCTGGTCGAGCCGAACGGCGAGCGGACGTTTCTTTCCGTCAGCGGGGTGGAAAACCAGTGGTCGCCCGCTATGCTGGCGCAGCTCGTCGTCCTCCCCGGGGCGCTGGTCTATCTGTCGGGGTATCAACTCGCCTCGGCCGCCGGCGATATTCTGCTGGCCTGGCTGGCAACCCTGCCGGCCGGCGTCACGCTGTTTATCGACCTGGGTCCGCGCATTACGCATCTCGCGCCGGCGCAGTGGGAAAAACTGCTGGCGCTCAGGCCAATCGTTTCTCTTAACCGGCAGGAAGCGGAGCATGTCTATACGTATTTGTCGCCCACGTCTGCTCCGGCGCCGTTCGGCGCCGCGGATATCGACGCGCTGGCGGGCCTATGGCGGCAACGTTATCGCTGCCCGCTGATTATCCGCATGGACAGCGAGGGCGCCTATTATTTCGATTTGGCTACGGCTGGCCGGGTAGCGGCGGTCGAGGCAACGGTGGTGGATACCATCGGCGCCGGCGATAGCCACGCCGGCGGCGTGCTGGCCGGCCTGGCGTCGGGCTGGTCGCTGCGGGACGCGGTCGCGCTGGGTAATTCGGCGGCGTCGTTTGTTGTCAGCCACCGGGGCGGTGATTGCGCGCCCCGGCGGGAGGAACTCAGGCAATATTTACGCGATCGCGGGGTTTAACGGCTGGCGGGGGATTATTCTTCCGCCACAAACACATAAAGATCGGCCCGGCAGTAGCTGATGCTGTATTCAATCGGCATATCGCGGTCGTCGAAAGCCACCTGTTTGATGATCAGCACGGGCACTTTGTCGCTCAAGCTGATATGTTTGCGGAACTCTTCATCGGGCATCCGGGCGGTAACCCAGCTGTGGGTGCGCTGCAAGACGATGTTCTGGCGTTTAAAATAATCGTAGAGCGATAGGCTGATATCATTGATATCGCCGATCAAGGCGGTGGGAACATACGACTCCTCGATGGAGACCGGCTCATCATCCAGGTAGCGTATGCGCTTGAGCAGGAACACCTCGCTGTTAGCCGGCAGCCTGAGCTGCGTGGAAACGTCCGGGCTACAGGCGACAATGCTTTTCTTAATCCACAGCGTATCCGGATTCTTGCCTTGCAAGATCATCTGCTGCGAAAATCCGCGCGCCTCTTTTAACGAATACTCCAGGCGATCGTTAATATAGGTGCCGAAGCCCCGGGTGCGCACAATCACGCTTTTTTCTTCCAGCTCGGCCATGGCCTTGCGCACGGTAATGCGCGATATGCCCAATAATTGACTGAAATCGCGCTCGCTCGGCAGGAGCTGGTCGCGCGGAATAGCGCCGGATTTCACCGCCTGTTGCACCGTTTCGGCAAACTTGACGTAGAGCGGGGACTTGTCCGGCTGTCCAAAACGCGCCTGTAAGCTGTTAATCAGTTCTGCCTGCCAATCCATATCCGCTCACAACGTTGTCTCTGTCAAAAGTGCTTTATAGTAGCGTTTTCCCGGCTCGATTTCCTTAAGTTATCACCTCCTGCGAATAACCCGGCAGTATCCGTATTGCCGGTGATGCTGCCGCGGTGGCGGGGCCGGGCGACCGGCATGGCGCCAATCCATAAGCCCTATGTATTACCTCAAACCCGTTGTGTCTTATCCCCGTCCGCCAAGACTTGCTACAGTGGGAGACTTGCCGCCGTTGGCCGCCGCCGCGCCGTACCATCCATGGCCGGAAGGCGGCTCGGCAAAAGAGGTATCACCTAAGATTATGGGGATGAGATGACATCGCTCGACGAGAAGTTCAGAAAACTTGCTACCGATAATGCCCCGGGACAAGAAGTGCGCCAACGGGACGACGACATAAACTCGCTGATGGTTGGCGGGACGCTGCCCGGCGCGCCCATTGATTTTTCCCACGGCGACGTGGACGCTTTTGAGCCGACGCCCGGCGCGTTCGACCGCTTTGCGCAAGGTGTTCAAATCGGGGGCAGGCGGGCCTATACCGAATATCGCGGCGATGCGGCGATCCGTGCGCAACTGGCCGTCAAACTGGCGGGGTTCACCGGCGCGCCCGTGGCGGGGTCCGATGACCTTATCATTACGCCGGGTTCGCAGGGTGCATTGTTTCTCGCGCTGGCGGCGACCATTTCCGCCGGGGACAAGGTCGCCATCGTGCAGCCCGACTATTTCGCCAACCGCAAGCTGGTGCAGTTCTTCGACGGTGAGATGCTGCCGGTGCGAATGGACTACCTGAATGCGGGCGAGGGCGCCGGTCTCGATCTCGCCGGCCTGGAGGACGCGTTTATCGCCGGGGCGAAAGTCTTGGTGTTTTCCAACCCGAATAATCCGGCGGGCGTGGTTTATTCCCGGTCGGAAATCACCGCTATTTCACAGCTGGCCGGCCGGTATGGCGTCACGGTCATTGTGGATCAGCTTTATTCCCGGCTATTGTATAAAGGGCAAGCCTATACGCATCTGCGCGCCCTGGATATCGATCCGCACAATATCATCACGATTATGGGACCGTCCAAAACGGAATCGTTAAGCGGTTATCGGTTAGGGGTGGCTTTCGGTTCACCCGCCATTATCACGCGGATGGAAAAACTGCAGGCTATCGCCTCGCTGCGCGCCGCCGGCTATAATCAGTCCGTGCTGCAAACCTGGTTTGCCGAACCCGACGGATGGATGGAGGAACGAATCCGGCGCCACCAGGCTATCAGGGATGAGCTACACGCTACGCTTATTGCCGTCGCGGGCGTAACGGCGCGGCTGCCGCAGGCCGGCAGCTATTTGTTTCCGACCCTGCCGGCGCTGACCACCGCGCCCGGGGATTTTGTGCGTATTCTTCGCCTGCAGGCCAATGTGATCGTGACTCCCGGCACCGAATTCAGCCCGCACGCCGGCCGCGCCGTCCGGCTGAATTTTTCGCAGGACCACCACGCCGCGATGTCGGCGGTCGAACGTATGATACAACTGATAGGGCGTTATCGCGCATGAATGGCAAAACCGTAACCGCGCAGCCGGTTCCCCAGGGGAAATACCGCCCCGCAGCACGCCACGGCGATCGGGTTTATACGTCGGGCATGACGCCGCGGCTCAACGGTATACTGACCCTGGAAGGCCAGGTCTGCGCCGGCCGACCTCTCGCAGACTACCGGGACGCCGTGGTCCTGGCATGCGCGAACGCCCTCGCGGCTGCGCGAGGCCAACTGCGCAGCGGTGAAAAAATCGCCGAGGTGCTCAGTCTGACGGTATTTATCGCCGGCGATAAAGATTTCCGGGCGCATTCGCAACTGGCGGACTTTGCTTCGGATTATTTGTTTGAGCAACTGGGCCAGGCCGGGATTGGCGCGCGCGCCGCCGTGGGTGCGGCTACCCTGCCGGGAAACGCGCCCGTGGAGATCCAGCTTGTCGCGGCGGTGTCGCGAGACGATTAATCTATGCCGCCGGACTATGCCGCCGGACCAGGCCGACCGGAGCGGGTTAAACCCGCACGCTATAATTGTCCTATATTTTCGGCAATCAGCAGGCCGGATTTAAGCAGTCCGCAATCATGGCGCATGCGCAGCGTTAACGCGTGCTGCGCCAGGATATTGAGGATGGTTTGCTTAACCGCCTGCGCCGGCAGGGACAGCGACAGGGATTTTGATTCACATAACGCTAATGTGGTTACCAGGATCGGCTCAATGCGGGCATGGTGCAGCTCGCAAGAGGTATCGCTAAGTTGCAAGGCCACCGACGCCGGCAAAATCGTGGAGCCGATACCCGCGATTACCGCCTCATTCAGCGTGACGTTGGTGGAAATCTCCGCCACCACCCGCGGCGTGCTGCCCATCCCGATAAAGGCGTCGTCCACCGTCTTGCGCAAAAAATGATTCCTGTTGGGTAAAATCAAATCCATCTCTATTAATTCTTCCAATTCAATCTGCTTGTTTTCCGCCGTTATCCGGCTGCTGACCAAATATAATTCTTCCTCCAGCAGCGGCGAAAAACGTATGCCGTGCGGCATCGTAGTACCGTAAAGGCTGGTGCCCAGCAGCGCCAGATCCAGATTGCCGTTCATCACCAGCTCGCTTTGCCGCACGCCGGAGTTTTGATTCAGGTTAAGGGAAATGTCCGGATAGGTTTCACGCACCGCCTTTAGCAGCGGGATCGCCAACTGCTCCGCCATGGAACATTGGGCCAGGCCGATGCTGACGCTGCCCGACAGATTCTGGCCGGCGGTCTGCACTTCCATATGCGCCTGCTCGCATAGGCGCAGGATCAACTGCGCCTTGCGATAGAGCACCTTGCCGGCTTCGGTCGGCTGGACGCCGCGCTTGTTGCGGATCAGCAGCGTCTGTTTCAGCTCATGTTCCAATACGGAAAGCTGCTGGCTCAGTGCCGGCTGGGCCACGAATAACACCTCGGCGGCCTGGGTAAGGCTGCCGATTTCGATGCTTTTGACAAAATATTTTAACCGACGAAGGTTCATAGTTTATCTGCTTGCATAGTGGGTGTAGGGGGAAATCATGAAGACGACGGGAGATCCTTGCATATTACGTGCCACCTATCGGCATAGACGCATCCGGGGCTGCGGCGCGGCGCGCGGCGGACCGTTTCTATAAACGTCGGTTATCACTTCAGAGACAATGTGTCTTATCTTGCACCAAACCAGACCGCTACTATGCGGAATCAGTTGCAAAATCAATTGCAAAACCAGTACCTGCAAATTCACTAGCGGGCCTGATTAATGGCACAACATCAAGCGTTCAAGGAGACAGCGGATTTATGGATCAACTGCGAATCAAGGCGTTGATAGATCTGATGGCGGGCAGCGATCTGGTCGAGCTTGAGTTCAGCGAGCATAACTGCACGCTGAAGCTCTGGCGGGACAAAGAGGGGGCGGGCGCCATCGCACGGCCGGCGCCCGCACAGGCACAGGCGCCGTCAGCGCCGGCCGCCGCGCCGCCGACGGCGGAACCGGCGGGGATAATGGAGGTGCGCGCGCCCTTTTACGGGGTGGTGCATCTTACGCCGGCCCCGGATCAGCCGCCTTTCGCGCGTCCCGGCGACAGGGTTGAAGCGGGGCAGACGCTGGGACTGCTTGAAGCAATGAAAATGTTCCACCCCCTGGCCGCCGATCGTGCCGGCACGCTGCAAGCGATCCTGATTACGGCGGGACAGGAAGTGGCAGCCGAACAGCCGCTGTTCCATATCATCTAAAGCGCCGCTCATTTTTCCCGAGGCCATTCTATGTTTGATCGAGTATTGATCGCCAATCGCGGCGAAATTGCGCTGCGTATTTTGCGGGCCTGCCGGGGGCTGGGGCTGCAGACGGTCGTGGTCTATTCCGAGGCGGATCGCGACGCCGATTATGTGCGCCAGGCCGATATGGCGCTGTGCATCGGCCGCGCCGAGCCGGCGGACAGCTATATGAACCAGTCCGCGCTGCTGCTGGCGGCCAAGGCCAGCCGGTCCCAGGCCATCCATCCGGGTTATGGCTTCCTGTCGGAAAATGCGGACTTCGCCGAGCGGGTCACCGCCGCCGGCCTGGTATTTATTGGCCCGGACGTTGCATGCCTGCGTACCATGGGGGACAAGATTGCCGCCAAGCACGCGATGCGCGATGCGGGCATGCCCTGCGTGCCGGGGTTCGATAATGCCTTGCCCGCCGACGCCGCCGAACTGGACGCGATTGCCGCGGGCATCGGTTATCCGGTGATTATCAAGGCGGCGGGCGGCGGCGGCGGGCGGGGGATGCGGGTGGTGCATGGCGGCGCCGAACTGGCCGCCGCCATTGAACTGACCCGCGAGGAGGCGCGCCGCGCCTTTAATAATGCAACCGTTTATATCGAGAAATACCTCTCCCATCCCCGGCATGTGGAAATCCAGGTGCTCTGCGATCGCCACGGTAGCGCGCTATGGCTGGGCAGCCGCGACTGTTCGCTGCAGCGGCGCCACCAGAAGGTGATCGAGGAAGCGCCGGCGCCGGGCATCGACCCCGGACTGATTGCCGCCATTGGCCGGCGCTGCGCCGAGGCGTGCCGGCAAATCGGCTATTGCGGCGTGGGAACCTTCGAGTTCCTGTACCAGGATCAGGCGTTCTTTTTTATCGAGATGAATACGCGCCTGCAGGTGGAGCATCCGGTCACCGAAATGATCACCGGTATCGACATCGTACAGCAGCAAATCCGGGTCGCCCGGGGCGAGAAGCTAAGTTTTACCCAGGCTGATATCCGCAGCCGCGGTCATGCGGTGGAATGCCGGATTAATGCGGAAAATCCCCTGACCTTTATGCCGACCCCCGGCCGGCTGACGCACTGGCAGCCGCCGGGCGGAATGGGCGTGCGGGTCGATACCCATGTGGGTGTAGGCTACCGGGTGTCGCCGTATTACGACTCGATGATCGCCAAGCTTATAACCTTCGGCGCCAGCCGCGACGATGCCCTGGCGCGCATGCGCCAGGCGTTGAGCGAGACGCGGGTCGAAGGCATCGACAGCACCGTCGCGCTGCACCGGCAGATCCTCTCCGAACCGGGGTTTTGCGCCGGCGGCGTCGATATTCACCATCTGGAACGCTGGTTGGAAACGCGGCCGGCGTCCCCCGAACCCGTTGAACCACACAGGAGGTCTTATGGAGATTCAGGCATTACGGCAATTGGTGAGCTGGATGGAGCAGGCGCGGCTCAATCGGCTGGAGCTGACGCGGCCCGATAGCCGCCTGCGCCTGGTCAGGCGGGCCGCTGATACCGCGGGCCATGCGGCGGATGGCGCATCGGCGGGGGCGGCCATGCCCGGTCCGGCAACCCCGCCCGGGGAAAACGTCACGGCGCGGGGCGCCGGAATTTTCCTGGCGCAACATCCCCTTCGCGACGCGCCCCTGGCGCCTCCGGGCCGGCGCATCGCCCGCGGCGACGTCGTGGGACTGCTGGGTATCGACGTCCTGTATTTACCGGTGACGGCTTCCCGCGGCGGCGTCATCGGCGAGCGGTTGGCCGAACCAGGGGATCTGGTCGGTTACGGCACCGCGCTGTTCAGGCTGCTGGACGCGTCGTAAGCAGCGCGGGTACCCGCGTCATTCATCCCGGAGGCGATCGGGCCGGATGATCCTCTATTTACCGCGATAGCGAATATCAGGAAAACGTACGATGAACACGCATTTTGATCTCGGTCCGATATTACGCGGCGACTATGGCCGGCAGATCCTGCACGGCATTGAGATGACGCTGCAACTGACGGTTTTCACCTGGCTGCTGGCGATCATCATCGCGCTGGTACTGGTGACCATACGGCTGAGCGGCAGCGTTATCGCCGGCCGGCTGGTGGCCGCCTATGTCTCGTATCATCGCAATGTGCCGACGCTGGTACAGCTGATGCTCTGGTATTTCGCCATCCCCACGATATTGCCGGCCGGGCTGCAATCATGGCTGGCCGACTTCGGCGCTGAATTTATTTTTGCCATGATAGCCCTGGGATTATGCGAGGCCGCTTTTTTTTCCGAAGATTTGCGCAGCGGTTTACGCGCCATTCCCATCGGTCAGATGGAAGCTTCCCGAGCGCTGGGGCTGGGTTATATCCGCTCAATCGTTTATGTGATTATGCCCCAGGCCATCCGCAATTGCCTGCCGTCGCTGGTGAATCATACGGTTACCCTGTTTAAGAATACCAGCCTGGCCATGGCCATCGGGCTGGCCGAACTCACCTATGCCACGCGCGAAGTGGAAAACTATACCTATCGCACCTTTGAATCCTATCTGGTAGCCACCGTCGTCTATCTGTTCTTTTCACTGATGCTGATGGGCGCCGGGGCACTGCTCGCCCGGCATTTCAGCGCCGAAAACGCGAGATAATCCACTATGTTCGATTTGATTCTTATCGTGCGCAATAATTGGGAGCTGTTCCTGATCGGACAATATCCGAACGGACCGCTGGGAGGGCTGGTCTGCACCTTGATCTTATCCGTCACCGCGTTGGCGATTGCGTTTCCGGTCAGCCTGCTGATGGCGGTCGGGCGCATTTCACCCTTCAGGTTCATCCGCTATCCCATTACCCTGTGGGTGTATATCCTGCGCGGCGTCCCGCTGATCATGGTGATATTCTGGACCTATTTCCTGGTGCCGCTGCTGATCGGCAGTAATATCGGCGCGTTCACCACCATGCTGTGCACTCTGGTGGTCTATCAAAGCGCCTATCTGTGCGAGGTGATCCGCGGCGGCATCCAGGCCCTGCCGCCGGGCCAGATTGAAGCGGCGCGCGCCCTCGGCCTGGGCTACTTCCGCACCACCCTGTACGTGATCCTGCCCCAGGCGCTGTATAATTCACTGCCCAGCATCGTCAGCCAGTTTATCGCCATCATCAAGGAAACCACGCTGGGTTATATCATCAATCTCCAGGAGATGACGTTTGCCGCCAACCAGGTCAATAACCAGTTGTTGACCAAGCCTTTCCAGGTGTTCGCCATCCTGGCCGTGACCTATTATCTGCTGTGCTACGGTTTAACGCAGGTGACTAACCGGCTTGAGCGGCGTATTGAACGCAAGCGACGGGGAACCGGCGATGCGGCGGCCGCATATGCCCCCGCTACCCGGGAGCAGTGAGAGAGCGGAATGGCGCCGGCGCTCAGGGCCGTTCGGCCAGCAGCGCGCGGTATCGCCTGGCATTATCGACATAATGTGCGCCGGTCGCCTCAAGCTCCAGCCGCTGTTCCTCGCTGAGCTGGCGTATCACGCGCGCCGGCGAACCGACCACCAGCGAATGGTCGGGGATCGCTTTTCCTTCGGTCACCAGGGTGTTGGCGCCAATCAGGCAGTGCCGGCCAATCCGCGCGCCGTTGAGGATCACCGCGTTGATGCCGATCAGGCTGTAGTCGCCAACCTCGCAGCCGTGCAGCATGGCTTTATGGCCCACCGTCACGCCGCGGCCCAGGGTAAGCGGCGATCCGGGGTCGGCATGCAGCACCGCGCCGTCCTGGACATTACTGCCGGGGCCGATGGTAATGCGATCGTTATCGCCGCGCACCACGGCATTGAACCAGACGCTGGCGCCGGCCGCCAACCGCACGCGGCCGACCACCACCGCCGTGGGTGCGACCCAGCTGTCCGCGTCGGCTTCCACCTCAAGGGCACCTAAACTGTATATCATGGCTACTCCGTTATCGGTCAGGCGCGGGCCGCGCGCGCAACAACTTTGTCGGGTGCTAGCCCCGGGGATGCCGGGCATCGCTGTCGGCAGGATGTAAAGCAATAAACGGCAGGCGGTAGATCAGCACCAGCGCCGCAATGGCCAGCAACGCCACCACGCCCAGGCTCACCGCGATGGATTGCATCAGCGCCAGGCGCGCGACGGACAGCAGCGTCCGCAGCGCCGCGTCCGCGCGGTCCGGCGCATGGGTCAGGACCTGCGGATCGGTGTAGCGGAACGCCTGGCCGGACTGGCCCATGCCGCTAAACAGGCGCAGGACATTATAATGATACAGCCATTTGATCATCGAACCGACCACCGCCGTGGCGATCAGCGCTCCCACCAGGCGCAGCGACTTCTGCATCGCGGTGGCGATGCCCATGTGCTCCCGCTGCGCCAGGGTCTGGGTAAACAGGGTCAGGTTGATCATGGTGAAACCCAGGCCGCAGCCGGCCATGATGGTAAGCATTAACAGCATGGCGAAACCGGCCCGCGCTCCGGCCAGCGCATAACCGATGCTGGCCAGCAGCAGCAGGCTGACGCCGATAAACGGCAATAACGACGGATTGGCGATACGCGTCACCAGCCGGCCGTTGACTATCGCGCCCAGGGTCATGCATAACGCCAGCGGGGTAATCAGCAGGCCGGCGTCGGCGGGACTAAAACCGTAGCCCCCCTGGAACAGCAAGGGCAGGTAGATCAGCAGGGAAAACATCACGCCCCCCACCAGCAGCGCCAGCCAGTACAGGCTGCGCAGCGCGGGATGGGCGAACAGCGCGCCGGGCAGCAGCGGGTCGATGGCGCGCCGTTCCCAGCGCGCCAGGCCCACCGTCGACAGCACCAGTATCACCAGCAGCGCCAGGCTTAGCCCGGTATCGCCCAGCGGCAGCCATTCGACCAACAGTTGTAGGGAAATCAGGCTGGAAGCCACCAGCAGCGCGCCGGTCCAGTCCACGTGCGGCGGTCCTTTGGCTTGCGGGGGATAGTAGGGCAGATAGCGCCAGGCGAACAGCAGCGCGATGGCTCCCAGCGGCACATTCAGGTAGAACACGAAACGCCAGCCGTAGTGGGTGCTGATATATCCCCCCAGCGCCGGCCCCAGGGCGTTGGCCACGCTTGATACCACGCTCAGGACGATCTGCCAGCGTAAGCGGCGATGGGTATCGGGGAATAGCTCGGGAATACACGCGAACGCGCTGCCAATCACCATCCCGCCGCCAATGCCCTGCAACCCCCGCGCCACCACCAGTTCCAGCATGGTGGCGGACAGCCCGCACCATACCGAACCCAGCGTGAAGGTCATCGCCGCCGCCAGGACGAACGGTTTGCGCCCATAATAATCGCCCAGCCGGCCGATAATCGGGATGGCCACCATGCTCGCCAACAGATAGCTGGTCGCGACCCAGGCATAAAGGCTGAAATCATTTAGATCGTTGACGATACTGGGCAAGGCGTTGCCGACGATGGTTTGTTCGAGCGACGACAGCAGCATCACCAGGGAGATGCCGAGCATGGCGAACAGCGATGAGCGGAAATCGGGCTGCTGGCCTGATATCGCTGCCGGTTTATCTGCGGGCAAGGTCATGATGGGCTTATCCCTTCCTGTTATTCCAGCATGGCCAGCGCCGCCGCAATCCGCGCGATGCCGGTTTCGATATTCTCAAGCGAGGTGGCGATGGAGGCCCGGAAATAGGGCGACAGGCCGTAGGCCGAACCGGATACCAGGGCCACGCCGGCGTTTTCCAGCAGGTACAGCACCACATCGTCGTCGGTGGCCAGCGTCGCGCCGTCCCCGGTGCGTTTGCCGATGATGCCGGCGCAGTTCACGTACAGGTAAAACGCCCCGGCCGGCGGCAGGCAGGACAAGCCGTCGATGGCGTTAATCAGCACGATCGCCTTATCGTGCCGCTGGCGATAGATATCCCGGTGCACCGCCAGTATCGATTGATCGCCTTCGTAGGCGGCCACCGCCGCCGCCTGGCTGATCGAACAGGTGGTGCCGGCCGCCTGGGACTTCAGTATCGACACCGCCTGGATCAGGTCGGCCGGCCCGGCGATAAAACCGATGCGCCAGCCGGTCATCGCATAGCTTTTCGATACGCCGTTGACGATCAGCGTCCGGTCCCGTAGCCGCGGCTCGATGGCGACGATATTGGGGTTGTCCTGATCGCCATAACGAATATGTTCATAGATTTCATCGGTCATGATCATCACCCGCGGATGGCGCAGCAACACCTGCGCCAGCGCGCGATACTCGGCCGCGCTATAGCTGGCGCCGGTGGGATTGCTCGGCGAATTGATCAACAGCCAGCGGGTGCGCGGTGTAATGGCCGCCTCCAGGCTCTGCGGCGTCAGTTTAAAACCCACGTTTTCCGGGCACGGGACAATCACCGGTTTGCCCTCGCACAGCAGCACCATATCCGGATAGGACACCCAGTACGGAGCCGGGATGATCACCTCGTCGCCGGGGTCCAGGGTGGCGCCGAGCGCCAGATAGACCGCGCTTTTTGCGCCATGGGTGACAATGATTTCGTTTAAGCCGTAGGCCACGCCGTTTTCCCGCAGCAGCTTGGCGGCGATGGCCTGGCGCAGGGCGGGGGTGCCGGAGTTATGGGTATAGCGGGTATCACCGCGCTCCATGGCCTCCCAGGCGGCCCGCCGGATATGGACCGGGGTATCGAAGTCCGGCTCGCCGACCACCAGGCTGATAATCGGTTTACCCTGGCGCTTAAGCTCCAGCGCGCGATCCGCCGCGGCGCCGCTGGGCGATTGTTTAATGCGCTGGATGCGCTGCGCGGCACGGGATGTTCTCATGGCAATCTCCTCGAGCTTCAGTGGTGATAACAATAATGGGCTACGACATACGCCGGCCGGCGGCAGGACTTCCGCCGCCGGCGCCGCGATCAGATCGCCCCCTTGGCCCGCAACGCGTCGATTTGCCCGGGCTGGTACCCTAAATCCCGCAGGATCTCCCGGGTATGCTCCCCCCGATCCGGCGCCACGGTGCGCAGCTCGCTGGGCGTGCGGCTTAAGGAAAACGGCTGGCCGACCACCTCCACTTCCCCCAGCCGCGGATGTTGCAGCGGCCGGGCAATCGCCAGGTGCCTGACCTGCGGGTCGGCGAAGACTTCGTTAATCTTGTTGATCGGTCCGGCGGCCACCGAGCCCCGTTCAAAAATCCGTATCCAGTCGGCGCTGGTGCGGGTGCGCACGATGGCCGACAGTACGTCGTTCAGCCCGTGGCGATGGCGGGAGCGCAGCTCCTCGGTGGCGTAATCGGGGTGGTCTATCAGATCCGGCCTTTCCAAGGCGAGGCACAGCCGCCGGTACATCGCCTGCTCTCCCGCCGCGATATTGATATGGCCGTCGGCGGTGGGGTAGACGCCGGTGGGGATGGAGGTGGGATGGTCGTTGCCGGTTTGCGCCGGTATTTCCTGCAAAAACAGCCAGCGCGCCGCCTGGAAATCCAGCATGGCGATCATGGTTTGCAGCAGGGATACCTGTACCCATTGGCCCTGGCCCGAGGTTTGCCGCTCCAGCAGGGCGGTCATCACCGCCATGGCGCAGTACATGCCCGCGCCGACGTCGGCCACCGCGAACCCGGCGCGCATCGGCCCATGGCCGGGATCGCCGTTTACCGACATCAGTCCGGCCATGCCCTGGACGATATGATCAAAACCGGGACGTTTGGCATAAGGGCCATCCTGGCCGAAGCCGGAAATGCTGGCATATACGATGCGCGGATTGATTTCCCGCAGTGTCTGGTAGTCGATGCCGAGACGGAATTTGACGTCGGGCCTGAAATTTTCCGCCACCACATCCGCGTCCGCCACCAGCTGATAAAAGATCGCCAGGCCGTCGGCATCTTTTAAATTAAGGGTCAGCGAGCGTTTATTGCGGTGCAGGTTCTGGAAATCGGGTCCGTCGCGCAGGCCGCCCCAGCCGTCGCTGACCTCCATATAATCGGGGCTTTCGATTTTAATGACATCGGCCCCCCAATCGGCGAATTGGCGCACGCAGGCGGGGCCGGCCCGGACCCGGGTCAGATCCAGCACCTTGATGGCGGCAAGCGGGCCGCGGCGGGGCGTAGCGTTTTCCATGGGTCACTCCCCCTTGAACTGCGGCAGGCGTTTTTGCGCAAAGGCGCTGCGCCCTTCCTGGTAGTCTGCGCTCTGAAAGCAGGCGTCGATCAGGGATTGTGCGGCGGCCATATTACGCACGCTTTCGTCCCGTTCCAGTTCGATAAAACCGCGTTTGAGCGCGGCCAGGGTCATGGGCGCGTTCTGCGCCACCTGCAGGGCATATTCGGTCACCCGGCCGTCAAGGCGTTCCGGCGCCACAACCTCGTGCGCCAATCCCATGGCCAGCGCTTCGGCGGCGCTGTAATGGCGGCCGGTAAAAAAGATATCCCGGCCGCGGGTCGGTCCGACGATCCGGTTCATTCTTATCTGGCCTTCATAACCGTAACCCAATCCCAAACGCACGGCCGGAATAGCGAATACGGCGTTTTCCGCGCACAGGCGAATATCGCAACTGGCGGCAAAATCCAGGCCGCCGCCGATGCAGTAGCCATGCACCATGGCTATGGTCGGTTTGGCGCAATAATAAACGGCGTTATAAGCGGCTTCGTTGATTAAATGATATTCATGGTTTTGCGCGGCATTGCCGCGTACCTCGCCAAACGATGAAATATTGGAACCGGCGGCAAACGCCCGTTCTCCCGCCCCGCGCAATACCACTACGCGAATGGTTTTATCCTGCTCGAACGCTTTGATAATATCAGGTACCGCGCGGGCCATATCCATGGAAATAGCGTTGTGTTTATCCGGGTCGTTAAATGATATCCACCCGACCGGGCCCGACGACCAGGACAAAAGTCTGGAGTTTTCTTTTATCATGATAAAAACCTTTATATTAAAATGATGTGGCCTTGAGCCGTTGCAATACCTGCCGATGCAACAGGCATAGTGATATTTATCGCAAGCCGCAGGCGATAATTATTTAAAATAAACCATCCGGCGGCGCCAATAATTCCCGGCTGGCGCATTAAGGGTTATTTATTAACCGGCGCCGTGCGCAAATTAATTAACCGTAACCGTGAATAACGGTATTAACCTTATGGCAATGGCTCGAAATTAATCGCCGTCATGGGCTGGACTTTATCTTTACGCGGCATATTGTAAACGGTGCCCGGCCCAATCCATTTATTCCAGATCGCGTTGAGTTTACCCTCGCTCTCCAGTTCGTCCAGGATGCCGTTGATTTTTTCATACAGTTTGGGTTCGCCATGGCGCATGCCCACGCTCACCGGCTCAAGCGCCATGGGTTCGGGAATCATTGTCAGCTTGACGCCGCTTTCGGCCGCGTGCTGGACAAACTGCTTTGCCGTCATCTCGTTATTGACGAAACCCACGGTTTTGCGCTGTATTGTCGCCAGGTAGGCCGACCCCGCATCCTGGAATGTTACCGGCACCGCGCCCTGCAGCCGGGTCGCCAGCTCGGAGGTAGACCCCTTGCTCGACCCGATCCTTTGGCCTTTGAAATCCTTAAGGCTTTTGGCGCCGTTTTCCGCCAGCACCACCAGCATTTCGCGGGTAATGTAATAGGGATCGCTGAACTGGATTTGCTCGCCGCGGGAGCGGGTATAGGCCAGGTTCATAATGCCGATATCCACATGGCCCAACTTGATTTCAGGCACCTTGGCCTCGGTGGAGACCGGTTTGATGGTCACTTCGACTCCCAGCTTATCGGCAATGGCATGGCAGAGGTCGACGTCGTGGCCGACCTGCAGGCGGGTTTTGGGATCCGGAAAGCCAAACGGCGGCGTGCTGGCCTGCACGCCGCAAATCATTTTTTTGCCGGCGAGAATAGCGTCAAGCCGATCGGCGTGGGCGAGCAGGGGGGCGGCGGCGAACAACATCAGTGCGGTAACGGTGACTAAACGCATGGTTATCTCTCCTGGGTAAATGTGGATGATAATTGGGACAAAGGCAGCACCTTACCGCCAAGACGTTCCACTTCTTCCCTGATGGCGCGCGCCAGCGCCACCGCGCCGGCGTTATCGCCGTGCACCAGGATCGAGCGGGCGGGAATAGCGATTTCATTGCCCGCCGCGGTGATAGCGGTGCCGGTGCGCAGGAAGTGGCTGACGCGTTGCATCACCTGCTGTTTATCGTGAATGACCGCGCCGGGAAGTTTGCGCGACACCAGCAGGCCATCGGCATCATAGGCGCGGTCGGCGTGAAATACCGTTTCCACCTGCACGCCGCCGCATTTTTCCGCCGCATCGCGGATGCAGGGACTGATGGATGACTTGATGATCAGAGCCGGGTTAAACGCGGCCACGGCGGCTACCAGCGGCGTCGCCAGGCTTTCGTCCTCGGCAATCATATTGCCCAGCGCGCCGTGAAAGCTCATCAGCCTGATGGGATGGCCTATCATATCGGCCAGGCCGGAAATGGCGGAAAGCTGATAGAGCACCAGATCGCACAGGGTTTGCGGATCGATCGCCATGCGCCGGCGGCCGAAACCCACCAGGTCGGGAAAGCCCACATGGGCGCCGGCATCGATGCCCAGCGTTTTTGCCCGGGCCAAAGTATTGCGCATAATCGTCGGATCGCCGGCGTGGAAACCGCAGGCGATATTGGCCGAGGAAATCAACGTCATCAACTGCTCGTCGTCACCCATCTGCCAAGGGCCGAAACCTTCGCCGAGATCGGCATTGATATCTATTTCCAGCATGGAACGCTCCTAATCAGCCTGAGGTCATGACGCGGGAACACCGCTGTATGGCGACCATTTCCCGCACCCGTGTTAAATAGCAATCAAGCTCGTCGAGCGCGGCGACGCCTTGTGCATAATCCACTTCAATAAAGCGTACCCGTTGACCGATAGGGATTTGGCCAAGCCGCCAGATATCCGCCTCGATCACCGCGCCGAATTTGGGATAACCGCCCATCGGCTGGGCATCCCGCATCTGGATGATGGGTTGACCGCCATGCGGTACTTGTATCACCCCGGGCACTATGCCGTGAGAGCGCATTTCCAAGGGCTCGTCCGGCAGCATTGGAGTGCCTTCCAGACGATAGCCGTACCTGTTGCTTTGCGAGGTTATCTTCCAGGATTCGCGCCAGAACGCCTCGCGGCATGCCCGGCGAAACAGCGGATATTCGGCCGCCGGGATAACGCGCACCGCCGGGTCCGCGCCACGCGTCAGCGGCATGCCGCTCAACGGCGACTGGATGCCGAAACCGCCCGGCCCGGCGTCGGCGTCGTCCGCCAGCGGGAGCCGATCGCCTTGCTGCAGCATTCGTCCCTCCATGCCGCCGAAGCCGCCGCGCAATTGCGTGCTGCGCGATCCCAGCACTTCCCCGACCCCTATGCCGCCGGCAACGGTGAGATAGGCACGGACGCCGTTCAGCGGCCGTTTAAGCGTCAGCGTTTGTCCGGCGGCGGCCCGCGCGGTCCACCACGGCAACAGCGGCGCATCGTCCAGCGTCGCGTCGGTATCGGCGCCGGTAATGGCAAAGGTGCAAGGCTGATGAAAACGCAGCCGCACCGGAAATAGCGGGAACTCGATCCCCGCCGCTCCCGGGTCGTTGCCCAGCATCAGGTTGCCCACGCTCAGGGCCGGCTTATCCATGGCGCCTGACATGCCGACGCCATGGTGCAAATGGCCGAAACGGCCGAGATCCTGCACGCTGGCGAGGCGGCTGTCGGAAAGCAGTTCAATCATCGGATCACCTTGTCCGGACAAAAGCGGATCTTATCCCCTGGCGCCATGAGCGCCGGCGGCGTCAGTGCGGGATCGAAAAACGTCATCCGGGTCAGGCCGATCTGGTTCCAGCCGCTCGGCCCCGGCGATGCCGATACGCTGGTCTGGAACCCGCCGATGGCCACCGACCCTATCGGGTTGCCAAGAATGGGCACTTTGCGGCGGGGCGTCGCCAGTCGCGGGTCGAGCCCGTCCAGATAACAATGCCCCGGGTGGCTGCCGAGGCCAAAGACCGTATACAGCACCGAGGTGTGCAGCTCCACCACGGCGTCGACGCTCAGGCCGGTATGGTCGCACACATGCTCCATGCGCGGGCCGAATTCGCCGCCGTAGTCCACCCGCAGGTCCACCACTTTACCCTCCAGGCACAGCCTTTCCTCTTTACGCCACTCGTCCAGCAACCTCTCCCGCAGGCCGTCGAGGGTCCTTGGCGGCGTACCGGCAAAATACAGCAGCAGATTATTCAGGCAGGGCACCGCTTCGCGTATCTCCGGCCATGTCGACGCGGCCCGTCCCAGCGCCCAGATCCGCTGTTGCTGCGATAACGACAGGGCGCCGCCAGCGTCAAACAGCAGGGCACTGGTTCCCAGGCAGCTAATGGAAGGGAGAGCGTTCATAGCGACGTATTCCAGCAGGTATTCGGTAGACCCAGACTAACGGCATGGGCGATAACACAAAAATATTCATGCGGTATGTTGTGATAATCAGCGCTTATAAGTCCCCCGAGCCGCCGGCCGATAATGGTTCAACGCCGGCCAATTATCATGGCGCGCGGCATCGTGCCTGTAGGGCGGTTATAAGCCCTCTTTATCGCATCAAGCTTTTTATGTCTTATGCAAGGCGGGGTTTATTGGCTAGATTCGTCGATAGCGTGGAAAAAGCGTGCGCATGCCTGATGTCGCTTAAACATAATCGCCAAGAAGGAATCGAGATGAGACCCATGATTATATTCAACCAAGTCAACAAGTGGTATGGCGATTATCAGGCGCTTACCGATCTGAGCGCGGAAATCAAAAGCGGCGAGGTCGTGGTGGTGTGCGGGCCTTCAGGATCGGGTAAATCGACGCTGATCCGCACTGTTAACCGGCTGGAGCCTATTGAGAAGGGGCAGATATTATTTGATGGCCTCGATATTCATGGCAGCAGCACCCGCCTGAATCAATTGCGCACCCGTATCGGTTTTGTCTTCCAGAGTTTTAATCTCTTTCCACATCTTTCCGTCATCGAAAATATTATGCTGTCGCCGGTAAAGGTGCTTGGCTTAAAACGCGCCGAGGCGCGCAGGCAAGCAGGGGCGCTGCTCGAACGGGTCGGATTGTCCCATAAGGCGAATACCTATCCGGCCCAGCTTTCCGGCGGCCAGCAGCAGCGGGTGGCAATCGCCCGGGCGCTGGCCATGAAGCCGCCGGTGATGCTGTTCGATGAGCCGACATCGGCGCTGGACCCGGAGATGGTGGGCGAGGTGCTGAATGTAATGCGATCCCTGGCGCAGGAGGGGATGACCATGATGTGCGTGACCCACGAGATGAATTTTGCCCGTGAAGTGGCAGATACCATCTGGTTTATGGACGAGGGGAAAATCCTCGAAAAAGCCGCGCCGGAAGACTTTTTCTCCGCTCCGCGCCATCCGCGTTCGCAGCGCTTTCTCAGCGATTTGCGCCAGCACTGAGCAAACACGGCATGCGGTTAAACCCATCGTTGTTCTTCCCGCAGGCAACCGCGCTGGGGCAGGTAAAATGCGTAGTCTGACGGTTGCTGAGTCTTAAATGGCGGCCCCGAACCCGTGGTGCCGCATTTTCCTTTTATTCTGGTTTATGCCATAGAACAAAACTTTTCCCAGGATAAATATGCCGGCTACAGCGCGCCTTCCCCTATGGAATCTCCCTGCATAACCGCCGTCGGAAACGCCGCCATTTTAGCTTCAATCCGGCTATCGATCGTTTTCAACCGCAGCAGGGCGATGCCGCATACCTCCAGAATGGTATCTTTCAGCGCGTCGCGTTCGCGTTGCTCTGGGTTGTCATGATAACCGCCATCCACCATTGGTTGCTCTGATTTCAGATTGAGGTACGCAACGTTGCTAAACCAGCAACACGACAGTTATGCAGTTGGTATCGATATTGCATCAAATTAAAAATGAATGATTGTGGTGCATGTCTGTCGGAGGGACCAATGAATTTAAATACTTATAAATATTTCAACGAGGTAGCTGCAACCGGATCAATACGCCGTGCCGCGGGCCGGCTGCATGTCGCGCCATCGGCTATCAGCAGGCAGATATCATTACTCGAACACAGCCTGGGTATTATGCTGCTCGAAAGAAGCAACACGGGAATCCAGCTGACGACCGCAGGTATGATGTTGGAGCAATATACGCGTAAAATGTGCCGGGACTTGGATCGTATCCACGAGGCGATAAAAAATTTGAAAGGACTTCGCCAGGGCGAAGTTAAGATCTGGGTTATCGAGGCCTTGGTCCAGGTTATCATGCCCCGTATCATGACGGAATTTAATGAAAATTATCCCGCTATTCAGTTTTCCATCAATACCGAGTCTTCGGACCGCACCATTGAAGCCATCATTCGGGATGAAATCGATATTGGCATCGTTTTTAATATCGGGAATCGCCCCAGTATAGAAGTTATCAAGCAATGGTCTGCACCAATTCAGTGCCTGGTTTCGCCAAAGCACCCGCTTGCACAATATCAATCCCTTACTCTGGACGAGATCTGCGCTTATCCGATAGCGTTGCCGGTATCCAGTTTCGGTTTGAGGCAGACATTCGATAAAGTTACCCGCGCCCTGCATCTGATCCCGCAATCTATTGTGAATACCAATAATCTCGAATTTACCAAAGCAATGGCGATCGCGGGTCGTACACTCACTATAGGACCAAAACTTATCGCCAGTAAGGAAATTGAACAAAACCTGCTTTGCGCTATCCCTATCGATAATGAAACCATGGAATTAGCCAATATCGAGATTTGCGTGCATCGCGATCGCACACTTTCTTTTGCTGCACATCAGTTTCTTAAGCAAATATGTAAAGAGTTTGACTAATTAAATCTCTTTTTATCAATAACGGTAATTATATATTTCAGCATCTTGAATAGCAGGGATTTAGGGACGTTTTGTCACTTGATTTTATCGCATCGGTAATTATTTTCTTTTTTTAACGGGAACTCCCCCGTTAACTATTCCACGGTTAGCGTGTACTAAAACAGGCAACACGGCGTGCTGCATTCAGTGTTACGGGCTGCAATCAACACCGTGATATCTATTAGGCATCGCTTAATTCATACCTCTGACGCGGTCAGTAAAGAATTCTATGAGGATAGAGAGATGCCGAGCATCGTGACTAACGGAATACGTACCCATTACGAAATTCAGGGAGCTGGGCCGGCACTGATCTTTGTTTCCGGATTGGGTGGGACGGGAGCCTACTGGCGGCCGCAAATCGCCGCGTTCGCCAAAGACTTCACCGTAGTGACCTATGATCAGCGTGGCGCAGGGAGTTCCGATCATCCCGAAGGGCCTTACAGCATCGAAGCATTAGTTGATGACCTGCAATCCCTGATTGAAGAGCTGCGCCTGGTGCGGCCGTTGCTCATCGGCCATTCCACGGGTGGCGCGATTGGGCAACTTCTCGCGGCCCGCAACCCCGATATGCTTGCCGGTATGGTGCTTTATGCCAGCTGGGCCAAATCAGATATGCACTTCAAGTGGTGCTTCCGCATGCGCCGGGCCTTATTAGTCGGCAGCACGCTGGAAGAATATGTGCACGGCAGCGCGCTCTTCCTCTATCCGCCGGATCATTTGCGCGCGCACGCCGACGTTCTGTCGCCGGCATTGCTGGCATCGGCGGCCAAATTTCCCGAGCGCGACGTCGTGCTCAGTCGGATCGATGCCATTATGGCTCACGATGCCAGCGCGTCCCTGTCGTCGATCCGGATACCCACTCTCGTTACCTGTGCTCAGGATGACATTCTGACGCCCCCTTACCAATCCCGTCTCCTCGCCGAGGCGATTCCCGATGCAGAGCTGAAAATCGTGCCACAAGGCGGACACAGCTTCTCGGAAACCGAAACCTGTTTGTTTAACCAAATTGCGCTCGACTTTCTGGCGGGCATCCATAAGTCAGCGAACTGATTCCAGGAGCACCTCATGATGGGTAATGGTAATGACAATCGAAATGTTGAGTTTGGGGTATTTTTGCCTGTGGGTAATGGCGGCTGGATCACATCCACCACCAGCCCTGAACTCCCTGCGACTTATAAATACAACAAGGACGTCGCGATTCTCGCGGAACGGCTTGGGTTCGATTTCGCCCTGTCAATGGCAAAATGGCGCGGCTACGGCGGCCCTTCCCGGCACTGGGATATTACGCTGGAAAGTCTTACCACGATGGCCGGCCTTGCCGAGGCGACAAGTCGCATCGGCGTATGGGGCACCGTCCATACCATGGTGTTCCACCCGGCGGTGGTCGCCAAAATGACCGCGGTACTCGATCAAATCTCTAAAGGCCGTTTCGCCCTTAATATTGTTTCTGGTTCTAACCCGTCGGATCAGGGGCAGATGGGCCTGTGGATGGACCTGGATCACGCCGAACGCTACGAACTCGCCGCGGAATGGCTGGCCGTGTTGAAACGACTCTGGACCGAGGAACGCGTAGATCACCAGGGCAAGCACTATCAACTGACCGATTGCATGTCCAACCCGAAGCCGGCGACCCCGCCGCCCATCATCTGTGCCGGCGCGTCTGACCGCGGCTTTCTCTTTACGATGGAGCATTGCACCGCCAGCTTCATGCTTGGTTCCGACCATGACGACTTTATAAAAACCGGCCTGCGCGCCAAGGAGCTGGCCGTCCAGCAAGGTAAACCCGACTTCAAAACCTATGGCCTGTTTACCATCGTGCCGGGCACAACCGATGCCGAAGCGCATGAACGCGTGGCGCTTTACGATGCCGGTGTCGACACCATCGCGCTGGACAACCAGACCCGCGAATACTCCGGTGATAAGAGCTTTAAGCAGAACACCATGGCCCAGCGTTTTGTCTCCCAGGGCGAGCAGCGTAACTCCATGACGCGCGCGGCGCTGGTCGGCTCGCCGGAGACGATTGGCAACAAACTGGCAGCGATTATCAAAGGTGCAAAACTCGATGGCGTCACGGTTATCGTGCCGGATTTCATTGACGACCTGCGCACCGTCGGTACGCAGGTGCTGGAGGTCCTCGAACTCAATGGCGTGAATACCAATGCCCGTGCTTATCAAAAGTCCCTGAAAAGTTGATTAACCACTATCGTTGAGAATGTTGCTGAATCAGCCTCTTTACCACTCATCTTCCCCGCGACGCGGATTGCCAGGAGTAGAGCCATGAAAATGAAAATGATGTTAGCTATCGGGGTTTCCGCTGCGATAAGTTGCGGCTCTGTTGCCCATGCCGATGAGAGCAAACCTCGCGTTGCCGCGTTATTTACCCAGACCGTAACGCAGGGAGCATGGGATATGGCGGGTTACGCGGCTTTCAAAGCGATGGCGGCCAAGGAGGGCTTAGCACCCAGCTATCTCGAACATACCACTTATGAATCGGCGCCTTCGGTATTGCGCCAGCTAGCATCCGATGGGGTGCCGCTGATCATTGCCCACTCCTCGGGATATTCGGCTGCCATCAAGGAAGTCGCGCCTTCTTTCCCCAACACTCAGTTCGTCCTTTACTCCTACGAGGGCTCAACGGCGAGCCTGCCAAACTATTCCGCCTGGTCAGTTGACTGGGACGAGTATGGCTTTGTGCTGGGCGTACTGGCCGCAACGGCCAGCAAATCAGGTCATATCGCGGTGATAAGCGGTGAACCCATTCCTTCCGCCGAACGCACGGTGCAGTTCATCAAGAAAGGGGCCGCCTATGTGAATCCCAAAGTGAAAGTGGACTCTGCGTATGTCGGCTCATTTACCGATGTGGCCCGCGCCAAAGAGATCGCCATTGGCGCTATCGCCCGCGGCGCTGATTTCGTCATCCCTTCGGCGGATACCGCCGATGCGGGTATCCAGCAGGCCGCTGATGAAGAAGGCGTGCTGACTATCGGTTCTTACGCCGATCAATCGAAGGCCTTTCCGAATTCAGTGATGACATCAACGGTCATGAACTTTGATAAGTCCTACGCCGATATCGGCAAACACTACGCCGATCGCCAACTAGGCAACCGTATCGTGACCGAAAATTTAGCCACCAACGGATGGACGCTTTCCACCCCCTTTGCCCATATAGGAAAAGATGTCCAGGAGAAGGTATTTAAGGTCATTGATGACATCAAGTCCGGCAAGCTCAAGCTTGGAGAATAGGAATCATGCCCAGCCCTGTCATCGAACTCGATCACGTATCGAAGCGATACCCCAACGGTTTCCTCGCGCTTGAAAAAGTGTGTTTGTCATTTTACCCGGGGGAGATCCACGCGCTGCTGGGCGAGAACGGCGCGGGTAAGTCGACATTGATGAACATCCTTTACGGCGTGCATGAACCCAATGAGGGCGGTGTCCTGATGAATGGCCGGCAGGTGGTGCACCGCCGGCCGGCCGATGCCATCGCGAACGGTATCGGCATGGTTCATCAGCACTTCAAACTGGTCGCGCCCTTCACGGTGGCCGAGAACCTGGCGCTGGTTGCCAGGGGCGAGCGGAAGCGTGCCTTCCGGCGGACTGCCGAAGTGCGTGCGTTTATTCAGGTATACGGGGTTGATCTTGACCCGAATGCCATCGTGGGAACGCTCCCCCTGGCCCTGCAACAGCGCGTGGAGATCCTCAAAGCCCTGGTGAATGACACCTGCGTGCTGCTACTTGATGAACCTTCCACCATTCTGACGCCAACGGAAATCGACGCCTTATATGACACGCTGCGCCGTATTGGCGAGAAGGGCGCCGCGATAGCGGTAGTCACGCATAATGTGGATGAAGTGCTTGCCAAGGCTGACCGCTACACCATTTTGCGCCGTGGGAAAACCAATGGCGCCGGGCTGACCAAATCCTGTACCCCTGATGAGCTGGTGGAGAAGATTGTCGGGCGCGCGGTGGCCACGGGAACACGCCTCGGTTCGCCGCGTTGCGCCGGTGAAGAGCGGATGCGCGTGAGCGCGGTCAATCTGCGCCCCGCAAGCGGGTCGCCGGGTCTGCACGATATCAACCTGGTGTTGCGCAAGCGGGAAGTGATTGGCATCGCGGGGGTGGAAGGTAATGGGCAGACCGAACTTTTCGAACTTCTGGCGGGCCGGCGCCGGCCAGATAGCGGAGTGGTGGCGCGCAGCGGGCCGGACGTCACCGTAGCGCTGGTGCCTCAGGACCGCCAACACGAAGGGCTGTCGCTGGATTTGCCCGTTTCCCACAATTTGCTTTACCCAAAAATCATGCGGGGCAGCTTCCGGCGCTTCGGACTGCTCGATCATGCGGCGATTGCCGAGTGTTCGAAGGAGATGATCGCCCGGTCGGATATCCGCACTCACTCCCATGCCACGCCGGCCCGCTCCCTGTCCGGCGGTAACCAGCAAAAGATCGTGGTCGCGCGGGCCATGGCGGAATCGGCGTCGATCGTTGTGGCCTACCAACCAACAAGAGGGCTGGATATGGCTGCGGCAGACGCGGTGTTGTCGCGCCTGGCGGACGCGGCGGATGCCGATGCCACCGTGATCATCATCTCCTCGAATATCGAGGAGTTAATTCGGGTATCGGACCGTATCGTGGTGATGAATGGCGGCCGGATGACGGGCGAGGTCAGCGGGGATGACATGTCCATTGAGATAATCGGCTCCCTGATGACCTATGGTCGGGGCGCGTAGATGCAAGCAACAGGGGTAGAACATGTCTGACGCTACTAAACCGCTGACCGAAACGGGTGCTTCATTACGCCGTTTTCTGGCCAGGATGGGCACCTCCAGTTCATTGTGGGTCACACTCAGCGCATTTGCGGGCTCGCTGCTTCTGGGACTGGCGCTGATTGCAGCCATGGGCGTTCCTCTTCGTTCCGCCGTGGGCGTCGCCGTTGAGGGCGCGTTTGGAAATATCCGCGCTTTATCCGACACGCTGGTCTTCATGACGCCCCGGCTGATGGTAGCGCTTGGCGCACTGGTCGCCATCCGCGGCGGCATGTTCAACCTTGGCGGGGAAGGACAACTGCAAATGGGCGCGATCGGCGCCATGCTGCCCTTTCTGGCATTCGGCGATATTGGCCCGGCGCTGTTGCCGCTTGCCATTATCAGCGGCGCACTATGCGGCGCCATCTGGGGCATCATCCCTGCGGTGCTGAAACTCTGGCGCGGCATTGATGAAATCATCGTGACGTTAATGATGAATTTTATCGCCATCTACGTCCTTAAGTACCTGGTGCAAGGTCCGATGCGCCCTGCGGGGTCCAATTTCAATATGTCCGCGCAACTCCCGCCGGATGGCGTGTTCCAGCAAGTGCTCGAAGGGACTCGCCTGCACTCGGGCGTGTTTCTGGCGCTGTTTTGCGCCCTGGGCGTCTGGGTTCTTCTGCGGCACACCGCGTTTGGTTTAAAGCTGCGGGCAAGCGGCCAGAGCCCGCGCTTCGTGCGTTTGCAGGGGCAGTCTGCGGCACAGATCGTGCTTTCCAGCATGGCGCTCTCAGGCGCCGTCAGTGGCCTTGCCGGTACCTTCGAGGTGCTCGGCGTGCAATATCGCCTGATTGACGGCTTCTCTTCGGGGCTGGGGTTTGAAGGACTCGCCGTCTCTTTCCTGGCCGGCCTCGAACCTTTTGGGGCCGTGATCGTCTCGTTGTACTTCGGTGCGGTTAACAGTGCCGCACTGGCGTTGCAAAGCACGTTCTCGATTCCTGCCGCATTAGCCGATGTTCTTAGCGGACTGCCCATCCTGTTCCTGGCGGTGATGAGCGGCGTCATGCTGGTTAAAGGGAGGCCGGTATGGACTTCAACACTGTAACACTGGCTCTGTTCCTGGCAGGTGGTTTAAGGCTCTGCGTGCCGGTGCTGCTTGCGGCGCTAGGGGAAACCGTTTCAGAATGCGCGGGTGTGTTCACCATCGGACTTGAAGGTTTGATGCTGTTTGGCGCTTTGGCATCGGCACTGGGACTGGCGGCCAGCGGCTCTCCTGTTTTGGCTCTGATAGCCGGCACGCTGGGCGGCCTTCTTGCCGCCGCAATACTGGCGATGGGAACGGTGTTCGCACGGGCAAATCAAATCGTTATGGGCATTGGATTCAATTTATTCGCGATCGGGGCCACCTCGCTGATTCGACAAATCTGGCTGACGGACGCACCTGCCGCAGGCTCCATGCGCGCCGTGTCAATACTCAAACTTCCCTGGCTGTCGGATATCCCCGTTGCAGGGCGCGCGCTGTTCTCTCAAAGCCCCGTGTTCTACCTGGCGGTATCGTTCGCCCTCGTGCTGTGGCTGATGTTTCGCTGCGCTCGCTCCGGACTGTTGCTACGTGCCGCGGGAGAGAATGCCCTGGCGACCGACGCGGCGGGTCACTCCGTACTGCGATTGCGCTTTGGCGCAACCCTGTTTACCGGCCTGATGGCGGGCTTGGGGGGCGCGTATCTGTGCATCGTCGCGTCAGGGGGCACTTTCGTCGACAACATGACCGCCGGACGTGGCTATCTGGCCATCGCCGTCACTATCTTTGCACGCTGGAAGCCGATCAGGGTGCTGATTGTGGCTGTCGTGCTGGGCCTGCTCGAAGCCCTGCAGTTCCAGGGGCAGTATCTGGGCATCGAGATTGCGCCTTCTCTATTGATGGCGATGCCCTTCGTCGTCGCGCTTATCGCCTGGATCATGATGGGCCGGGCGGGCGCCGCGCCGGGCGATTTAGGCCGTCCTTTCCTGCGTGGATCGGGACGCTGAACATTCAAAACGCTGGGCTGAAGCCCAAAAACTGGAGAAATATATGAATCAGGCAATAAATCCCGAAGGTTGGATCATCGGCAAGACGGCGACCGGCCTAAATCATCTGAACTGGGGGATCAAAGCGGGTAACCATGTCTATGTCGCAGGCATGCTATCCACCGATCCGGTTGATGGCAGCCTCGTGGGCGAAGGCGATATCGAAGTTCAGACCCGCCGGGTTCTCGACAGCATCAAGGTCGTGCTGGAGTCCGCTGGCAGCAGCATGGACCACGCGGTGATGAACCAGATTTTCCTGCGCAATCTGGAAGACTACCACAAATTCAATGAGATCTATGTGACCTATTTTTCGCGGGTGCTGCCAGCTCGCTTCTGCGTGAAGCTGGAGATGGTCCGGCCGGAATTTCTCGTCGAAATCGCGACGACGGCCGTCATTCCATCCTGACGTTAATGGTACTGAAAGGGGGCCGGCATCTCGTCCTGCTCCCTGGCCGCAAACCAAGAGGGCATGTTACATGCAATACCGTTATCTGGGACGCAGTGGACTCAAAGTGTCGGAGATTTGCCTTGGGACAATGATGTTCGGCGGGGCAACCGATGAGGCAACCTCAGCTCGCATTATCGCTGCCGCGCGCGACAGCGGCGTCAATTTTATCGATACCGCCGACATATACAACCAAGGCGAATCTGAACGCGTGGTTGGCCGCGCGATTGCTGACGCACGCGATTGCTGGGTACTGGCGACCAAAGTGGGCAATCCGATGGGCGAGGGGCCCAATCAGAGTGGAATGTCGCGTAAATGGATTCGGGAGGCGGTTCACGGTTCGCTTTCACGGCTGGGAACCGACTACATCGATATCCTTTACATGCATAAAGCGGATTTCAACTCCCCGCTGGATGAGATGGTGTTCGCCTTCGCTGATTTGATACGGGAAGGGAAAATAGGTTATTTCGCGGTGTCTAATTTTAAAGCATGGCGGTTGGCCGAGACGGTACGCCTGGCCCGTGAAGCGGGCATCGCCGGGCCGGTCGCGACGCAGCCGCTCTACAATCTCGTCAATCGTGAGGCCGAAGTCGAGGTCCTGCCTTGCGCCGCGTACTTTGGCGCGGGCGCCGTTTGCTACAGTCCGCTGGCGCGCGGCATTCTCACCGGTAAATACCGCCAGGATGAGGCGCCTGACGGCACCAGCCGGGCAGGTCGCGCCGATCCGCGCATGATGGAAGCGGAATGGCGACCGGAATCCCTGCGGGTGGCGAGTGAACTGGCCGCTTATGCCGAACGCACCGGGCGCCAGCCGGCTCATTTTGCCCAGACCTGGGTCATGCGTAACAAACTGGTGACCAGCACGCTGGTTGGACCCCGCACTTTCGAACAGTGGCAGGACGGTATTGCCGCATTGGATTACCCATGGTCCGCCGAAGATGAAGCGTTTTGCGATCAACTCGTCTCGCCTGGCAAGGGATCAAGCCTGGGGCCGGTCGATCCCCATCACCCGATTGAAGGCCGCTTACCTCGCTGAAAATACGCTGAATATTCCTGTGGCCGCAAACGCCCATAACAGATAGAGATTCGAAGATGACCGGTTCCCGTAAAACCAACGCAACACCCATTCCCGCCGCGCCTGAGGACGCCGTAATGATTGCCGATGCCTACCGCGCCGGGATGCGCATGTTTGCTGCGGGCGTCTGTTTGATCACCGCGCGCCGTAACCATGAACCGGGCGGCATGATTGCCACTGCGGTCACCTCGGTCAGCGCGGAACCCCCTACATTGCTCATCTGTGTGAACCGTGGCGCCTCCATATTCGGGATGATCCGGGAGACGGGGAGTTTCTGCGTGAATGTACTGACAAAAGAGGCGGTTTCGCTGGTAGACATTTTCAGCCGTTCTTCACGACACGCCGAGCGTTTTCAGACCGGCGACTGGACGATGTCGGCAAATGGCGCCCCGGTCTGTGCCGAGTCGCTGGTTTGCTTCGAATGCCGCCTGGCGAAAATCGTCGACTGGCACACGCACGGCATTTTCATGGGCGAGGTGACCGGAGTGCTGCATCCTCGCGCCAATGCGACACCGTTGCTGTATATGGACCGTCGCTTCCATCACCTAAGTGAATTGGCGGCGCCTAACGCCGCCCGGCCAAACATCATTTAAAAAGGAGTCAGCATGCTTTCTGACGATGCGATGAATACACTGTTTCTGCAAGCGCGCTCACATAATGGCTGGCGTGAGAAGCCGGTGAGCGACGAACAGCTTGCCACCCTGTACGCATTGACGCGCATGGGGCCGACTTCAGCCAATTGCAGCCCCGCCCGGTTTGTGTTCGTCCGTACGATGGCGGGCAAGGAGACGCTCAAACCTGCTTTATTCTCCGGCAACCTGCAGAAAACCATGACCGCGCCGGTCACGGTAATAGTGGCTTACGACAAAGCGTTTTATGAGCACTTGCCCAAACTGTTCCCGCACGCCGATGCCAGAAGCTGGTTTACCTCCAGCCCGGCGTTAGCTGAGCAAACCGCCTTGCGCAACAGCTCAATGCAGGCGGCCTATCTCATCATGGCTGCACGTAGCATGGGACTGGATACCGGCCCAATGTCCGGCTTTGACCGGGCTAAGCTGGACGACGCTTTCTTCTCCGGCACCACCTTCACCGCGAATCTGTTGATAAATTTAGGCTACGGCGATACTGAAAAATTATTCGGCCGCCTGCCAAGATTGTCTCTTGAAGAGGTTTGTGATTTTAGTTAATTAAAGTGGTAAAGAAAAACCAGCGGAAATTTGAAATGCCGCTTTAGTGCGGCATCATGATAATAACTTCAATCTCCAGCATCAATTCGGGTTCAGCCAATGCTGAAATCTGGAACAGCGTACTGGCTGGCAACTCAAGACCGGCAAAAAACCGTTCACGTACCGGGTGGATTTCATGAACCAGATCGAGATTAGTTACATAGGTTGTGGTTTTTACAATGGCGTCCCTGCCTACCATCAATCCTGCAAGTAACTTGTCGATATTGGCATACACTTGTTCCACCTGTTTTTTCATATCGCCAATACCCACGACATTGCCATTTTCATCCCACGCCACCTGACCGGTGGGAAATATCGGGGTGCCGGGCCTTGATTTAATATGGTTATAATAGCTTCGGGCTTTCAGGCCTTCAGGGTTTATGACGCTCATAGATTTCCTCGACATTATTATGATTAGCTTCCTTGAGCCTATCATTCGCAACTTTCATTTGATACGCCGATTTCGGCTACGCCACGTTGCCGGATTGGCAACGTGGCGCGGACAAAATCAGCCTATGAGGACGGGGCATTACATATATGGACTGCTGCTTATATTTGTCACCTATTACTGGCTAAAGATAAAGGCAAAATATTCCGGTAAAGGAATAGGCAGGGTTGTGTCGGCATTATAATCGCGAATGTAATGAAATATTTTTCATAAAGAGCGGGGCAGCCGAAGCCAATGTCACAACGTAGCCGCAAATCTGCCCCCACCGATAAAAAATGATATTTTCAGCGCATCGATCGTTGTCCATCAGCCAGTCGAGCGCTTTTTCTCGCCTTGTGCTGCGCCGTCAATATAGATATTATTCGCCGTTCATTTCAATGATAAGCCAAGCGAAGACAAAAAAAACGTATCGCTGCTTACTTCTTTTTGAAAAACGAATTATTACCGAATAGCGCATCGCACTGGATGGCGGCATTATATTGGCTTAGCCATGCGCCGAATGCGGTGCAGCAAGGAGATTTCTTTTGGGTAAAAAAAAGACTGACGATAAACCTAGCCGCGAGCCACAGCGCGTGCGTAACGAATTACGTTTCCGGCATATCACCGTCGCCAACAAAACCCGCGTGGCGGAGCGCTTCTGGCGCATTCAGTTCGTCGGTTCGGATCTTGAGGGTTTCACCTCTCCCGGTTTCGACGATCACATCAAACTTTTCTTTCCCGATCCGACCACGGGTGCGCTGAATCTGCCGGAAATAACGCCGGAAGGCGTCGTCTGGAAAGACGGGGTACGTCCGTTGGCGCGCGATTATACGCCGCTGGAGTGTGACGGCGAAAACACGCTGACGCTGGATTTTTATATCCATGAAGGCGGTATCGCCAGCGACTGGGCCGAGCATGCGCGGCAGGGACAAGATCTTGTCATTGGCGGCCCCCGGGGGTCGGTAATCGTACCGGCTGATTATCATTTCCAGCTTTACGTTTGTGATGAAACCGGCCTCCCGGCATTCAAGCGCCGCAGGCCCGCGATTAAAGCTGAACAACTCCATCTGCTTGCCTATACCGATGAAGCCACCGGCCGTGGTTATCTGGACGACCTCGATGGCATCGACGTCAACTGGATGGGCAGCGGAGAGATGCATACCGATAATCTCGGCATGCTCATCGGCGCCTTGGATAAGATATCGCTGCCGGCTGACGACTATTTCATCTGGCTGACCGGCGAAGGAGAGACGGTAAAAATGCTCGGTGATTATTTCACCCAGCGCCGCGGTTGTGATGGGACTTTCGTGCGCGCCGTCGCTTACTGGCACCATAAGTAAGTTCACAATCAATTCGCCGCCGCCTATGTGACTCGTCAGGCAGCGGCGAATCATCATCAGGTTGACAGGCATCCGTCTTTCCGCCACCGGCTCGTTTTAGGTTATCGGCACCATGATTTTAATAAGGAAATCGCTTTTTTTGGTCTGTACTGCCGGTCCACTGACGTTCTCGATTAAAATGTCGCCTTGGCGCCGATATCCGTTTCTCCTGGCGTGCTCTACAAGAGACGCTACTTTAGCGTTGTTTTCCAAGCTGCCGGTGCAATATTGGCTCATATAGCGTCCGGCGGGTAACCATTGGCTGCGGTGCCGAATAATATTGGGTTCGGTACAATAAAAATTAGCTAATGGATACCCCGTGGGCTGGATGGTTTCTTCCGCCAGTAAAAAACCATAACGATGATGAAGATACCAATTAGCGGTGGCGCGGCATTCTATTACCCGCTGAAAAAAATCGTCGATATGGGATGTTTCAAGAGTGATAACGCCGACTAACGCGGATTGAATTTCCTCGATGAAAGGCGTATCCAGCCGCGTGCCTACGTCATGAATTTTTTCCAACTGGCCGATTTGACCGGCAATGAACGATTTGGCTGTTTGCAAGGTATGGATATAGGCAGTGAGCTGTTGTTGAGCCTGTTTAAGCATCGCCACGCTATGCCGGGAAGTGTAATCCCGCAACAGAGTTTTGATCTGCGCATTGGACAACCTGGCATTTTGCAGCGTGACGACCAGTTGCGCCGAGGCTATTTGACGCTGGTGATAAACCCGATAGCCATTGGTGTCGCGCTGGGCGGGCAATAAACCAATCTGGTCGAAATAACGTAAATTGTACGCGGAGATACCGCTCAGAAGTGCAAACTCATGAATGCTATAAATCGATGTCGGCATCGTGCTACCTGCTTGTTAGCTGAACCCGGTAAGTGCGGGTTTTCCAATCGTTTTATATGAATTAGCCGTGCAAACCCTTGACCTTAGAGTAGCTCTAACCTGCAAAATCGACAATGGATACTCTCTATTGGAGCGAAATAACAATGAAAAAAAAAGTTGGGTACGTCTTGGTTGCCGCATTTATCGCAGGCATATCATCAGGCTATGCCGCGCAGGTGCCGATGCCGCCGGATTGGCAGGGCAAAAAGATTATGGGTCCACCGCAAGGCGCGAATGCTTGCGGTCAAACGCCGGATATTACCCGGATTAAAAATAAGTATCTTGATGTCAGTTATGCCAATGTTTCGCCTGCGGAGAAAATGGATATATACCTCCCGGATCAATGGAAAATAAAATATCCAGTGATCATTAATGTACATGGCGGCGCGTTTTTTGGTTGTGATAAAATGGATAACCAATTGGTCCCTGCGTTATACGGCTTGCAGAAAGGTTATGCCGTGGCCAATATCAACTATCGTCTCAGCCCGGAAGCGCCGTGGCCGGCACAGATCAACGATGTGAAAGCCGCGATAAAGTTTGTCCGCGCCAATGCGAAAAAATATAACTTCGACCCGGATAATATCATCCTGATGGGCGGTTCGGCAGGCGGCAATCTGGTGGCGCTGGCCGGGGTGTCTGCCGACGTAAAACCCCTGGAAGATCCTAAGCTGGGATATCCGGATGTCTCAACGCGCGTACAGGCGGTGATCGCCTGGTATCCGCCGATCAATTTTTTGACGATGGATCAACAATGGCAAGAAATAGGCATAGACGGGCAAAAACATTCCACGGAAGACTCATTCGAATCCTTTTTGATGAGAAAACAGATCGCCAACGTCGATAAGAACGTCATTGATACTACCAACCCGGAAAACTATATTTCCGCCGATGCTCCACCGTTCCTGATCCAGCATGGCTATCTGGATGATACTATTCCCCGCTTGCAAAGCCAGCAGTTTGCCGCTCGCCTTGCAAAGGCTATTGGCGGCGATAATGTTGAATACAATTTATTGATGAGCGCTCATCACGCGGAAGATATCTATTTCCATACTACCAATAACCTTGAGCGTAATTATCAGTTTTTGGCGCGCCATATCCACTAACCCCTCTTTTAGCCATGGTTTCCCCGGCCTCGACATGAGGCCGGTTTACCCTATCCTTATCCGGCTTAATCAATATACTTCAACCCGGCCTGTGCAAGCATGGCGCGCATATGATACATATCCAGGCCCAGTTCGCCGTTGGCAAAGCGCTCGCGCTTGGCCTGTTCGTTATCTTCGCGCCGCTGCGCCGCGTCGGCCGTTTGTTGGGCGAGATCACGCGGCACCACCACCACGCCGTCGTCATCGGCGATAATCACATCACCTGGATTGACCAGCGCGCCCGCGCAAATAACCGGCACATTTACCGAGCCCAGCGTGGCGCGGGCGGTGCCTTTGGCGCTGATAAGACGGGAAAATACCGGGAACCCCATGTCGCGCAGGGCGCCGACATCGCGCACGCCCGCCTCGCTTACCAGGCCGGCGGCGCCGCGGGCGCGGTAGGAGGTTGCCAGCAGTTCGCCGAACATGCCGTCGCCGTTTTCCACGGTACAGGCCACCACCACGATATCGCCTGGCCGGATCTGCTCGGCCGCCACGTGCAGCATCAGATTATCGCCGGGCTGGGCAAGGACGGTTACCGCGTTGCCGCATAGCCGGGCGCCGGCAAAGGCCGGGCGAATGTTGGGGCGCATCAGGCCGGTGCGTCCCATGGCCTCATGCACAGTGGCGACGCCATAATCCCCCAGCCGTTTCACCAGGGCCAAATCGGTGCGCTCGATGTTGCGTTTGACAATACCTAATGCATTAACTCGGGTATGCATAAACTCTCCTTAGCGGCCCTGGGCCTTAAGTCGTTGATCGAGAATAGGGTAGACGCGGCGCGCATTGCCCTCGAAAATAAGCTGCCGCTGCGCGTCGTCAAGCTTGGCGGATTCCACATAACGCCGGGTATCGTCAAACGCGAACCCGGTCTGCGGATCGATACCCCGTACCGCGCCGATCATTTCCGAGGCGAACAGCACATTCCTGATTGGGATAACGCCGGTGAGCAGGTCGATGCCCGGTTGATGGTAGACGCAGGTATCGAAGAAAATATTGTTCAGCATTTTTTCCTCGATATCGTCGATGCCCATCGCCTGCGCCAGTCCGCGAAAGCGGCCCCAGTGGTACGGCACGGCGCCGCCCCCGTGGGGGATAATAAAGCGCAGCCGGGGGAAATCGGTAAACAGATCCGAGGCCAGGTATTGCATAAACGCCGTGGTGTCGGCATTCAGGTAATGGGCGCCGGTGGTATGAAACGCGGGGTTGCAACTGGTGCTGACATGAATCATCGCCGGGATATCATATTCCTGCATTTTTTCATAAATCGGATACCAGTACCGGTCGGACAAGGGCGGCGACGTCCAGTGGCCCCCCGAGGGGTCCGGATTAAGATTGATGGCGACGAAACCATAGTCCCTGACGCAGCGCTCCATTTCCGCGAGGCATGAGCGGGTGTCGGCGCCCGGCGACTGAGGCAGCATGGCGGCGCCGGCGAACGAGACCGGGTACAGTTCCGTTACCCGATAACATAATTCATTACAGACGCCGGCCCAGGCCGCGCTGGTGGCCGCATCGCCGATATGATGGGCCATAAAGCTGGCGCGCGGCGAAAAAATGGTGACGTCGATGCCGCGCTCGCGCATTTTTCGCAGTTGATTCTGCTCGATGCTTTCCCTGATTTCCCCATCGGTGATGCGCAGATCGGCGGCGCCGATGCTGGCGCCGGGGTCGGACAGGGCGGCCACCTGCCGCTTGCGCCAGTCCTCAAGGGCGTCCGGCGCGGTGGTGTAGTGCCCGTGGATATCGATAATCATTGAATTTTTGCCCCCTCGGCGGGTCGATTTTCATCCATTACAATATGGCCCAGATCGCGTCCCCGGGTTTCCGGGAGCATCATGGCGGCAAGCACCACAATTACGTAAGACGCGCAGGCGCAAATCCCCATAGCTGGTCCCAAATCCATATTAATGCTCAGTAAACCCACCATGGTCGGCATCACCGCCCCCAGTGCCCGGCCGGCGTTACCGCACAGGCCCTGCGCCGAACCGCGCACCCGGGTAGGGAACAGTTCGGCGATAAAGGCGCCGGTGCCCGCCGCGGTGCCGGATTGCAGCGTGCCGAGCACAAATCCCAGCAGCAGCGTCACCGTCAGGTTAATAGGCGCCAGCGTATAGATGCCCACCGCCAGCGCCTGGCAACAGGCGATAATCATAAAAGTTTTCCGCCGGCCCAGCGCGTCGGCCATCCAGCCGTTAAGGAAGGCGCCGGCGAACGACCCGAGGATATTGATGGCCAGATAACCGCCGACGTTGTTAATCGACAGATGCAGCACCAGTTTCAGGTAGGCCGGCAGCCAGGTGATCATGACGTAATTACCGCCGTAGATGCCAAAGGTCAACAGGATAGCCTTGAGGGTAGTGGCGCGGTAAGGGAAGGAGAACACCTCCCAAATGCTGTGGGAGCGATCCTGGACGTCGGCATGTTCTTTTTTATACAGCGGCGCTTCCTGGATATTCCTGCGAATCCACAGGACCAGCAGCGCCGGCAGCAGCCCCAGGGCAAACAGGACGCGCCAGGCGGTATCGGCGGGAAAATAATTAAAGATGATGGTCGAGATGATGACGGTAATGCCGTAGCCAATCGCCCAGCCGGCCTGCAGCGCGCCGACGACGCGCCCGCGCACCCGGGCATTGATGGTCTCGCTGATAAGCACCGCCCCGACCGCCCACTCGCCGCCAAAACCGATGCCCTGCAGGCCGCGGGTAATCATCAATTGCCAAAACGAGTCGGTAAACGCCGACAGGAACGTAAACAGGGAAAACCAGGCAATGGTTATCTGCAATATCCGCACCCGGCCATAGCGGTCCGACAGGATACCTGCAATCCAGCCGCCCAGCGCCGCCATGATAAGCACGGTGGTGCCCAGGATTCCCGCCTGGCCTTTGGTCATGCCCCACAGGGCGATCAGGGTCGGGATGGACAGGGCATACATCTGGGTGTCCATGGCGTCCAGGCCCCAGCCGCTGAAACAGGCCCAGAAGGTGCGTTTTTCGACTTTGTTAAGCGATGTGAACCATTGAAACATCATAATATCCTCTTGATGCCTTCAAGCGCTGCGCCGGCGCGTAATTTCGCGACGCGGGGTTTGAAGAAAATTTTCGCTGTGGTTTCACTTATCGACGGCATGGGATTCGTTTTGCGCCGAACTCCAAACGATGAAGCGCCGGTTAAATCATTTCTTTTGCCGCCAACAGCGGCGCGCCGCTGCCCCCCAGCCGTTCCGTCGCGCGGGCGGCGATATCCAGCAGGACGGGGCGATACTGCGCCATCAGCGCCAGGTCCAGCCGGCTTATCGGCGCCACGATGCCCAGCGCGCCGATAAGCCGCTGGCCGGGTCCGAATACCGGGGCGGAAATGCCGGCGGTTTCCTCGTCGCGCTCGCCATGTGACGCGTAGGTATAGGTACGGCGCACCTGCGCGTAGATGTCGCCGGGCTCCCCGGAGAAGGCCAGCAGTATCCTGCCGCCGGCGCCGCGCTCCAGCGATTGCACATCGCCTTGCTGCACGTTAACGCGCACGGCAAATTGCGAATTGATACGAAACAGGCATAAACGGTGATCCCCTTCCCGGATATGGAAAGAGACGGTTTCGCCAAGCTGTTCGTTGAGCTCACGCATTAACGGCAGCAGCACATCGCTGAGATTCAGGTTGGATAAGTAATGATTCCCCAAGCTGAAGGTGGCGGAGCCGAGGCTGTAGCGGCCATCCTCCAGGCGGATCATCATCCGGTGATGGCAGAGCGCCGACGCCAGCCTGAGCACCGTGCTTTTATACAGGCCGCTGCGCTTGGCGAGTTCGGTCAGGGTTAACGACCGATCTTCTGGTTTAAAGGCGAACAGCAGCGCCATCGCCCGATCGATCACATCGACCCCGCTGGAGGTCACGCCCAATGGCTGGGGATTGGTACCGTCTGCTCGCGCCATTATACCGTCCTTGTTCTGTCTGGTAGAACTGAATATCATCTGATAGAACAATCATAGTGAACGCAAGGGATAATTTCTGTGGGTTTCATCACAGGTTAAATAGGGGAGGCAACGCGGCGGCCGATCCGGCCTCGGCGCAACAAATTGCTCCCCTTTCCAAAAAATAATGATTATTATTCTCAAATAAAAATACCGGCACGCCATGACGTCCCGGCTCTGGCTGCGTATTTATTCAATGTGAAACCACTTTGGCTGCCTGGCGCTGGTCCGGCGGCAACATCAATTCATTGAAATGGAGATATTATGGACGTGATAACGACCTCCGGCATACGACCGGGACCACGCGCGGCGTATCCGCTGCTGCTGGTTGGCGCGCTATTGTTTACCCTGGCCCAGGGTGCGTGGGCGGCACAGGAGCCGCTGCGCAAACCTATCGGCAAAGGCGCTTACGAGATGGCGTACAGCACGCAAGGCAACGCGCTCTACCTGGCAACTTCGCAAAGCCGCAAGCTGGACAAAGGCGGGGTGGTGTATCGCCTCGACCCGGCCACGCTTGATATCACCCAGATTATCCACAACGATATCAAACCCTTCGGCGCCGCCATCAATGCCAAGACCGATACTTTATACTTCGGCAACACCGTTGACGGCGCCGTCACCGCCATCGATGCCAAAACCGGCGCGGTAAAAGGCCGGCTGGTGCTGGATGGGCTCCAGCGCTCAGAAACAGTCAAACCGCTGGCGCCGCGTGAGCTGGTGGTGGACCAGGAGACCAATACCGTTTATATCGCCGGACTGGGCGAGGCCAGCGTGATATGGGTGGTGGACGGCGCTACCCTGACCCTGCGCGCCACACTGGCCGATATCGGCAAGATGGGCACCGGGCTGGCGCTGGACGCGGCGGCGAAACGCCTGTACGTGACCAATGCCGACAATGAACTGCTGTCCATCGACACCGTCACCAACAAAGTGGTGCTGCGTAAGAAGCTCGATGAAACCGCGACGGAACACTTTTTCCTCAACCTCAGCCTGGACCCGGCGACGCAGCGCGCGTTTATCACCGATTCCAAACAGCCGCAGGTGCTGGTGGCCGATACCCGCAACGGTAATATCCTGGCGAAAATCGACGTGCCGGCATCGCTGGCGGTGCTGTTTAACCCGGCGCGCAACGAAGTATATGTGACCCACCGCCAGGCGGGACAGGTAAGCGTGATCGACGCCAAGACCTATAACGTGCTGCGCACCATCGCTACCCCGGTGCACCCGAATAGCCTGGCCCTGTCGCCCGACGGCCAAACGCTGTATGTCAGCGTAAAGCAGGCCTCCAGCCGCCAGCAGGAAGCCGCCAGCCCGGATGATGTG